>JAEXDQ010000039.1 GCA_023401595.1 Spirochaetota bacterium
GCCTGATCGTCCCGTGGTCCAGGTACTGCACCACCCGCGGGAACCGGTTCACCCCGTGCGAGTATATCCCGTCCAGGCTGTTGTCCGCGAACACCCGCGCCGCGTCCTCCGCGCTCGCCCCGTCGAACCCCCGCGACTCCAGCACCCTCTTGAACTCGCTCTTCATCTCTTCATACTGTACTCTCATGTCTGTTCTCCTATGCCTGGCCGGCATCGACCAGGTAGTTTCTCGATGCGTCGCCCCGCCATTCCCCGACAAGCCCGGGATTCACGACCCGGAACCATTCGGTCATTATCCGGAAATGGGTTTTGGCCGCGTCAAGCTCCTCAAGGGCCTTGTCCGCGTTCCAATATCGAGGGAGGACGGCATCGAACGCCTTGACGACATCGGCATACCGGAGGTCAGTCCCCAGGTCTGCAAGCTCACCGGGATCGGCGTCAAGATCAAACAGCTGAGGTTCTTCGTACCCGGCGTGTCGAATGAACTTGAACCGGCCCCGCCGCAGCATCACGCTGGGACTGTCGCCCTTGATATCGCTGCACATCGACACAACAAGCCGCGCGGAGTCCATGTCCGCATGACCGAAAAGAACCGGTGACAAGTCCACACCATCATACATGGGAAGCGAGGGGGAGCCCGCATAGGTTATGAACGTTGGAGCGAGGTCAAGCAGGGACACGGCCTCGGAAACCCTACGGTTCTTTTCAATCCGGCCATCCTCGACGAATACCATCGGGACCCTCGCGGAGCCTTCGTAGAAATTGGTCTTCCAAAAAAGACCATGCTCGCCTATGTTGTCTCCATGATCCGAAGTGTAGACGATCAACGTGTTCTCACGGCCTAACGTCCGGTCGATGGTCTCCAGGATTCTTCCAACATGACGGTCAAGGATTTCCACCATGGCGTAGTATGCGGCGCGAATACGACGAACATCCGCAGGTGTCACTTCCGACATCTTCCTGTTGGCGTACCATCGCTGGATAGCGGGATGCATCCGGCTTTTCTTGTCTTCGTCCATGAATTCGATCTCAGGCAGGAGATCATAATAGTAGTCGAACAGCTCCTTCGGCGCGATGTAAGGACAATGCGGCCCATAGAACCCCACGGTCAGGAACAAGGGGCGATCGGCTTTGCGCGTCTGGAGATATTCGCAGGCGGCGTCCGTCACCGCCGCATCATAATCGAGGACGGCGGAATTGCCGGCGCCCGATTTTCGGATTGACGTAAGGTTCTGCCCGGACGAACGCATGAACTCCCCATATATCTCACGCTCGTTGTCCCCGCCCACGAAACAGGGGGTTATGTCCCCGACCAGATGTTTTTCGAATCCGTGCCATTGGTCCCAGCCGACGAAATGCATCCTACCCGACAGAACCGTCTCATACCCGCCCACCGTCAGGGAGTTCACGAAGGTCGCGTCGCAAGATGAAAGCGCCTGCATGTTGTTGAAGACTCCGGAATGGGAAGGAGACAGTCCGCTGAGGATCGACGCACGGCTCGGGACGCACAGCGGCGCGGCGCAGTAGCAGTTGTCGAAGCCGGTACCGTCCCGATACAGGGAATCGATGTTCGGTGTCCGGACATAAGGGTCTCCGGCGGCACCCATGACCAGAGGATTATGCTGGTCGGAAAGGATATAGACGATATGTTTCTTCATGTTATTCATCCCGAAGGTCCTGTTTGACATTCGTCGATTTCTGCACCCGCTGTCCCTTTCTCAGCGCACGTACGTTCGCCCAGATAAGATACACGGTCAGCAGCAGTATCGCGATACAGATAGGACGGGCGACCATGTAGGTGAAGATGTTCGTTCCCGCGGCGTTGACGATGGTCATCGTCCTGACGTAGTTGCTTTCGATGATCCCTCCGAGGATCAGACCGAGTACAATCGGAGTATTGGGAATCTCCAACCGGGCGAACACGACCCCGACGATACCCAGGACGACGGCGATGACGACATCGTTCATGGAGTTGTTCACGCTGTACGCGCCGATCAACGAAAAGAGTATGACGACGGGGATGATGTACTTCATTTTCAGCTTTACGATCGATGAGAACACGGGGATACCAAGCACACCGATCAGAATCATGAAAACCGTCACCAAGAACATACCGATCAAGAAGGTGTAGACGATTTCCGCATGGTCGGTGAACAGGCTTTGTCCCGGCACCAGCCCATGGATCGTCAGCGCCCCGAACATGATGGCGGACGTGGCGGAACCGGGAATCCCCAGCGCGAGCATCGGGACCAACGAACCGCCGACAGCGGCGTTGTTGGCGCTTTCAGGAGCGACTATTCCCGCAGGCTCCCCTTTCCCGAAGGTTCCTTCCTTGTCTTTTCCTTTCGCTTCACCATAGGCGAGGAACGAGGCGATAGCCCCGCCCGTCCCGGGCAGTATCCCGATGAACGTACCGATCGCGGAAGATTTGAGCAAAACCCTCAGGTATTTTGTGAAGGTGCTTTTCAGAACGTCACGGAACCGAGCAGGTTTCAGTTCCACATGGGCATCGAAGGATTGCGCCTGCAATTGTTTCATTCCTTGCTTGACCATCTCCGTAATGGCGAATAGTCCGATGACCGCAGGAATCAGGTCTATTCCGCCACGAAGCGCACGGATTCCGAATGTAAAGCGGATTGAACCGGACACATCGTCGATACCGATCATGGCGAGGAACAGACCGAAACAGGCGGCGAACAACCCCTTGGCTACATTCTTGCCGGTCAAGCTTCCGACGATCGTCAGACCGCAGATCGAGAGCAGAAGCATCTCAGGAGGCCCGAACTTTACCGCCACGTTCGACAGGACCGGCGCGAACAGGACCAGGACGACCAGGCCTACGATGCTTCCAAAACCAGATGCGATGATGGAATAGTAGAGGGCTTTCTTACCTTCCCCTCTTTCGGTCATGGCATAGCCTTCGATTGTCGTACAGGCGGACTCCGCGGTTCCCGGACAATTGATCAGAATACCCGATATGGAACCGCCGTAGGAGGAACCGAGGTAGATACCGCCCAGAAACAGGAGGCCCTGCGCAGGGCCCATCGCATATGTGAACGGAAGCATGACCGCGATACCGATACCGCCGTTCATGCCGGGGATGGCGCCAAGCACCACCCCGACGATCGCTCCCAGCAAGCTTACCAAAAGAACATCCAGGCTCATCAAATTGCCAAGTACTTGCATTACGAGTTCCACGGAACGCCCCCTGTCCTATTTGTTCTGGAAATAGGTTTTTCTCATGGCGAAGTCGTCTGCCAGGAATGCCGCCAGTTCATCGCCGGTCGTCAGCTCGGGTACTTCTCCGATAGCTTCGATATTTTTCTTCATATCGGCCGTATAGCCTTCCTCCATGGCTGCGACCAGCTTGTCGATGACGGCTTGGTCGATGCCCTTGGGCCCTACCAGCATGCGCTTCGCAGGATTGCTGACATTATAACCTTGCTCCGAGAAGGTCGGGACGTCGGGATAGGAGGAGAGCCGGTCGTCAAGCATCAGCCCAAGGACGGACAGCTTCTGTTCAGTAGCCTGCTGGACGAATTTAGCGCTGAGGATACCAGCTTCGATATGACCGCCGAGCAGATCGGCGAATACATTGTTTCCGCCACCGTAGACGACCCCTGTAAGCTCGGTGCCCGTGGCCTGGGAGAACAGGGTCAGGGACATTTCCTGAATCGGGGAAGGCAGTCCGATCGTGACCTTGCCGGGATTAGCCTTCGCAAAGGTCAGGAACTCATCAAGACTCTTGAACTGAGAATTCTTCTTCAGGACGATGATGTCGCCGGTGGTGTTCAAGGCGGCGATGTAGGTGAAGTCATCGACGGTAAACTCGCAATTCTCCTGTCCATAGGCGAAATTGGCTACATCGGTATTGGAAAACACACCGAGAGTATAGCCGTCCGGGTCGGCCGCGGAGATATCCTCCATTGCGACCAGACCGCCTGCGCTACCGTTGTTGATAACGACAAACGGCTTGCCCATGAGCTTTTCCAGCGGATTCGTGACAGCGCGGGCCATGGCGTCGGTTCCGCCTCCGGCGTTCGCGATGACGATACAGGTTACTTCCTTTGACGGATAGGCGGCGGCTCCCGCGTTTTCAGCCTGGCCTCCGGCGAACAGGCTGGCGCCAACCATGGCGACCAGGGTCATGACGGCAAGCGTCTTCAAAATGACTTTTTTCATATTCAACTCCTTATTCGATATTTAAAAAAGGGACAGAGCCCCTCTTGGACAACGGATACGCAGGCCGTAGGTGAACAGCAGGTAGGAAAGTCCAACGACGACCAGGCAGAACACCAAGGAAAGCAGGACGTTTTTCTTCGTTTTCACGGGGTTGATGAAGATGGAGATCGCGGAAATCTCAAGAAACGCGGACAGGTAGAAACCGATCTGCTTCGCCAACACAGGATTGATGATCAGGAACAGAATCAGCACGATCTCTCCGATTGTGAATTTCTGGACGGCATCCCCATCCCGTTTCAAAATCGTTTCGACCAGGACTACTACGCCAAAAGCGAGCATCATCGTAAAAACAACATATGGATATGCGCTTGAAACCTTTTTCGTCGTAGCAAGAAGAATGACTGAAAAGACCACAGCCAGCGAGCCGGCGAGAAAATTCTTGCCAAGCAGGAGACTCTTCATGTTTTTGGAAGAAATCACGACACCCCTCCTCTTAGGATATACTGTCATATTATCTCGTTTTTTCCCAATGTCAAGAAAAATTTTTCTCTAAATATTCAAATTTTCAAACGAAAATGAGAAAAATATTTTTTCTTTTTTCTCTTTGAAGCTTGTTTTTTTGTATTTTGGCGGGTATAATATCGTGCATAGGTAAAATGATGAAAGAAAAGACGACGCTTCAAGACATAGCCAAGCTGACCGGCGTGACCGTAGGAACGGTACACAAAGCCTTGAACAACAGCAAAGGCGTCAGTGAAAAAAAACGAGACGAGATACTTGCCCTCGCCCAATCCCTCAACTACATCCCCGTCGCAAAGCACCTGGCACCCCAGCAGACCGTCGTCGCGCTTTTCCCCGAACCAATCGGAGAAGACCGTTTCTTCTATCAGTTCATCTGGGCGGGAATCGCGAAACGGGAGGAAGAGCTATCCCCTACGACCTTCCGGATCATAAAGATATCCTTTGACGGCTCGCTCACCGACCAGAAAACCAAGTTGGAACAGATATATGACCTATACCATGACAGGATAACCGGCCTGATAACGATCATCTGGGAGGAAGACCGGTTCCTGGAGATCCTCAACCGGTTCACGAGCAGCGGAATCAAAATATTCACGATCTCCGCCGACGCGCCAGGCAGCCAGCGGACGGCGACCGTCATGGCAAACCCGTACAAGACAGGGCGCCTGGCGGCGGAATACATCGGCTCGGTCATCGAAGGTTTCTGCAGAGTCATCATCATGGGGACGAAACGCGACGCATACAACCATGCCCAGGTCGTGCGCGGGTTCTTCGACCAGATGAGCGTCACAAACCCACGGATACAGATCATCGAACTCTATGAATCACGGGAATACCCCGAACGATTGCTTGAAACGCTCAACGATTTCCTGACGAAATTCGACGATATATGTGGAATCTACGCAAACAACGCACGAACCACAGCAAGAATACTCGATACGATCAGGCTCCAGAAAGAACAACGCAGGATATGCGTGGTCGGCAGCGAAATCTTCAGGCAATCAATCTCAGCCATGCAGGAAGGGACGCTCAACGCGGTGATCGACCAGAACGCTTTCCAGCAGGCGTATGAAGGGGTATCGACGGCGTTCGCCCATCTGGTACTGGGAAAACAACGAACTGAAAGTATTTTCGTGCCAAGCTCCCTCTATCTGCAAAACAATCTTCCGTTGGAATATCCCGAAGACCAGATTTCAACATTGGAGCCGGAACTGAACAAGGAATTCGGACACGACCTCGCACAGGGCATGACGGAACGGGGATAAGAAAAACAGATATTCGAGGTCAACACTCGTAGCGGTCATCAGGCCGCTCGAACAAACGTCCGTATCGGGCGTACAGCGCTTCCTGCCGGGCATGTTTGCGCCGGCGTATGGACAAGAAGATTCCATCGACAAACAGGAACGGCACAGAGGCGAGCAACGACTTCGCCAATATATCTGGATACCGGGTATAGAAGGTCAGGCCGTCCTTCTGTCCGATCGGCACGGAATAGACATGCCAGGTTTCGATGAACGGCTCCTGCATCTCAACCACCCTGCCGGAAGGCAGGACGAGGCAGGTCATTCCGCTGTTTGTGCTTCTGAGCAACGGACGGCGGTTCTCGACCGCCCGGAAGACTGCGAGCTGCATATGCTGCATCTGGGCGGCGACGGAACCGGACCAACTGTCGTTGGAGAGATTTATCAGCAGCTCGGCGCCGTTACGGACGAACTCGGCGTTCAGATATCCAAAGGTGTCCTCGAAGCAAATCGGCGTTGAGAAATCGATACCGTCCCAGGAGAACACCGTGGCTTCGGACCCCTTTTCCCACCATTTGAAATCGTTGGCGAGCAGCAGCCCGTACAACCGCGGGAATTGCCGTTCATAGGGGAAATGCTCGGTGAAGGGGACAAGGCGTTGTTTCCGGTAGGTGCCAAGGACATCTCCCCCGCCGAACAGAATCACCGTGTTGTAGGTCTTCCAATTCCAAGTCCCGTCCTCCAGAAAAGCGGGCAACGTATCATCCTTGATCAGCCCCTCAGGGTTGCCCGTGACCAACGGAACCGGCAGGCTCATGCCGAAGTCCACGAAACGGTCGCAAAGACGGGAGGTCATCCAGTTCGAGGGATAGGCCTTGTGCCAGGCTACAGAAGGAACGAAGGCGGTCTCGGACCAGACCACCATGTCGGGCTTTTCCTCCATCGCCTCAAGGCTCAGTCCAGCCAATGTCTCGAAATTCCGTTCATACGTGGCATATCCGCCTTTCCAGCTGTCCGCGGAGTGCTGCACCGCGGCTATACGCACCGTCCGGCCGGCAGGAACGGCATCATAATGTCGCAAAGCAAAAAATCCGAACGTAAGATTGGCCACGAACACCGTCAGGTACGCGGCGATATCCCACCGGTAGTCCTTCAGGCTGCCGCTCCAAGACCCGGCGAGCAGCGAAGCCGCGAAGGATTGGGGAACGGTCAGCAACAAGGAGATTCCCCAGATACCGAAGACCGAGGCGCTTTGGATCAGGACGGGGCGGTTCCATAACGCGGCGGACAGGTTTCCGTATGGATAGCCGAGGAACTCCTGTTGGGTGAGATACAGGTATGCGACATAGAATACGGCCTGCACAAGATATCCACGTTTTCTGAAAAACAGTTTCGCGGCTTTGAGGACAGGCAGCAGAATCAGGTACTGGAACGATTCGAGGACCGGGGCGAGCCAGATCGCCAGCGGATGGAAGGTCTTGAGCCAGTAATTGTAGACAAGATAGAATACGAAGCCATAGACAAGTCCGTGCAACCAGATCGTCTTCCATGAGGCATGGTCCACGACCCAGAACAAGGGGATCAGGGAGAAAAAGGCGACGGTTCCCCAACCGGTATCGGAAATCGGATTGGGGAAAGCCAGCGATGCAAGCACCGCGGCAGACACCAGAACCGCCAGCTCAAAGAAAAAGCCGAGAGACCTTCTGATTATCCCTGACATCCGAACCTCCTGATACCGAGTCAGAACACGAATTACGATGGTATCAGTCTACAATTTTTCAAACCGGTCGATATCCATGACAAAAACCGTACTTCCTCCGACCAACGCGTCAACGAGATTCGCGGAGGTAAACGGCGTGCCGGCGTTCAACGGCGGGGCCGGACAGACGGACATCCTCTTGCCGGCGAACCGCTTGATGATACCGATCGCATCATCGACCTTGTCATCATCGGTACCGATCAGCAGGGTGGTATTCTTCGTCTGCAGGAACCCCCCGACGGTCGACAGCTTTGTGACAAAGAAGTTATGCTTCGTCAATTCACCTACTGTATCCGGTTCATCGGACGCTTGTACGATTGCTAGAATCAATTTCATGATAGCACCTCCTGTCCATACGCGCTGTCCATGCACGCGCACATGAGAATAAAAACATACTGTCACGACCCAGCTTTCACGCTTTCAAGATATTGGAAAGCCAGCCGGGAGAGGCAAAACCAGAAGCCCTCACCGTAGCCATTTGACCATTTCTGCCATGGCGGCATCACGAGCTTCAGGGTCCTTGTCATACGGAATGAAATGGGAACAGCCCTCGACGACCAGCTTCCGGTTGTCCCCCTTCCCTTTCTCCAGCACCAAGTCGGCGACCGCGGGAGAAACCAAGCGGTCCTTGCCGCCTACGACCACCAGCGTATCGGTATCCAGATGGTCAAGCGAAGCGACCGCCATTCGGCGCAGCTTCTCCATCTCCATCAATTGCACCGGGTATATCCAAGACCAATACTGGGCTCCGAGGAATGCATCGTCGTCGGGGGCCCCTTCGTAGAAGAACTTGTAGCCGGGATCGGCCTGCCATGCCTGCGGAATCGGTTTGCTTCCCCGCAACAGCTTCGCCAAGCGGAGCTTCCACATCGACAAGGAAGGAATCAGCAGACCGGGAGCCAGCAGCACCATACGGCGGGTCTCGAACGCGGCGGCAAGCGCGACCGCCATGGCGCCGCCCATGGAATGTCCGACCAGATACAGCTCCTCATACCGGTTTCTGAGATCCTTGCAGGCATCGTAGGCGGTCCCCAGCCAATCCTCCAGCCGTGAAGCGGCGAAATCGACTCCGCTGGTTCCATTGCCCGGATACCGGACCGCATAGACGTCGAAACCGGCTTCGTACAAGCCGACGCCTGGCAACACGAGTTCGCCAGGGTATCCGGCGTATCCATGCAGGCACAGGACAGCCTTGGAGGGTTGTTCATCATGAATCATCTTCCATGGGCGCGCGCAAGCGCGTACCGGCCCTTCGTCTTGATAATGCCCTACGGTATAGTCGGTCACATCATAGCTGATATGCATGTCGTATCACCTCTCTTGAACAGCGGATTTTCGGCCGGGTCACCGTTACCAAGCCTCTTTCAACAGATTCAGCAAGTCTATGCGGCTTCGGACCTGAGTCTTGGTGAAGATATTGGCGACATGGTTGTTCACCGTATTGGCCGATATCCCCAGCTCTGAGGCGATCTCCTTGTTCGTCAGCCCTGACGCGATCAGCCGGATCACTGAGAATTCCCGTTCGGTGATATGGTATTGGGCGAGCTGGTCGATCGTCAGCTCCTGCTTTGCCGGAGCCGGGGCCGGCATGCGAGAGAACGCTATGTACAGGAAAATAAGGATAGTGATGGAGAACGCGAGAAAATAGATTGGATAGATGATGATCTTGAGCATCGGCCAGACCAGACTGGCGGCCATCGCCGGCAGCATCGAGAAAGAGACGACGATGATGGACAAGCACATCGCGCGGACGTACTTGTTGTCGATCGACTTGAGGTTTCTCATGATCACCCCGATGCAGAAGAACAAGTCGAACGCAAACAGCAGGACCATTACGGGGTTCATCCAACGGAAGTGGCCGAACAGATCCATGCAACCCACCACCAGATAACAGGCGGCAAGTATGTAAAACAACGTCTTATACGGATTCCTCCAAGGATGAGCGATGACCCAAGTAGTGAAATACGGTATGAATACGACCAGGAAAGTCACGTCGGCGATGAAGATGACGCGTATCACATACCCGACGATCACAGAAGCCAACCCGGAAAGGAACATCCGGGAGAAGACCTGCAGAGCGAGCAACATCATGCATCCGAGCAAAGAGGCATGGAACACAATGAAATACTTGGTCCAGGCGTATGTCGAACGCATGTGATATACAATCGAAAGCCCTAGGGTCATGCACCCCAGGGCAAACGATATCATATAGATGAAAAGCGTGAGTCCGTCCATCATTTACGAGTTCTTCATTCCCACGAGCTTCTGGTTGTGTGAAAGATCCGCGAGCCCGCAGATCTCACTGACCTCATTGAGAAGCGCAGGGATATTGGTGGCGGGAAGTCCGGTCCTCGGCTCCATGATTTCATTATATGTGCCGGCGTTCAGGGCCGCCTTCGCCTTCGCCGGGTACAGCTTCAGATGCAACGACATTCCGTCGGTCAACAGATACCGCGCATCCGGCGCGAACCCCGGAAGCGGTCCCCCCAACGCTTTGGAGATAACCGCGGGATCCAGGACGGGACCCTTGGGCGACTGCAAATGCAACAGGAACCACAGCGGCAGGGACGGATTGGTCCAGACGAGCTTGATCTTCTTGCCTTCGGCCAACGGCATGACGGCCTTGACCTGTGCGGCGTTCACTCCGAGATCCGCGAAACCGAACATGACCCAGGTGGAGTCAAACTTGCCTTTCGTCCGCAGCTTCGCGGCGTACAGCACCAGCTCCTCCAGGGACTTGACGCCGTCGCCGGCCCACTGGACATGCATGTTCGCATACCGGCAGTCCTTGCGCATCTGGGAGAAGTAGAGAGCCTCGGCCTCGCTGGCGGTCACCACCAGCATCGTCTTAAACGGATTTTGATTGATTCTCTTGCGCAGCATGTCAGGCCTCCTCGTTCGCATCTCTGACGAAGCAGAATTCAGAAGTGATGGGCAACGCGCCATAAGCGCCGCTCAGATACAGCTGCGTCGTCCGTTCCTTGGTCCGGGAGAACTTGAAGTCGGCGAGGCTATAGTAGGTGGTAGCCGACTCGCTGTCCTTCTGCGCGAACCAGATACCGTCGCGCCGCATCAGTCCGTCGCGAAGCAACGAGGGGTTGCAGTCGACCGCCAGCATCTGGGAACCATATCCGGTGTTGCAGGTCTCGAAAATCTCCACCACATGACGGAGTACGTCGGGATGAAGCAGCAGACCGAAGTCGTCGAGTACGATCGTCCGTGGTGAGACGAAGCTCTCGAAGAACGCGATTCCCATCAGCGAAAGACGCCGCAGGCTCAAGGATTCCGTAGCGAAATACGCCGCGTAGTGCTGGGTGACGTTGGTATGGATGAAGATGATCTTGTCGTTCTGGATACGGACGTCACGGATATCGGTAATGTCGAGGCTCCAGAGGAAGTTGATCAGCTGCTTCGCCCAACCGGGATGCTTCGTGAGCTGGTCGACCAGATATTTTTCGGAAATGGAGGACAGGCCGATCGGCAGCACCATCAGGGATTCATCGAACCACTGGTACAGCGGAGTGGAAGTCTCCCCTCCCTTTCTCGCGGAAGCGGCGAGGAACGTATGCTTCGGACTGATCTTGTTGACCAGGCGTTTCTTCTCGCCCCGATAGAGCTTGCCCCATCTGTAATGGTAGGAAAGCTCATCCTCGGCCCCCTCTACGAGCTTCCGTTCGAACATCAGCTTCTTGGAACGTCCGACGACATGGTACAGGGATTCCTCGAAAACCTTCTCCCTGTCGGCGACCAACGTGTAGCGGCCGACCACGGCCTCGTTCTCGGCGTCCCCCCGGTCCAGCAAGACCTGGATCACCATTGTGGCAGGTCCGCCTTTCGTCTCCGCATAGGCGAAGGATGTGCCGGTCAGCAGCTGCAACGGGTTCTCCATTTCAGGGTCTGCGACGACGATGGCGCGCAAAGCCTCAAGGGCTCTGACGAAAGTACTTTTTCCGGCCCCGTTCGGACCGATAATCGCGGCGGTCTTGATCAGTTTCAGCTTGTCGTTGACCTTCACCACCTTGGATTCAGGCAGTCTGTTGTCCCTCACCGCTTCAAAGGAAATCGTCTGAGGTGATTTTACGGACCTGAAATTCGCAATGGTCATATCCAGCAGCATACGCTACCTCCCTCTCATGACAGGACATGGAATCCCGTCAGTTGCAAAAATCCCTTTCCAAGGGATGTCGTATATATCTCAACGCCGGCAACGGCAACGGCCTTCGCCACCCCCGTGCAGGACAGCCTTCCCATGCGCCGCGGCTATGCGCGCAGCTGATCCATCCGTTTCACCAGGTACGGCCATTTGCCCAGCTGATCGCGCAACCTGCCCGGCAACGTCGCGTCGCCATGGTTGTCCGTCGCGATGATATCGGCGAGCTTGGTCTCGAGCCAAGGAGCGGCCTCCCCGGATTCCACGGCCTCCACGTTCACCTGGAACAGGACGCCCAGCCCCTGCAGGCGGTGCAACATCTCGCAATCGACAGAAAACCAACGGTATCGTTCGACATGGGCCAGCACGATCTTGAAATGCCTGTCGGTCAGTTGCCGCAACCGCTCTACCAGCGCACGGGGTTGGAGGAACCGGTCGAATTCGCACAGCGCGTACCGGCCCATGATGGGAATGGCCTTGAGTTCCTCCTGCGGGCCGACGAACAGTTCACAGCCAAGGTACGTAGTCAGGCCGAAGTCCTTCGCCGCGGCCGTCGCCATCGCCATCCTCTCCCGGAACAGCTCGATCCGGGACTGGACGTACGGGTTGTATACATGCGGCGTAAAGACCACCCGGTCGAACCCCGCTTCCCGATAGGCCCAGAACTGTTCTTTCGTTCCGTCCAGGTCCTTCACCCCGTCATCCACACCAGGCAAAACATGGCAATGGAAATCTATCAATCCCATATTTTCATCCAACTCCAGTTTAATTATGCCCAGTTACGACAAAAAGGTAAAGAAAAATCATCGCTAAAGTGCTTTTCAGGCCTTCATTGGTATTTGATGGCTAGAATTCGACCATTGGTGCGGCTTTTTTGCCCTTGAGGGCCAAATGATGCTTCACTTCTACGATCTCGCTGACCATGTCCGCAAGTTTCACCAAGCCTTCCGGGGCGTTTCTTCCGGTAATCACCAAGTGAGGGAAGCCGGATTTTCCTCTATGGTCCTCAATCCACATGAGGACTTCGCCGGAATCCACCAGGCCCAAGGACAACGCATAGGTAAATTCATCCAGCACGATCATATCGAACGCGCCGGTGGAAATCCAACGCTTGACCTGCTCCCATCCCTTGCGGCATTCGACAGCCGTCGGTTCCATGGAGTCCTGCTCCCAGGTAAACCCTACGCCGAAATTCTTCCAGACCACTCCCAGGCGTTCCGTCGCGCAACGCCACTCTCCGACATCCTGTTCCTCAGGATTGCTCTTGATGAACTGTACGACGGCGCATTTCGCCCCATGCCCGATCGCACGAAGCATCTGACCCATCGCGGCGCAGGTCTTCCCCTTGCCGTTCCCGGCATAGACCATGACCAACGGACTGCCCGTTCCTTTCATTCCACGACCTCCTATTACACCGAATGCTCCGCACCCCCTCCCGTTTCATACGGTCGAAAGCCCGGAGCATCCACATGATACGTCCAAAGACAATCTCAGTTTCCTGTCACGACTTGTGTGACGGAAACGCCTCCATCCTTGGCGGCACCGCCTCCGGCCAACTGTTCCTCGGCCTTGGCCCTCTCGGCCAACGCCCGTTGCATACGAGACAAGGCTTCATAGCATTGCGGATCATGGCTGTAGTCGTAGACCTGCTGCATCAGGCTGAGCGCGCCGTTCAAATCCCCCACGGCTTCAAGCATCAGCGAGGCGTTGTAGCCCGACGGAACGTGCATCGATTCCGTCCACTGGTCGTGGAACAATACATAGGCGATCTGGAGGTTTCCCTTGTCCACCTGCTTGTACGCCTCTTTCGCCGCGTCGTTCTTCGGCTTGTTGCTCATCAGATACACCGTCCGCGTCACCCAATTGGGCGCGAGCTGCCTGCGCAGCCCCTCCTGAAACGCATCGAGCATCTTGGTATAGAGCGGCACTACCGACGGGGCGAAGCTATCATACCGCCCCAGCTCCGTCTCCTGGCTCACCTTGTCCGAGAAGCTCCTGGCGGCAAGGACGACTCCCGTAGCAAGGTCTATGATGGAATAGGAGAACGTGACCGTGGCCGTCTGAACCAGATAATAGTCCGTCCCGACAATGATTTCATGACCGGGGACGAACACCTGCCTGCCGTTCGCATCGGTCGTATATTCATCCGGCACCCATTTGGTCTTCAGCTTGCTATAGACGTATTCATCGCAATCCATGTAGTTGATCGCGCTGTTCATCAGCGCCGTGGCGCCCGCCTGCCGCAGCAAGGAGAAAGAGTCAAGGCCGATGCTGGATCCGGCGATATAGGCGTCCGTCACTTCCGGCAGTACCAATTTGAAGAAACCAGTCTGCTGCAGCGTGTTCACGAGACGGTCCGTCGCATAGGAGGCTACCTGGGCTTCCAGATTGCGGGGTATCCCGCTCGCGACGGAGACATTCCCGGCCCCTACGCTACGGACCCAGGCGGAAGGCCTGCCGTATGAGTTGAAGCTGAAGCTTTTCGTCGACGCGACGGCAAGGTTCCGGTATTTTCCAAGATCGATCTCCGCGGGGACGAGCCCTTTGACCTGGACGAAAGAAGCGCAGGACGAAAGGACGACAAGCATGACCGACATCATGAGCGTCAATAACGCCAATGTACATTTCGAAGTGTTTTTCATAAACGGCCTCCCAGCCTCCTACAGCCTGACCCCGGCGCCAAGATACCGTTGGGCGACCTGCAGGGCCTCGATCATGCTTACCGGCGACGCGATACCTTTCCCGGC
The DNA here is from genome assembly GCA_023401595.1 of Spirochaetota bacterium. Lineage (GTDB taxonomy): Bacteria > Spirochaetota > Spirochaetia > Sphaerochaetales > Sphaerochaetaceae > Spiro-02. Next base: position 14,602 of record JAEXDQ010000039.1, read on the forward strand.
GATATCGAACGCAGTTCCATGGTCCACCGAAGTCCGGAGGAACGGAAGGTTCCAGGTCACCGACACGGTACGTTCAAAATCAAGCGTCTTCGCCGCGATATGCCCCTGGTCGTGATACAGCGACAGGACGGCCCGGTACCGGCCGGTCTTCGCCTGATGGAAGACGGAATCAGCGCTGACCGGGCCCACGACGTCGATACCGAGCTTCCGGGCGGCCTCAACGGCAGGGACGATGGCAGTCAGTTCTTCATCGCCGAACAACCCATGCTCCCCGCAATGCGGATTCAGACCGGCCACCGCCAACGGCAAGCCGACATTGAAGCCCGGCGGATTGCTGCTGATGGAATCGCATATAATGATAGAATTCAGCAACGACTCTTTGGTTACAGCGTCGCAGGCGTCGCGCAACGAAAGATGCCTGCTATGGAAAAATATCTTCATGCCCAAAGTATCGAACATGGTGACAGGAGCTTCACATTTCGCAAGGTCGCCAAGTATCTCCGTATAGCCGATATGGGGAATCCCGGCGGCCCTGAGGGCCTCCTTGTGCAACGGCGGGGTCACCACCGCGTCGCACACCCCCGACATGACCAACGCCGTGGCCTTGGCGACGCAATCATACGCGGCCTTTCCGCACATGGCGCCGACCACCCCGTAGGCGAACAGATCGAGATCGACGCAGGGAAGGTCATAGTTGATATACCGCGCCCCGTCCTGTATGGCGGACTTCAGCTCTTCGTCCGACTGGACTATGCCGTCGAACCGCAACGGTACGCCGCAATCGACGGAAGTTTGCACAAGCAGCCTTGCGTCGGCGACGAATACAACGCCGACGTTTTCCGGCATGGAAGTGGAATCCAGCGCCTTGAGAACAATTTCCGGCCCGATTCCGGCGGGATCCCCCATGGGTACGGACAACATGAAATCATATGAGCCTTTCTTCATGTCCCCATCATAACAACAGAACCCCCCGGCTGTCCAGTTCACTTCCGCTTTCCTCCAAAAGCCGCGGAATCGAGATTGACAGATGTATTTGCTTACCGTATGGTTGATACATAATCATATGGTTGACGGCGGAAACGCCTCAAAGGGGATGGTTCCATGAAATACTTCAATGATGATGAGCTGGACGAAGAGGAAGAACACTATTTCGAGGATGCGGATGACGACGACGATATCAATTTTGAAGACGACTACGACGCTCCCAACGTAGCGGACTATGATGATGAGAACGATGAAGTACTCGACGACGAAGATGACGACGACTTGCTGAGCGACAGCTTTTTCATCGATGACGAGGATGATACCACGGAAGTCGAAGAGGATGAAGACGATTTCCTTGACGACGAGGACGACGCCTTCAGCGAAGACGATTTCTAGTCCTTTCGGAATATTTTTCCATGCAAGCACTGTGGATATGGCGTGACCACGGTGCTTTTTATTTGTCCGGACAGGTCCGGCAGCTCCCAGGGGCCGCCGCCCAGACGCGGCTGGCGATGGGCAAGCCTGACATTGAACGTTCACAAAACTTGTGATATCCTGTACCCACCGTTCATCCTGACGAGAAATCTACTTGCATAGCCTTCGAGAGCCCGCGGTGACGGTGAGTGTCAAACAAGGGAAAACGACTCTACATGGTAAACAATGTTACTGACGGACAAGCGCGTGACCGGAAGACGAACCATAGTCCGTGCGTTCCACATGCGGCGATACGGCCGCTTCTTATCGTCTTCATCGTCCTGACGCTCCTGGCCCCGGGACTCTTCGCATCGGCCGAGTCCGCTTCCTCCGGGCCGAATCAGAACAGGGTCATCAAGGTCGGCTTCCCCATCCAGAACGGGCTGTCGTTCATTGACGACGAAGGCAACCTTTCCGGCTATACCTATGAATATCTGATGCGGCTGGCGCAATACGCCGACTGGAAATATGAATTCGTGCAGCTGGAAGGCGACGATATGAACACAGTACTGTCGGAGATGCTCGACATGCTGAAACGGGGGGAAATAGATATACTCGGCGTCATGGCGTATTCCGACCAGCTGGCGCAGATCTACGACTTTCCGGGGTATAGCTACGGAACTTCATATACCGCGCTGTACGTTCTTCAGGACAATACCGTTCTGAACGAGACGAACTACCTCACAAAGGAAAACCTCAGGATCGCCACGAGGCAGCCCACGACACGAGCGTACAAGAATCTCGTGCATTTCTGTGAAACCAACAAATTGTCCCCCGAATTCATTGTGTGCGACGACATCGTGGAGCAATTGGATGCGTTGAAATCGGGAAGGGCCGACGTAATGGTGAACATAGACGTCAATTTCATCCCGGGAGTCAGATCCATAGCGAAATTTAGCCCGCGACCATATTATCTGGCAACGACGAAAGGGAACACCGAGATCATCAACACCCTGAACACCGCCATGCTCAAGCTGACAAAGGCGGACCCCACCTGTACGGCGAACCTCTATGAGAAATATTTCGAAGAACCGAACAATTCGTTCTATCTGCTGCAGGAGGAACTGGACTTCATCGAGGGCGCCGGGGTCATCAGGGTCGGCATGGATTCCGGCAAAGCCCCGATCCAATACAGGGATCCCCGCACCGGCGAGCCGAGGGGGATTTCCACCGACGTACTCGCGTTGATTTCGGAGAAGACGGGACTCCGGTTCGAGACGGTCATGGTCGATTCCCAACAGGAGCTGTACGACCTGTATGAAACGGGAGAGATAGACGCCATCGCAGGAATCATCTCCATGAACTATCTGGCGAACGAATATCTGGACATGGCGCTTACCGACGCCTATGTAACGTCCCAGCTGGACATGATCATGAGCCAGGACCGCCGGGACGAAGCCGGGATGTCGAACCTTGGAGCCTTGAAATACAACTACCTCAAGGCCACCCAGGAGCAGAACGTAACGGCGACGTTCAGAACCGTCGAAGAGGCCATCAAGGCAGTGGCGGAGGGAGAGGTCGACCATGCTTATGCAAGCAGCTACATGGCGCAATACTATACGGACTACCTCTACCTCGACAAGCTTGTGATCGTACCGCAGGTCAACCAGCATGTATCCGTCCTCTTCGCGTTGAGAAAATCGACGGATCAGAAGCTACTGGGTATTTTCAACAAAGCGATCAGGAGCATCACGCCGGAACAGCTACAGGGCATCATCTACCGTAATGCGGCGATTCCAAAGAACATGACCTTCTCCGCGTTCATCAAGACGCACCCGGTGGCGATCGTCTCGTTGATCGCAGGTATCGCCGCATTGATCATCTCCGGGTTGCTGATGATGCTACGGATCAGGGCGAAGGCGACACAGCGGATGAAGATCGACAACGACCTCTACCAGAAGCTCTGCAGGCTGAGCAATGAGTACATCTTTGAATACGACTACCTGGCGGACCATCTGTTCGTGATCGACGACAGCCTGCATTTCATAGAGAACACCATGGCGTACGACGTCGAGGAAAAGGAACGGCCGCTGATTGAAATCATCAAGCAGGGGGATGGCGATCAGAATCTGGAGCTGTTCTGCGTGCTACCGGACGGGACGCAACGCTGGCTGAGGCTCAGCACCACGACGGTCGCCTCGAATATCGGCGTTCCACTCTACAAGCTGGGCAAGATCACCGACATCCAGCAAGAGCGGCTGGAGAAGGATAAACTCAGGGAACTCTCTCGACGGGACAGCCTGACGGAACTCTTCAACGTACATTCAACCCGGACGCAAATCACCGGGTTGCTCCAGCAGACCGCAGGAACGTTGTTCCTGATCGATGTCGACCATTTCAAGGATATCAACGACAGATACGGCCACTATATCGGCGACCAAGTACTCACGACCGTGGCGAAATGCCTGCGCGAGGTATTCGACGGCGAGGACGTGATCGGGCGTATCGGTGGCGATGAATTCATGGCGTTCCACCCTTCCCTTCTATCCGAACGGCAGGTCGACGATATTTTCTCCGCATTACGCGACCGGTTGGAAGCGCAACGTCTGGAACGGGAAGATATCGGAGTGACGGTCAGCCTCGGGGTCATTCTGGTCAAGGCGGGAGCGTCATTCGCGACCTCCTATCAGAAGGTGGACGAAGTTATGTACCAGGCGAAAAAAGCGGGACGCAACAACTACCGTTTCTCACCCGAAATGGACTGATACCGTCGGCATACGCGATGCGTTTTCCTTTGACGCCTGTCCAAGTAAAAAAAATTATGCATATTTTCTGAATTTTTATTCACAATTGCGCATATTTCGATTTACAAAAAAAATCGTCCGTTGTATAGTTTGCCCAATCTGAAGGGACTCTTCAGTTTCTTGAATCCTTGGAGGTAGTATTATGAAGAAAATCATGCGCGTTTCGACAGTGTTGCTCCTGTTGGTCGCAATTGCCCTGCCTGTTTTCGCCGGCGGCTCATCCGAACAGCCAGCCGTGTCCGGACCGAAGACTACAAAGATCGGCGTATCCAAGCTGATGCCCCATCCGGCTCTCGACGCGGTAGAACGGGGATTGCAGGACTATCTGGCGACCACCGGCCTGCCCGTCTCATACGACCTCCAGAATGCGAACGGGGACATCTCCACTTCCGTCTCCATCGCCCAGAAATTCAAAAATGACAAAATCGATATCGCCGTAGGCATCGCGACACCGACCGCCCAGGCGTTGGCCCAGGTCTTCACCGACGTACCGGTGGTGTTCAGCGCCGTCACGGACCCCGTCTCCGCCGGTCTGGTCGATTCCTATAAAGGAAGCACGGACACCAATATCTGCGGCGTATCCGACAACAACCCCGTCGAGGAGCAGATCAAGCTGCTCGTCGAGCTTACCGGGGCGAAGACGATCGGCAATATCTACGCCAGCGGCGAGGCCAACGGCGTCGTACTGATGGAAATGGCGAAGGCGGCTTGCGAGAAGCTCGGCGTCAATTTCGTAGCCTCCGCGATCGCGAATTCTTCGGAGGTGAAAATGGCCGCGCAGTCGATCATCGGCCGTGTAGACGCCATCTATATCGCCACCGACAACGCGGTGATCAGCGCCCTCCCCTCCATTGATGAAGTCTGTTCAAAGGCCGGCAAGGCGTTGATGAGCGCCGATCCCAGCGGAGTGCCGGGTCTTGACTGCCTCGTGGCCTGGGGCTTCAACTACTACAGCCTCGGACTCGCCACCGGCAAAGCGATCGAGCAGATCATCAACGGGACTCCCGCAGGTACGATCGGTACGATATTCCTCACTGACCCGGCGGACTTCGAGCTTTGGTTCAACCTCGACACCGCCGCCAGACTTGGAATCACGATTCCTCAGGAACTGATCGATTCCGCCGCCTGCATCATCAAAGACGGCCAGCAGATACAGAAGAACTGATTCATTTCTTGATATATCGACCGCCGGGCTGTTGCATGCGCCGGCGGTCTTCGTGTATATGGTAAATAGATTTTCCAAGGGTGGTTCTACATGATTGAAGGTATTTTCGTCGATGGTCTGATCTTCTCCATCATGGTCCTGGGCATCTTGATCTCCTACAGGATCCTGGATTTCGCCGATCTGACCTGTGATGGGTCCGTCGCGACAGGCGCCGCGGTCGCGACCATGTGCATCGTCAACGGACTAGGGGTGACGGTGGGTCTGTTTCTGGCGTTCCTCTCCGGAGTCCTGGCAGGTATGGTCACCGCCGCGATCCACAACAAACTGAAAGTGCCGGGGCTTCTCGCCGGCATACTGACCATGACGATGCTCTATTCAATCAATCTCCGCATCCTCGGCAACAAGGCGAACGTCCCGTTGCTCCGCAAGGCCACTATCTATACGGCGATGCCGGAGACTTTCTCCTTTCTCCCCTCAGCGTGGGCGGCGTTGGTAGGGACGTTGGTATTCGTGCTGGTGATCAAGGTGATCATAGACGTATTCTTCAGGACCGATCTCGGACTGGCTATCGGAGCGTTGGGAGGAAACGAACAGGTGGTCATCAGCCAGGGGATGAGTCCCAGTATCCTCAAGCTGATCGGTATCGGACTTTCCAACGGCCTGATCGCCTTGTCGGGAGGGTTGCTCGCCCAATACCAGGGTTTCGCCGATGCGAACCTCGGCCAAGGCATGGTCGTCCAAGGGCTGGCGGCCATCATGATCGGAGAGTTCCTCTTTTCATCGAACAAAATATCACTGATTACTCTGAGGGCCGTCTTTGGAGCCATCATCTACAAAGCGCTGATGTTCTTCGGCCGCAAATACGGATACCTGATTCATATCACGCCGAACGACTTCAAGCTGCTGACCGGTATCCTGGTCATCGCTTCCCTGCTCATCGCCCAGACGAGGAACATGGCGTCGTCTTCCGGCGCGAGGAAAAAGGCGTTGCTGCGAAGCAAGGCGAATCATGAGGCGGCCCTCGCCGCCGCGACGCAGGCTGCGGAGATTTTCAGCGAACCGGAGGAAACAAAAGCTTCACGGACGAAAGCCAACCCCGCGGGCGAGAATGAAAACGCGAATGCAGCCGGTGCAAGCGACGAATCCGGCGTAAAGGGCGAGGAACCTACTGAAGTGGTTGCCGACGGAGACAAGAAAACGACGCAGCGAGCATGTGAACAACATGTGAGTGGAGCAAGCGACGCAGTGATGGCGTTGAAGGCCGAGGAGAAATAATGATGCTAGAGATACAGAACATGACCAAAGTCTTCTACCCCGGCACCGTCAACGAAAAGATGGCGGTGGACGACATCAACCTCCATGTGAACAAGGGGGACGTTATTTGTGTGGTGGGGAGCAATGGATCGGGGAAAAGCACGCTGTTCAATCTGGTCAGCGGCACATATCCGGTGACGAACGGTACGATCATCCTCGATGGCAAGGATGTGACCCATATGCCGGAATACAGACGGGCCATGACCATCGGAAGAATATTTCAGGATCCGACGAAAGGCACGGCGGCGAACATGTCCATCGAGGACAATATGATCACGGCGCTGACAAAAGGGATGCGGGGGCTGAAGATCAGTCTCAATGCGGAGAAACGGGAGTTCTTCAGGAAACAGCTGGAGCTGATCGGGCTGCAGGACAGGCTGAAGGACAACGTCGGGTTGCTTTCCGGCGGGCAACGGCAGGCGCTTACACTGCTGATGACGGTCCTGAGCCATCCGAAAATGATTTTGCTCGACGAGCATACCGCGGCGTTGGATCCAAGAAACGCCCAGACGGTCATGGAGCTGACTGAACGCTTTATCAACGAATATCAACTTACCGCGATGATGGTCACCCACAACATGAAATTCGCCATTGAATTCGGCAACCGCTTGATCATGATGGACGAAGGACATATCATCCTCGACATCTCCGGCGCGGAGAAAAAGAAGATGACGGTAGACAAGCTTGTCAAACTGTTCAAGAACATACGGAAGAAGGAGTTCGCTTCTGATGAAGGCTTGCTGACGACCTAGTCGGCAAAACGAGGCAGCGTGTTTCAACGGAAAGTCGCTCTGGTCGAGCCAGGGTCATTGTTGTTTTCCAATTCCTATCTGGCCAAACTGATTTTCCCTTTGGTCATTGAACAACTTCTGGCTGTGACCATCGGCATGGCCGATACCATCATGGTGGCGACCTGCGGGGAGGCGGCGGTAAGCGCCGTTTCCCTGGTCGATTCGATCAGCCAGCTGTTCATCCAGATATTCGCATCCTTCGCCACGGGCGGCGCGGTCGTCGCATCCCAATACCTGGGCAGGAAGGACCGCCCCTCCGCCTGCATAGCGGCGAAGCAACTGGTATATATCTCAGTACTGGTGTCGGTGGCGATGGTGGCGGCCGGCCTCCCCTTCCGAGGTCCGATCCTCCGTTTCGTGTTCGGTTCCATTGAACCGGACGTCATGGCGAATTCCGAAATCTATTTTGAAATCATACTCGTGTCCTTTCCGTTCCTCGCGCTGTTCAACGCATGTACCGCGCTGTTCCGGTCCATGGGTAACAGCAAGGTATCGATGCTCGTATCCGTGGTCATGAACATTGTCAACATCGGCGGAAACGCCTGGCTGATCTATGGAATGGGCATGGGAGTCGCCGGCGCAGGCTATGCCTCGCTGGCATCGAGGGTCGTGGCCGCGTTGGTCATGCTGGTGCTGATCAACGGCAAAAAGCACCCGATCCATGTTGAACGGCTGTTCCGGTTCGAATGGCGAGGGGACATGATGAAGAGGATCCTGCGCATAGGCATCCCCAGCGGAGTAGAGAACAGTACATTCCATATCGGCAAACTGCTGGTGCAGAGCCTGACCGCCACGTTCGGTACGGCCTCGCTGGCCGCGAACGCCATCACAAACAATATCTGCGGCTTCATGAACGTACCGGGCACCGCGATCGGACTCGCCTCCATTACGGTCATCGGGCAATGTGTCGGAGCCAAGGATACTAACCAGGCGACCTATTACGCGAAACGCCTGCTCCTCATGGTCTACCTTGTCATAGCGGTCATATGCGTTCCGTTGTGCATGTTCGCGGAACCTTTGGTCGGAATATTCAATCTCAGCGATACGGCCTCCGTCATGGCGGTTGAAGTAATACAGCTCTGTCTCATCGTCAGTTGCTTCATCTGGCCAACCGCCTTCACCATACCGAACTTCCTCCGTGCGGCAGGCGACGCGAAATACACCATGGTCGTCTCGATGCTTTCCATGTGGATATTCAGGGTGGGAGGCAGTCATCTGCTCGGCAGATGGCTGGACCTGGGCTTGCAAGGTATCTGGATAGCCATGTATATTGACTGGGGGTTCAGGTCCATCTGCTTCTGCGCACGTTTCATCAAGGGCGGCTGGAAAACCAAACGGGTAATCTGACATAGTTCGCCCGCATATCCGATACAGAGGGGAGACAACGATGCGGATACTATCAATTCCTTTGGATGAACGACCGTTCAACTACGACTATGCTGCACAAATCGCCGCCAGTATCGACGGGATTGAATATGTACAGCCGCCGATGACGATGATGGGTGCGAAAAAGAAACCCGCGGATATCGAACGTCTGTGGGAGTTCGTTCTCGCAGAGCTTCCCGCATGCGACGCGGCGATACTTTCCGCGGAAACCTTGGTGTACGGCGGATTGCTCCCATCACGGCTCCATCATCATCCTATACAGGAATTGCTGCCGGTCGTGCAAAGATTCAAGATGCTCCGAACTCTGAATCCGACGGCACGGATCCTTGTCTCCAGCCTGATCATGCGCATACCCGCCTATGACAGCGACGAAGAAGAGCCGGACTATCACGGACTCTGGGGGAAAAAGCTTTTCGAATATTCACGGCTGCTCGCCCTGCGTCATCAGAATCCGGAGGACATGGTTGCCGGGGCGGCCGTCCAGCGGATTGAAAGCGAGATACCAAAAGATATCCGGGATGAATTCCTTGCCAGACGCCAGACGAACCATGAAGTCACGAAGCATCTCCTCGATTTGTACGCCGACGGCGTGTTCGACGACTTTGTCATTCCCCAGGACGACAATTCCCCTATCGGTCTGCAGGTTGAAGAACGGAGCGCCCTGCTACGCGCCGCCGCATCAAAAGGTCTGCAGGTGGACATCTATCCTGGCGCTGATGAAGTCGGCTGCACACTGCTTTCCAGAGTCGTCCTCGGGGCAAGGCCGAAACGGACGAAAATCGGGATTCTGTGGTCAACAGAATTGGGGCCCGGTATCGTTCCCCTTTATGAAGGACAGCCCTACCGCGCGACAGTATGCCAGCACGTCGCATCGGCCGGCATGGAGATAGCGCCGCCCAGCGGGGATTTCAATGGTGTGGATATCGTGCTGGCCGTCAATACGCCGGCCGCCGAAACGCAAGAAAGCAGCGAACAGAGGCCCTGGGCGCCTACCGGGGAACGCTCCGCATTCGTCGACGCCTTGGAACGGCTTGCGAAGGAGGGGGTACCGGTCCTGGTAGCCGACGTCGCATACGCCAATGGTTCCGATCTGACCCTTGTACAACTTCTGAAGCAACGGAACCTGCTTGGAAGGCTCTCCGGTTACAGCGCCGTCAATACAAACGGGAATTCCCTGGGAACTGTTCTGGCGCAAGGATGCGCGGCCCTCGTAGGAACCGATACTTCCCTGCTGGTCCTTCACAGGCTGATCGATGATTGTTGTTATCAAGCTGTAGTCAGGAGATTGGTCGGAGCCCTGTATCCTTCCGCATGGCATGACGCGACCGAAGGCGCACGTCAGGCGATTGAATACCTCATGCCCTTGGCTATCGACTATTTCATCGGAACCATTCCGTATTCGGTCTCTTGCCGATTGCCTTGGGACAGGTTGTTTGAGTGTAAGGTGGAATTGACGCCGAAATACGACGCGACCGGGAAACGACGGCCAGGAACGGACTGTTCCAATCCCCGGCCTCAGCTTTCCAGGCAAGCGACACCGGAAGCTCCACATACAAGAGAGGAACTGTCCATGGATTTGGAAGGGTTCGGCATTCCGCGAAACGCAACGCTTCTGATCCATTCCTCCTGCAAGAGCATCGGTCCCGTCGACGGTGGCGCAAATACCGTACTTGATGTATTGCAGGATTACTTCGAACCGGGATTGCTGATATTTCCCACCCATACATGGGACAGGGTCAACCCGGAGAATCCTGTGTTCAGCGTGGCGGATACCGCCTGCTGCACGGGGATATTGCCTGAACTGTTCAGGAAACGGCCCAATGTGGTCAGGTCGGGACATCCGACACATTCCGTCGCGGCATGCGGTATCGATGCGCAAGCTTTTACGGCGGACGACGTCCGTTTCGACACGCCATGCGCCAGAGGGTCCTCCTGGGGAAAGCTGTTGGACCGGGACGCGGTCATCATGCTCCTGGGAGTGACGTTCATCCGTAACACGTTCATCCATGGCGTCGAGGAGTACCTCGATATTCCGGGCCGGCTGACGGACGGGCATACGATGTACTACAGCGTCCAGCCCGATGGAGCCAAGATCGAAGTACCCTCGCGAAGGCATACAGGACATCCGTCCGACATGTTCGATCGTATCCTCCCAAGCTGCCTGGAGAAAGGAATCGTACACAGAGGCTTCTTCGGAGACGCCCCCATACTCTGGTTCAGAGCGAGGGAACTGGCGGCGGAGGTCGCCTGGAGGCTGTTCCTTGAACCGCACCTGTTCGACAATCCCGACGTAGGGGACTGAACCGTTTTCCAATCAGAAAAAGGCTGTTCTCCGCCGACCGGAACGGTGCGGGAGCAACAAGGCGAAGGAGAGAGACAGCGCCCGATTATTTGATTCCGAACGTCTTGATGATGCTGTCTACCGTATTATAGAGATCGTCCAGATGTTCCTTCATCGCTTTTTTCGCAGTATCGGGATCGCCGTCGATGATGGCGTCGGCAATAGCTTCATGTTCACGTATATTCCGTTCCACCCGCCATTCCATCGCCATGACACCCATGCGCCAACGATGCCATTGCAGATTGAGATTGTCAACAAGCGCTCCTGCGCGTTTATTTCCCGCTATGCGGTACAATGTGGTGTGGGATCCCATACCACAAGGCCGTCGCATCCAACGTATGCGACGGCCAAAAGCGCGACAAACAAAAACACCCTAAAGAGGAAAAATCAGACCTGACTACCCTTTTACAGCGCCTGCGGTCAATCCCTTGACGACATACTTCTGGAAGATCATCGTCAGGATGATGGCGGGAGTCATGATTGCTACAGCAGCAGCCATGACGGCCCCCCAGTCAACCTCGACATATGATAGGAAATTGTAGACCGCGATCGGAAGCGTCCGTGTCTTCTGCTGACTCAGGACCTGAGAAAACATGAAATTATTCCATGAAAAGATAAAACTCAATGTCGTTGAGGTCACAATTCCAGGACCGGCCAACGGAAGGATGATTGATATGAACGATCGTTGCCTCGTGGCTCCATCGACCATGGCGGACTCCTCCATCTCATGGGGGATGGATTCAAAATAGGATGACATAATCCAGACGATCAACGGCAATGCGATGAGAATGTGCGACAGAATCAGGGCCGCATAGGAATCCATCATCCGTAGACGGGAGAATACGATGTACCAAGGCATCAAGAAAGAGATTCCGGGCATGAGACGGGCGACGAGAATGAACAATGAAAGCTTCTTCTGCCCGAAACGGGCGATTGAATAGGCAGCGGGAAGCCCCATCAACAGTGAAAATACGACGGCGGCTACGGCGACAATCACCGAATTCTTGAGATAGAGAAGAAAATTCTGCTCATAGAACACCCGCTTGAAGTTCTGCATCGTCGGAGAAAAAACGAACCGTGGAGGCCAGGCGATGATGTCCACTTGGGTCTTGAACGCCGACATAAGCATCCAGACGAACGGAAAAAGAATTGGTATCAGAATCAGCAGGATCAGAATCGGAAACCCGATCCTACTAGCGACAGATTGCTTCATACCGTTCTCCTTATAGTTCCATCGCCTTGCGCATCTTCATGACCAATAGGCTGAAGAGCAGGACAATGAGGAACAGGATGACGAGAACCACGGAGGACTGGCCCATCCTGAAATATTCAAAACTGTATTTGAAAGCCATGATATTGAGAGTCTCTGAAGAATAACCGGGACCTCCGCCCGTCATGGCGTAGATGATATCGTAGGTTTTCAATGCATCGACGGTACGCAGGATCACAGCCGTCAGAATCGTCGGCATCAGCATGGGCAACGTGATGTGGAACAGAACTTGAGGCCTGGAAGCACCATCAACCATCGCGGATTCGTACGGTTCTGTAGAAAGTCCAGCCAGACCAGCCAGACAGATGATGGAAATCATGGGCGTCCATTGCCAGATGTCCACCAGAATCAACGACTGCATCACGGTCTCCGGTACGGATACCCATCCGCTTTGAGGAAGGTGCAGTTTGCTCAAGATGAAGTTGAGGATTCCTATCGTAGGGTCGTAAAAGAGGTTGAATACGATTCCGATCGCGACAGGGGTTGCGACCAGAGGCAGCAACAATACAAGCTTGACTACGTTCTTTCCGAAAAAACTACGGTTGAGAATCAAAGCCAGCGCAGTGCCGAGGATAGTCTCGATAATGACCGCACCGAATGTAAAATAGAAGGTACGGCCCAACGCCTGAAGAAAACGAGGCTCCTTGAGAACCGTCAAATAGCTTTTCAAGCCGACGAACGACATCGGCCTACCGGAAGTCAGTGTCCAGTCGGTAAAGCTCATGAAAAAAGTATAGCAGACTGGAAACACCATCAAGACCAGCACGAACAATACTGCTGGCAACGGGAATATCCATCGTAGGTTCCTCTCCACAAAGCCTTGCCTGATCATTTTCCTTGCCTCCATTTCGTGCCTTTTGCGATTCATCCGGTACAATAGAACCGTAGCAAACAGGTTCCGGGCAAACCGAGAGATATCCCGGTCACCCGGACCATTTACAATACTACGGATTATTTTCCGCCGTATTCGCCGTCCGTTTTGAGCAATTCATCGACAGCCCTCGCCTTTTCCGCCGCCATCGCAGGGATTTTGACGGAGGTGCCACTAGAAGTGATGGACTCGATGATCACCTCGCCGATCAGATCACGAGCCTGGCCGACGGAACTCATGAACGGCCGGTCAAACGGATAACCGTTTTGTGCGGCGTATGCCTGGGTCTCCACCAGACCGGGATTCATGATCTTCAACACTTCAGGATCCTGCCATGCGGAGTCTCGCGCCATTGTGATATTGCTCAACATGCCTTCCTTGGCTAGAACCGCGCTGGTGGCCCAGTCAAGGAACTGCCGGGCAGCGTCAGGATTCTTCGTGTTGCTGGACATGGCCAGTCCCCAGGACACTACGATGAACGGAGTATTCTGCTTGGGCCCCGCCGGGAAGTTGGCGATACCGACTTCCTCCGCAGGGATCTGAGTCTTGGCAGGATCGACGACCTGACCGTAGAACACAGAAGCATCGGTCCACATGGCGACCTTACCGGCCTGGAACACGGGCATGATGTTCTCCCAAGACATCGATGTCACCCCTTGAGGGCCATACTGACCAAGAATCTTACCATAGAATCTGATGGCTTCCACCGCCTCGGGTGAATCGAATACGGCCCGGCCATCCTTGATATAGTTCCCGCCATAGTTGTAGACGAAGCTGGACATCTGCGTCACTGCGGCCGCGCCCTTTCCTCTGGAGGCGAAACCTGCTACGCCGTCTTTGTTCAGTTTGGCTGCGGCGGCTTCAAGTTCTTTGAACGTCTTGGGAACCTCTATACCTGCGTTCCTGAACAGATCCTTGCGATAGTACAGAACCTGCCACTCCGTCACCAGAGGCACGATATACGGGATTCCGTTCTGAGTTCCGATATCGACGGAATTGGCAGGATAGTCGCTGAAATCATAAGTATTCAACGGAGCGTACCAGCCATTCTTCATGAACATCAGGCCTTCCTGGAGCGGACGGGTCATGAATACGTCGACGGTCGATGAATTAGTGGCGAACTCAGTCGTAAGCTGCTGAGTGAGCTGGCTTTCCTGGAGGCTCTCCACGTTGACTTTTATGCCGGTCTGCGCTTCAAATTCAGGAATCTTTTTCTTCAGCAATTCCCCATACGGATGGTTTGCGACGAGTACACGAATCTGCTGCGTTTTTACTTCGCCCTGACCTTGGGCGAACATTGGCAGACAGAGACAGAGCAACAACAAGACAACAACCACTCCTCTCTTTTTCATAATGGACTCTCCTTTTAATATGCCGAATGGAACGTATCGGCTTTTCATATTTGTTATTATTGGATGGTTTTCACATTCTGTAAAGCAAAAAAAGAATATTCATTTCATTTGCATGAATTTTTTATTCATAGTATACTGTCAACGATATCTTCCGGTACTAGGTTCTTGCATACGGGAAGGACCTTGAGACGGGACATACGACTACAACAGTCTGGAGGATTCATGAAGGACGTCAGCTGCATCTACACCATCAAGAAAATGTATGAGTCTCTCAGCAAGACGGAGAAGAAAATAGCCGATTTCGTACTTGCCGACCCAGCAAAGGTTGTGACACCAAGCATAGAAGAACTGAGCGACACGATAGGGATATCGGAATCATCAATGGTTCGCTTCGCAAGAAAGCTCGGTTACTCGGGATACCAACGGTTCAGGATAGCTTTGGCGAGGGAGACGATCAGGCCGGAATCCCAGTTGTTTGAAGCCCCGATCAATCCGGGAGACGATGAAGTCGATATCGTATTCACGACGGCGATGGCTACATTGGAGATGACCCGACAGAAAATCGACCGGGCGGCCATTGAAGAAGCGGCGAACAAAATCGTACAAGCGCGTTCCCTCACCCTGCTCGGATTGGGAGGTTCAAACATTGTGTCGAGGGATGCGTTCCACAAAATTGTCAGGACTGGGATTCGTTGCAATTTCGCCGAGGACTTCCATCTACAGCTCATGATCGCATCACAGTTGAGGCCGGACGACATTGCGCTGGTAACGTCCCACACTGGAATCAACAGGGATACGTTGGCGCTTGTCGAAGAAATCAGGGCGAAAAGATGTCCGGTCATCGTATTGACCAGCAGTCCCCGTTCCGCATTGGCAAGAGCCGCGGATATTCTGCTTACTGTTTGGACGGCTTCTTCGACGAGCGTCGCGGAATCGTTCTCCGCGAGGCTGGCCCACTTGACAGTGATCGACATACTCTATGTCGAGATCATGAAGAAGCTGGACGGTGCGGGAGTATCCAGTTTGCAGAACATGAGGGATGTCATAGCCCAACGGCGTACATAAAGATGCAAAGAGCCGGATTACGGCCTGTCGGCGGTCTTTTTCCAACGGCGGAAAGCCGGAGGAAATATTCCCCGAAGCCGTAGTCCGAGTGGCGCGCTGCACAAACAACGTATCGCGGAGGTATCCGGTCGATAGATGCACGTGCATGGATAGTCGATACAGCATCGGACATGATATCCGGGTATATAAAGAGAAGGAGTCAATCATATGGGAGACAAGGCGACAATCGGACTGATCGGGCTTGCCGTGATGGGGGAAAACCTCGTATTGAATCTTGAAAGCAAAGGGTTTTCAGTGGCAGTCTACAATCGGACGACGGCCAAGGTGGATGCGTTCATCCAAGGACGGGCCAAGGGCAAGGCGATTGTGGGGACGCATTCGCTGAAGGAACTGACGGCATCCTTGGAATCACCCAGAAAAGTGATGATGATGGTCAAGGCGGGCGAGGCCGTGGACAGGACTATCGACCAGCTGATACCTTTGTTGTCTGCCGGGGACATCATCATAGACGGCGGAAATTCCAATTACGAGGATACGCAACGGCGAACGGAATATGTGGAATCCAAGGGATTGCTCTATATCGGCACAGGAGTCTCCGGAGGGGAAGAAGGCGCATTGAAAGGTCCATCCATCATGCCGGGAGGATCTTTGGAGGCGTGGCCATTCGTCAAGACAATCCTCCAAGCCATTTCCGCGAAGGTGGAGGGGGACGTGCCCTGTTGTGATTGGATAGGCAAAGGCGGTGCGGGGCATTTCGTGAAGATGGTCCATAATGGGATAGAATATGGGGACATGCAGCTGATTTGCGAAGTCTATTGGATAATGAAGAAGCTGTTGGGGCTCTCCTACTCCGAAATGCAAACCGTCTTTGCCCGATGGAACACCGGCAAGCTCAATTCCTATCTCATCGAAATCACGGCGGACATCCTAGGCTTCAACGACACCGACGGGACACCGCTTGTGGAGCATATACTTGATGCGGCGGGACAGAAGGGAACTGGCAAATGGACAGGAATGTCAGCGTTGCAGGAGGGAGTTCCACTGACATTGATAGCTGAATCGGTGTTCGCCAGATGCCTCTCCGCGGAAAAGGAGGAACGTGTTCGCGCCAGCATGAAGTTCCCCGAACCAGAACGGTGCTTTCACGGCGACAAGGAACAGTTCATCGACGCACTCGAAGATGCCCTATACTGTGCGAAAATCGTTTCATACGCACAAGGTTTCGAGCTGATCAAGCATGCGGGAGAAGAATACCAATGGGATTTGAACCTTGGGAACATAGCCCTTCTTTGGCGTGGCGGATGTATCATCCGTTCTAAGTTCCTCGGAAAAATCAAGGAAGCGTATGATGCATGGGCGGATTTGGAGAATCTGATTCTCGACCCATATTTCCAAAACCAAATCAGCCGTTCGGAAAAAAACTGGAGAGCCGTCGTTTCGATGGCGATTTCACAGGCACTACCGGTTCCATCTTTGTCCGCGGCTCTTTCATGGTTCGATGGATATCGAAGCGCACAACTGCCCGCGAATCTTCTGCAGGCACAGCGGGATTACTTTGGGGCGCATACCTATGAACGGATCGACCGGTCGAGAGGGGAATTTTTTCATACGAACTGGACAGGCAAAGGCGGGAACACGGCATCCACGACCTATAGCATCTAGTGAAAAGGAGGAAAAAATAATCATGTTGAAAATACCGTGTCCATTGCAAGGCGCAGGATTCGATTTCGTCTCTTTGGGGGCGTTGGTCACCCGGCTTGACCCTGGCGTCGTACCATTTGAATACGCAAACGACTATACCGTTCATGTTTCCGGAGGGGAATACAATGTAGCGGCCAACCTAGCTCGAGGATTCGGTCTGCGAACCGCTATCGCCTCTGCGATGGTAGACTATCCTATCGGACTCAAAATCGAGGCCGAAGTACGCAAGATGGGAGTCGCAGGATTCTACAAGCGATTCAATCATGATGGAGTACGAGGCCCGAACATGGCGCAGGTATGGAGCGACAGAGGACAAGGAGTCCGGGCTCCCGTTGTATTCTACAACAGGGCGAACGAAGCCGCCGCGCTCCTAGCCCCTGGAAGTTTCGACTGGGAAGACATATTGGCCGATGGTGTCCGATGGTTTCATTCCGGCGGAATCTTCTCCGCGCTTTCCACCACGACGGCCGATCTAATCATTGAAGGGATGGAGGCTGCAAAAAGGGCCGGGGCCATCATATCCTTCGACCTGAACTACCGGGCGAAACTTTGGAGTTCACTTGTGACGGGGGATGAAGACGTTACGCTCCTAGCGCGGCGAGTTCTCGGCAGAATCGTCGAACATGTCGATGTACTGGTAGGAAATGAAGAGGATCTCCAAATGGGGCTTGGGCTCAGGGGGCCGGAGGTCGCGGCGACGTCAAAGCTCGACCCGTCGGCGTTCTTTGCGATGATGGAGGAAGTCTCCAACCGTTTTCCGAATATCAAGGCCGTAGCGACCACCCTGAGAGAAGTTCAGTCGACCAACAGGCACAACTGGAGCGCCGTCCTATGGGTTGATGGTAAAAGTTATCGGGCGCCGACTTGTTCGCTCGATGTCTACGACAGAGTCGGCGGCGGCGATGGTTTCGCAGCGGGGCTTATCTATGGTCTGCTGGATGGCAGGGAACCGGAAGAAGCACTTCGCCTCGGATGGGCTCATGGCGCATTGCTCACGACATTTCCTGGAGACACGACGATGGCGACATTACCACAGGTAGAGGCCTTCACGAAAGGCGGTTCGGCTCGAATCCAAAGATAATCCATCCGGCAGGGATGGCCAACGCCTGCATATGACTGGTTTTTTTGGAAAAACGCCACAGAATCCAGCACGCAAAATAACGACAACACGGCCCGTCCATGTGCCGGACATGAACAGTACGGCGAATCCGACAGCAACGCAGACACGGCCTCGCTACCCCGGCAGGACTGCGAAGGAAAATGGGAAGGGGTCAAGGCGATGGCGGAACGACAGTACTACCAGTACGGCGAATCCGACAGCAACACAGACACGGCCCATTTCCCGAGCAAGTAAGGAGAAAAGAAGATGAAAGCATTGATAATGAACCCCTACAAGCACCTCACCCTCCAAGACGTCCCAACCCCGACGATCCAAGATGCCCACGAGGTATTGATACGAATCAGGGCCGCGGCGATTTGCGGTTCTGACGTACATGGTTACGATGGGTCGACGGGAAGACGGAAACCACCTGTGATCATGGGGCATGAAGGAGCGGGGGAAGTGATAGCCGTCGGGACTGCCGTGACAGCATTCGAACCAGGAGACCGAGTCACTTTCGACTCGACGATTTATTGCGGAACCTGTGATCCCTGCCGTAGGGGAGATGTCAATCTGTGCGAAAACCGCCGCGTATTGGGAGTGTCCTGCGACGAATACCGGTACGACGGTATTTTCGCTGAATACGTGGTGGTGCCTGATCATATTGTCTATCGACTACCGGAAGGTCTTTCCTATATACACGCATCGCTGACGGAACCGGCCGCTGTCGCGGCACATGCCGTCAGGCTCACCCCGATAGAACTGGACGACAGCTTGGCCGTCGTCGGAACCGGAATCATCGGACTCCTGATCATCAAGATACTCGCAGCTTCCAACGCAGGACCAATCATCGCGTTGGAGACCGACCCGTCCAGGCATGAAGCGGCAAAAGCCGCGGGTGCTTCCTATGTATTTGATCCCCGGGATTCTGACCTCGACAAAAAGCTTTACGAAATCACTGGCGGTAGAATGATTGATAGAGTATTTGAGGCGGTTGGAGCCTCGGCCCCTGTCAATACAGCGCTTCGCCTAGTAAGGAAAGGGGGGTCGGTTACTTTGGTGGGGAATGTCTCTCCGACAATTGAATTTCCATTACAGAGCGTCGTTACAAGGCAGATCAAGCTGATAGGCTCCTGCGCCATAGCCGGAGAGTATCCGTTGGTGATAGACATGATGTCAAGAGGTAGACTTGATGTCACATCGCTGATCAGCGCCGTAGTACCGATGGCGGAAGGACAGCTATGGTTTGACAGGCTGTATTCCAGAGAGCCCGGACTCCTCAAGGTCGTATTGGAGCCCTAGCCAAAATAATGTTCCATGACTTTAACGGAAATAATAGTCGTCGATACAAAAGGACTGGACAATGATCAATTCAAAAATACGTTTTGGCATAATAGGGTATGGAAAAGTGGCGCGGTTGCATGCGAAGGCTTTGCAAGCTTCCGAACATTGCCGACTCGTCTCCGTTTGCGGCAGAAATGAAGCCGGTCGCAGGGAATTTGCGGGAGAATGGGGCATACAGTCGAGGACCGACGTACAAGAAATGGTTCGGGAAGATGGAGTGCAAGCCGTCGTAATCACAACCCCTCATCCCGTCCATTGTCAGGGTGCGCTGGACGCTTTCGCCGCTGGTTGCCATGTTCTGGTGGAAAAGCCAATGGCACTGACGGTAGCTCAGTGTGAAGAGATGATCCAGGCGGCGAAACTGACGGGGAAAAAGCTCGGTGTGATCAGTCAAAGAAGATGGTACCCATCTTGCCAGAGAATCAAGCGGGCGATATGTGATGGAAAACTGGGGGAGCCGGCCATAGGACAGATTATCATGTTGGGATGGAGAGACCTCGCCTACTACCAGTCCGACCCATGGCGTGGCAAGTGGGATATGGAAGGAGGAGGCGTGCTGATCAACCAAGCCCCACATCAAATCGACCTGCTTCATTGGTATATGGGACCGGTTCAAGAAATCTCCGCATATTGGAAGAATGTCAATCATCCATATATCGAAGTCGAGGATACCGCGGTAGCCGCCCTTCGTTTCAAGCATGGCGGGCTGGGATCGATACTGGTTTCCAATTCGCAGAAACCGGGCATCTATGCGAAAGTACATATCCATGGAACCAGCGCGGCATCCGTAGGAGTCCAGACCGACGGCGGGGCAATGTTCGTAGCAGGCATGAGTGGAATAACGGAACCACCTTATAACGACCTATGGACGATCCCGAAAGAAACCCAGCTATTGGAGGAATGGAGGAAAACAGACGAGGCGTTTTTCTCAACAATCGACGCTACCTGGTATTTCTTCAAACTCCAGGCTGATGATTTCGCCTTGGCGATCAAGGAGAACAAATCCCCCATGGTCACGGGAGAGGACGGTATGGAGACGGTGAAAATTATAGAAGGGATTTACCGGTCGGAAAAAGGACACGGTCCGATTCGATATTGAAGCTCCAGTCGAAGACGAACAGGGGGACGCAGCAACAATCCAACGTTCCCCTTTCAACAAAAACCAACAGGAATATCTATGAGCGATCCGGTTTCTGCCAGAGTTTCTCAAGGGCGTAGAATTCACGGAATTCGGCGCTCATCAGATGGATGATGATATCCCCGCCGTCAATCAGCTCCCATCCGTCGGCGGACGGGTTCTTGTGCCGGTTGTTCACCTCCACCCCCAGCTGGTTCAGCTCGCCCCACAGTTCGTGAGCGATACCCTTCAGGTGGCCTACGCTGTTGACGGTGGCGATAATAAAGCAATCAGCCCAGCTGCAATCGCCTGAGACGTCGATGACCGTAACGTCGGAACCCTTGTGGTCTTCAATGAATCTGGCGATCTGGTCAGCGACCTCGCGTCTCTCTTCTGTCATGTATTATCTACTCCTCTGAACGGAAACAAGCGCTTGCCGCGTCCACAGTGTCAACCACTGGCGCATACGCTCCCAATCCGTCGTATTATCAATAGTGATGAAACCGCCGGCGTCATATCCGGCGCAAGCGGTCACTTTTTCCAGTTCATTGAACAAGCCGTCGGCCGCATCAATTCCGGCAAGTTTCCCTAGTGTATCGACCATCGCGGTTTTTCTCAAGGGCTTCGCATAGGAGACGAGCGCCTGCAGGCGTTGCGTCGCTGTAGGCGTATCCGTCAGGCTCACCCCGGTCTCGATGGCAAGGCTGTCAAGCAAGCCCCTCAGGCTGGACAGATCTGACGGAGTACCGCCGAACAGACCATAGGAATGGAGATTGAACAAATCGATCGCCGCCTGTTCCATGGAGACTTCCCGGCCATTCGCCGCCAGATACGACCGATATCCGGCGACGGCTCCGACAGGAAGAGAAACGGTCACGAGCCCCGTGCCGTCGCCGGTTCTCACCAGCAGCAGGACTTCGTCCCCGAACCAGCCGTACCGACAGACCGGCGGCGGCTCCGACGAACACGACGCCAAGACCAACGACAGAGAAATGCACAAGACCAGCGCGCAACTAGAAACGGCGAGGCCTTTTCGTCTCACAGTCGCCCTCCGTCCTTCATGTACCCGTACAACCGTCGCGTACAAGCAGCCGGGGAGATGCCGTTACGTTCAAGATAGTCGTCCTGGTCTTCAATGATCAGCATCGCCATGTTCTCCATCGTCGGCCGGGACAGCAGGAACTGGCGGCGTTCGTCGGTAAGATGTCTGCGCAACGGCTCAAGGTAATCGACGATATACATCGCAAGCCCCAAGGGCCCCATGGAGACATCCCCCAAGGTATGCCATCGGACGGCAAGCCACCAAGAATCGGGGCAACCGGGAAGCTTCGTCCGCATCAGATCCGCGGCGACGGTACCGTGCAGCAGCATCGGCCGGTTCAGCTCCTCCGATTCCATCGGCAGGTTCCGCTCCCGGCAATAGGCGAGCAGAGCGTCGTCGGCCCATCCCCTGGCAACATCGTGCCAAAGGCCGATATACAGACCGGCGTCGCTTCCCGCGAGGTCGTCTTCACAGGCGTAGGGGAAACGCTCAAGAAGCCCTTTCATCGTAGCGGCGCAACTTTGGCAATGAGCAAAACGGCTCGGCTTCACCTGGCTGGCGACATATTGTTCAAGTCCGGTATAGATGTCGTTCCTGTACATACTCTGCTACCTTGCCCGGCATGAGCGAAGCTACGTCCATGGGAAAATCCCCATCGGAGGACAGCTCCGACAGACGTCTTCGGATATCGGTCGAGGAATCCTCCTTGACGGCGTTGTCTATGTATCTGACCGTGACGCCGTCAGGCATTCCGGCGATTGACGCGACGGTCTCCCGCCGGCAGACAATGAAAGTGGCGATCTTCTTCAATTCTGAAAAACGATGCCACCGGGACAGCCCGTCCAGCAAGTCATCGCCGACGACTACGGCTATGGAGCCATCGACCGAATATGCTTCATATATATACCGAACGGTATCGTAGGTGTAGGACACCCCTCCCCGTTCCAGTTCACAAGAATCGACCGCAAGTTCAAACTCCCTGTCCTGGGGGTATATTTCACGATATTGTCCGATAGCGAGCCGCAGCATCGCCAACCGGTCGACAGCGGAAGCGGGTCGCTGTTCGTTCTGCTTGAAATTGTTGAGCGCCACGGGGACAAGGATGATCCGTTGGTAATCGGTATGCTCCACGACGCAATGAATCAGATGCAGATGCCCCAGATGGACGGGATCGAAGCTACCGCCGATCATTGCGGTGGAAAGCGTTCGCCCCCGGGCGGTCGTGTCAATCATCCGGGGCCTCGTCAATCTTCAGCGGAATGGCTGGGAGGATCAGGGTAATAGGCATCGGTATCCAGCGTGGAGGTAAAACCGCCACGGCTTGCCCTCAAAGCCTCCAGCTCCGGGTTTTCCGCATCGCCCACCAATTGGATAAAGGCCTGCTTGACTTCCTCCAGCCCTTCATCCATGTAGATGGACATCCCTATGATATGCCTGTCGGAATATTTCTTCCGAAGTTCTGCCAGATGTTCGGGAGCCCCGTCCTCATCGAGCTTCGTCCCGATGATCACCTGCTCCTTCTCCAACAGGTCGGGAGCGTAGGCGCGCAGTTCGTCGCACAGTACGTCGTAGGCGTCCAGATAGTTGTCGTCCGACAGGTCTATCAGGAACGCCAGTCCGGTGGTGCGGCTGATATGGCGGAGGAACTTGAAGCCCATTCCGGCGCCCTGGCTGGCTCCTTCGATGATTCCGGGGATATCGGCCAGGACGATGTCGTGGTCGCCATACCGGAACATCCCCAATTGGGGTATCTTCGTCGTAAAGGGATAGCCGGCGACTTTTGAACGGGCGTTGGTCAGCAGGTTCAACAACGAGGACTTTCCCGCGTTGGGGAAGCCTACGAATCCTATGTCGGCGATCACCAGCAGCTCGACGCCGACTCGCATCTCCTGACCGGGTTCTCCGGGCTGAGCGAAACGGGGCGTCTGTCTGGTTGCGGTACGAAAATGCCAGTTACCTTGGCCGCCGCGCCCGCCTTTGAGAAACACCCACCGCTCTTCGCCTGTCAGATCCTTGATGATTTCACCAGACTGGGCGTCCTTGAGGACCGTACCAGGGGGAACCGGAATCTCTATGTCCTTTCCATCGCGGCCATAACAACGCTGTCCCGCCCCGGATCTGCCGTTTTCAGCCCTGTAGGTACGAACCAGCTTGAGATGTCCGAGGGTTCGGAGATTCTGCTTTACCACAAAGACGACGTCGCCGCCACGACCGCCGTCGCCGCCGTCCGGCCCGCCTTTGGGAATAAACTTCTCCCTGCGGAAGGAAACACAACCGTTGCCTCCGTTTCCGGAGGCAACGTCTATATACGTCTCGTCTGAAAATCCAAACATGTATTACTCTGGCCTCTTATAGCCAAGGTACTAAAACAATCACTCAGTGACAATGCTGACGTACTTGCGGTTCTTCTTGGTGTAGAACTTCACAGTACCGCCAACCTTGGCGTACAGAGTGTAGTCAGAGCCCAGACCTGCGTTTTCACCGGGATGAAACTGGGTGCCATGCTGACGGACGATGACTTCACCGCCCTTGACCAGCTGGCCTCCGAAGCGCTTTACGCCAAGGCGCTGGGAATTGGAATCGCGTCCGTTGCGGGAACTACCGCCACCTTTCTTATGTGCCATTTCTGAACTCCTTAACCGATGATCTCATTGATCTTGATGAGAGAATACTGCTGACGATGACCCTGGGTCCGGCGGTAGCCCTTTCTGCGGCGGAACTTATAGACCTTGATCTTGTCGCCTTTCATCTCGCCTTCGACGGTCGCGAGAACCTTGGCTCCGGATACATACGGGGTGCCGAACTTGGCGCTGTTTTCATCGACGATTGCGAGTACCTTCTCCAACTCCAGAGCGGATCCTTCCTCCATGGAAAGCTTGTCCACTTGCAGCGTAGCACCGACGAGTGCTTTGTACTGTTTTCCGAGAATTTCTACCAGTGCGTACATGACGATCACTTCCTTCAATTGAATTATTCGGCCTGTGTTATACCATCCTGCGGAAATACTTGCAACAGACTGAAATGAGAATCTTCCGAAAACCGACGGAAAACAGTATTGCCTACCTATCGGTCGGTAGGTTATAGTGTATCCATGAGTTCCGATACCTTGATACAAGACACTGGAAGCAGCAAAAAAACAAGCGCGCAGGCCGCGCAAGGCGGAGAATCCCAAGATACACGAGAAAAGCTGATTCTCCTTACCCTACGCCTCGCCGCCACGAAGGGATTGGACAACACGTCGCTGTCCGACATTGCGCAGTCCGCGGGCCTCCGCAAGGCTAGTCTGTACTATCACTTTCCGTCGAGGGAAGCCATGATCGAACAGATATTCTCCTATTGTTCCGACCTGGCGTCCAGACAGGGAATCGTCATCTCTTTCAGCGGTTCCGCGGAGGAGGTGTTGTCCAAGGCAATGGAGCATTGGCACAAGCTCTACACAACCCCGCCGCTTTCATATTTCTATCGGATCGTGGAATCCCAGAAACTGATCCTTCCCCTCGCCGCCCGCACCAGCCGGACGTTCATCCAGATGATGCATGGACAATCGGAAATCCTGCTGGAGACATTGGCGGAGACAGGCCGGCTCGACATCGAAGAGCTTGACCTCGCCGTAATGATGTTCTCCAGTACCGTACAGTCCTTCCTAGTTCGCTCGATGATCTCCGAGATGGAAGAAGTAGACGAGGACGAGGACTTGGAATGGCAGGAGGAACGGTTCATCAGAAGGTTCTGCGAATTATATACGAACCATTTGGTATAGGGTCACTTTAGGCTCAATCTAGGGTCACTTTAGGCTCACTTTAGGGTCAATCGGCGGTCGTTCCGGGGTTATTTTTGAGGCGATCGGCATTTACATATTTACCACCCTATCGATAATTAATTATTTCTATAGTTGTATGTTAAGCATCCAACAGCTAATACGAATCCAAATATGACAATGTATGGCGGCAATGATATCATCATCATTATTTTATTTACTTTCTTATTGAAAATAACTATTTACAAGCGATTCGAAACATGCTTGAATAGTACATGCTGATAATTCAACAAGAGGAGACAAATTCATGGGAACAAGTCGTACTGTAAAAAACATCATCATTCCATTGATATCGGCGATAGCCATGGTTCTTGCCCTATCAAGTTGCGCGACGACGACCCCACGCATACATGGGAATCCTTATTCGGAGGAATCCATCAATCTCGCGGGTGATTGGCATTTCAAAGTACACAGGAAGTATTCAAACATGTATCAATATCTTCCATATGGTAAATGTTCGACCACATGGGAAGATTCCGAGGCTGCGGTCGTACCGTCGGCGGCTATCTATGAGACATGGGAAACAGTGGCGGGGCCTGCTGAGGATTACTCCACCGGAGGGCTTCAGCAGATGTACAGGACGGGGAATACAGATGAACGGACGGCGTTGCTGGAGACGGATCTTTTCCCGAAATGGTCCGAGGCATGGTATTGCAGGACCATCGATATCCCAGAAGGTTTCATCGTAGGAAATACAGTTACGCTGTTGCTCGGAATCATCGATGACCTGGATGTCGTCTACGTAAACGGTATCCCGGTGGCTGCGAGCGGTTTCAAAAAAGCCGATGGTTCCGCAGCTGCTCCGACGGACGCTCCCGACACCGGGGGATTCGATCAAACGGGAGATTTTCAGTTCGCGAAATCCTATTGGGAAGTTCCCCGTGAATATGCCGTGGATTCTTCCTGTTTCCGCACGGGACGAAATGAAATCGCCATCCGCATCTATAACAACAATTCATTCGGAGGCTTCTATAATCGTCCGATGGCGCTTGTCTCCACACAACAGGCGTTACGGTATCTCAAGGGATTGCCGACCGAGGAGCTGCCAGACGCCACCGCTTACCAAAGTTTCGTAGAGAACCAGATCACGGCGTTGGAAACGAAGAATCTGGACGCCTATTCCGCTTCGTTGAGCGACGGCTACAATGAAAACGGGCTTGATAAAAAAGCCCAGGTAGCGGCCGTCGGCAATTGGTTCGCATCATACGAAACAATTGAAGTCGAGGACTCCAACGCAGGATTCTATACATTCAATGGCTCCGACGTCTATTCAGCCGACAGGATAATCGTCGGTATCAACGGGACGGCACGTACCGTCCTGTATGAAAAAGACGCGTTCATAGAATACTTCGTCCAGGAGGGGGCCGATATCAAGGAACGGGGAAACTGGAGTCACTGTTACACGGTTTCCTATACATCGACTCTGCCGGGTATGAACGGAAGCACACAGAAGTACAGCATATATCTTCCGCCGTCGTATTATACCGATATCACAAGGGAATACCCCGTCGTATACTTGCTGCACGGAATAAACAGCACGGGGGAATCCTTCGTCAATGTCGATAAGGTCGAGAGCCATATGAACGCATGGATCGATTCCGGAGATATCGTGGAAATGATCGTCGTCATGCCGAACGCAGGCAAAAGCTGTTGGTATGAGGATACTGAGGGAGGGCCGTCGAATTCGGCGGGGCCATGGGCGAGTTTCATATATGTCGATATCCTGGACGAAGTCGAATCCCATTATCGTACAAAGAAGGATGCAAAATTCCGTGGGCTCAGCGGCATATCAATGGGCGGTAACGGAGTGTTCAAGATCGGGCTGACGCATACCGACATCTATACATCCTTCGCATCCCATATGGGCGCAGTACCGGACATCACACCCTATTTTGACAAGATCGACAGCATGCCGCTGTCCATGTTGGACTTCTACCTTGATTGCGGCAGACAGGACCAGATGGTATCGCCTTCCGCCACACAGACGGCAGGCGAATATCTGGAGGGCGTCAACGCCAATGTCACTTGGGAATTACGCGATGGAGCCCACAATAGCGCGTTCTACATGACGGGCATGCCGAAATCAATGAAAATGCATAGCGACCATTTCATAAGGCAGGGCTTGAACTGAATATCCGACAGCAAGCCATGATGCCGCCGGCCTTCTTCGGGAGGCCGGTTCTTCTTTATCGTATATTGCACGGCCTGTCGCAGGCAATGGCACGAAGTGAACATTTTTCACTACGAAGGGAAAAGGACGGAGAACAAGGATAGTGAGACTTGACAGTACACCGGTACGACAAGCCGAACATGCCTGACGGCATGCCGGTGTGGATTGTACCATGAAACGTTTCATCCTCTACGAAGCAGATTGCCTACGGGACAAGGACTGCGAAACAGGACAGTGCTACCGCACGGCCTGTCGAGCATGACGCAGTCCCGTAAGCAAGATGCGAGTAGGTCACATAGTGGGGAGGTACGGAATCCCCACCAACCCAAACGCATTGCGCAACACCTGCAGCACCATTGCCGACAGCTCAACCCTCGCCTTGACTAGTGCGGGGTCGCCCGCCTTGAGGATCTGGTTGTCGTGGTACCAACGGCTGAAGCGACGGGAAAGATCGTACAGGTAGGCGGTAATGATCGAAGGGTCATACTCAGCACCGGCCTTGGCTACGGTCTCGGGATAGGCGGCGAGCGATTTGATCAGCTCCCGTTCATCTTCCAGCTCCAACAACGAGGGATCGAACCGAACAGAGGCGTAGTCCGTCTCCATCTCGGCGTATTTGCGGAGCATGCTGGAGATACGGGCGCCCATGTATTGCAGGTATGGACCGGTATTGCCGTTGAACGAGATAGATTCGGCGGGATTGAAAATCATGTCCTTGGTCGGGCTGACCTGCAACAGATAGTAGTTCAACGCGGCGAGGGCGATGGCATGGGCGGTCGCATCGACATCCCCTACTTCGGCCTCGCGTTCCTTGGCGCGGATTTCATCGGCGGCCAGCGAAGTCAGCTGGTCGACCAAATCGTCGGCGTCGACGACAGTCCCTTCCCGGCTCTTCATCTTCCCGTCGGGGAGATTCACCATACCATAGGAGAGATGATGCAGGTTTCTCGCCCAAGAGTAGCCGAGTTTTTCCAGTACGTAGAACAATACCTTGAAATGGTAGTTCTGTTCGCTGGCGACCACGTAGATCAACGAATCGAACGGCCAGTCGTCGTGACGGGCAACGGCGGTACCGAGATCCTGCGTCATGTAGAGGCTCGTGCCGTCCTTGCGGAGCAGCACCTTCTTGTCGAGCTTGATGTCGGCGAGGTCGATCCAGACGGAGCCGTCCGCCTCGCGGTAGAAAACGCCCTTTTCAAGGCCTTTGAGAACTTCATCCTTACCGAGCTTGTAGGTATTGCTCTCGTAATAGTAGGTATCGAAGCTGATCCCCATCTTGCGGTAGCTTTCGGCGAGCCCGTCGAGGGTCCAGGTGTTCATGGTATTCCACAACGCAAGGACCTCAGGGTCTCCATCCTCCCACTTCTTGAGCATCGCCTGGGCCTGCTCGGTGGCGGTCGGGTCTTCTTTCTCCCATTGGGCGAAACGGACGTAGTATTTTCCTACGAGATGGTCGCTTTTTATGCCGGAGCTTTCAGGAGTCTCGCCATTGCCGAACTTCTGGTAGGCCAGCATCGACTTGCAGATGTGGACGCCGCGGTTGTTGACGAGGTTCACCTTGCGGACTTCGGCTCCGTTGGCCTTGAGGATGGCGCTGACGCTTTCGCCGAGGCTGTCGTTGCGCATATGGCCAAGATGGAGCGGCTTGTTGGTGTTGGGACAGCTGAACTCGATCATCACCTTCGTGCCGGCCTTGCTTTCGTTGGAACCGAAGGCGTCGCCTTTTTCATGGATTTCAGCCGAAAGGTCGGCGGCGAGCGCTGCGATATCGGCCTTGACGTTCAGGTACGGGCCGGCGAGCAGTAGTTCACCCGCAGGCCGGTCGGAAAGGCTCTCGATCCGGGTCTTGAGGTCGGCGGCGATCTTCGGAGGAGCGACCTTCAGCGTCTTCGCATAGGCGAACAGAGGAAAAGCGATATCGCCCAGCTCCGGCTTCGGGGGAGTCTGCACGGCAAGCGGCGCCAATGAGGATGCGATCTCCTCACCCACAAGATCCTTCGCGTAACTGGCCAGCTGAGCCTCGACCAGATCCTTCCACTGCTGTCGTACCTTCTGCAACATGTTCCGTACCCTTCCTATATGAGGATTGATGATTGATTTCCGTAGTAGTCAACTATAGTGGGAACCGTCCTACATGGCAAGTGGAGGAACCCAGCGCAGAGCCGACTCTTTGGATGAGAAACAGAGGAAAACAGTACAGGGCGGTATCAGGTCAAATCCTTTACCGCTTGGGAGAACCGGATGGAGACGTCGCCCGTACCGATATGTTCGACCATACCGTTCTCGTACTGCACGACGAGATGGCAGTCGTCGTCGATCGACAAAACAATGGCGGGCAGAGGGACTTCGCTGGCGAGAACCATCACCTGCTGACCTATCAGGAACGACCTGCGACGGTATTCATCGAGAAAATGACGTTGTTCAAGGCCGACGCATACCGAAAGAATTTTTCGAATCATCAACGCGGCAAGACGATTGCGGCTCACGCCGGAGGGAATTTGCATACGATTATCGTACAGGGAACCGGCTATCGAACGAATCTCTTCTGGGAAATTCTCAACCGGGGTGGAAAAATTGACGCCCGCCCCTACGACGATGCAGTCAAGACCTCCGCTTTCAAGATCCGCGACCCCTTCGCTGAGGATACCGCAGACCTTCTTACCCCGGTAATATAGGTCGTTGACCCACTTGATCGAGACTTCAATCCCGCAGACTTCGGAAATCGCCTGGGAGATGGCCACCGCCGTGGCGGAGGTGACAAGCAACGCCCCGTTGAGGCTCATCGCCAGCACGGACGGACGTAGCACGATACTCAGATAGACGCCGCCTTCAGGGGATGCGAACGAACGCCCCCGGCGCCCTCTCCCTCCGGTCTGCCGGACCGCCGCGACGGCCGTCCCGTGGGGGGCTCCATCCATCGCGAGCAGCTTGGCCGTTTTATTCGTCGATTCAAGCTCTTCGTGAAAATGGATGAGGGATGCAAAATCTTCCGGTACATAGGAGGCTATGCCGGACAGAGAGAGTATGTCCGGCCCTTGTTCCAGACGATACCCCTTGTTCGTCACGGCTGAAAAGACGTAGCCTTCGCTTTTCAATTCCTGAATGGCCTTCCACACGGCGGCGCGCGACACCCCCAGCAGGGCCGCAAGCCGTTCTCCGGAGACATGTTCATCGGTATGACGCTCAAAATAGCTGAGCAATCGGTCTTTCACTCGCATGATGACGGTATTGTACCAGCGGAGGCGACAAGGGGCAAGAAGCTTGGGACGGAGACCCCATGCATGACGGGATGAATCGTACCGACGGACGATGCGGGGAGCGAGATTCGTTTTCCGAGGAGACCGGCGACTCCTGATCGATTCGAGCCGAACGGACTTTCCCCAATCCCTATCCCGATTCTGCGCAAGGGGGCTCGCCGAAGGCAAATCCGCCGTGAAAAGACTGTCGGAAGTTTTGAGGGATATCAGCCGTATATACGCAGCCTCACCCATCTTACCTATCGGAAATAGATATTGTAAACTACAATTTAATTATAGGTTTACAATCATCGTCCAATATGATATACCCACCCGTACAGGAGAAGACGACATGAACGAGCAAACGGAAAAAAGTGTACAGACTAAAAAAATCCTCATGACGGCGCTGTTCGCCGCGCTGATGGCAGTGGGTGCTTATATCAAGGTGCCCCTTCCGCCGGTACCGATCACACTTCAGACTTTGTTCGTACTTACCGCAGGGTTGATGTGCGGATGGAAGACGGGCCTCGCGTCAGTGGCGATCTACCTGTTCATCGGCGCCATCGGACTGCCGGTGTTCACCAGCGGAGGCGGTATCGGGGCGATGATAGGCCCTACGGGAGGCTTCCTCCTCGGCCTGATCCCCGCGGTGTTGATAGCCGGAATATGTTCCGACATCGGCTACAAGCATGCGGAGGAAGCGGAGCCGGACAAAAAGAAGTTCTTCATCTGGTGTTGCGTAGGGGCCGTGCTGGCGACCTTCATAGGCATCTACGGCGTAGGGGTTCCCTGGCTCAAAATCAATAGACAGCTGTCGTGGAAAGCGGCACTCGCGGGGGGCATGTATCCGTTTTTGATCGGTGATACGGTCAAAATAATCGTCGCAGTGATCCTGGCGCGAAATTTCAGGGGCCGTTTCGAACAATAAACGCTCCGCGGAGGCTTCCCTCTTCGCACTTTCCGATAGTATCATTGGAGAAAGAGGGTGGAACATTATGAGCATATGCGACGACACGAAGGATTTTGACAGCGAACCGTATCTGGCTGATTTTCTCGCCAGCTTCGATAGGACGGGCCGGAGCAAAGCCAACTTCCATGGGCTGAACCCTCTGCCGTCCATGTTCGCCATCGGGGAGATCGCCGATGAACTCATGGAGCTGATGTTTCCCGGCCGATGCGGGCGGGACGACAGAAGCCAGTCCCTTGAGCAAGTGGTCGGGGAACATCTGTCCGATTTCTCCGGTCGCTTGAACCAACAGATATATCTCGCCTTGCGATACGAAAACCTTCAGGAGCTGCCGGACAGGGAAGCTTCCATAGTCTATGCGGGACAGGCCGAAAATGCGTTGGACGCCCTTTTGAAGGAACTACCGACGATACGCAGGCAGCTCAAGCTCGACGCCGCGGCGGGGTTCGCCGGTGATCCGGCGGCACGGAACGTCCATGAAATCATCCTTTCCTACCCCTGCATGAAGACGTTGAGCATCCACCGTGTGGCGCATTTCTTGTTCAAGGAAGGCATTCCGCTGATTCCCCGCATGCTCAACGAGCGGATGCACAGGGAGACCGGCATAGACATCCACCCGGGGGCGGAAATCGGAGAATCCTTCTTCATCGACCATGGAACCGGAGTAGTCATCGGAGAAACGGCGGTAATCGGCAACAATGTGAAGCTGTACCAAGGGGTGACGCTCGGGGCGCTCAGCTTTCCGAAGGACGCCTGCGGGGCGTTGATACGGGGAGCGAAGCGGCATCCGACAATCCAGGACAATGTGACGATATACGCCCATGCGACAATCCTAGGGGATATTACCGTAGGCAGGAACGCCATCATCGGCTCCAACGTATGGATCAAGGAAAGCATCCCTGAGGATACCATGGTGGTGATGGAGGAACCGAAGACGGTCTACAGGGACCTCCGTCGGCGCAAGGCCCAATGACCACCATTCTTTTCCTGACGATGAAATCCCTTAGCCGGGTATCAGCCTAGCCAGATGCGTCGCCGTACTACGCTACGCTTCCTATATATCCGATACATATCCATCCGGCCCGCCGACATGGGGTGTGTCGCATAGAGAGGTCGCTATCGCGCCACGCGGACCGACGGGATGACTACCTCGTCCCTGCCGGGCTCCATGACGACCGGCAGAAGATCTCCGGCGACGGCCTGGGGAGGAACGTCCAACACCCGGACCTTGAGATAGTTTCCGGTCAGGCCGTACCAGGTCCCTTTCTTCCGTTGCTCAAGAATTACTTCAAGCCGTCTGCCCCGTTGCCTCCGCACATAGTCGTCGTGGAGCCGGTTCGACAGTGTCCGGAGCGTCGCGGCGCGCTCATCCCGGACGCTTTCAGGCACCCGGTCCTTGGCATGGAACAACGGAGTGTCGGGACGGGGGGAAAAGGGAAACACATGCATCTGGGCGAACTGATTCTTCACAAAGAATTCGTAGGTGTCATGGAACTCGGCATCGCCCTCGGCGGGAAGGCCGGTGATCACGTCGGCGGCGATGAACGGATCGTCCTTCACCTGGCGCATACGTTCAATCACATATGATAGATGCTCTACGCTATAACGACGGTTCACACGGGCGAGGACGATGTCGCTCGCCGATTGTACCGGCACATGGAAATGGGGCTGCATCCGGAAGTCCGCCAGCTGTTCGAGCAGCAGGTCGTCAACATGGTCGGGCTCCAAGGACGAAAGCCGGATACGGATGTCAGTTCCAAGGACGGCGAGCAATTGCCGGAGCAAGCCGCCGAGACCTTCGCCCCGATGGTCGTACATGGTCAAGTTCACGCCGGTCAGAACGATTTCGTGGAACCCTTGGCGCTCCAACGCCAGCGCACGACGAATCACTTCCGGGCTGTCAAGACTTACGGCGGCCCCCCTGGCGACATGGACACGGCAGAAGGCGCAGGAGTTGTCACACCCGTCTTGAATTTTCAGGTAAGCGCGACAATGATAGCTGAAAGTCGCCGCATCATAGTCAAAAGGCGATATTTCACTGCTTGTTGGATCATCATTCACTACAGAAGCCCCGACATGCAATGAAGCCAACGCTTCTCCGTCAAGCCCCGCGAAGGCGCGACAGGCCTCCAGTAATGAGAAGCCCTCCAGCAACCGTGCCGAAACATACCCGGGCAGATCGAGCATATTGGCTTTCCTGTCCAACGGAATGACCACGACACGCCCGTCCAAGGCCGCAAGCTCATCGGAATCGAGCTGGGCGTAACAACCAGTCACGACTACCGTGGGAGCCTGAGGCTCGCAGGCGTACTTACGAATCATCCGCCTCGCCTTCTGCTCGGCCTTGCTGGTGACGGTACAGGTGTTGACGATATACAAGTCGGCGGGTTCGCCGTCGGGAACGATGGCGAAGCCTCTCTTCGCGAATGCGTCGGCGATGGCTTCGCTTTCGCACTGGTTCAGCCTGCAACCGAGGGTATATACACAGATATTCATCATACAGGCTCCGTCCCGGCATCCTGGGCGGCAAGGGTCGCCATGACCTTCTCCAGGGCTTGCTTCAACTCCAACCGCATCTGGGGCGCATACGGATTATACCGTTGCAGGTCATAGAAGAGCTGCAACGGGTCGTTGCACGTCTGTTCAACGATCGACATGAGCCGCGAGTATCCCAACGTAGCCAGCTCGGTAGGCTGGAGGTGGAGTTCGTCGAGCGTCCGTCCGACAAAATGGGTGACGCCTTGCGACCAGGCGGCCTCACGGTCGTGCTGGTCGCAGCTCATATGGAGGACTTTCAACCCCCAGGAGGAAAACTCGCCGCTCCACCAATCGACGATACTCTCCGGGCAATTGACGCCACAGATCACCAACGGCAGTCCGTTCACTCCGCCGCGGCCGGAATCTGGGCCGAACATGGGGTGGGTGGCGACGCTGTAGACGTCCTTCGGCAGATATTCCCGCATTACCTTGGCGGGATGCAGCTTGACGGAGCAGGTGTCCATGACTACGGTCCCGGGTTTCAGCCTCGAAGCGACATGCCGCAGGACATCAGAAAACGCACTGATCGTCACGCAGAAGAAAACGACGTCCTGTTTAAGAACTTCGTCTTCAGAGACGAGGCGGACACCCGCTGGCGCGGATACCGCATGCCGGCCGAAACCGCAGACTGAATGTCCTGCCTGACTCAGCAAGCCAGCCCAGAAAAACCCGAAACGACCAAGACCATATACACCGATACGCATGTTATCCTCAATGCGACATGACCGGCGGTCTACCCAGCCGGCGTATGCCCAGCCGCAACCAACGGAGAGGCTGCGAAGGCGATATCGCTAGCGTCACTCTATACTATTGTCGAGGCATCCTGCAATACAGTCTTTTGGAACAACCGTTCAGAAAGCAGCAATGCAGCCAAGGCCAAGAGCATGAGGGAAGCAAGCAGGGCGAGCCCCCACTCCAACCCCATGCGCTCGCCTATCGCGCTCACCACTACGGGCAGGACCAGGCGTCCGATCACCCCGCTGATCATATGGAGGTTCGCCACCTGGT
Organism: Spirochaetota bacterium; assembly: GCA_023401595.1. GTDB lineage: Bacteria > Spirochaetota > Spirochaetia > Sphaerochaetales > Sphaerochaetaceae > Spiro-02. The sequence continues at coordinate 50,398 of JAEXDQ010000039.1, forward strand.
CCATATCGTCGGACCATCGTCTGATCTCAACGATCTGGCTCGCCGGATTCAGCGCCCCGAAGGAGAAGCCGATCAACGGCATGATGCAGACGGCAAGGTCAAGCGACGGCATGAGGGGTAGCAATCCGAGGGAAATCGCGCACAGACCTGTCAAGCTGGAGAGGAACTTCGTTGCGTCCCGCCCCTTCTTCAGCACGGGCATGACGATGATTCGGCTGACGGTGCTGCCGATCCAATACGCAGTGACCGCAATGCCGGTCATCGCCGCCGAGGCTGCCCAGGAGAGTTCAAGGAACAGGACGGGATAGATGGTGGCGCAGTATTCGATTGATGAGAAACAGATCAGGAAAATGAAGAACGCCTGGAATTCATGGTGTCTCAGCAAAGAGAAGCCTATGAACGGGTTCCATCGAACCGGGCGGCCGTCCTTCAGTTCGATACGCTTGCGCGAAGGCATCAGCAAGGGATTGGAACGGGCTTCAGACCAACGGGCAAGGAACAGCAGGAAACAGGACATATACAGCGCCGCAGAAACCCAATAGCCCTTATACCAGGCCGGCCCTTTCGCCCATGTGACGAAAGCGCCGCCCCCGATGGCCGCGACGCTGTACACCAGGTGCATCAACGGGATATTGGTCGTTCTGCGTTCAACGTCGCATTCCGCCATGACTGCGTAGTTGCCGCTCGAATAGAAGTAGCCCAGCAACGACTGCGTCAAGAAAGCGAGGGAGAACATCCACGAGGTGCGGGAAAACGACATCAGAAGGAACCCGAACGCACCGCCGACTATGCCGGTCATCAGCACCCGGTAGGAGCCGAACCGTCGGCTCAGAAGAGGTTGTATCAGAAAAGACACGAACACCGCCCCTTGGCTGACGGACACCAACGCGCCAACTTGCGTGAGGCTCATGGAACAAGCGGTCATGATATCGTTCGTCAGGGGGCCGAACAGGCTGCTGGCCAAGGCGTTGACCACGATCGTGAGAAAGAGGATATAGCTGATCACAGACCGTTTTCCGCGTTGCGCCGTCGATGTGAACATGACCTCCGCCAGTCCTTCAATGGAACGTCTTGGCAGGAAGCATACCATGAAACAGCGGGCACGTATAGTATTTAGGGGTAGCCCTACGCTAGCCCTACGCTAGCCCTACGCTAGCCCAGCGGTAGCCCTACGTTAGCCCTACGCTAGCTCTACGGTAGCCCAACGGGTCCGAGAGCAGCGCGAAGGGAGAACATTACATTGTTCCGGAGGTTTTGTGGTCGGTTTTGGGTTCTGAACCGGGGCCGGGCACCATATGGATTCGACATAAGGACCCACGGTACGTTGATTCGCACGATGAAGACGATTGGAACAGAAAATTCACTGGCTGGACGTTGATACGATTAGCTCCAAGGGAACAAGGTTTTCCAATGTGCCGTCGCTCCGCCCATGGATGACGCAAGAAAGACGCTTGACAGCCAGAGCCCCCAGCTCACGACGGCGGTTGGCCCATCTCGTCCAATGCCCGTACCGCCCGACCCAGTCGTCCTCAAGCACGGCGCCGATGAAATCACGGCCTACGACGACACCCAGATTGGAGCATCGCCGCTCGAAGGGTTCGATGAACGACAAGCGGTCAAGAACCACGCCGCCATAGTCGCGAATCTTGTCCATCAGCTCCGCCGGGAAAGTAACAGAATCGTCGATATATTCGCAAATCACCTTGATTCCGGCCTGGGCTGCGAGATCAAACAGAAAATCGTGCTTGTCAACGCTGGGTTCCGTCCTATCCCCACGCTTGGCGATAAACACCAAGCCCTTGTGGCATCGGGCAGAAAGATGAGAAAGCAAATCCTTGATCACGGAACGATAGTCGAAAGTGACCCATTCCGTCTGGACGCCGGGAATATCACGACGCCCGACGAACACAAGGGGAAAACGCCGTTTTGCCAGAGAGGCGATGCCGTTGTCATCGCGGTTCAGACCAATCATCACCGCCCCGGCGGAGAGAGCGATCCGCGACGACCGAGCGGTATGGTGGGAAGGACGATTGTTGAGAATCAGCAAATCAAAACCGTCCTGGGCCGCCTCATCCTGGATCCCGACAAAGAAATCGTAGAACTCGTTGCGGAATTCGACGGGAAAGATAGTCTCGTACGTAAAGACGGCGATCAGCGAATTCTCGCCGTTCTTGAGTTCCCGTGCGGCAAGATTCGGGACATAGCCCAACCGATCCGCGCATTCCTGGACCTTGGCCTTGGTCGCCTCGCTGACACGGATGCTCTTGCCGTCCTTGCCGTTCAATACGGCGGAAACCGCGGCGTACGATACGTTCGCAGCTTTCGCGACATCCTGCAATGTAACCTTCCTATACGTACTCATCTCAAACGAACGCACCGTCTTCTTGCAATTTTTCCCGCAACCGCCGGATGTTCAAATCTAGCAGATTGCAGGAGGACTGTATAGCGAGCGCCGCCGCAGTTCCCGCGGCCTGCCCCAAGGCGGCACAACAAGGACTCACGCGAAGGCTCGCATGGGCGTCGAAATCACAGGAGACATTTCTCCCCGCGGCCATCAGGTTCGGCACGCTGTCATTGATCAGACACCGGTACGGAATAGTATACCACGTACCTTCAGGAAGGAATCTGGAATCCGTCCCCACTCCATCGGAGGAATGGATATCTATAGGATAGCCGCAACAGGCAACCGCATCGTCGAACCTGCGCTGTTCAAGAATATCCATGGCTGTCAGGCTGTAGATACCGCACATCCGCCGGGAACTTCTGATTCCTATGTTCGGGCCGGACGCCACAAGCCGGGCCTGGGAGAATCCGGGGATACGGCGGCGAAGAAACGAATAGAGCTCCCAGACCTGTCTTCTCCCCTCGATCTCCGCAAGGGATAGCGAACAGGGGGCAACGGGATTCTTGCCGTTGACTCTCGACATATTGACAATTACCTCCCCTTCCGTATTGGTTTCGAAAAAAAGTACGATGTCGCGATCAAAGGTCAGTTCGCCGTCATCCATCCCTTTGCGCATGATGTCCTGAAATCCCGAGCATGACAGGCGGGAAGCCATTTTCTGGATACCGGACTTCGGAGCAAGAAGCGGAAATAAATCAACATCGGTCTCCATCAGCCGCCTGAGCAGGTTGATGTCGACACCGTCCAAGCGGAAATTCATCGTCATGGGTTGATCCTTGCCGGTGCGTTCATCGCCCTGCCGGCAGGGTACGCCCGCCCGGTACAGCAAATCGGCATCGCCGGTGGCGTCGATAAAAGCAAAAGCTTCGGTCATGAAGGATTGCCCGCAGGACAGAAGCCTGACGGCGGACAACCGAGAATCCTTGACAACGGCATCTTCAAGCATGGTGTGAAACAATATCTCCACCCCCGCCTCCAAAGCCATCAGCTCAAGTTCATGCTTCATTCCCTCGACATCGAATGGCGTCACGGTATAGGTATAGCCGGTAGAATCCTGGACATGACCGGGAGAAAGCCCCTTTTTCTTCAATCGGCCGATCAATTCTTCCGGCAGGCCCTGAATCACCTGGGTATCCCCGGCGTGGAACGTCATCATGGGGCCGGTACCGCAACTCGTCAGACTGCCGCCAAGACAGCCCTGTTCCTCGACCAACAGAGTACGGGAGCCTTGTCTTGCCGCCGCTACCGCGGCCATGACGCCAGCGATACCGCCGCCTACGACTATCAGGTCATATTGTTTCGAATACATGCCGCTGTTCTCCTATTATTCATTTCATTCAGGAATTGACCAAAGGAACGAGAACGAAGGATATGAACCCAGTCGTCTGGGGTGCGATGAACGTCCACCCCGTCGCCACCTCAATACGGTATCGTCCATGCAATGTCGATTCTGACCATCGATTACGCATCCGTACCTTCCTCCTTGCCCATGATCCATTTGCTTTCAGCTACTTCATATATTTGCCGTATACAGCGGCGACTTCGCCAAGAATCGACCGGTCGCCGGCGCAAGGCTTCCACAGCTTGTCGTAGACCATCCTGGGCTCGACTTCAATCTGTGGATATTGGATGTAGGAAGGCAGTGTGCGATCGGTCTTGATGGAACCCGTCCACGGCCATTCATCCTCTTTTACATGACATCCTCCATGAACATCGATTAATTCGATTTGATTAATCGTTTAATCATACTAAAACACGGTTTCTATCATCCGTCAACAAAAATCTGGCGGCTTTCAAGCGGGCCGGAGCAAGGGACGCGATGGGTAAGAAACGCCGGAGCGTATGTCGAAATTTCCTTTTCCAGCCCGGGTTTTCGCAAACAAATGGCATTCAAGTATTCTCTCGAACCATCAATCGTGATATGATTTTCCATGGTGGAAACATATTCCGCCATCCAAAACCAATGGTATGGAGCATGTAAATGACATTCGCAGAAGAAATGAAAGCAAAGGCGGTAGCCGCCAACAAGAAACTGGTACTCCCCGAGGGGACTGAGCCTCGCACTCTCCAGGCCGCCAGAAAAATCGTCGATGAAAAAATCGCCAGCAAGGTCACTCTTGTCGGTAATGTCGAAGCGGTCAAGGCCGCCGCGGAGAAAGCCGGCGTATGCCTTTGCGACATAGAGATCGTGGATCCCGCCACATCTCCCGACCGTCGGGCTTTTGCGGATGAATACTGTGAACTGCGCAAGCACAAGGGGATGACCGCGGAGCAGGCCTATGAGGGAATCGCCGATCAGCTTCGCTGGGGCGCTATGATGGTACGGCTCGGCCAAGCGGACGCTATGGTCGCCGGAGCTGAAAACACCACGGGCAACGTCTTGCTTTCCGCCTTCAATATCATCAAGTGCAAGCCTGGCATCAAATACGCCTCTTCCTGTTTCGTGATGGCGACGGACAAGCACGACCTAGGGGCCAACGGTTCCTTTATCTTCGCCGATTGCGCGACCATCCCTAACCCGACGGCGGAGCAACTCGCTGAAATCGCCGAAGCTTCAGCCGAATCCTGCAAGGTGTTCCTCAACACAGAGCCGGTCGTGGCGTTGCTCTCCTACTCTTCCAAAGGCTCCGCCAAGGGAGATCTGGTCGAAAAAGTAGCGACGGCGACGAAACTGGTACAGGAGAAACGCCCGGACCTCAATGTCGACGGCGAGCTGCAGCTTGATGCGGCGATCATCGACAGTGTCGGGAAGTCGAAGGCTCCCGGTTCCTCTGTCGCAGGCAAGGCCAACGTCCTGATCTTCCCCGACCTACAGGCCGGAAACATCGGTTACAAGCTTGTCCAGCGCCTCGCCGGTGCGCAAGCCTATGGCCCGATCCTCCAGGGGTTCGCGAAGCCGGTCAGCGACCTCTCCCGCGGCTGCAGCGTCGAGGACATCGTAGTCACCGCTTCCATCACCCTGGCTCAGGCCGCCGCGAAATAAGCGGGATAGCCGAATACCAGGAATCATCGAAGGGACGTCCGAAAGGGCGTCCTTTTTTTGCATGGATATGGATGAAAGCTTCGGTCAAGCGGCAATGGCAATGAGAAATATCGATGCGATACTGTCATATGGGTCAAAAACGGACGATGAAGATACCGGATATACCGTTGACAGGACGGCGCAAGCGCATTACAACTTGGGATACTTATGAATCCCCACCAGACGGACTTTACAAAAGGGAGCGTGCGACGGAACATACTCGAACTCGCCGTTCCAATGACGATGGCGCAGTTGATCAACCTGCTGTACAACATGGTCGACAGAATGTACATCGGACGTATCCCGCAGACCGGGACGCTCGCCTTGACGAGTCTGGGACTCTGCTTCCCGATCATCATGATCGTTAGCGCATTCGCGAATCTCTTCGGTTCCGGCGGCGCGCCGCTCTGTTCGATAGAACAGGGAAAGGGAAACCGCGACGAAGCTGAAAAAATCATGGGGAATTCCTTCACGATGCTGCTTGTCTGCGGCGCCATACTGACGGTCTTCGGCATCGTCTTCAGCAAGCCGCTCCTGTATCTGTTCGGAGCGAGCGACGCGACGTTTCCCTTCGCGCAACAATACGTGGTCATCTACTTGGCGGGCAGCGTCTTCGTCATGATCGGGCTGGGGATGAACAGCTTCATCAACTGCCAGGGATTCGGACAGACGGGAATGATGACGGTCTTGCTGGGGGCGGTCGCGAACATCATCCTCGATCCCATTTTCATCTTCGTCTTCCATATGGGAGTACAGGGCGCGGCGTTGGCGACGATCATATCGCAAGGACTGTCGGCCCTCTGGGTGCTGAGGTTCCTGACGGGCAAGAAAGCGTTATTGAAACTGAAGACAAGCACGATGCGCGTACAATGGAAGCGGCTGAAGAAAATCATCGCTCTTGGATTCACCGGGTTCGTCATGTCCGCTACCAATAGCGCGGTCCAGATCGTCTGCAATGCGAACCTCCAGCTCTACGGCGGAGATCTGTACGTCGGGGTAATGACGATACTCAGCTCGATCAGGGACATCCTGACAATGCCTGTGCATGGGCTTTCCAACGGGGCGACTCCGGTGCTTGGCTTCAACTACGGGGCGAAAGAATACGGAAAGGTACGACAGGCAATAAAGTTCACATCGATCGTCTGCATTGTCTATACCCTGGCCTCCTGGTTCATCCTGATCAGCTTTCCGCGGTTGTTCATCAGGATATTCAACGACGATCCGCAATTGATCGACGCGAGCATCCCCGCCATTGAACTTTATTTCTTCGGGTTCTTCATGATGGCCTTGCAATTCGCAGGGCAAACGGTGTTCCAATCGCTCGGCAAGGCAAAACAGGCGGTATTTTTCTCCTTGTTCCGCAAGGCGATCATCGTCATTCCGCTGACGATCTTTCTTCCGAAGCTATACGGCCTCGGTGTCGATGGCGTGTTCCTCGCCGAACCGGTCTCAAACTTCATCGGCGGCACGGCGTGCTTCATCACCATGCTCCGCACTGTCCTTCCCGAGCTGAAACGGGGAAGGATACAGAACGCACAGGCAAACTGACGATTCCAGCCGACGCTACGGGATTCCAGTTGGCACTACGGAATTCCTACGAGCCGGAACGGGCGGAAATGGGAACAAAGGCGATAAGGCTTTCATTCCCACGTATATTCAATGATACTGTGAAAGCATCGAGGAGCCGAAGACGACGGCTTGCCTACGGGAACGTTAATCGGTAGCATAAGCGATATTCAAGGAGCCAATCGTGCCTTCCAGACAGCAGGTCAGCCAGTTCAACCTACTTGACAAGAGCGTTCCGCCTCAACAGATCATCTGGTATCTCGCGTGGCCTACCATCATCGAGCAGATTCTTCAATCGATGGTCCAGTACGTTGATTCGGCCATGGTCGGCTCCCTTGGCGCGGCTGCGACCGCCGCGGTCGCGGTCAACACCTCGACGATATGGCTGCTCAACGGCCTGATGAACGCGGTGGCGGTCGGTTTTTCCGTATTGACGGCCCGTGAGATCGGAGCGGGAAATCAGGCTCGCGCCCGCGATGTGGTACGTCAGTCGATCCTTGCCACCGCCGTCATAGGTCTGACCCTTACGGCGATCATGCAGCTTGTAGCGGGGCGTCTGCCGGTCTGGATGGGAGCCGCTGAGGACGTAGTACCGAACGCAATCATCTATATGCGGTACATATCGGCGGCCTTCCCCTTCACCATGGCGATGATCGTGTTCTCGGCCATCATACGCAGTTCGGGCGACACCAGGACGCCGTTGCTGTTCAACCTGCTGATGAACATCATCAACATCATCGGCAACTTCCTGTTGATCTTCCCTACCCGCCGGCTACAGCTGGGAGAGCTTTCCTTTACCATGTGGGGCGCAGGGATGGGCGTCGGAGGCGCAGCGTTGTCGTCGGCGATATCGACGAGTTTCTGCGGGATATGCCTGTTCATCGCCCTGTTTACCAAGAACCATCCCGCTAAGATCAGCTGGCATGGAAACTGGCGGCCCGATTTCGAACTTCTGAAGAGCGTGGTTCGCCTCGGCACCCCGGTCGCATTGGAACGGGCCACCCTCTCCTTCGGACAGATAGCGCTGACAAAGCTGGTCACAGGGCTGGGAACGGTTTCCTTGGCCGCGCATCATCTGGCGAATACAGCGGAATCGATCACCTATCTCCCTCCGTCAGGCTTCTCCACGGCGGCCACCACGCTGGTGGCGCAGTCGCTTGGAAGCAAGGACAAGGAACTTGCGAAACGCTATGGCAGGCTCTGCACGGTCTATGGAACGGCTCTGATGACGGTCATGGGGATATTGCTCTATGTATTCGCACCATCGTTGATGAAGGTGTTCACCAAGGATATCGCCGTCATAGAGCTAGGCGCAAAGGTATTGCGCATAGAGGCGTTCGCGGAGCCGTTCTTCGGGTTGTCGATGCTGATCTTCGGCGTCCTACGAGGGGCAGGAGACACGAAGGGGCCCTTCCTGATTTCAATCTTCGGCATGTGGGTGGTCCGGCTACCGCTGGCCTGGGCGTTGATATCCTTCACCGGACTTGGACTCGCCGGCGCATGGATCGCCATGATGAGCGATCTGATCGTCCGTGGTATCTGCTGCCTATGGAGGTTCAGGGGCGAACGATGGCTCCATATATGGGATTGAATCCTCCACCTTGGCGGATATCGGACGAAACCATCGTCGGCGATGGCAGACAAAGCAAAAAGAACGTTCCCGCTAGCGTTGCATCAAAGCCTGCGCTTTCTCGGCGAGCCGGATCAGGACAGGGATGTCCAGACGTTCCGCACGTTCATTGGCAGGTATCTGGCAGGAAGAAAGCAATTCCTCCACCCCGGCTTTACCGATGCGGTTCCCTATCCTTCCCTGCTGCAGATTATTCCTGACCGTCTTACGACGCTGGGCGAACAATTCCTTGACCATGGGCATGAACACCGGGCGCAAGCCGTCGGGCACGAGGGGGACCGCCCGCTTCTGCATGCCTATCACCGCGCTGGTAACGTTCGGCGCAGGATAGAACGCACCGCTTTTGATGGGAAACAGCAATTCCACCTCATAGTCAATCTGGGCGAGGATTGTGAACGAAGACCACTCCTTGTCGCCGAAACAGGCGCACAATCGGTCGGCGACTTCCTTCTGCAAGGTATAGACCATCCTTTGGGGAAGGCATTGCTCTTCAAGAAAACGAGCTATGCAGACGGAGCCCACATTGTACGGCAGGTTCCCGCAGATGCGGTCGGGGACCCCGTCAGCGGCGAGAACAGCCTCCCAGGTCTTGAGGGCGTCGCCCTCCACCAGCCTGAAATTGGCGTCGTCGCCGAACGCCCGGTCCCGGAGAATCCGGCAGAAGCCATGGTCGATCTCGAATGCCACGACTTGATAGCCGCCGGCTATCAACAGGGAGGTAAGGGCGCCGATACCGGGGCCGATCTCCCAAACGGTCCCGCCGTCGGGAATCCGCAACGCATGAACGATCCGTTCCCGGACTTGCGGCGACAACAGGAAGTTCTGGCCGAACTTCTTGGACATGGACAGGCCGGCATCATCCAACAACGCGGTGATCGCCGCCGGGGAATCGTATGCGAAGTTCCAACTCATGTCGCCGTATGCTCCTTCTGCGTAATACCGTACCAGCATACAGAATAGCCATGGAACCAGTCAACAGCAACATGGCGTATATCGCCAGTCCCTGCGCGCCGGCGTATCCTTGGGCATGTCCGCCGACCTCGCTCCCCCAGCGCATCAACGCCTCAAGGCAACGATACAGGCGGACGGAACACCATTCCACCGCAACGGCCGGCCAGGACGCGCCGCAACCGGTACAGAGCGTCAGCGCTCCCGACGCCATGGACAGGCCGATCATCGCTCCGACTATCGGGGACAACGCCAGGCTGACCGGAGTCCAGGAGCCGAACACCATTGAAGAGCAGGGGGCGGCCCATAGGACGGCCATGAAAGTGGAGCCCCAGACGGCCGCCGCCCGACGGGGCAAGAAACGGGAACACAAGACTCCGACAGGACCTCCCAGCGCCAACAGACCGCCCAACGCGACGTAAGAGAACAAACACCCCGCCGTAACGATCGTGTGAGGAACAAAAAACAGCTGCAGGACAAACGCCATGGCGTAGGTCGTCGCAGCCGGGGGGCTTTCCTTGCCGATGAACGACGGCAGGACCGCACAGAAGAACATGAAAGCGCTACGAACCAAGGAGGGCCGCGGCCCTGCGAGCGCCAAAAACAACAAGACAGGAGCTATGGCGAGCAACCGTCCCCTCCGACGCCCCAGCAACCGGACGCCAACCCACGAGACGGCCCCGGCGAAAAACTGCAAGTGCATTCCTGACAACGCCAGCACATGGGCGCAACCGCTGGTCCGGCTGAGTTCCTTCAACGGAAACGACGGATCGTCGCATCGTCCGAGCAGGAGCATCAACGCCAACAGCCGCGCATAATACGAAGAATCCTTGCGAACATTCCCATCGGAGGTCTCCTGTTGAATTCCCAACCGATTGGAAATCCATCGGATACATGAAAAGCGTGACCGGCGGAAAGAGGCCCCGACGGCACCCCGGAAACCCGAAGGAGGCAATTCCATCACCTCGTCGGCGAGAAACAGCTCACCGGGTCGGATATCCTCCCCAACGGCGAAAACACCCCGCGCCAGCAACCGGACGCCGGCAAGATGTACAGGAAGCTTTGAACCCACAACCGACAGCTTTCCCCGGCAGGACGCAAATGAGCCGTCCTTACCCTGGCATCCGTCCAGAATGAGGTCATAAACCTGATTACCCCTTTCGCTGACAGAGGAATCGGCGTTCAACGTACCTTCTATCGCGACGATCCTGGACAACGGAATTCCCGCCTGCGTCTCAGTTCGCCATGCGACTTCCCCAACCTGGCAATAGAGCAGAAAAACCAGCGCAGCGGCCCAAAAACAGTACTTCCTCAGTCTCAAAACGCGATGAACCGAAGAGAGTACGTTCGCTACTGCGCACAACGATATACACCAGAGGAGGACAAAGCCGCGGTACCCAAGCCAGCTGGGGGCACAGACGGAGGCAAGCAACAGCAGGGGAACACCGACACAGACGAGTACCCGGCAAAGAGCAGGAACGCAACGGGCAGCACCCTGGCCGCCGAAGGAACGGAAACCGCACGGCGCGGCCGAATACATGGCGACATCCGAGACGAAAGGACTGGCGACAGCTTCCCGACACATACCCTGTATATGTGTGAAAAAGTCCGTGGTGATTCAAAAAACACTTTTCAGAGAGCCAAAAGCCTGAGCAGGAAGCCTGAGCCGGAAACACGAGGCAAAAGCAGGAACCAGGAGTTCGAACCAGAGCCCTCGAATCCGGGAATCCAGCTTCAAACGAGTTCGCTGAAAGCTACGCAAAGCGCCAGCAACGACAGGTCAAGCTGGCCAGCCATGGCTTGATGGACCATCCGCGCGCTGAGTACTTCATCACCCTTGCCGGTACGGCGCAGCTGGCGGAGCTGAACGAATCTATGATGGACGCTTTTCTCACGCTCCTTCACCCATGAGGCAAGGAGGCGGTAGACATCGTCGAGCCAAGGGCCCCGCTGCTCGTCTGAAAAGACGAGAGCCGGAAGAGATTCCTCACCGCAGAGCGCGAGCCGGTCACAAATATCGATAGGATCATGGGCCTGGATGTTCGCAAGATATGATTCCAGTACATCAAGCGACGAAAGCTCCCTGATTTCAGCGTCTCCAGCGGTCTGCTTAAGCTCCAGCCGTTTTTTCATCGCCACTGCGGATTTCTTGTCCCTTCGGGTCAAGAACGTCCACAACACGACTGAAACGGCTCCCGCGATCAGCATTTCGTCAACGATGGGGATAGGATCCCGCACAGCCAGAGAAAAAATGAAATAGGTCGCAAGGAACACCAACGCGACCACCAGCAGCCGAGGCACATACCGCATGTCCTGGATCCACCGGTCCACCCCCCGGTCAATCGCGAAGTACAACGACGACGTGGCCTCGTTTTTCTCCTGCATGGTCAGCGTGCCCGCGCTGTACCATTCGACAGGTTCCTCGGGATCCCATTTGCCCGCGGCGGTAATGTCCTGGAACGGAGAAAGATATATCGTGTCCTTCTTGTGCCGGTGAATGATATAGCAGCGTTGCATCCGTGCATCCTCCTTACAATCTCTCTCGTCCCGTCATAAGCCGATGAACCGTAGTCCGTTCAGGATACCATGCGTCAGAAAGCGGCCTTGAAACGGGCGACGATACCCTCCAGCGAGGCTTCCAAAGCGGCCCGACCGTCCGCGCCCGCCGTCAAGAACAGATAGTACTTGATCTTGGGCTCGGTTCCGCTTGGGCGGACAACAAGCTTCTCCCCCGTCGAGAACCGGATGATGATGACGTCGGCCGGCGGGAAATCCCCGCAAGCCCCGCCCTTGAGATCCTGAATGCTTTCAATCGTCAGACCGACCAGGACATCCCCGGCCTTCTTCGTCCGGAAATCGGCCATGATCGCGTCCATCCTGGCTTTGCCCGCGGCCCCTTCGTAGTCGCGGGAGAACACGACCTCGGTGCTATAGCCGTACGTTTCATAGATTTGGTCAAGGCGTTGCCGCAAGGTCAGCCCGTGGGAGGCGTACCAGCACATCATCTCCACGGCGCACAGGGCGGAGCTGACCGCATCCTTGTCGCGGACGGCGGGGACGGTCAGATACCCGTAGCTCTCTTCGCATCCGAACAAAAAGAAACGTTCGTCACCGGCGGGCCCCTCCAGAGAAGCGATCTGCTCGGCGATATATTTGAAGCCGGTCAGCACATCCTTGCAAACGGCGTCGTTGGCTTCGGCTATCCGCCTGACAAGGTCGGTGGTCACGAGGCTCTTGACGCATAACGGGGTCTTCCCACCGACGCCGGCTCCATAGCAGGTCGGAGTTTCCGTCTTGCCCTGAGCGAGGTCCTTCCATGTGGCGAGCAGATAGTCGCATAGCAGGGCTGCTATCTGGTTTCCGGTCAGCAGCTGATAGTCGGTCTTTTCGGGCGATGTCGGGATGGCGATTCCCAGCCGGTCGGCGTCGGGGTCGGTACCAAGGACGATGTCGGCCTTGACCTCTTTCGCCAGGGCGATGACTTTCCGCATCGCCTCAGCGCTTTCAGGATTGGGCAGCTTGACCGTCGGGAACGCGCCGTCGGGCTGTTCCTGTTCGGGAACGACGCAACATCGGATGCCGACTTGTTCCAGCATATGTCGCACCGGCACGTTGCCGGAGCCGTGCAACGGCGTATACGCCACGGTAATGGGACTGCCCTTCACCAGGTCGGGACGGCGAAGACTTCCCAAAGCCATTGAATAGTAGGCTTCGTCGACTTGCGCAGGCACGGTCTCCAGCAACCCAGACTCCCTCGCCCGCTCTTCCGAAATATCTTTGATGCCGTCGCCTTCGACCGCGTTCGCAAGGGCGGCGATCCCGATATCATGGGGAGGCGTCACCTGTCCTCCGTCACTCCAATAGACCTTGTACCCGTTGTATTTGGATGGATTGTGGCTGGCCGTCACTACGATGCCCGCCGTGGTATGGAGATACCGTAAAGCGAAGGAAAGCATCGGCACGGGATGGAGCGTATCGAACAGATAGACATGCACACCGTTGGCGCACAGCACCAGAGCGGCCTGCTTCGCGAATTCAGCGCTATAGTGGCGGCTGTCGTATGCGATCGTCACAGAAGGAGCGGCGCTGTTCGCCACCAGGTATTCGGCGAGACCTTGCGAGACCTTGCGGACCATGAACGGATTGATCCTGTTGGTTCCGCCGCCGATCACACCGCGCATCCCGGCCGTACCGAACGCAAGCTGCGTATAGAACCGGTCGAACAAATCATCCCAATCGCCGGCGGCCAACGTGGCCAGGACTTCCTCACGGAAAACAGGATGACGCTCCGCGGCGACATACGCGCGGGCCTTCGTCTCGATCTCATGTCTTTCTGCTTCTGTCAACGCCATATGCTCTCCTCCAATTCGCCTATCGTATCGCACAGGGGACGAATCCCGCCGGCTTCAAGCTTTTCTCTGCTACGGAACCCCCAGGTCACGATGGCGACCTGAACCTCCGAGACATTGCGCGCGGTCTGCCAATCCACTTCACTGTCGCCTACATAGAGTACCTGGGACAATGGAATCCCCGTCTTTCTGGCGAATTCCCGGACACCCTGCGGGTCGGGCTTGCGGGGTCTGTCGGAACGCATCCCCTCGACCATGGCAAAAGGAACCGTAGGGAACAGCTCCCTGACGATCACCTGGATCAGGGAATCAGCCTTGTTCGACAATACCCCGATGGAGATTCCTCCCTCGACCAGCCTGCCCAGCAGCTCTTCGATTCCGTCATACGGGACGGAGCAGTCCACCGGATGGGCCGCATAGGTCCTCATCAGCGTTTCAAAGAGCGTATCCAGACGTTCATCCGAGACGTCGCGACCTCTGATGGCGAGTCCGTCCTTCAGTGCGTTTCGCAATCCTCTCCCGACTACCGACTGTACCTGTTCCCTCGACAGCGGGGCGAGCCCTTCCTCCACGACCGCAGCGTTGAGGGCCGTAGCTATATCTGGAATTGTATCGACCAAGGTTCCGTCGAGGTCGAACAATACGCCTTGTACTAGTTTCTTCATATACCGCGATTATCGTTGATAGATTGGCGATAGTCAACAAAACCGGGATGTTTTCTCGGATGATGGCAGACCGACGGACACCGCTGTCGCAAAGCGACATGGACCGTCAGCGGCAAGAAGCCTGACGGAGGTCTCAACCGCAAGGCGGAGATACCGAGAAAGAGAGGTCCATCCTCCTAGAAGCGGGAGATATTTCTGTACTATACTGGCGGCCATGTACCGTTCAACAATCAGAGCCTGTTATGTCGGAAGCTTCTCGACGGCGTTGGTGTCCAATCTCACCCCGCTGTTGTTCATCATATTGATGGATTCCTATGGTCTTACCTTCGAGCAGGTGGGAAGACTCACCCTGATCAACTTCCTTACGCAGATCGTCGCCGATATCGCATTCAGCAAGCCTGTCGATACATGGGGCGTCCGTCCGTTCGTCGTAGCGGGCCACTTCTGCTGCGCGGCGGGGCTCATGCTGTTCGCCGTTTCCCCGATGCTGGCTCCAAACGCCCCCTACCCGCTGTTCATGCTGACTACGGTGGTTTTCAGCGTGGGAGGAGGCTTGCTCGAGCTGCTGCTCAGTCCGATCATCCAAGCCATCCCCGGCGATGAAAAGGCCAAAGCCATGAGCCTGCTCCACTCTTTCTATGCCTGGGGGTTCATTACCGTCGTCGTAGTCACGACCATGCTGCTCGCCCTGTTCGGAAGCGAAAATTGGCCGTTCATCATGCTGGCGTGGAGTCTGCTCCCTCTGGCGAACGCTCTGGCGTTCATGAAGGTCCCGCTGGCTCCACAGGTCAACGAGGACAAGAGGATGCCGGTACGGGCGTTGCTGACGTCTACCTTCTTCTGTGCCGCCATCCTGGGTATCGCCACGGGAGGAGCGGCGGAAGTCTCCATGTCGCAATGGATATCGGCGTTTACTGAACGGGCGCTCGGGCTGTCCAAGCAGACCGGGGATCTGGTCGGGCTGTGCCTGTTCGCGGCTCTGTTGGGAACGGGCCGCGCGCTGTACGGGAAATTCGGGAACAGGATCGACGTCAGTACCGCGATGCTGTACGGTTCCATAGGTGCCACGGTCTGTTTTCTTGGCGCCGCGCTCAGTCCTCATCCCCTGCTCTCCATGGGTTTCTGCGCCTTGAACGGACTGTTCGTCAGCCTGCTTTGGCCTGGTTCGCTCGTCCTCGCCGCCGCGAAATTTCCCCTTGCGGGAGCGTCGATGTTCGCTTTGCTGGCGGCGGCCGGCGATACGGGCGCATCCATCGGACCATGGGTGATCGGCCTGATCTCCGACCATGCCGAAGGCGGTCTGCGGACGGGATTGTTGATAGGAACCGTATTCCCGTTGACGATGATCTTCTGCATGCTCAGTATCCGGACGATGCTCAAGGGCTCTCGACAAACGGCAATCGACAGGATAGAGTGACACTCGGCGGGGGCTGGAACGCAAGCTCCGCGCACCGGAAGAAAGCGTCGGCGACGCATCGGCCGCAAGGTCAGAGCGATCCATTCGAAGGAGATTGCATCTTTGGCAAGGAACAAGGCGCGAGCGTAGCATCACTACGTGAGCGAAGGCAGAGACGCAGCCAGAGGTGCAAATACCAAGCGGCCATTCGAAGGAGATCGTCGGAACAGACAAAGAATAACGAAGCGAGCGTATCAAGTATACGTGAGCGAAGGCAATGACGATGTATTGCCGACGATATACGAGAATAAAGAGGGAAATTATGGATACATCAATCATCACCATCAAACAAGGAAAAGAGAAGCAGCTGCTTCGTCATCATCCGTGGGTGTTTTCGGGAGCTATCGAGACAGGACCGGAAAACCAGGAGACCGCCCAGGTCGTCCGCGTCGAGACGTTCGAGGGACGGTTCATCGCGTGGGGGTGGTATGACAGGCTGAGCCATATTCAGCTCCATCTGCTCTCCTGGGAGGAACAGGACCGCATCGATGACGCATGGTGGCGGCAAATGTTTCGCAAGGCGATTCTGCGACGCAAGAGGTTCTTCGAGGACAAGAACTCGGCGACCACCTGCTTTCGACTGATACATGGCGAAGCTGATATGCTTCCAGGCTTCGCGGTGGATGTCTACGGGACGCTGGTACGGATTATTGTAAGCGCCCGCGTGGCGTGGGACCATCTGCCGCTGTGCATAGAGACCATCGAGACACTGCTACATCCATCTACTGTCGTCATGACTACCGACACAGCTTTCTGCGGTATCGAACAACTCCCGGAAACAGTGCAATGGTATAGACAAGGGCAGCGTTTCACACCGGAACAGAAGCTCACTCCCGTACGGTTCAGGGAAAACGGCATCATCTATGAAATTATTCCCGGAAAAGGTCAGAAAAGCGGTTTCTATTGCGATCAGCGGGACAACAGGACGGAAGTCGCAAGGTTCACAAGGAACGCGGTCGTGCTTGACGGCTGCTGCTACACGGGCGGTTTCACTCTGCAGGCGCTCAAAGCCGGAGCGGGACAGGTGGATTGTTTCGATTCCTCGGACGACGCCTTGAAGCAACTGCTGGCGCACGTACATATCAACCAGAACGCAGGAATCTTGCCCGACGGTTCCAGGGAGAGAGTATCGACGACCCAAGGGAACATCTTCGAACTGCTCAGACAGATACCCCAAAATCATTATGACGTAATAATTCTCGATCCTCCGAAGCTTGCGCAGACGAAGGCGCAGGTGGAGAATGCGACAAAGGCGTACAAGGACATGAACCGTGTCGCCATGGAGAAAATCAAGGACGGAGGCATCATAGCGACCTTCTCCTGCTCAGGGGCGGTGACCAGGGAGCAATTCCGGATGATACTGGCCTGGGCAGCGAAGGACGCGGGAGTCGAGCTTCAGATCCTTCAGCAGCTGGGACAGGGCGAGGACCATCCAATCAGGATATCCTTCCCGGAATCCGAATACCTCAAGGGCTTCATTGTCCGGGTAATGAAATAGCCGGCCGCTGACGTCTTTACATCAGGACGCGATGGGGGTGGGAGTCGGCGTGGGGGTATCGTCGGGATTGCTGTCCGGGGACTCCCCGATGCCGAGCATCCGGGCGATGAACCTCAACTGGGCGACGGCTTCAAGGACCGCTTTGGGAAGCAGCTGGATTTCATCGTTCCCCCCGCCGATGGCGCGCACCCGAAACCCATAGTCGCGCATCAAGGGGATATCCCCGAGCGCGGGGTCGGCGTCGCTGAGATCGAGATACAGGGGCATCGTGTTTTCAGCGTCCAGCTTGCATCGCCGGAAAACAGGCGACCCCGCCTTGGAGTCGCTGGCGCTGGCGGCGAACAGGCGGCAGATCAAAGGCCGTGCGGGATAGACCGTGCAATGGTACGGATTGTCGGGGTCGTACAACGGACAGCCCGTCAACGACGCGGCATCGGCACCATTGCCACCCATACCCGGATTTCCGGCGAAACAGACGCCCTCGAGGTGTGACTCAAGAACCTTCAAGGCCTCCATGTCCTGCTTGACGAACAATAGATACGCGGCGACCATGCGGGCTTCCGCCAGCGTGATATCGGGGACGAACCGCTCGCAGC
The DNA here is from genome assembly GCA_023401595.1 of Spirochaetota bacterium. Taxonomy (GTDB): domain Bacteria; phylum Spirochaetota; class Spirochaetia; order Sphaerochaetales; family Sphaerochaetaceae; genus Spiro-02. Next base: position 68,532 of record JAEXDQ010000039.1, read on the forward strand.
AGGAACCGCAACCTTCGGGACAGGAGATATGGTAGTTCTTGCGAAAGTTCTCCGTTGCAGTTTCAAGCTCGTCATAGATATCCCGTAGCTGCGTCAATGTCTCGACGACGAACGTCCCGGGTATCAGATCATAGAGTTCTTCCAGATTTTTCATATATTCTCCACCGAAAACCGGCGTGATGATACCATTATCGCCGTTTTTTGTGCAATCTGCAGGCCCCCGTACAAATAAAAAAAAAGTACCTGTTTTTCAGAAAAACACTTACTGAAAAATGATGTAAAACTGCAACTTGTTTTTGACAGTGCCATGTCTTTGTTATAGAATGCCCTCATGGTTGCCGTTGATTTTTCAAGGAACCATGGAAAAAGGAGCCAAAAATGAAAAAACTAACCGCTGTACTGCTTCTTGCCGCCCTTGTCCTTGGCATGGCGTTCGCTTCCGGCATGACGGAAAAAACAGGCATGCAGGAAATCATCATCCTGAACAATGCGTTCGAAGGCCTTGAAAAGACCGACCAGTGTTTCAATGCGAAGGAATACCACAAAGCCTACAACCTCGGCGAAATCATCGACGCGAACTTCTGGTTCACCCCAGCTGACGACGCATCGGCCGAAACGGTAGCTTTCACTGATTTCTATACGGACAGCACGTCGCTCAAGATCTTCCGTCAGAAATTCGTCAGCTTCATGAAGGACAATCCCGCTTTCGACTACGACATCTTCGTCGGCCAGCAGCAGAAAGAATCCTACGACGTCAAATACAAAGGATACTGTGTGATCGACAAGGAAGGTCTTGTCTTCGTGCCGGCGGATGGTTGGAACGTCGCGGAGCTGCTCGACAATATCAAGATGGCGAAGGCCGACGCATATGAATTCGTTTCCGCCACAGGCGAGAGCGTCGTACTGAATGCAAGCGAACTCGACGGAGCAGAAATCGTCCTTCATGGCCTGGACTGCGCAGATCTCACAGGAGAGAAGACGCTCGACGCCCTTCAATACATCATCCCTCAAGGACTTACGAAGGACAGCGTACCAGCGGCGGAAGGAGTCAGCAGACTGACGATCCTTCTTTGTGCAAACGGAGTCTTCAAGACCGAAGCGCCGTACCTGGAAAACCGTGCCGGCACATTCTACAAATCATGGGCCGTGAAGGAGCTTCTGGCAAAATACGACATCACACCATGTGAGGAAGTCGAAGTGATTTCGTGGAAAGACGGCTATTCGCAGAAAGAGGACTACGGCCTCTTCGCAAAGAAATACATAGCCTTCCAAGCGCCGACCGCGAAGGGAGATCAGAAGGATTTCTTTACTTTGGGCAAAGCGCAGAAGAGAAACGGCGGGGTGAACAATGCCGGCTATTACATTTTCGAAGAGGAAGCCTTCGCATACGTCCCGGAAACGGGCCTTCTGCTTGGGGATGCTTTCAAAGCGGTCGGAATGGACGGAGCTTTCTACATGCTGACATACAGCGATGGTACAGAGCGTGTAATCAAGGCGGAGCGGGCGGAAATAATGGTCCTGCCCTCCGACACACAGGTTGTTAGCATCAGCGTTTTCATATAGAATAATCTTTTCTACAAACAGACACTCCACATGGCGTTGGGGTGTCTGTATTCATGGAGCCCATCATGTCCAAAAAAATATCGCTTGGCAGCATCGTAGCCATTCTCCTGGTTTTTTCATCTCTGCTTCTTGCAGGATGCTCGAAATCTGAAGCGAAGACGACCCCTGCGCCGGTCGCCGCGGAAGCAGTCGTACAGGCTGTGGTCGAAACGGCTCCTGTCCAGGAAGAAAAGCCGGCCGTAGCGAAAACACCTTCAGCCGAAGCCGTGGAAGAAAGCTTCGTCTTCGAAGGCGACCTCTTTGGAACCGGTGCGGTCGGAAGAAACGGAGCCGCGGCATGCGCAAGCCCGCTCGCTTCTCAAATCGCCGTGGATATCCTGAAAAAGGGCGGAAACGCCGTCGACGCCGCGGTAGCCATGATTTATGCGGTAGGTTTGCTGGAACCGGCCGCCACAGGAATCGGCGGAGCCGGACAGATGGTGATCTATCTGGCGGATACGGACGAATATGTCAGTATCGAATACATGACGCAGGCCCCGGGAGCGGCTGTCACCGGCGTCCTGGACACTTCCACATCGGACAACCCGCCGTCAGTCCAGGGTCTGGCAATCCCCGGCGTAGTCCATGGGACGTTGAGCGCATTGGAAAAATACGGCACCATGACGCCGCGCGAGGTGCTTCAGCCTGTCATCGACTTGGCCAGGAACGGCTTCCCCGTCACGGCCCGATGGAACGCGAATATCGAAGGCCGCTACCAGAACCTGTCGGCCTATGAATACACCCTGAATCTTTATACCGACGACGGCTTCCTCTGGAACGAGGGAGACATCATTACGAACAACGACCTGGCCGATACGCTTGAACTCATCGCGGACCAGGGGATCGATGGATTCTACAACAGCGATTTCACCCAGAGGATGGTCGATTACATCCAATCCCTCGGAGGAGTCCTGACCAAGGAAGACTTCGCCCAGTACAGCTCGGTCGAACGGGATATTCTCTCAACGACCTATCGCGGATACACGGTCTACACCACGACAGGGCCATCCAACGGCGGAGCCCCCCTTCTTGAAATGCTGAATATCGCCGAGAACTTCGATTTGGCCGGATACGGTTTTGACAGTCCTGAAACTGTAGAAATCCTTGCGGACGCTTACGCCATGGCCTATCAGGACGGCGTCGCCTACATAGCCGATCCGGATTACTACGATATCCCCGTCGAGGAGATGATTTCAAAGGAATATGCCGCACAGAGGGCCAAGAGCATCACCCCTGGCTCTCGAATCAAGACGGCGAGGGCCGGCAAGCTCTCAATTTCCCTTTCCGACACCGGAAAGAAGATTCTGGAGGCGAACACTCCCGACCAGGGAGGAACCAGCCACATGGTCTGCGCCGACAGCATGGGCAATGTCGTCTCTACCACGAATACCAACGGAATCAACTTCGGAAGCGCCGTTGCCGTTCCGGGAACCGGGTTCGTCTTCAATGCCCACCTCTCCAATCTGAACAACACGACAAGCGCGAGGGCAAACCAGCTGATGCCGTATATCAGAGTAAGATCGACCACCTGCCCCACCATTGTCGCGGATGAAAACGGCAAGCCGGTTCTTGCGGTCGGCTCCCCAGGAAACTGGGCTCTGGTCTCCGCGGCGTTCAACGCGATTGTGAATTTCATCGACTTCGACATGAACTCGGCGCAGGCCGCTCTCGCTCCCCGCTCATGGCGGGACGGGATTTCCAAAGAAATCTATATCGAGGGACGCTACAGCGACGATACGCTGGAAGGCTTGAGGAACATGGGCTTCGAACTGATCGACAACGATCTCGATTATAGCTCGCACGTTGGATGCATCGCGGCGGTACAGATCGCTGAGGACGGGCTTTTCTACGCTATCGGAGACGACAGACGTCACTATGGCGCCGCAGCATATTAAAGGATTTGCCTCATGCGAAACGAGATCATTGTTGCGGCTGTAATGATAGGTATCAGCCTTATCGGCTCTGTCATTACGCGAAACGACAAAAAATGGGCGACCGTCATGCTCTTGATTGCCGCCCTTGCCGGTTCCCTGGTTTCTGGAATGGGCATCAGGTTCAGAGAGATCGTCGAAGGGCCGTTCGCCTTCATCGATTCCGCCTTGTGCGTCTGCATGGCCTCGGTCTTCATTGGTCTTCTGCACAAAACGGGGACCTTTGAAAAGCTGCTCTCCCTGATATGCAGAATCAAATCGCGTTTTTTCAAATCCCTGGCCCTTGTCCTTTTTATCGCATTTCCAGCGATGCTCACCGGATTCTATAGCGCGTCAATCATGACTACCGGGCCTCTGGCGAAGAAGGCGCTTCAAAACGGCGGAGCCAGCGACGGGAAAACGGCAGGCATTATCTGTACATCCGCATTGATAGGCATGCTCATGCCGCCCAATTGCATTCCCGCGATGATAGCCGCGAACGGAGCGGGAAGCGTGCTGCCTACCCCCTACGTCGGGTTCTTCGTACCTCTTCTGATCCTTTCGCTTCCCGCTTTATTGGCTGAAGGCCTTATCATGATGAAACCGCTGTCCGGCGCTTCGTTCGATACTCCGAAAGAAAAAGAACCCGGTCTGATCGTGCTGGCGGTCCTTGCCTTGGCAGTCGTGGCCGACGGGCTCTTATCTTCATTCGTCTATCTAGGCGGACTGGCGTTCATATTCTTCCTCGGTTCCGTATCCCTCATCGCCCTCAACGCCAGAGCTTGGAAAGCAAGGAATACTCTGGATCACGTGTCGGACGCCCTGATGATGTCCGTAGGACCCGTCGCTTTCATGCTCGCCCTGGGAAGCTTCATTGAAATCAGCTCGATGAGCGGCGTCAGAGGCTTTTTCAGCCTGAAGATACTGCCTTTCAGCGTAGAAGGCGTCATGCTTGCGCTGATGGCGGCCGCATTGGTCGTCGGCCTGTTCTTTGGGGAAAGCATACCGGCGGTGCTGACGGCTTACGCTGTGTTTCCGATCGGATGGCTGGCGAACCCTGTCATCGTTACAGGGATCGCTTCCGCGTTGGCATTAGTATCAATGTTCTCGTTCAGAGGAGGGATAGCCGACAAGTGCCGCGCCCGGCTTGGTTTCGAGCAGGTCGGATACAAACAAGTGCTGAGGGAATCCTGGATTCCCTGCGTCCTTGTGCTGGCGATCGGTGTCGCGATGGTTCTCTTCGGCGACAGCATGACCTCCGTGATTCTATGAGGATATGGCATATGCAGATTATCTACTATATAATGATTACGATCCTTGCAATCCTGCTCCTGTATGCTTTCACAAAGAAGCGTCCATTGAAGGATCTTGCCTGCATCGCGATTCTCATTGTCACATTTGCCCTGAGGGCTCTTCACATCAAATAGGAGGCGGGAATGAAAGGATACTGGAAAAACATCGTCGTATTCCTCCTGGCCGTCCTGTTTGCGGTTTTCGCGTCGATGGATTTCATGGCGATGCAAAAGAGCGAGAGCATCGCCGTCAACGAGAACCTGAGTGAAATCAGAATGCTTTCCTCGTACTGCGAAGGGCTGAAAGGCACGGCTCTTGATACCGAGATATATGTGTTCGACAGTCGGAAGGAAGGCGGAACGATGCTCATTCTGGGAGGGACCCACCCCAATGAATCGGCGGGGTTGATTTCCGCGATAGCCCTCATTGAGAACATCAAGGTGACTGAAGGAAGGGTGTTCATTATCCCATGGACAAACAAGAGCGGCTTCACGCACACCTCGCCGCTCGACGGGATGCAGGACTTTTTCACGATCCAGCTCTCCGACGGTTCGCAGAGGACGTTCCGGGTCGGCAACCGTCTGACGAACCCCGTTGACCAATGGCCCGACAGGAACTTCTATGAAGGAACCTCAGGACGCAAGCTGGTTGGCACGGAGACCGCCGAGATACGCAATGTGAACCGCCTCTATTACGGCGACAAAGACGGCGTACTCACAGAAAAAGTCTGTTATGGAATTTACAATCTGATCAAAACCGAGGATGTAGACATCACAATGGACATGCACGAAGGTTCACCTGAATTCCTCTATCTTGATTGTACGATGGTCAATCAGAAGGAGGACAACGCGAAGGCCATGTCGATCGCAAGTTCGATGGCTCTTTCGATGCAGTTCGACGGACTGGACATGAGGGCTGAATACTCCGGCGTGAATTCATACGGGCTTTCACACAGAAGCCTGGGTGACAACACATCGTCAATGATGACGCTCATGGAGACGTACAACCCGTCCATGGGGCCTTTGCACGGCAAAATGACGGACAAGCTCATCATTGATGGGAATGAACCGAACTATTATCAGGCGCATCAGGACGGATATATCTATTTCAATGTCCCGGAGAATGGATATCCCCTGATAGAACGTGTCGCCAGACACATATCATGTATATCATATCTAGCTGAGTCATATTCCGATGCGTACCCGCAGAAGGCGATTGTCTTCGAGGGCCTTGGAAATTATGAAGAGATTACCGGCAAGGGGCTTCCCGCCCTTTTTGAACCTGTCAATTAATTTTATATGGAGAAATATTATATGAAAAAGTTTATCGTAGTCACCATGGTAATCGCCTCGCTCTTCGTTCTCGCCTCCTGCAGCAAAGATGCCGCGACGGCCTCAAGCGGCTCCCAGGCCGTGACAAGTACTGGCGGCACAAGCGCCAGCGCTCCGACGGTTGCGCCGGCACCTTCAGCGACCCTCGCAGCCGCCTCTACGACCACCCCTTCGACTGGAACAGTAGATTCGGAATACAATCCGAATACAGAGGTATCGTTCGCGATGCAGACAAGCGAGGCGAACCGGATCGTGACGATCGGAACTATCGACAAAAGCCTCTACGAAGCGCCGATATTCGTAACCTCCTTCGGCCAAAGCACCGACGCGGCGATGCTGGACACAGTCATGAAGAGAGTCGGCGTCGAGTACAAATACAGTACGAACGCCACGGCTGACGATATCGACGGCTACAAAACCATCATAATCGCCGTGGGCGCAAGTACAAAAGGACTTGGAGCCGCCGGGATATCGGAAGCGGACGAGACCGCCCGCGCCCAGAAGATCATGAAGAAAATAAAGGATGATGGAATCCAAGTGATCTGCTGCCACATCGGCGGAAGCGGAAGAAGAGGAAGCCTGTCCGATGTGTTCGCCGACATGGTCATGGCGCAGTGCAGCTACATCGTCCTCAAGGAAGACGCCAACTTCGATGGAAAGTTCACGGACTATGCGAAGCAGCACGATCTTCCTATCAGCCTGATTTTCTCGACGAAGGACACGGTTTCCGTTTTCACCGATCTTCTGAAATAGGAGAGCATCTTGGACATCGAACTCATCTGCCTGCTCTCCATGCTGGGAGTTTTCCTGCTCGCGAATCTCCTTCTCAAGCTGCCTGTAAGCGTATCAATGATTCTAGGCGCTCTGGCCGGCTCGCTCGTCGGCGGGCAGGGAATTCCACTGAGGCATCTTTTCGAGGGCACGTTCACATATGTAGATACAATGCTGATCATCTCTACGGCTATGCTCTTCATGACCGTTATCCAGGAATCAGGGGCTTTGGAGGCGCTCAACGCAGCTATCGTCACCCATTTCTACAAATATCCGGCCATGATGCTTATCCTGCTGATACTGGTGATCATGTTCCCTGGAATGATTACAGGCTCCTCCACCGCCGCCGTTCTCAGCGCCGGCGCGTTGGTGGCGCCTGTTCTGCTTCTCATAGGCATCCCACGGGAAAAAGCGGGAGCGATCGTAGCGATCGGCGCGATAATGGGAATGGCCGCGCCGCCGGTCAATATTCCAGCGATGCTGATAGGCGGCGGAGTGGACATGCCCTACATCGGGTTCGACGGCCCCCTTCTCCTCCTGACCATACCCTGCGCGGTATTCTCCGTGCTTCTCCTCGGATTGAAGCATTGCAAGGACCTTGATATCGAGGAGTTGAAAAAAGGACTGAACATGGAGACGGGAAAGAAGTACGGCTTCAAGCTCTACATCCCCATAATCGTCCTGTTCGTCCTCCTTCTGACCGCCAAGCTGTTTCCTGCTTTCCCGCAAATCGGCACCTGCCTGATCTTCCTCATTTCCACGGTGATTGGACTGTTCACAGGAAAGAGATTCAATTTCTGGGAGAAGTCCATCAAGGCGATGGAAACGACGATCCCCGTCCTGGGTAAGCTGGTCGGAGTCGGCATGTTCATCCAGATTCTGACATTGGTCGGCGCACGGGGATGGATAGTAGTCAGCTGCCTGAGCCTTGGGCTTGTGGCGCTGTATATCGCTTCCTGCACGATCATGCCGGCTTTTGGAGCGATCAGTTCCTATGGCGCGGCCTCGGTCATCGGCGTCCCGTTCCTGCTGGTGATGCTCCAGACAGGCAGACACAATGATATAATCGTCGCGGCATGCCTCTCCTTCATGTGCTGTCTTGGAGATCTCATGCCCCCCACAGCGCTTGCGGGAAACTACGCGGCGCAGATTGTCGGGCTGAAATACAAGCCGGTCCTGAAGAACTGCGTCGTCCCGTTCGTCGTCTGTCTCGCCGTGGCACTTGTCGTACTGCTCAATTCCACGGCCTTTTCTTTTCTCACCGCATAAGGAGCCGCTATGCTGATGTACATGTATCTGGCAATAGTTGCCTTCATCCTGATTTTGATTGTCGTCAACCTCTTTCGCAAGAAGGACAATGTTTTCTTTCAGGTTGACGCCGCGCTGGTGATGGTAACCCTCATGTTGCGGTTGCTTCTTGTAAAGTGAGGCGGATGATATGAAGAAGAAAATACCATTCCACATTGTTACGGCTTCCGTCTTATGCGTGGTAGTCATCGCCCTGGTGGCGGTCCTGACCTTTGAGTTTTCAAAAGCCCGCATAAGCGAGCCGATATACCCGGGCGGCGGCGTGACTGAAAAGAAAATGCTCAGCTCCTGGTTCCCCGCCCTGGAAGGAACCAACAGCGACACCGAAGTCTATATCCTGGACAGCGGAGTCCCCGGAGCCAGTCTGCTCGTCCTCGGCGGCACCCATCCGAACGAGCCCTCCGGCGTTGTCTCCGCCGTCGCGCTGATAGAGTACTGCAAGCCGACGTCGGGGACGCTCTACGTCATTCCAAGGGCGAACAACAGCGCGTTCACCTGCACCGACCCGCAGGAAGCGGCCCCGATGCTCTATTACATCGACACGGACAATGGGAAAAGGACGTTCCGTTTCGGTTCGCGCGCCACGAACCCGACGGACCAATGGCCGGATAGCGAGGTCTATATCCATGCGTCGTCAGGTCAGCAGCTTTCGGGCAGCGAGACGAGGAACCTCAACCGCGCCTATCCCGGACGTGCAGACGGGAATCTTACCGAAAGGATAGCCTACGGCATCACGCAGCTTATCAAAACCGAGGACATAACAATTACCGTGGATCTGCATGAGGCTTCCCCCGAGTACACGACGGTCAACGCGATCGTCGCCCATGAAAACGGACTGGATCTGGCGAACCTCACGCTCTGGATGGTGGAAGACGACATGAAAATCACCGTAGAAGCGTCGCCCAGGAACCTCCATGGACTGACCCACAGGGAATTGGGGGATTATACGGATACCCTCGCCCTCCTGATGGAAACGGCGAACGCTTCTCAGGGAAGACTTCACGGCAAAATCGACAGCGACCTCGTGACAAGCGGCGTGGACAAGTTCTATACGCGCGCCGCCGGATACGGCGCTCTCACCGTGGATTTTCCTGAAACAGGAATAAGCATCACCGAACGTTGCGCCCGCCACCTGTCCTGCATCAACTGGATCTGTGAAATGTACGATGGCGACAAAGGCTCCATCAGATTGGGCGACATGCCTTCATACAAGGAGATCATGACCAATGGAATCGGCCACTATCTCGCCCCTCCGGATGAACGATGATGCGGTTCATTTCAGCCCTTCTCGCATGCGTCGTCCTGCTCTCCCCCTGCGCCATGGCCCAAGGAACGGAGAAAATCACAATCAGCGGGGTAGAAGTCGAGTGGAATGGGTATACCGTCATTGAGCCGGAAAGCAATGTAGATATATCGACTGCAAAGCTATCGGACTTTACGGCGGCCCCCTTTTCTCCTCAATACCCGGTGACCGTCGACACCTATCTTCTTGAAGAAGGCAAGCTCACGGAGACGACGGCGTTCCACGTGCATAGTGACAAGCCCGGCCCTTCCGTGTACATCGTGGCAGGCGTTCATGGGGATGAAAGGGCCGCATGGTATGCGGGCATCCTGCTTCGTACCGCTACGATTTCATCCGGGGACCTGTATATCCTCGCCCCAGCCAATGCAAACGGAGCGCGCCGTATCTCCCGCTATGTAACAGGACAACAGGATCTCAACCGGAGCTTTCCGGGCGACAAGACGGGCAATGAAGCGGAGCAGCTGGCCCATGCCATTTTCAATGATATCGACAGGGTGAAGCCCGACCTTGTGTTTGATTTGCACGAAGCGTTGATCTATGCGCCGGATAGGCGGGATTTTCTGGGCAGCACCTACATCTTCACCATTCTCGACGGCATCGAAGACCTTTTCTTCGACTTGCTCTTCGCGACACAGGATGGGACCGTCTGCCATAATGAATTCGGGTATAACGGCCCAGGCCCGTCAGGCAGCATCAATGCAGAAGTCTCGAACCGGCTGGGGATACCCGCGATTACCGTAGAGACCTTCCGGGGGTTTCCGATGGACCGCAGGGTAAGCGACCAGCTTGACAGCGTCCGCTTTGCGCTTGAATATCTAGGCATGAGGTGAACCATGGTCAAGAACAGGATGAAGGCCAGGGCTTTTCTGCAAAGGGCCGGAAAAGCCGCGTCATACGAAAGCGCCCTGTTCTGTCTCTTCGATGGTTTCGTCTGCCTGTACGGGCCGTCCGAAGCGATGGGAAAGCTTGCGGAACTGACGGGCATTGATGAGAAAAGAATTGAAAAAGCCATTGAGAGCTGCCGAAACGATGTAGACGGCAGTCTTGGACATACCATCCTCAGTGAATCCGAAATGAGGACGATCAGCGAGGTTCTTGAAAGCATGTGCTAGGGGGTACTGGCAATCAGCCCTCCACCGCGTTTTTCCGGTTGCGGGTACGAGCCTTGCGCGTACGGGTCCTGCGCGCCGGACGCTCTCCCAACGAAGCGCGCTGAACCAGCCGTTTGTTCCGTCTGTCGCTGAGGAACCATGCCCCGACGATAGCGCTCAGACCACAGAGACCGGCGAGCCCCACCCAGGCGAAGGGAGCGGAAGAGAACGGCAGATCGACGTTCATCCCATAGAAGCTGGTAATGAACGTCGGGAACATCAACGCGATGGAGATGATCGTCAGCCGCTTCATGATGACGTTCATGTTGTTCGAGATGACCGAAGCGAAAGCGTCCATCGTTCCAGTGAGGATATCGGAATATATGTTGGCCATGGCGATCGCCTGCTTGTTGTCCGTAATGACGTCTTCAAGGAAATCCCGCTCGTCTTCGCTCCGCAACTGAAAGTACGGCGTCTTCTGAAGCTTTTCCAACAGAACCTCGTTCGTCGTCAGCGAAGTCGTGAAATATACCAACGTCTTCTGAATTTGCAGAAGCTGGATCAGCTCATAGTTCATGATGGACCTGTGCAACTGCTCCTCGACCAACGATTTCTGCCGGTTCATGTATTTGAGCAGACGGATGTAGACCATCGCCGCCCTGCCCATGATGCTGATGACGAACCCCTCCTTCGTCTCTATCGGATACTGGCGGAACCGGTTGCGGGCGAAATCCTCCAACACGACGCTATCGCTTTGGCAGATGGTGATGACTTTGTCGGGGAACAGGACGATGCCGAGCGGTATCGCATACTGGTTGATGCCATGGCAATCATCGGCGAACGCCGGCAGACGGACGATCAGGACGACATAATCGTCCTCTTTCTCGATACGCGCCTGTTCATCCTGGTCCATGATATCGGCGAGCAATTCACTGGATATGGAATATTCCTCTTCCAGACGGGAAATATCATCGCGATTGATATCGCGGGCATCGACCCAGGTATAGTCGGACACGGAAGGCTTGTCGCCCGGAACGCGGGAAACAACATTATTTCGTATGGTAATCATCGGAAGCTCCTTGGCATATTACATCGCATATCCTCAGAACCACGACGGACGAAATCCTGACAATCAGAAGCTTTCAGTCGAAACGTCGCATGAGGAACGCGGTATCAGTATTCTATCCATCGACAACAGATAAGGTATACAACTACCTCCATCGTCTGAAACAGACATGGAATTCCTCCTCATGCAGAAAATAACCCGTCAAGGACCGACAGGCGAACAGAATCGTCCGACAGCTGTCGGACGACTAGATTGAGTGTAGCACGTTTAGGAGGATAGCAAAAGAGCTAACAAAGCATCGAAAACAAAATTTACACGCACAGTCCAGGACTCCGGACGTCCAAGCCGATGTTCGGACGGTATCCAACCGCCCGGAGGTCATTCCTTCTCCGCCATGCGCATCGAAGCTATCCGTCTCATTGGACGAATGGAGCAAAGACAAACCAGAAGCGTCAGCAGATCCGCCGCAGACTGAGCAAGGTAGAGCCCCAGGACGCCGAGCCATCGGGGGAACAAAAGAATTACGGGCACATAGAAAAGCCCTTGACGGATTACTGAGAGGAACAATCCGTACCGCGACGCCCCTATTGTCTGGAAGGTGATGGTCATCATGTAGCACAGACCGAACGCAGGATACAGAAGAACCTGTGAGACAAGCAATTTCACCCCGTATGAAACGACCGCCGGGTTGCGATTGAACAGGAGTATGAGAGGTCTGGACAGGATGATGTACAGTCCCTCCACCACAACCGTAAGCAACAGGGATACCTTGATCGCGAATCTGACGGATTCATGGAAGCGTTCTTCATTTCTCGCTCCGAAGGCAAAGGATGCGACCGGCTGATATCCTTGCATGAACCCCATCACCACATAACAACCAATCAATACAAGCCTTTGAACGACACCATAGGCCGCTATGATCAAATCGGCGTCGGGCATCGGTTTCGCCGCGATGTTCGTCAGGGAAGTAGCTACCGAGAGGCAAATCTGAATCACAGCGGAGGGAATCCCGATCATCGTCACCGTCTTGATGAAGCTGACCGTCGGTTTGAAATTCTCTATCCTCAGCTTGATTATCGAACGCCCGCTCAGATAGAACCAGAGCAAGATGAAGAATGTCACGAACTGTGAAACCGTCGTCGCAAGAGAAGCGCCGCCGACGCCAAGTCCAAAGCCCCAGTCGAACATGAATATCGGATCGAGGATGATGTTGAGCAGGGCGCCGACGATCACCGCGACGGAAGACACCTTCACTGACGATTCCGCCCTAGCAGCGCAGTTGAGGCTCTGGGCCGGCAAATTCGCCAATGCGGCGATGAACATCCAGAACGCATAGTCCTTCGCAAGGGGCAACACGGCGTCGGAAGCTCCGAAGCTACGCAGCAACGGCTCCATGAACAACAGACCGCCGACGCAAAGCAGGATGCCTATGATAAGCGAAATACCGATGGTGGTGGAGACCGTCGTCGTCGCCTCATCCAGATTGTCAGCGCCAAGCTGCCGACCTGCGAGGACCGCCGCGCCGGCGGCGAAAATGTTCTCCACCGACACCATGATCAGCAGCAACGGCAAGGTCACACCGACGGCGGCAAGCGCGATGTCCGAATCCAGCATTCCAATATACGCCGTATCCACGATATTATAGACAGCTTTCGCAAGAAGGGCGACTGTCGCGGGAACAGCCAGCTTTACAATGGCCTTCGAGGTTCCGACGGTCTTCAGAATAGAATCCTCCCCCGCCCTGATGTTTCCGTTCATACGCATATTCCGTCCCGTGAAATCACGCCATAGAGAAGAACCTCCACAGCACGATTGCACCTCGCCTCCCTGTCTGCGATATCAACCGCGGCCCGCCCTGCCGGACTATACCGTATGTTGATGAATTCCTGATACTGCCGGAACAGTCCAATGACTTCGGCCTTCGTCACATCCGGACAAAGCTCGACCCCATCCAGAATCTTATCCAATACTTCGATGTTCAAGGCGTCGAAATCGCTCCTGATTCCTTCTATGGTATCGGCGAGATGTACCGGAGGAGAGATCAGGGCTTCGCAGAACAGCCGTTGAAAAAGCGGATGTTGTTCAAAGAACGTCAGACGGGCGGAGAAATACGCCTGCAATTGCGTTCGCGTATCACCGTGTTCCGGCATGACGTGGGATCTCAGAAACGCGACAAGCTGATCAAAGCACTCTCTGACGCAAGCGAGATATACTCCGTCCTTGTCAGGAAAATAATGATAAAGCACTCCTTTTGAAATATCACCATCGTTACAAATAGTATTGATCGAACTTGCGCCGTACCCCCGTTCGGAAAACTCTTTCAACGCGCTTTCAACGATCTTCCGCCGGCTCTGCTGGTTCTTTTCTTCACGTTTCATCGAAAAACAACTCCTTGGGAAAAATAGACCAACTGGTCTAGTTATCAATAGTATAATAATTTTAGACCACATGGTCTATATTTCACAAAGAAATTCTTCACGTCAGCAAAAATGGCCGCTTGCACAACGCTCCGCTTAGCGGTACAACTGCAGGTAACGATTAATAGGGGGACACAATGAATTTTACCAGAACGGAAGCCCTTGCATTGCTGGAAAAATACAATGGCTCGGAGAGTCTGATCCATCATGCGCTCAGCGTAGAGGCTGTCATGCGCGAATTCGCCAGACTCAAGGGTGAGGATATCGAATACTGGGGCTTGGTCGGGCTCCTGCATGACGTCGATTACGGCGCTTATCCCACGGAGCATTGCAAAAAGGCTCCAGAACTGCTGAAGGAGATCGGCGCCGATGATGCGTTCATCCATGCGGTCGTCTGCCACGGCTGGGGGCTGTGCGTCGATGTCGAACCACAACTCTACATGGAGAAAGTACTCTATACGATTGATGAATTGACGGGGCTTGTCACCGCCACAGCCCTGATGCGTCCTGAGAAAATGAACGGAATAACTGTCAAGTCGGTCAAGAAGAAGTGGAGTTCCCCCTCCTTCGCCGCAGGAGTCAATCGTGAGGTCATCGCAAAGGGAGCCGAGATGCTCGGCATGGAATTGCCGGAAGTCATCCAGCACACGATAGACGGAATGCTGCCGATCGCCGACCAGATCGGTTTATGAAGCTGACGGAAAGCTCACGAAAGCATTCTCCCCGTCCTCGTCTTGCCTGATGCCCAGAACCGCGGCGCTACCAATCAGGATCGTTTTCCCTCCCTCAGAAACAATTGTTCGAACCTGTCGGAGGGAATCGGTTTTGAAATAGCGTACCCCTGTATGAAATCACATCGGATGGAACGTAGGTATTCAACCTGATCCTTGCTTTCAACGCCCTCGGCCACCGTAGTCATATTGAGTTTCTTTGCCATGGCAATGATCGACTCGATGATGGCGTGTTTGCGCCCGTCCTCCGGATTCAACGTGCGAAAGAACGCCCGATCCAGCTTGATAGTATCCACATGCACGTCGGCCAGCAGGTTGAGCGAGGAAAAACCGCTGCCGAAATCATCCAACGAACAGTAAAAACCGGCGGCATGGATACAATCGATCGCACCGACAACCAGCTTGAAGTTCTCCGTCAGCAGTGATTCGGTCAGTTCGAATTCCAGGAATTCGCCTGGAATATCATATTTCTTCTGTATCGCGATGAACGGAACGAGGAAATCCGGGTCATTCAGATGAACGCGGGAAAGATTCACCGATATACAGATCGGAACCTTCCCGGTATCTATCCATCCACGAAGTTTACGGCATACTTCTTCAAAAACATATAGGTCCAGCTGTACGACAAAACCGTTCCTCTCAAAGAACGGAACAAATTCATCGGGAAAAACGAGCCCGCGTTCCGGGCTGTTCCACCGGACAAGAGCTTCTGCCCCCGCGATACGCCCGCTCCTCACCTCCAGTTTTGGTTGAAGGAACGCTTCAAACTCATGGGCGACGAGAGCGCCGTCCATCTTGTTCGCCAGCTCCTGTTCCCGGTACAGCCTCATACGGTTTTCATCTGAATAGAAGGCACAGGAATACAAATGGCTTTTGCCGTTGGAAACTTCTTTTCGAGCCATGCCCGCCCTGTCCTGGATGGATGGAACGGACATGTCAGGTTCATCGATTTCATATGCGCCTACGGAAATAGAGAGATAATACTTGGAGTTCCGCCCGCTGTTGAACCGGTTGATTTCCGTCGATATCCGTTGAATCAGCATCAGGATATCCTGGCGACTACGATCATGGAGCAACAGAACGTAGTCGTCGGCAAAGATTCTGGAGACAAGCTCCCCGTCAACGGTCAACCGGCACAGGATATCATACACATATCTCAACAGGCGATCTCCGTTCTCACTTCCGAACATCTCGTTAATCAATTTGAAGTTGCGCAGGTCCATCACGGCCAACGTATAAGTTCCTGCCGGTGCAGAGCGGATCAGTCTTTCCGCCTCGAACCGGAAACGGGTCTCGCTGAAGCCTCCGGTCACAGGATCCTCGAACGCGATGCTGTCCAAGGCCTTGTTCTTTCCTCGGTAGCTGAAGAACAGCAACGCCGTCAGCATCGCCAGCAACAGGACGACCACGACTATGACCGCAGCCACTTCACGCACCAGACCACTGAACTGCCAGGTAGACGCGAACTCGGTCACAAGGAACAGAAGATACAGGTCCGAATGCCCGATCGGGATATAGTTCATGATTCTCGAGGTACCATCCTCCGGAACATACAGCTGGACGTTTCCAGATCGCTTGGAGGCGAAGTCGTCATATATGTCGGACAAGGATTTGCCCTGCAACCGCACCTGGTCGGAGAGCCCCTGGAACAGGTTATCGCGACTGATGACGGCATTGGGATTGGAGGTCCGCAGGATGTACGTCCCGTCCCTTTCAACGATATGGAAAAAACCGTTGATCGCAAAGAAATGTTCGTTCATGAAATCCAGCAGGCCGCTCAACTCGCCGCAGGCCAGCAATGCGCCGGTTACGGTTTCATCCTCAATGATCGGAACACAAAATACGAAGCCATGATCGTCGTCGCTGTAAACGTCCATACCGCTCACTAGGAAAGATTCCCCTTCCAGCACGCGCATAATGGCGTCATTCATGGAGAAATCATGTGCCGCGCCTTCCAAGGAAACAGCGGTTCCCGCCGTATCCATGACGAACAACGTACTAAAGGAATACGAATCCGCGACATCCCGGAGCGCCGCAAGCCTTTCTGCGGCAGCCCCTTCCCCACGCCGAGCATATTCAGAGGCGGCCTGCGCCAGCGCCGTAAGATTCGCATCGACCTTGGCATCCACCAGGAATACCGCGCTTTGGGTCAATTCGGAGAGGTACCGGAACGTTTCATTGTCCGCTATTGTGCGGATTCTTCTGATGAACAAGGTACTCAGAACCGCGACAAGGACGAGGACGAAGGAAAGCCCGCTGAAAAGAATTACGGAACTACGTCTCAATTTCTTCATCTGCGGATGTCGGTCGCCTGTTTCTTGTATGTGATTCTCCCTTGAATTCATGCACAAGCCCCCGTTCTGAATTATATACGTACTCAAGAAGTTTTTTCTATCGTCCGTATACGTCCCAGGAAATTTTTCCGATTTTTTTCCTCGATGAAATAGCTCAAGACATATTGACTTGACGCCAAGGCACGGCCCCACCTCATGGCATCTGGCTTGATCGACAAACGGAGTTCCAATATCGACCATGAAGATCCGGAGAGACAACAATAGGCTTACGCGACCGACACCGCGGGTTGAGCAAGTCGTCTGATGGCTACTCGATGGCTACTCGATGGCTACTCGATGGTCGTCCGGTAGTCGTCCGGTGGCTATCCGACGACTATCCGATGGCGGAAGGGACTCGTTCATGCGGAACTGCCCTTTGGCAGAGAATCGCCCCTGCAGGAATCAGTCATTGCTGCTGTACAGCTTCTCAATCCTGATAATGCCGGTTTTGTTGAGGATGATCCTGTAGTGGGAGAAATCATCGATCTCCTCTTTCTTGGAATATTCCTCAATGATCATGTGAAGGTGATACACCCGGTCGCTGTTGGTCTGATCGAACTCATCGGCATTGGGATCCACACGATAGACCAGCCCCTTGGGATCATCCATCTCCTTGAGCCAATCATCGATACGGATACGGATGATCAGCGTCAGATTGTTGATCCAAGGCAACGTCCCGAAGTCATTCTTCCGTTTCTTCGGCTTGTGCATGAAAATGTATCGGGTATAGTGAAGCACATCCTCGGTAGGAAGCATATCCTGGAACGGATTTTCCTTATCGCGGCGGAGTTCAGCGATTTTCGGCGGTACGTTCTTCGCATCGGTCATGTCTATCATGATCTTGTTGGTGCAGATCTTGCGTCCCGTCCTCGGAGACACGAACGCAGATATTTCATCGGCCATCATCTTCGGCAGCACTTTGTTGAAGAACGCCCGCAAGCCCTCCTTGATGCGATCCTTGAATACATAGGCGATGATGACGATCAACGCCCACTGCAGGCTGTTTTTCAAGAACCAGGTCTCGGCGAAGATCGACGCGACGGTGGCGAATGTCATGGCTATCGCCGCCGCCGCTCCTGCGAGAATACCGCCGATCCGCTTCGGCCAGCGGGAATACTGAGGAGTCAGGTACAGTACGGACTGCGACCATTTCTTCAGGACGCCCTGTCTGTAGGCGACCGTTTCCGAGGTATGGCGTGCATTGCCGGCGGCACTGGACTGATACCCCCGCTCCATGCGATATGCCGCTTCTCCCCTCGATACCTGCAACAACCGGGACGGAGAATCCCCGAGTTTCCCGAACAAGGGCTCCACGGCCAGATACATATCCAACGAATCGTGTTCTACCAGAATGCTGATCGTCTCGTCGGCCCATGCGAACGCGCTCAGCACCCTGCTGTCCGCCGGCAGTTTCTCACGCAATCTGGCCAGCAGGGAACGCAGTTCATCCATCAATCTTCGAATCAGAACGCACCATTCATCGATCGACTGAATCAAATCATCATATCGCTCCGACTTTCGCGTCGATTCAACGAGGTCCTTGCAATCCTGCACCTCCACACGGCAATCGTGCCGGACGGAATTAGCCAAAGCCTGGAGTTCGTGAATCAAGATCGTCTCCGAGACGTCAAAGCTCCCGGTCTGAAGCCGTCTCTCCACATACCGTGTCAACGTTACCAGCGGGCTCAAGGCATTGGAAGAATCGAACAACTCATCCAAAGTAATTTCAGGAGAGGAATACCGTCCGTGGGCCTGGAACTTGCGAAGCATATCCTGCTCAGGAATGACCGACATATGCAATTGAGCCGGAGAAAAAATATAATAATGGATGTCCCGGGTATATCCTTTGGCTTCGGGAATCGGCAATACGAGTTTCGTCTCCAGATGTCGACTCGAATGTTTACGCAGATCAATCATTGCAAATGCAGGTCCTTTCAGTTATTCATGATAGTGATAATGGGGCAGTATACCACAGCAAATGGTACGTTCCTATCTTTTTTTGTCAAAATATACATTGATGCAGGAATAACAGCAGTACCGCGGTACACAAAACCGTCCAACAGGACAAGCTGCACATTTTTTGGGATAACGAATAGCCGGCCGATTCGAACACGAGCGCCCCGCCACGAAGGGAGATGCGCTACAGACAAGGAAGAGGCCGTCGGACAGTACATCGGTACGGCCGACCGGCCGATGACGCGGTATCTGGCGTTCCTGCGACACCCTCCTGCGAAGAGGAAACACCATCCGGCAAGGCAGACGAGGAGGGGCTGTACTTCTTGTACGGCCCTCCGAGGATAACGCAGCTGGATGGTTTCTTCTTGGACTCTGCCGCGAAGGGAGATGCGCTACAGACAAGGAAGAGGCCGTCGGACAGTACATCGGTACGGCCGACCGGACGATG
>JAEXDQ010000016.1 GCA_023401595.1 Spirochaetota bacterium
GTACTTCATCTTCTCTCCTTCTGTTACCTTCTCGGCATCAGTGGAGAAAAAAGTGTTACTTAAATCGGGGGCAGATCAATTGAGCCCTAGATTGAGCCCTAGATTGAGCCCTAGATTGAGCCCTAGATTGAGCCCTAGTCGGAGACCGATACCTTCAACGCCTCTCTGGACATCCTTTCGGATGGCTAGTTTTCAAAGAACCTATTGCCGATATCCTTTCTGTACCATGCTCCGTCGAAATGAATCTGTTCAACGGCTTCATAAGCGTGCTGATTCGCCTCTATGATGTTTTCTCCCATCCCTACGACGGTAAGGCAACGACCACCGCTGGTAATGATTCTGTCGCCGTTTTGGGCAACCGCTCCGAAAAACAGCAACGGCATGGTCAAAAATACATTGTCCTTCAACGCACTCTGTATAGGTTTGACTTCTTTGCCGATCTGGGGTTTCTCTGGGTAACCTTTGCTCGCTATGACGACCGCGACAGCCGACCAATTCGAGACGTCGAGCTTGAACTCGCTCAAGGTGTCGTTGTTCATGGCCTCCAGAATTTCAACGATGTCACTTTTTATCAGCGGGATGATGGCTTGTGCGGCTGGGTCGTTGAATCGCACATGATAATCTACCAGCATGGGGCCGTCGTTCGCGAGGATCAGGCTAAAGGTCAGTACACCCTTGTACGCCATTCTTTCAACCTTCATGCCGTACAATGTCGGTTTGATAATGTAGTCGATGATCTGACTCCGGTACTGGGCAGTCAGCGGCACAGGGGAAATCGAACCCATACCGCCTGTAGGCAAGCCGCCTTCTCCTTCTTCGGCCTTCATATAATCGGAACATATCGGTAGCATCAAATATCCATTATTGTCGACCAAGACGGTAATAGTAACGGGAAGTCCTGTGAGATGCTCCTCTACAAGGATCGAATCCTGTTGCATCATGTTCCGTGCGAAGTCCATCAACACGTCAAAATCCGACGAATCCACCATGACGCGGCTCGGTGCCAACGCATTCCTCTTCAGTACGAACCTCTCACCGGGGTGCCGTTTGAGGAAATTCGCCAATGATTCCTCATCGGAAAAAAGATGGTGCGCAGGAGTAGGGATATTATGTCTGTCCGTGAAGGCTCTTGCGAAACAGCGGTCGCCTTCCAGCTTCAACGCTCTTCCCGGAGCCCCGAACGTAGCAATACCTCGTTCGTTCAAATAGTCGATGACACCCGTGAACAAAGGAGCTTCCGTACCTACGAAAACAAAATTGATGGAGTTGTCCAGACACGCCTGATACACCTCTTCCGAAGAAGATGGATTCACTGTCGGAAGATTCATGGCGATCTGTTCCGTTCCGACGTTCCCCGGGGCTACAAACAGACCGTCGATGAGTCTGCTTTGCGAAAACCACCAGGTGACGGCATGGTCTTTTGCACCTGAGCCTAATACCAGAACTCTCATCTCAACTCCTCTACTCGGATAAAGCCTGCTTGTCGTCGTCAGCTTCAGAAGTCCGTATCGGGATACTGTCCTTCTGTCGCTTTCTAGACCATCAGTCCTTCTCCTTCGTATGTCCTGCTCGGGTAAACAACATCTGCCGTCGTCAACTTCAAGAAAGCCGTATCGGGATACTGTCTTTCTTTTATTTCCTTGGCAACTGCCGTTTCCCCTTCGTATGTTCGACTCGGATAAAGCCTGCTTGTCGTCGTCAGCTTCAGAAGTCCGTATCGGGATACTGTCCTTCTGTCGCTTTCTAGACCATCAGTCCTTCTCCTTCGTATGTCCTGCTCGGGTAAACGACATCTGCCGTCGTCAACTTCAAGAAAGCCGTATCAAGATACTGTCTTTCTTTTGTTTCCTTGGCAACTGCCGTTTCCCCTTCACAGGTTCTGCTCGGATAAACGATGCCCACCTTCGTCAACTTCTAGAAGGTGTCGTTCGTATACTGGCCTTCTTCTGCTGTTTGCACAGCCGTCGTCGTTCCCCACATATGAAAGCAAAATCCGCGTGAACCAATTTGGAAAACAACGATTTCTCATCGCTGTCTCCGCCTGTGTTCACATCCGCATGAAGCTTCTTTCCGAATGTACGTCACCTGTTGTAGAATTTTGGACAAAAGCTTCTGGCATGTATACACCCGATGGTGAAAACATACATAAAAAGTATCATGCAAGGCCGTCGGTGGTCAACTGACAGGAGGCGGTGCGATTAGTCTGGTAGTTGGGCCAAAGCTTGTTCATAGGCGGTGACCGTAGAAGCCTGGACCACCGCCTGTTTCACCGGGCCGGCGAAAGGCACGCCCTTGAGATAGGCGCAGACATGTTTACGCATCTCCCTGCAGGCCGGAGCCTCCCCGATATCTTCGGCGAGCTGCTGCAGATGCAGTTCGATGATTCTTTTCCGCTCTGTGACGGATGGCGGAGCCGGTGTCGGCAACCCTTGCAGCAATGCTTTCGCTTCTCTGAATATGAACGGGTTTCCGATAGCTCCACGGGCGAACATGACGCCGTCTATGCCCGTCCGTTCAAGCATCTCCTTCGCATCCGTCGCCGTGAACAGATCCCCCGACCCGAAAACAGGTATTCGGGAACCCTGTTGGAGCGTCCAAAGCTTGAGAGCCTTCAGCTGGGACCAATCCGCGGTTCCCGCATATCCCTGCGCCCTCGTCCTTGCGTGCATCGTCAACATGGACGCCCCGCCCTCCAGGGCCGCGGCGGCGGTCCGTTCCCAGCTAATAGCGTCCTGATCCCATCCCAGACGGAATTTCACCGATAATGGTACGTCACAATTGGCAGTGATGTACGAAACGATTTCATATAGCTTGTCCGGTTCCCGCATCAGTTGGGAACCGGCTCCGATCTTCACGACTTTCGGTACAGGACAGCCGCAATTGATATCTATGACGGTAGGGGAGAATGTGAGCAGCCGGTCCAGGCATCTTTTTACCGGATCCACGTCCCCCATGAATATCTGGATGGCGAACAGATCCTCTCCCTGTGCCCTGCGCATCAAAGGATCCGTCTTCTCGCTTTCCCTGGCGACTCCCTCGGCGCTGACCATTTCGGAATACGTGAAATCGGCTCCGAAACTACGACATACCGACCGAAAGGTCCGGTCGGTATATCCCGCCAACGGGGCGAGGAACAGATTGCCGGGAATGATTACTGAACCGATTCGTACCGGATGGTACAGAAGCGGGGAGGGCTCCGTCATGCGTTCTCAGGGAGATGGAAGGCGTTCAGGCTATTCTGGTACAGCGCCTCCGTAGTTTCTTCGAGCGGGAGATTCTGCAGCTCCGCCACAGCCTTTGCGGTCTCTATCAGATATGCCGGCTTGTTCCGTTTTCCTTTGTATATGGCTGGAACCATGAACGGTGCTTCGCTTTCTATCAGGATGCGGTCCAACGGCAGCCGGGCTACCGTTTCGTGGAGGTTCTTCACGTTCTTGTAGGTGATGTTGCCGGCGAAGGAGAAATACAGCGGCATGTCCAACGCTTCTCTGGCGAAAGACCAGTCCTCGCTATAGCAATGGAGGATTCCTCCTGCGGGAGGAAGCTTGTCCTTGAGGATGTCGAGTATGTCTTGGCCGGCTTCCCTGTTGTGGATGATCACCGGAAGCTCCAGCCGCCTGGCGATATCGAGCTGACGGAGGAAAAGTTCGATCTGGCGGTTTTTGTCCCCGAACATACGGTAGTAGTCAAGACCGATCTCTCCGACCGCTACGACGCGGTCCAGTTTCGCTCCGGTCGTGAGCTTGTGTTCCCAGTCAAGGCCGGGATTCGTCACTTCTGACGGCGATACGCCTACCGCATGATATACTCCGGTCGCTGTCTTGAGATTGTTGTAGACCTGCTCAAAATCGCCAAGGCTGTTGCAGATGCTGACGATATGCTCCACGTTCTTGTGCTTTGCCATCTGCACCACTAGCAGCTGTTCCATCTGGTCCTCATGAATCAGGCCCAGATGAGCATGAGTATCGAATAATTTCATGATTTCTTCCTAACGAATTGCGATACATGTCATATATCGCTGTTCCGGCTTTGTTTTACGGACCCTGTTGTCCAAGAACCTTATCTTTTACATGGATCCCAATAGAATATTCCAACAAGAAAGATACCATGAACCCTCTCCGCCGTCAACCAAGAGTTTTTTCAGGGCGGGTACAGAACCGGGTATTCCATTATGCTGCTTTCAGTTATTCAGGTTTGAGGTAAGGCCTTCCGTCTTGTTGCGCCAAGGCCGGGAGGCCCTTGGGATTTGTGACGCGCGTATCGGCGGTGTCGGCTCGCGGTCCGTTTGTCCGATACGGAAACATACTTGGAGGCAGGACCGTTGTTCGGAGGCGGCCTCGTCTGATGGCCGGCGTATTCCTGTGTCTGTCCGGCCAGGTTCCTGACGCCTCCGTCATGGAGACGGGCGCCTTGCGGTTTTCCTCTGCGCCGGAGATGTTCCATCGTACAGGCGGTGGAACGGCCATGGTTTCAGGATTTTTCGATATACTGACGGAAACTGGCGTATCAGTTTGACAATTTTTATCTGGCGTGATAGCCTTGTATCAAATCTCATTGGTCTGTAAGCCATTGAAAGGTAAGTAGATAGGGTTGATATGAAAAAAGATAGGAACAAGGGCGGCTCCGGTCGGTCCGATCGTCAGGAATCGATTGAATATCCTGAACAAGCATATGTATATCTGGTGAAGAACCCTAGTTCCAACGAGATTACCGTCTGCGCATGGGATTCCGCGTTATATCCGGGGACTCAGGTCGTCGCCCCCACTAGATATGGACTTGATCTCGGCATGGTGCTGGGCTCCGCCGCGGATATCGGCCAGGCGTACGAACCTGGCTGCGTCCAATGCAGAGGGGTATGTCTCCGTGCCGAAGAACCCGCGGTCGAACAGCGGAACGCTGACGAACCTGTGGAGCAGGAGGCTTGCGGAGAATTGACCGAAGACGGCTCCGTGTTGATCGAACAGGATGGAGATGCCGTTCTGGAGCGGGCTGTCATAGAAACCGTGTCCTGTATGGACGAAGAGGCTTCCTCTCGTACGACTGACGAAACGCCGGAAAGCGCGACGGGCTTGACTTCCGACGGTATTTCATCGGCCGAAATGGTCTTGGAAGAAGCTGCGGGCGGAACATCGGCTATGGACGAAGGTCCCGGTCATGCCGACGGATCTGTCTCTGTGTCTCCTCGTGATAAGGAATCTCTGGATTTGACCTGGATGAAGACGCCTGATGAGGATCCCTGCGCTGGTTGCGGGAGTTGCTACAGGAGGACCCAGCCCCGGTTGGTGGAGCTCGACGGCGACGTGGATTGGATGGACCGGTTGGCGACGCCCGAGGATCTGCGACGGTATCAGGAAAATCTTGTGAAAGAGGAGGAGGCGCTGAAGCTTTGCAGGGAAAAAATCGCCCGTCATGGTCTCGACATGAAGCTTGTCACAGCCCATTATCTATTGGGCGAGCCGAAGCTCCTGTTCTTTTTCACCGCCGACGTGCGCGTCGATTTCCGAGAACTTGTCAAGGACTTGGTGAGCATCTTCCGTATCAGGATCGAGCTTCGTCAGATCGGAGTGCGCGATGAATCCCGCGTTCTCGGCGGACTGGCCGTTTGTGGAAGGGATTTCTGTTGCCACAGCGTCACCGACAAGCTGAATCCCGTTTCGATCAAGATGGCGAAGGAGCAGAATCTGTCCTTGAATTCGATGAAGATATCAGGACCTTGCGGCAGATTGCTTTGCTGTCTTTCGTATGAATACGATTTCTATATAGAGGAAAAACAGAAATATCCTCCGGAGGGAAGCCGGCTGAAGATCGACCATGACCTGATGAAAATCACCGAAGTGAACATTTTGTCCCGGAAGATTTCATTGGCTGGGCCGGACGGCCGGTTTCTGACTATCCCCTGTTCCGCGGTCTATTTCAATGAAGAAATGAACCGTTGGGAGATTACAAAAGCATATTTGGATGAGTTTTTCTCGAATTGATATAAAACTTTGTATTGACCGATTTTACGGTCTGTGATATTTTGGTAGACCGTCGGCGGCTTCGAGTTCTTTGAGATTTGAGCCGACCATGAATGAAGAGACTATTACTATAGTTGTGATATGTTGGAGGTATTACGTGTCTAATTCCGCTGAGAAGAGAGAACGCCAGAACCGCACGAGAAGAATGAGAAACCGTGCGACCAAGAGTGCTGTCCGCACCGCCATCAAGAAGTTTGACGCCGCCGTCGTCGCCGGCGACAAGGACGCCGCGGCCACCGCGATGCAGTTGAGCTTCAAATTGCTTGACAGCGCCACGAGCAAGGGTGTCATGCACCGCAACACGACTTCCCGCAAGAAGTCCCGCATGCATGCCAAGTTCAACGCCCTGAACAAGGCTGAGTAGTTTCGACGCTGGCTGGAGCCTTGCTCCGGCCTTGGTTTCGCATGACGGCCAGATAAGGCATTATGTATTTATAACGAAGGAGCTAGCATGGCGACCGAAGAGAAGCTGACCAAAGCGGCAATTATTGAAAATCTCCATGACAGGATCGGCATGAACCGTTCCGACATCCACATGATTATCGATGAGTTCTTTGAGGAGATCAAGAAAGGCCTCAAGGACGATCAGGTAATTGAACTCCGTGGTTTTGGTACGTTCGAAGTCCGTACCCGCAAGGGGCGGGAAAAGGCTCGCAATCCTAAGACCGGCGACCTCGTCGCCGTAGATACCCATGGCGTAGCGATTTTCCGCCCTGGCAAGGAACTGAAGGATTTCGTGTGGGAGCTGCGCAAGTAGTCTCTTTTTCTGCAGGGCTTGACCAAACAGACACGTAGGGCCGCGTATGCGGCCTGTTGTGTATGGGGGGATATACGTTTGGTGAATCTATATGCCAGAAGAAACCTCAGGACGTATTGTTCTGAGGTTCTTGTGTTAATTTTGACGGCTGTTTTCTATTCCTTTGCGTTCCCAGGGTTCTTGAGTGACAACGGGTTTGGATTCCTTGCGTTTTTCGCGTTGATTCCGGTATTCGCTGTGCTGAGGAACACCACATGGAAGGTGACGCCGTTCTACGGTTTCCTGTTCGGGTTTTCTTTCTACATGTGTTTCAACTACTGGTTGAAGACTTTCCATCCTCTGGCGATTCTGATCGTCCCCATCATCAAGGGCGGCGAGATGTTGTTGCTTTTTCCCTGTCTCAAGGCGGCGGACAGATGGTTTAAACGGTATGGCTATCTGGCCCAGTCCATCATATGGATCGCCTATGCGTATCTCAGCCAGTCCTGGTTCGCCGGATATCCGTACGGTACCTTGGGGTATGCGGTCTATCGGTATCTGCCGCTGATCCAGATTGCTTCCATAGCCGGCGTGTGGGGCGTCACGTTCCTGATGATTCTTCCCCAGGCTTGGTTCGGCGCTTGGTTGGGCGACTATATCGCAGGAAGAAACGGCGGCATCGGGCCGTATGTGAAGAAGAATTTCGTGGCGATCATCTGCTATGGCGTCCTCGTCATTGCGTCCTTGATCTTTGGCTTTTGCTCCATGTCCTATTGGAACGCGCAGGAGCCGGATCTGACGTGGAAGGTTGTGACCGTGCAACATAACCATGATTCCTGGAAAGGCGGCTACGAGACGTACAAGAAGAATTTCAACAATCTGCGGACGTTGACGCTTCAGGCGTTGCAGAAGAATCCGGATGCCGATATGGTCATCTGGTCCGAGACGGCGTTTGTGCCGTCGGTCGCTTGGCATGAGAACTACACCAGTCCCGACGAGGATATCGCCAAGCTCGTCGAAGAGTTCGTAAGCTTCGGCAAGGAGCTGCCCGTTCCGTTGCTCACCGGCAACCCGGAGGGGGTCCTTGACGATCCTTCGTTGCCCTCCGTGCTTGAGAACGGACAGTGGAACAGGACCGACTACAATACCGTCATCTTCTTTGAGGATGGGGAGATCAAGGAAACCTACCGCAAGCAGCATCTGGTTCCGTTCACGGAGCATTTCCCGTACGAGAAACAGATGCCTTGGCTGTACAACCTCCTTCTCGCCAATGACTACAACTGGTGGGAGAAGGGGACGGTTCCCGTCGTGTTCAGGACGGAGGAGGGCGTTACGTTCTCCACTCCGATCTGTTTCGAGGATGTTTTTGGATATCTGACCGCCGATTTCGTCCGCAACGGCGCTGATGTCATTGTCAATATGACGAACGACAGTTGGTCCGGGGCGGTGTCGGCGGAGATGCAGCATCTCGCCATGGCTGTGTTCCGGTCCGTGGAGACACGCAGGACTACTGTCCGCGGTACGAATAGCGGCATGACCTGCGTCATCGCCCCCGACGGCAGGATCATCGACCCAATGGAGCCGTTCAAGATGGCTTGGCACGCCTACGATGTTCCCGTCTATTCCAAGGACACCCATGGGCTCACCCTGTATGCGGAGCATGACGACTGGTTTGCTTGGGTAATGGTGTATGCGTCTCTCGCCCTGCTGCTTGTCAGCGGCGGATATCAGATTTTCAAAGCGGTGCGCGATCGTAGGGCTGTCGGCCGCTAGGGGTTCATGGCATGGAATATCATTCTGCTTCTTTGTTCATTATCGGCACGGAGCTTACCCGCGGCGTTATTTCCGACAAGCATGGCCAGCTGATGGCTACGGAGCTGTCCCATCTCGGCTATCGTGTGGACAGGATAGTCATTGTTCCTGACGACGGTACGATCGGGGCCGTGCTGCACCAGAGCATCGAACAGAGCGATGTCGTACTCATCACGGGAGGGTTGGGGCCCACCAGCGACGACATGACCCGGCAGATGATCGCGCAGATCGCCGGCGTCCCTTTGGTGAAGGACCAGGCCGCTTGGGATGAGCTGTACCGGCGGGTCGGTGAGCGAATCCATGGCGCGAATGAACGGCAGGCCATGATTCCTGATGGATTTGAACGTATCCCGAACCCGAAAGGAACGGCTCCCGGCTTCAAAGGCTTCATCCCCGTCGCGACTGGCGATGGAAAGTTCCGGCAGGTCGCTTGTGCGGCTATGCCCGGTCCCCCCGTCGAGATGCATGAGATGCTGTTCCATCAGGTGCTGCCTTGGCTGGCGACGCTCAGGGGTCACGATGACTCTGGGAGGGACGAGTATTCCGTCTTCATGATTCCCGAATCAAAGCTGGAGGATCTGTTCAATTCCGTGGCTGAGCCCGGCGTCATGATGGGGGATCGGTTCCAGGAATTCAGGATCAGCCTCTATCTCACCGGCGCCGACGCCGACGCCCGCCGCATTACCGCGGAACGTTTGGAAAATCTGTTCGGACGAGGTCTGATGGTACCTGGGGATGTCCAGGCGGTCGATATACTGACCCGGTATCTCGAGGACAACCATCTTACCGTATCCTGCGCGGAATCCTGCACAAGCGGTCTGGCGGCGAAGCTGCTTACCGACCGTCCGGGAAGCTCCGCATGGTTCTGGGGTGGGGCCGCGACCTACGCGAACGCCGCCAAACGGACGTTGCTCGGAGTAAAGCAGGAGACTTTGGATGTCTACGGCGCCGTCAGTGAACAGTGTGTCAGGGAGATGGCGGAAGGAATGCTGAAGGTTTCCGGTGCCGATCTGTCTTTCGCGATCTCCGGTATCGCGGGGCCCGATGGGGGGACTGTGGACAAGCCTGTGGGCTATGTCTGGTTCGGTTTCGCCTCAAGACGGCATGAGACGCAGGCCGTGTCTTTGAAGATGACCAGCTGGGGACGCGACGCTGTTCGTCGGCGGGCCGCTGTATCCGCGATTCTTCTCGCCTCATTGTACATAAATGGGGTTGATTTGCTTGACACTGTTCGTCAGTGGCAATATATTTGAAGTAATCCAGTGGAAAGAAATAATCCTGTTTAATAAAAACGCCGTCCGACGTTGTATCCCGGAGGGATGTTCATCGAGGATTATGAACAAATTTCTTCCACAATATCCTGACGCTATCTGAAAGAACTGAGGAAGGGCCGTGTGTCGCGGTTCATGGCGTATCGGTCTGTATGCCGGAAATGCTTGGACTCGTTCTATCTGTATATGGAGATCTGCATGTCTTCTGAATTATTTGATGATGAATCGATGGCGGTAACGCCGAACCCGGCTCAAGAGGGCGAATCCTCTGAGAGTTCTTCTACGATGAAGCCTGTCAGGCGGGTCGTCCGCCGTCGTGGTGTCGCCGCGAAAGCTGTTTTTACGAAGGGTACGGAGTCCCAGGCTGAATTGCCGGATATGGCTGGCCCTGTAGTCTCCGAGTCTTCCGCTACGACCGCTCCGGTTCCCGATGCCCCGAAGAAACGTCGTGGTCGGCCACGGAAGTCCGAGGTGTCGTCTACTTCCGTCGAGACTGTGAAGCCCGTCGTTGAAGCTGGCGCGGAACCTGCCGCACCTGCGCAGTCGGTAGCGAAAAGGAATTCCGGGACAGTTTCACGGATTGAAGGAAGCGTTTCAACGACGCCGATGGTGGTTCCTGCGGCGGTTTCCTCCGTTCCCGCCGTCGTTCCGTCCCCCGCAGCGCCGTCCGCTCAACAGAGCGCTCCCGTCCAGACGCAACCCCAACAGCCACAGCAGTCGCAGCAGTCGCAGCAGCCACAGCCACCCCAGCAGTTCCCGCAAGCGCAGCAGTTCCCGCAGGCGCAGCAGGGAGGTCAGCCGTACCAATCCTACCGGCAGCAGAACAACAACTACAGCCGGAACAATCAGAATAGGAATGGCCAGGGACGGAGCAACCAGCAGAACAACAAGCAGAATCGCTTGAACAAGAACAATCATGGGAAGAATCTGTATCAGCAGAATCGCGGCCGCAACAGCGGCGGAATGCCCTCCGAGGAATATGCCGCGTCGGAAGCTGTATACGAAGAGAATCCCGATGCTCCGAAGCTGATCATCAACGAATTGTCCGTTACCCCGATAGAGGAGCTTCGCCAGAAAGCCATTGGGTTCGGCATGGATCCGGAGTGGCTCACCGATTTGAAGAAACAGGAAGTGATTCTGGAAATCCTCAAAAGCCATGCGGCCCAGGGCGGGGTCATATTCGCTTCCGGTACGCTGGAAATCCTTCCTGACGGATACGGGTTCCTTCGCTCGGAGTTGAACAACTACCTTTCCGGTCCCGAAGACATCTATATCTCACAGTCCCAGATCAAGCTGTTCAGTCTCAAGACCGGCGATACGGTCGAGGGGCAGATCCGTTCTCCGAAGGACAATGAACGTTTCTTCGCGATTCTGCGGGTCGTCAGCGTCAATGGTGATTCTCCGGCGGCGGCGAAGACCCGTTCCAGCTTCGATAGCTTGACGCCGTTGTTCCCCGATGAGCGTCTGAACCTCGAGACGGAGGATGGCGACATCTCAACGAGGATCATCAATCTGTTCTGTCCGATAGGCAAGGGCCAGCGTTCGCTGATCACCGCTCCGCCGAGGACCGGCAAGACCGTCCTGTTGCAGAAGATCGCGAACGCCATTACGACGAACCATCCTGAAGTCTACCTGATGGTATTGCTTGTCGATGAACGCCCTGAGGAAGTCACAGATATGCGCCGTCATATCAAGGGCGAGGTCATCGCCTCCACATTCGACGAGCAGGCCACGAGGCATGTCACCGTCGCGGAAATGGTTATCGAGAAGGCCAAGCGCCTCGTGGAGCACCACAAGGATGTCGTTATCCTGCTCGATTCCATCACCCGTCTCGCCCGCGCCTACAACCAGACTGTACCCGCTTCCGGCAAGATATTGTCCGGCGGCGTCGATTCCAACGCCTTGCATAAACCAAAGCGGTTTTTCGGCGCGGCGCGCAACATCGAGAACGGCGGCAGCCTGACGATCATCGCTTCTGCGTTGATTGAGACGGGTTCAAGGATGGACGAGGTGATTTTTGAAGAGTTCAAGGGAACCGGTAACAACGAAATCGTCCTTGACCGCCGCATGTCGGACAGAAGGCTCTTCCCGGCTATCAATATCAAGAAGTCCGGCACCCGTCGGGAGGATCTCCTGCTCTCTTCCGAGGAGGCCGCGAAGATATGGGTCTTGAGAAATGCGATCAATAGCATGGAAGATATCGAACTTACGGAATTCCTCATTGACAAAATGCGTAAAACAAAGAACAATGAAGCGTTCCTGCGTTCTATGAATACGGGATCGCCGCAGGCTCCTGTTTTCTAGAGTGCGGTATTATTGAAAGCTGTCCGCTGTGAAGGGTCGTTCCGTATCAGCGGATATCCCATATTACTGGAGGAAAGTATTATGAAAGAAGGAATTCATCCTAAATACGAGCTGCAAGAAATTCGCTGCTCCTGTGGCAATGTGATCAAAACCAAGTCCACTGCCAAGAATCTCGAGGTGGAAATCTGTTCCGCTTGCCACCCCTTCTTCACCGGAACTCAGAAGCTTGTCGACACCACCGGTCGCGTCGAGCGCTTCAAGAAGAGATACGGTATCAAAGACTGAGGATTGCCGACATTGTAGTGTTCTGAAAAACCACCTTGCTACGCAGGGTGGTTTTTTGTTGCATTATCGGATTGCATACCCTAAAATTACGCATATATTCCTCAGGGGTCGGGCTGGTCATGGTTGCATGTGTGGATAATATAAAGTTGTATCATCAGAAAGAGTATGGCGACATGCCGAAGGTATTGGTACTAGTACCCGGGGTATATACTCTGCTTGGCATTTTTTCCGATTATTGCAAAGGCCATTGCATTACCGGAACAGGCGAACAGTCTCTTCAGATAGCGATCTCCGTCCGAGACGATCAGATGGTCCGTCTTTACAACGCCACGCTCAACGACCGCAAGCGCTTCTCCTTAGGCAACATCAAGTTCCGTAAAGAGGACCGTTGGGGAAACTTTATCAAAGGCGTCGTCGCGGAGCTTGTCGGCGACGGTGTGGTATTTCCGGGATTGAACATTACCGTAAGCGGCGAATTGCTCCATTGCGACAACATCACAGTTTCCGGAGCCCTCGCCTTGGGGACCGTCATGGCGTTGGACGACCTGTTGACGCTTTCGCTGGAACGTGCCGCGATGCTGCGTATCGCCTACCTTGCGAATACCTCCTTCAACAATGAGGTTTGCCGGATCTCTGATCTCCTGACCATGCTCAACGGGGAGGAGGGGAAGCTGATGCTATTCGATCTGCAGCATGTCAGCTATTCCTATTTCAACTATCCGTTCCATGACAAGAGTTCTCCGCTGGGAATCATCGTGGAGAGTCGTATTCCCCCGCATGCGATGCGAGAGGAGATGATACATCGGAGGTCCGCGACGAAGACGGCTTTCTCTCGGCTGCGTCAGCAATGTCCGTCCGGTCCGATCCGGGATTTTCCTGAGAACGAACTGAAGGAACGTACTGTTCCGTTGGACGAGGATTCCCGCCACATCTGCAGCTACGTTCTCGCCGAGTCCCGATGGGCGACGGAGGGCTTTGTCCAACTTGCACAAAAAGATGCTGTATTGTATGGTAAGACGATAAGCCGGATGCAAGCCGGTTTGCGCGATCTCATGGAGATCAGCTGTCCTGAGGTGGATTGGCTGACGAAACGAGCCTCGGAGGTTCCCGGTTGTCTGGGTGCGGGGCTTGTCTCCAATGGTCTGAGCGGTACCATCATGGTATTGCTGGAGGAGATGGCGTTGCCTGCGTATCTCGACCGTCTGGAGGAATATGAGCATATCTTCGGTTTCCATCCTCGTTGGATGATCTATCATCCACAGGGGTGCGCCAAGGTACTGCCCGTTACATATGATGCGGATTCTACTGACAAATGATGATGGATATGAGAGCCTTGGGCTCGATACGTTGAGAAGCTCCTTGCTTGCGGCCGGACATGAGGTCTGGGTCTGCGCTCCTTCTGGCCAGCGAAGCGCCACCAGTCATTCCATGACGCTCCGTGGGGATGTGTTCGTCACCAAATACGCCGAACGTTCATATCACTGCAGCGGTTCTCCAGCGGACTGCATACTCTATGGGCTGAAGGGCGAGGCGGTTCCAATCTCGCCGGATGTGGTGATCAGCGGCATCAACCATGGATACAATCTCAGTACCGATATCCTATATTCAGGAACGGTCGGCGCCGCGAGCGAGGCGGCGTTGATGGGTATCCCCGCGATCGCTATTTCCGCCATGTGCGACCAGGAAAAGGTCTATCCGTTTTCTCAGGCGGCGATGTTCCTGGTCGAGCATCTTGACCGGTTCCTTCCGCTCTGCAATTCCGATACGTTGGTGAACATCAACGTACCGCCGAAGCCGAACCGCAACTCTTGGCGGGTCGGGAACCTAGGGCATCTGGAATACTATGATTCCGTGGAACGGTGCGAGACTCCCTCTGAACGTGTCTTTGATACGAGCGGTACGGTGTTCGGTACTTCCACCGCCTTGGAGGGTTCCGCCTATCGTCTGCGCGGCGGAGTGGTCCCGGGGCAGAGGTGCGATACCGTACATACCGATTTCTCGATTGTCGTTGACGGAGACATCTCCGTTACGGCGTTGCAGGTTCTGCCCGCTACGTCCGTCGACGCATGTCTTGCGTTGCGGGCGATGGCTGAGAGTGAAAAATAATGTGTACCGTCTGCGGAGGGACGAAGACCGCTTCGTCCTGGGAGTCGAAATGCCATCGCTGTGGCCTATGCTGCCATGAAAAGGCCGTCTATGGCCGGCAGCTTGTCATAGACCTCGACTCCTGGTGCGAGCATTTCGACCCCGCTACCCGTCAGTGCAAGATCTATTATGAACGTTTCTCCCAAAGCAACCGATGCAGGAAGGTCTCCGTGTGGAAGGCCATGACGGCATCCTACCTCCCTCCTGAATGCGGATATGTCCAATGGGCCAGGGCCTTGCATATCCGTATGGCGTTCCCCCGCAGGCTCCGATATATCCACTCCCGTGGGACGACGAACGATTCATCTTCAGATATCTCCGACCTCGCGCGGATATTCCGCACTGGCATGGATATGTGAGAAGTATGTCCGTAGCCTCCTTTCTATACGTTGAGACATTCTGGAAAGGGCTGTAGACGTACTCTTTGAATTGTTCCGGGACTTGCCGTTCTCAGCGGTATGCTCCTTGACGTTTGCCGTCTGAGCAGGTACCTTTCAGACGGAAGAGGGTGTGAACCTACTATGGATAATAAAATTGTATATCTTGATAACAATGCGACTACGCAGATGGCACCGGAGGTCCTCGATCTTATGGAGCGATCTTCCGGTCTATATGGAAACGCTTCCAGCATGCATGATTTCGGACGTAAGGCCGCCGCTGGAATAGACTGGTCCCGCAAGGAGATTGCGGCTTTGATCGACGCTTCTCCTGATGAGATCATTTTCAACAGCGGGGCTTCTGAGGCGAACAATACCGTATTCAATATCGCCCGTGATTTGATTGACACGGGGTCTGCCCGCAATAGGATCGTGACGACGACGATCGAGCATCCCAGTATCGTGGAGACGGTCAAGTTCTTTCGCAGAAGGGGCTACTTGGTCGATGAGGCTCCGGTCGACGTGACCGGTAGGGTCGACATGGAGAAACTTGAGGCGATGCTGGGTCCTGACGTGCTGCTGGTTTCCGTAATGACCGGCAACAACGAGACCGGGACGATCCAGCCTGTGGCCGAGATCACGAAGCTGGCCCACGGCTGTGGCGCGCTGATGCACACCGACGCTACCCAGGCGATCGGCAAGATCCCCGTGACCGCCCATGCGTGGGGTGTCGATTACCTGAGCCTTTCCGGGCACAAGTTCTATGGGCCGAAAGGTGTCGGCGTCCTGTTCGTACGCAAGGGCGCTCCGTACGAACCGTTCGTCAATGGGGGGCATCAGGAAGGCGGGCGTCGTGCCGGTACCTACAACACCGATGCGATCATCGGAATGGGAAAGGCCGCGGAACTGGCTCGCCTGGGTCTGGCCGAAGAGCATGATCGGCTCTGGTCGATGCGTGAGAAGCTTCGTAAAGGCTTGTTGGAGCGTATCGACGACATCGTGGTCAACGGGCATCCCGTCGAATGCCTGCCGGGGACGTTGAACGTCTCGTTCCCCCGTGCGGAAGGGGAGTCTATCCTCTTGTATCTGGACATGTGCGGGGTCGCTGTTTCAACCGGTTCCGCTTGCGCGACCGGTTCGCTGGAGCCCTCCTATGTGCTGCTCGCTTCCGGACTGGATGTCGAGCTCGCCCATGGGTCGATTCGGTTCAGCTTCGGCCGGTTCAACACCGAAGCTGACGTGGATTATGTACTTGAGAAATTGCCGCCGATTATCAAGCGGCTGAGGGAGATGTCGACAAGATGAGTAATTTGAATAGCTTCATGGACCAATGGGTCTATACTGATACGGTGAAGGATCATTTCATGAACCCCAAGAATCTTTGGCGGAAAGATGATGATTTCGAGGCGGACGGAGTCGGCGAGGTCGGATCGTTGGCCTGTGGCGACCAGATGCGGGTTGGCATCAAGGTCAAGGATGACAGGATTTCCGACCTGCGCTGGCTGACCTATGGATGCGCTTCCGCGATAGCCAGTACCTCCATGATGAGCGAGATGGCGATCGGCATGACGCTGGAGGAAGCCTATCACCTGACGCCGAACATGATCACCGACGCCCTTGGAGGTCTGCCGGAGCATAAGTTCCACTGTTCGGTGCTGGGGGACAAGGCGCTTCGCGCCGCTATCGACGATTATCTTGAGAAGCAGGGGCGTGAGAACCCGTTCAAGAAGAAGGTCGCGAAAATCGTCTGCGAGTGCAAGGGTGTGACCGACCAGCAGATTGAAGATCTGGTCAAGAACGACAAGGCCAAGACCTTGGACGATCTGCAACGGCTTACCGGCTACGGTACCGGTTGCGGCAAATGCAAGGCCAAGGTCGCGGAGCTTTTCGAGGAGATGAAGCACATCTACGCCAAATAGGTTGTATGTGCTGTAATTGATTACAAGCCATTCTCCATCGTGTCGGAGGGTGGCTTGCGTTGTATGTGCCGCCGAGCCCGCCGTCCGACAATTGTTGCGTTTTCTGTGACGTGTGTGTTTGGTGGCGACGCTTATCTGTATGTTATGGGGAACGGACATATGCAATTTTTAGCTAGTACTGAATGGGAATATCTGTTGAGGATCGTGCTTGCCGCCGTCTGCGGCGGTTTGGTCGGCTGCGAACGCGAGAAACGGTTCAAGAGCGCCGGCGTCAGGACCCACATGCTGGTCGCCATGTCTTCCGCTCTGATGATGATTGTATCCAAGTACGGCTTCTTTGACGTGATCGGATACGACGGTATCTCGTTGGACGCTTCCCGTATCGCCGCTGGAGTAGTCACCGCCATAGGTTTCCTTGGCGCCGGCGTCATATTCGTCCGTAAGGAAAACACCATCGGGGTGACGACGGCCGCCGGGCTATGGGGTACTGTAGGTCTTGGCATAGCTCTTGGCGCCGGAATGTATGTCACGGGAATCTTTTTTACCCTGTTGATGATTATGTTCCAGATTCTGCTGCACAACAAGCATCTGCGCCTCGGTACCCAGTTGATCGGTACCGTGACCATCCCTTTGAACGATTCGGGCAGCTCGGTAGAGTCGATCGGCGCGTCGTTGAAACAGGGTGGGCTGTCGGTACGGAACCTGCAGGTGAACCGCGGCGCGGACGGTCAGCTGATACTGACGGCGAACATCATCTTCCGCAAGAGGATTCCTATTTCACAGGCTATCGCCCGGTTGGAGAAAATCGGGACTGTCGTTTCCGTGGAGAGCTTCACGATCAACTGATTGGAGCCGATTTTGCTTGCCAAGGTAGATGTCGCGGGTTCAAGTTCTGTTTTTCGCTTTAAGCATAAGTGTTATCCCAAAAGAATTTGCTTATGCCTTTTTTGTTGCCTGAAAATGGCCATTCTTGAAAAGGTCAGATGAAGCACGATTTTCTTCTAATCAAGGGAGAAAAAAAGTGAATAATTATTCAATTTTCAAAAGAAAGCAGAAAAATGCGTATTATGCGGAGTTTTGGAACCCTGAAAACCTGTCCTAAGGTGCAACCATCAATATCCATGCGCTTCCGTTCCTTCCAAAGAACCTGAAACTGAGGGATATGAAGAAGATTCATATCAACAAGGTTGTAAACGGTCTTATTGATAAATCGAAATTCTGCAACTCCTCCATCAACGAGGTGATGAAATCCTTGAGCGTGCCGCTTGGCGAAGCAAAGCGTCTTGATCTCATTCTTTCCAACCCGATGGAGATTATCAGCATCTTTCGACCCTGGACGCACGACAACGTGGTATTCCTACCAAGCATGAAGTGGAAAAGCTCCTGTATTATATGGACAGAGAGAGCAAGGAAGGGAGAATGGACCGCCGCCTCTTTCTTGCTGCCGCCGTTGCCGTCTATACCGGAATGCGTCAGGGAGAGATCCGTGCCTTGAAGATTGATTCCTTTGAATTTCCTTCTATCGATAAAGCCGAGGACCAGGCAATCATCGTCATAAAGAAGTCCTTTGTAAAGGAAGCAAAGTTCAAAAGTCCGAAAGGTAGAAAGATTCGAAAGACCCCTGCACCTAAGTGGCTCTGCCAGGAGCTTCAGGAACGTGGAAAGAACAACCCGTACAAACAGGATATCATTTTCTATTCCGATGTGGTTCCTGATGTGCCTGTGAGGGGTTTGTTATTTTTCGGCTACAATATCGCCACGAGAAAGCAAGCAGAAAAGATCAGGAGTGATGAATTCGGCTCAGAGGGGTTTATATCTACAGGAATTGTCGTAAGTGGACAGGTGTTGGGTACCCTGACAAGTGATTGTCAGGATGTCGAGAAAGCCGGAGACGGGTTTTGAAGAAGCACAGCTCTAAAGTTCTCGATTAGCTGGACATGGCAATAAATCCAGCCCCAAGATCATCGGCATAAAAAAACGTGTTGGAAACCGTTAATTGGGAAAAACACCCTCTCCAAGTGCTTATTTCAAGAGATTGAAATAGCTTGGGAGTGGGGAGGGGGGGCCAAAATCAAACAGCAGGAATTCCGGTTGGAAAGAGCAAAGACAACAGGAAAAAGAAAGAAAACAGAAGAAAGCATTATGTTTGGTTCTACCAGTGTGGGGATTGGAAGAAGATAGCAAAGTTGTAGCATAGAAAAGGAAGAAGCTATCAAAAAAGCAGTTTATGTAAGATGGACTTTGGGGCTTTAAAGGATTTTTGGTGATAAACAGTTTGTGTTTTCTGAATTTTTATTTGCAATAACTTCTTGAAAAGGAGAAAATAAGTTATTGGGGGCATTAAGCAGGATGGAAGTCATTTATAAAGGAACAAAGGCTCAATATCAGGAATTGAGTTGTCCAAGGAATTTTTGCAATTCCATTTCAGAAAGAATAGGCAGGTCTTATGACCCAAATGACAGTGAATGGAGAAGCTGGGAGAGACTGTAAAAACTTTTGTGTAAATTGACCAGGAGAAAACCAAGGCATGATACAATAACTCGGCTAGGGAGTTGTCATGTCAAAGAAGACACAGGATCCAGAGAAGCAAAGGCTTGTAAAGGAGTT
>JAEXDQ010000051.1 GCA_023401595.1 Spirochaetota bacterium
CAAAAGGTCTTCAACAATGGTATCGGCTTGCAAACCAGAGCAAGGTCCCGGAAATCCTTAAGTTTGTCAATACCATCAAATCCCACGAAGATGGTCTGATTAACAGGGTGATGCATAAAATCTCAAGTGGTGTTGTTGAAGGAATCAACAACATGATCAAGACTCTGAGAAGAAAAGCTTATGGTTTCAGAGATACTGAATACTTCTTCTTGAAAATCAAATTTGAGAGCTTAAAGCCGAGATTGCGTTACCTATCCCCCAAATTTCTGAGTTGAGCCGAAAAACAACCCTCGGGCCGATTTGCAGTCGAAGCCGAGGGTTCTTTCAAAGATTTAGAGTCTTTGCGGACAATGTTGATTTGCAGTCAACGAGCGTTGTAACGATTTCTAGTCACCACAACTGTATAGTAGTCTAGTACACAAACAGCCGCCCGTCAATTTCATTCTGATTAAACTATACCGTAAATGTATGTTTTTTCCCGTAAAATATAATTCATTATGCGTAGGTACTTATTTTATCCAGCACCGGTCCTGAAGCAGGACGGGTAGGGTGAGAATGGCTACCGTACCTCGATACATCTATATGTGTTAGCTAAAACTAACTTACAAAAGAAGGAAAAGAAAATTGTTTCACGAAAAATTAAACGATAATTTGAAAATAAAAGTTTAAATATGAAAATAAAACTAAATGTATTTTATTTAATAATAACATGTTATTCGGATAATGGTGATGTCCTGTCAAGAATACTGTTTGAAATCCTATTGACTCTGCTGAGGAAGATAGAGTATGCTCTAAATGTTAGCAAATAC
Source organism: Spirochaetota bacterium (assembly GCA_023401595.1). Taxonomy (GTDB): domain Bacteria; phylum Spirochaetota; class Spirochaetia; order Sphaerochaetales; family Sphaerochaetaceae; genus Spiro-02. The sequence goes on from JAEXDQ010000051.1 coordinate 810, forward strand.
TAACATATTGATGTGTGAGGAGAATCGTTGATGCATCGAATTGAACAGTTGATTCTTGTACATTGCGCTCCGGTCCTCTGCAAAGCGAAACCGGCGGCCGTCATTTCCTGTTGCAGCTATGACCCCGGAACGATCGACACTGTGCTTTGCGATGTACGAAAACAGCTTGTCAGGTATGGGTGTCTGATGCTGGAGCTCTGTCGGTGCAGCCACCATATCACGCTGTTCCTCTATCACCGATGGATTCTGACCGCATTCATCAATGCTCCGGGCGTCCCTGAATTTCTCTCTTCGAGAGGGTATCCGGTCTCTTCTGGCGTCGATGAAACCATCCGTACTTTGATTCGGCGGTATCGGACCTTGAAGACGGTTCCTCACGAAGTAGGGGTATTCCTCGGCTATCCGTTGGAGGATGTGCTTACGTTTGAAAAATGTAAAGGGCGTGGGTATAAGCTTTGTCGCTACTGGAAGGTCTATGCCGATGAGCGGTATGCGGAACGCATGTTCGAATGCTATGACCGTTGCCGACTGCGGGTCAGATGCCTGATGGCGAGGGGGCTTCCCTTTGAAGCCGTCCTGAAGAAAATCGCATGAGATCGGGCCGGTCAAGCACTAACGCCTGAGGAAATCTTCATGAGGAGAATAAAATGAATAGAGTTGTCATCGTATACCAAAGCCTGACGGGTAATACTCAGGCGATGGCTGAGTCGATCATGGATGGAGTCAAGGAGGCCGGCGCCGAGGTTTCCCTCGTGCCGGTGTCTGAAGCGAACATACAGCAGGTTCTGGCCTGTGACGTCATGGTTCTCGGTTGTCCTGCCATGGGCGACGAGGTTTTGGAAGAAACTGATTTTGAGCCGTTCTTTACCGCGCTTGAGCCTTCATTGAACGGTCGTAAATTGGCGTTGTTCGGATCGTATGGCTGGGGCGATGGCGCTTGGATGCGTGATTGGACGGCCAGATGTATCGCTGATGGCGCCATACTCTATGACGACCAAGGTCTTGTCTGCCAGGAACTCCCCGATGCCGCCGCATTGGTAGCCTGTCAGAAACTTGGAAAGGGGGTGGCGGTATTCTGATGAATTTTGTCCATTGCTAATATCTGTAAAGACAAACACTCCAAAAAATGAACGCACATGCTCCCGGATGAGACAGTCCGGGAGCAATTTCTTCGTATCTGCATGAATTATTCTGGACGAGACCGCCGTTTCGCTTCATACATCTGTTTGTCTATCATGTCGAGGTAGGATGAGATATCCGGCGGATTTTCGCCGTCGAATTTCACAAGTCCGTAGCTGATGGTCGCGGTGAAGGCTTCCCCGTTCTTGTCGAATCGATGTGATTTTACCGTGGCGCATAGGTTTTCACAGATGCTTCGGGCTCTTTCCACCCCGTAGCCGTTGAATCCCAGATAGAATTCATCGCCGCCGATGCGCGCCGCACGGACGTGGTCCTTGTCGGCGATCGCTTTGAACTGTTCGGCGATGAACATGATTACCTGATCCCCTGTCTGATGCCCATAGGTATCGTTGATGCGCTTGAAGGTATCGATGTCGAAAATCGCTCCACAATAATCCGTTTTGTCTGCGATGGACTGCTGGAGAACCTTGGGAAGCATGGATAGAAAGTATTTCTTGTTGTAGAGCCCGGTAAAGGAGTCGGAAAAAATCATCGTGTTCATTCTCGCTATGAGATGGATGATGTCGGTATTGTCCTCGTTGTCGCCGAAATTCACCAACAGGCTGTCATCGACGTTCTTTGCCAGCTCAAGGACCAGCTCCTGTCCTTGGATGACGATCGGCATCGAGTCGATGAGGAAGGTCTGGGAGGGGGAGCATTCAAGCTTGACTATTGTTTTATTTTCGTGCAACGCCCGGTATGACGTACAGTTGCAACAGGGATTGTCCCTTTGCCAGATGTCAAAGCAGCTTGAACGGGCCGTGGGGACCAACGTCCCGTCCTGATAGTCATAGACTTCATGAGTATCGGGATTCACCAGCCTGTATACATCAAATAGCTCTGTGAGTTCGGTGCGGTCGAGCAGCCTTTTGTTCAGTCTGTTTATAGGAAACATCCTTCCTCCTTGCCTTCATGGTGTGATTTTCCGCTATCCGTGTAGAAAATGGGAGTGGCGGTATCCCGTTTTCGGTATGAGGTTTCGCCGGAGACGGAATTTTACTTTACAAATGTTTACCATATACTTCCTTTTTATCAGGCATTATTGTATAGTGTTCTGGCACGTCGTTTCGTGCGTAGCAAGCCTCCGTCCGTCGCGGACGAGGTTGGACAAGGAGATCGTTGATGCGGCAATCTTCACAAGTCAGAATCGGAAGCGTAGCAGTCGGAGGCGGTGCGCCGATACTGGTGCAGACCATGTGGGATCGGGCCATGCCCCCGGCGGCCGATTCCGAAGGGCTTGATGAACTGTTGCGGGAACTCAGCGCATTGAAGGCGATGGGCTGCGATATCATCCGTTTTTCATACCCTTCGGATGACGACCATGCGGTATTCAGGGCGATTTGCCGAAAAAGCCCCATGCCCGTAGTCGCCGACATCCATTTCGATTACAAGATGGCGTTGGCCGCGTTGGACTGCGGCGCGCAGAAGATTCGGATAAACCCCGGCAACATCGGCGCCCGGTGGAAGGTCGATGAAGTCGTCAGGAGCGCGAAAGACCACGGCGCGGCGATCAGGATCGGATTGAACAGCGGCTCGCTCCCGAAATCCGGCGAGGATACGGATCCCGTACAGCTCATGGTGGACACCGCTTTGGAATACGCAGGCTGGTTCGAGTCGCTGGGGTTCCATGATACGGTGATTTCGTTGAAGGCGTCCGACTGTGATACGACCTTCGAGGCGAATCGTTTGCTCGCCGGCCGTTGCGCCTATCCGATTCACCTTGGCGTCACCGAGGCCGGAGGCGTAGTCACCTCCGTCGTCCGAAGCACTTGGACGCTTGGAAGATTGTTGGAGCAAGGAATAGGGGATACCATCAGAATTTCAATTACAGGAGATATAGCGACGGAAGTCCAGGCCGCTTGCGAACTGCTCCGTACCTTGAAGCTACGTTGCGGAGGTATCCGTATCGTAAGCTGCCCTCGGTGCGGCAGGCATAGTTTTGATTCCCAGGGCTTTCTGAACCAAGTGGAACGGAGGTTGTTGCAGATAGACAAAACGTTGACCGTCGCGATCATGGGCTGTCAGGTGAACGGCCCCGGCGAAGCGGCGCATGCGGATCTCGCGATAACTGGAATCGGACGCAAGGTGTTCTTGTACAAGAAAGGGAAATTGTTTCGGGAAGTAACCTCTTCCGAGGCGGAAGAAGCGTTGTTCGCCGCGCTTGAGGAGTTTTAGGAGATACAGATGCACCAGAACAAGCTGATCATCAAAGGTGCCCGCGAGCATAATCTGAAGAATATAGATCTCGAGTTGGAGAAGAACAAACTGATCGTAGTTTCAGGGCTGAGCGGTTCAGGAAAAAGTTCGTTGGCGTTTGATACGATTTTCGCCGAAGGGCAGCGCCGGTATGTGGAAAGCCTGTCCGCCTATGCCCGTCAGTTTCTCGGACGTTTGGAGAAACCCGATGTGGACTATATGGAGGGGTTGTCCCCCGCAATCGCCATCGAGCAGAAATCCACCCACAAGAACCCGCGTTCCATCGTCGGGACCATCACCGAAATCTATGACTACTACCGGCTGCTATGGGCCCGCATAGGAAAGCCCCACTGCCCCCAGTGCGGCAGGGAAATCAGCGAGCAAAGCATCGACCAGATCATCGATTCGATCTACCAGTTGCCGGTCGATACCAAGCTGATGGTGATGGCTCCGGTCGTCCTGGGACGGAAGGGCGAGCATCGGAAGGTTCTGGACGATGCGAAGAACGCCGGTTTCCAGCGTGTGCGCATCGACAAGGAAATGCGTTCCCTCGAGGAATCGATCAACCTCGACAAGCAGTTCAAGCATACGGTTGAAATTGTGATCGACCGAGTCGTGTTGCGCCCTGACAGCCGGCAACGTCTCGCCGACAGTCTTGAGACCGCCATCGACATGACGGACGGGCTGGTGGAGATCGCCTCCTTTGACGCCCAAGGAACCGAACATGACGAAATCTATAGTGAACGGAACAGCTGTCCCCATTGTGGAATCACCATCCCTGAGCTGCAGCCTCGCCTTTTCTCCTTCAACAATCCTTTCGGCGCATGTCCGTCCTGCAACGGCCTCGGCTTCAAAAGCGAATTCGATCCCGACAAGATTATTCCCGATAGGACGAAATCGTTCAACCAGGGGGCGATAGCCTCTCAGAATCCCGACGCTACCTGGGGTAGGTCGATGTTCGAGGCTTTGGCCGAACATTACAATTTTACGTTGGATACGCCGTTTACGGATATTCCCGAGGATGTGATACAGGTCATCCTGTATGGCACCAAGGAGAAGATTTCCAGGGCCTATATGAATGAGACGAAAGGAACGACGTATTATGTCGACAAGCCCTACGCCGGTATCATTCCCGATTTGAAAAGGCGCATGTATGAAACGAACTCCATGCAGATTCGGATGTGGCTCGAGACATTTCAGACCGCCCGTACCTGTGAGACCTGCCACGGGGCCCGGTTGCGCCCGGAAGCCTTGACGGTCTATGTCGGCGGTCGCAACATCATAGACGTCACCAGCTTGTCCGTCCGCAAATCCGTCGAGTTCTTCAACGATCTATCCTTGACCAAGACTGAGACGGACATCAGCTTCCAGATACTCAAGGAAATCAAGGCCAGGTTGAGCTTTCTTTCTAACGTCGGTCTGGACTATCTGACGCTGGACAGGCCGTCCGCCACCTTGAGCGGGGGAGAGGCACAGCGGATACGGCTGGCTACCCAGATTGGGTCGGCGTTGAGCGGAGTCATGTATGTACTTGACGAACCCTCGATCGGATTGCATCAACGGGACAATCAGAAGTTGATCGACACCTTGAAAAACCTCAGGGATCTCGGCAATACCTTGATCGTCGTCGAACACGATGAAGCGACGATCAGAGAGGCCGATTATGTCGTCGATCTCGGGCCAGGAGCCGGAGTCCACGGCGGATTCATCACGGCCCAGGGGACTCCTGAAGAAATCGAAAGAAACCCCGACAGCATCACCGGACAGTTCCTCGCCCGTAAGCTCATCATCCCTGTTCCTCGGAAACGGCGCAAGGGCAACGGTAAGTCCATCGTCCTCAACGGCGCCTACAAGAACAATCTCAAGCATATCGACGTACAGTTCCCGCTCGGCAAGCTGATTGTCCTGACCGGTGTCTCCGGTTCCGGAAAAAGTACGCTTTTGAATGAAATCCTTCTGCCCGCCGTAAGACGTCTCTTGAATCGCCAGCCTGAAGATTTCGACGGCTATAGTTCAATCGGCGGGCTACAGAACATCGACAAGGTCATCAATATAGACCAAAGTCCGATCGGACGGACGCCGCGGAGCAACCCCGCGACCTATGTCGGCGCTTTCACCCCAATCCGGGAATTGTTCGCTTCTTTGCCGGAAAGCAAGGCGAGAGGATACAAGGCCAGTCGTTTTTCGTTCAATGTCCCCGGCGGGCGCTGTGAGAACTGTCAGGGCGACGGAACCTTGAAGATAGAGATGCATTTTTTACCCGATGTGTTCGTCACCTGCGATGTCTGCCACGGAAAACGGTTCAACCAGGAGACCCTGGCGGTGCATTACAAAGGCAAGAACATACATGAGGTGCTGGACATGACCATGGCCGAAGCCTCCGAGTTCTTCAGCGCGGTTCCTTCCATCAAACGAAAGATCGATACCCTGATATCGGTAGGTCTGGACTACATCAAGCTCGGGCAAAGCGCCTTGACGTTGAGCGGTGGGGAGGCTCAACGGGTGAAGCTGAGCCTTGAATTGTCCAAACGGAGTACCGGAAAGACCCTGTATGTGCTTGACGAACCTACGACTGGCCTGCATTTCGCCGATGTCAAGAAGTTGATGGAAGTAATCAACCGGTTGGTGGATACGGGAAATACAGTCATTCTGATAGAACACAACCTCGATGTCATCAAGCAGGCCGACTACCTGGTGGACCTTGGCCCCGAAGGGGGGGACAAGGGCGGGATGGTCGTCGCGACAGGGACTCCCGAAGAAGTCGCACTATGCAAAGAAAGCCATACAGGTTATTATTTGGCACAAGTGCTGGATGAAAAAAGGTCATAGCTCGATCAGATCGGAAGGCTTTCCGATAGTACGGATATGTCTCGTTTCTTTGCTCCTGGTTAGCCTGGGGGCAGGTTTCGTCTATGCGACGGACTTGGCAAAATCCGTTTCCAGCCCGGTTGAGGACGGCCAGTATGATTCTCCTTCGGCTTCCGAGTTACCTTTCGTTTCACCCGCCGAGTCACCTGCTGAGTCACCTGTTCGGTCTCCGGCCGAACGTGCCGACCTGTTGCTTGCTGAATCGATCTCATATGCGACGCTGCAAGAACTCCAGGACATGTGCAGGTTGCGGGGGCTCGACGCTCTAGGCACTGTTGAGCAGCTACGTGAACGTCTGCTTTCCTATCATGGCGTTCAGTCGGCGAAAGTGGAGGTTGCAGAAACAAGCGACTCCGCATCGACTGATGCCGTCTCATATGAGCTGGAGATCCTCAACGCCCAGCGGATGTACAGCGCTGGAAACGCTGACGACCTTGTCGTTCTTGAAGGCGCTGTGACGATCAGCTTCACCCCGTCAGGGGGAGGTGTGGCGAAGCAACTGTCCGCCAGCCGAATGGTCATCGATCTCGCGAACACGCGGTTGACCGCCATGGGCAGAGTGACATTCAAGGATGGCTCTGAGGATTCGGCGGTGCAGGACGTCAGCGGGGACATCGTTAGTCTGAACTGGCATAGCGGAAATCTGGAGGTGTCGGGCGGGACCACCAGCAGCAAGAAGAAAAACAGCGACAACAAGGATGTCGAATTCTTTACCAGCGGGACGCAGATCGACTACCGGGGGGATTCGGGCGGTATCCAGATTCATGAAGGCTTCGTGACGACGAATCCTGAAACGGCTTATTCCAGTATCACGGCGAAATCGATGTCGATGCTGCCGGGGGGCGATATGTTCGTCAGCAACGCCTACCTGTCCATCGGCCGCGTGCCGGTTTTCTGGGTTCCGTTCTTTTTTTATCCTGGGTCCACACTCGTTTTCAACCCTGCTTTCGGGTTTTCCAGCGACAGGGGCATGTTCTTGAGTACGACCTATGAGGTATATGGTTCCTATCCGAAGTTCAAGGATGCGAAGCAAAGCAGTTTCACTTCGCTTCTTGCCACGAAAAGCGAGGGGCCGCGCGCCAAGGATGGTCTGCTCTATACTACGGAATCGGATGATGTAACGGCGCAAGGGCTGGAAGCTTGGGCGCAGAAGAGCGGTTCGTACATGGCGTTCATGGCCGACGTCTATCAGAACGCCGGTGTTTTCGCAGGTTTTGATTCTTCGACGAAGCTTTGGGAGAAAAAGCTAGTGATCGACGCGGGGGGAGGGCTCGCTTTTTCCCCCGGCTCGTCTTCGGCTTTCGGATACAATCATTATCCGCGGTTCCGGTATATGGGCAACCTGTCCGCCAAGCTCGATACGGATATCGTCGATCTGTCGCTGACCATACCGTTGTATTCCGACCCGTTTATGCAAAAGCTGTACGGCAATCGTCTGACTTCCTTCTCCCTTGACTCGTTGTTCGGCCTTTCCCAGAAATTTCCGACCGACTATAGTAATAACATCACTTCTTATACCTGGACGGCTGGGGGCAAGCTCTCCTTGCCGAAGGATATCGCCGCTCCATACATATCGAAGTTTGAAATATCGAAGTTCGATGCTTCCGTGACATTTCAATGGAAATCGGTGTCGGGGGCTTCACCCACAGTCTATTCCTACCAAATTTCCTCCATGACCTTGCCCGATTTATCCGCATCCTTGGCCGGAACCCTGTTTTCATTGAAAAAGGATGTGGCTGCGGCTGAGAAGCCGGCTCGTCCAGAAACCGTGTCCACGTTGGAGGCTGAACTCGCGGCGAAGAAAGCGGCCGCTGGCGTCGTCGAGACGAATGCGGCCGCCGGCATCGATGCGCCTGCCGACTCCGACCTGGCCGACGATGGTCGGCCGCCCGTATCTGGGACTTCCTCCGGCGCCGCCGTTGAAGATTCTCAGGACGGGAACGGGGAGGGTGGCGTCACGTCGGCGTCGGTGTCGGAATCAGAGACGGCTTCAACGGAAGTTGGCGAAGAGAAGGATGCCTACAGCAAATCCGGCTTGCCGGCGCTATACCAGCCGGCGGGCGTCAAGGCGACGGCCGATACCGCTTCAGCCGGAACCCACAAGCTTTCCCTGTCATATGCTTTGGACCAGACCTTGACGAACAAATATGCCGCGGCGACCAGTGGCCAGCAATCCGCTTTCGGACCGCAGACCCTGTATTCGGCGACGAAGGGGAGCCTGACTCTGGAAGGCAACATCGCGCCTTCCTGGTTCAAGTTCTCTGAAAAGATTTCCCCGAGCCTGACTATTTCCGGGGAACAGGCGAACAACAACTATATGTCTACCCAGATACAGCTGACGTCGAGTACTGTCGCCGAGCTGCCGTTCCTCGGTTTGAAATACACGCTTGTAACCAAATTGTACAACTATCGGAAGATCGAGCGTGATTCGGTGGATCCTGAAATCATTGAACAATGGGCGGCTTGGAACAGCAATTTCGTGACCTCCCACCAGTTGTCCTTGTCCAAATCCTTCTCCACCGCTATCGGTGTGTTCTCGCCGTCGTTGACAGGTGTCTTGCCTCCGTTGCGTTTCAGCCTGTTGCCTGCGTTGGCGTGGCAATATGGCGGCTGGCGGTCCAATCTTTCCTATAAGTTCGTCGATGATGGGAACGGAAGGATGAAAAGCGATCTGATCTCGTTCACCCTGGGATACAACGCAGGACTTGTCACCACCAGTTTTACCGGGACGTATCAGACCTCCTCGTATGTCCAAGGCGGTAATTTCTGGGATCCCTTCACGCTCAAAGGGTATTTCTCCTTGAATTTCTTCGACAAGCGGCTGGAACTCAAGCAGGCGTTGGATTTTGCCGTTGCGACGACCGCCGGACGAAACATCTTCAACAGTCTGGTTTCTTCCGTTTCCTATAAGCCCGCCGTGAACAAGGTCGCCTTGGCGATGGCTTCGATCACGTTCTCTGGACCGGCTGAGACTCTCCGGCTGAGTGCGTTCGACTTGCAGGCCAATCTGGCGGATCTTTCGTTCTCGTGGTGGAAGCGCCGGATAAAGCTGAACTTCACGCTGACATCAAAACTGCATTTCGATTTTTTGGACAAGTACGCCTCCAGCCTGTCCGTTACGGCGAAGATAGGGTTCTCCATAGCGGAGTTCCTGTCGCTGAACATGGCCGTCACATCCTCGAACAACGGTTTCTTCAGCTATTATGATGATGCGGACAAATTCAGCTTAAGCCTGATGTTCGAGGATCTGTTGCGTTCCTTTGATTTCTTCGGGGGCGGACGCAGCCATACTCAGTTCAACATGGAGAGCGTGTCGATTGAACTGATCCATTATATGAAGGATTGGGACCTCCATTGCAAATACACAGGAAGCGTTGTATTATCAGGACGTGACTGGCAATGGGTACCGAAGGTCTCTGTTTTCCTCCAGTGGAATACTATTCCGGAGCTGAAGGTCGATGAGAAATGGACCCGGAAAGACAATGTCTGGACACAAGGAACCTGATGGCAGATGGGAAGAAGCGTAATATTTGAATCCGAGAACTTGATGCGCGGCGTCTGTGGCGTCAATGACCGAAATATCCCGTATCTGGAGATGTTGCTTGGTTTTGATTTCTATGTAAAAGGCAACAGCATGGAGTTTTCCGGTCCGGAAGGTGAAAGCGCCAGATGTTTTTCCGCTTTGTTGCAGCGGCTCAAGGTCATGGCTTCCAGAGGGCAGGAGATTACGGAACCGGAGATATTCATGGAGTATCAGGCGGTGAGAAGCCTTCCGACGACCGACCAGGTGCTTGATGGGAGCCGGGACGCGACGAACGCTTCCGATGGTCTTTCCACCGGCGACGCTTCGACGGGCAACACGATGATCACTGTATCGGGAAAGAGCGTGTATCCTAAAAGCATCCGCCAACGGCAGTATATCGAGGCGATGAACTTGAACCAGATCGTGTTCGGTATCGGCCCCGCCGGCACAGGCAAGACTTTTCTCGCGGTGGCGTACGCCCTGTCGTTGATTCTTGGGGGGAAGAAGCAGAAGCTGATCCTTACCCGCCCCGTCGTGGAAGCGGGGGAGAGCCTCGGCTTCCTTCCCGGTGATCTTTCCCAGAAGCTGAACCCGTACCTTCGCCCGTTGTATGACGCCATGGAGTGGCTGTTGCCTCCGGCCGTCATCAAGCGGCTGGAAGAGAACGGCGCCATCGAGATAGCCCCGCTCGCCTACATGAGAGGGCGTTCGATCCACAATGCGTGCGTTATACTGGATGAGGCGCAGAACACTTCGAAAGAACAGATGCAGATGTTCCTTACGCGTATCGGCGAAAACTCAGTCGCGATCATTACCGGCGATATCTCGCAGATCGATCTTCCGAGGAACAAGGACAGCGGCCTGGTGCATGCCGCGCAGATTCTCCATGGGATAGACGGCATAGCTTTCCTTCGTTTCGCATCGGGCGATGTCGTGCGTAGCCGGATCGTGCAGCGGATTATCGATGCATACGCCAGAGACAAGGAACCTTCCCTCAGGGAAGTGGCGTCTTCCAACGGAGACTTGCAGGAGCGTCGACAAGCGAAATGAAAAAAAAGAACCAGACCGGCGATGAACACATGGGCAAATTCTCGGTGCAGAATATCATCGTCTACGTATTGCTTGCGCTTACGATGTTGTCTGCGCTGATCGTATCTCTTGCGCTCTCAAGCGAATCCTATGACACGTTGAGCGCGTTCTCCCGGAAGTACCAGGTAGGCGAGCTGGCGGATGAGGATGTGCTCGCCAGGGAATCCTTTTCTTTCGTTGACACTGAGGCGACGGAGCGGAAGATCGACGAGACGACCCGTGCGGTGCTGCCGTACTTCTCATATTCCATGAACAAGACCCTGGGAAACATCCGGCGCACCGATACGTTCATTTCCTTGTTCGGGCAGGACGGTACGGAATCCTCTGCCGCCTTGGACGTCCTGGCCGGGTTCCTGGAGGACGAAGGGCTTTCGGATACTGAATCCGTCTGCGTCCAGTTCGGTTCCCTGACCCTTGCGGACCGGACCAAGATGTTCCGTCTGCTGAAGGAGAGCATGCGCGAGCTGTTGTCGATCGGGCTGTATTCCAGCGACGATCTGAACAAGGTGTACGGCCAGGGCTACAGGGAGTTCCTTCTGGAGAACAACGTCGATCTCGAGACCTTGCGGCGGCCCCGAAGCTTCTCGATATCGGACGCTTTGACGATCAACGGGTTGGAACGGGTGATGCTCCAATGGATGAGCAACTATTCTGATTCCATCGCCAATTTCCAGCCGCAACTCTTGATCCAGGCGCTGAGGCTGTTGGCGACCCCCAACGTCGAGTATGATGAACTGATGACGCTGCAGCGTCGTCAAGCCGCCGCGGACGCCGTCGAGCCCGTGATGATCTCCATCGAAAAAGGGGAATATATCCTTCAGAAGGATACGGTGATCACCGATCAAGCGTTGAAGCTCTTGCAGCATCTAGATACCAATGCGATCCAATATACGTTTCTTGAACAGATCGGCCGGCTGATGTTCGTCCTGATCTGTACCGTCTGCGCGTTGCTGGTATTCGAGAACTATCTGCCGATCACCAAACGCAAGAATCAATACAAGATGTTGCTGTTGGTCGCGACGCTTTTCTGCGAACTGATGTCCTACGTGGCCGTCAGGCTGATGAAAAACCTCGCGGTGCCTACGCTGGATCCGTTCCTGCCGGTGCTGATAGCGCCTATTTTCATTTCGATGGTCACCAGTCGCAAACGACTTGGTATGGTATCGGCGTTCTTTGTCGCGGCCTACGCCACATTGTTGCCGGACAGCAACGCCATGACATTCTTCTATATCATGGTCGAAGCCGGATGCTGCGTCTATTTCATAAAATTCGTCAGCCGCCGTATCGACATGATCTACCAGTGGTTCTTTTCCTGTCTTTCCTGCGCTTTCATCACCGTCGTGACCAACTTGCTTCTTGGATATTCCTTCACCGGAATATGGGTGCTGATAATTGGTACGATCATCAATGTCTCCTGCTCCTATGTCATCGTTTCTGTGCTGGTTCCCGTCGTCGAAGTCGTGCTGAACATCCCGACCGCTTTCAGATTGCATGAGCTGGCGTATGCCGACAGTCCCGTACTGATCCGGTTGAACCAGGTGGCGCAGGGCACCTACAACCACAGCAGGATCGTCGCCGACCTCTCGTATGCGGCTGCGCGGGCGATCGGGGCCAACGCGTTGCTCGCCCGGGTAGGCGGGCTGTACCATGATATCGGCAAGGCCGATCATCCTGAGTATTTCATCGAGAACCAAGGCGGCGACAACAAGCATGTCGATCTGAAACCTTCATTGTCAGCCGCCATCATCAAGAGCCATGTGAAGCTTGGCATGGAGAAGGGCCGCGACGCGGGGCTTCCACTGGAAGTGCTGGATATCATCGGGGAACACCATGGTAACGATGTGATCCTCTATTTCTACAACGAAGCGAAGCAGGAGGCCGCGGCGAGCGCCCGAGACATCGAGGTGAGCAGGGAGGATTTCTCCTACAACGGGAACCCACCATCCTCGCCCGAGGCGGCCATCGTGATGTTGAGCGACTGCGTAGAGGCCGCTTCCAGGACGATAAAACGTCCGACTACGACGAAATACCAGAAATTGATCCACCAGATCATCATGGGGAAGATAGACCGCCACCAGCTGGACGGTTCGCGTCTTTCCCTGACGGATCTGGAGGACATCACCGTATCGTTCATCAGTACCTTGGTCGGCAGGGACCATCAGCGGATAGAATATCCTGACGAGAATCCCTCGGAGCAGCCTCAGACGCAAGGCGCGAGCCAAGGGCAGCAAGGGTCGACCGTATCGCCGACGCAGAATAACTGAAGAAACCATGTAAAAAGGACGAAGAATAAAGATGCGTATCATTGATATTGAGTATGAAGACCCTTCCTTTGAAGCCCGGGCGCCGCAAGCGTTGGTCCGCGGTCGTTTTGAGTCCGTTCTGGACGGGCTTGGTGAAGACGACGTTGAATTTTCCTGTACGTTCGTCTCCGATGACCGGATCAGGGAGCTGAACCGGCAATGGCGCGGCAAGGATGAGAGTACCGACATCCTCTCTTTCGTCCAGTCCGACGTACCGGGGGACTGCGCCGACGTTGTCTGGCCTGCGGGCTTCGGCGACGAAACCTCAGAATACGATGAAAACCCTGAATACGACGCGGGTTGCGAGGGCTGTGAGGACATGGAGCCGGAATCCGCGCCTGACGGGGCTTCCCCGCGAGCTAGGTTGCTTGGGGATATGGTAATCAGCCTCGACTCCTTGAAAAGAAACGCCGATTATTTTAGTGTATCTGAAGACGAGGAGTTGTACCGGTTGTTGATCCATGGCGTACTGCATCTGCTAGGAGAGGATCATTCGACCAACGATCCTTCTGAACCTATGCTCAAGAAGCAGGAACAGCTGCTCATACAATTGCGGGGGTAGTGGAAGTTGAGTCTTAACCTGAAGACGTTGTTTGGAAACAAGAAGAAGGGTAGGGGCGAGTTGGCCGAACAGGCCCAGCAGGCGGAAATCGAAGAACGGCGTGATATGATAGAAGGTATCGGCGAACTTGATGAAAAAACGGTCAAGGAAGTCATGGTGCCCCGTATCGACGTCCAGTTCATCCCTGTGGACATCTCCTTGGCTGATTTCTACGATATCATCGGCGACCAGGGGTATTCAAGATATCCCGTGTACGATGAGACTATCGACAACGTGATCGGCATCCTTTACGCCAAGGATCTCCTTCGGCGGGACATCCGTGAGAATTTCAATGTCAGGGAACTGATGCGTAAGGCGTATTTCGTTCCCGAAAGCAAGCATCTTGACGATTTGCTCCGGGAGTTCAAGCTCCGTAAGGTTCATATCGCCGTGGCGATCGATGAGTACGGCGGCGTATCCGGTATCATCTGCATGGAGGACATCCTGGAAGTAATCGTCGGGGAAATCCAGGACGAATTCGATGAGGACGAGGCCGACGATATCAGCGAGCTGAAGGAAGGGGAGTTCCTCTGCGAGGCCCGTACTCCGATCGACGAGATAAACTCCTCCGTCGGGCTGCATCTTCCAGAAGACGATTTTGAAACCTTGGGGGGGTATGTCTTTGAACTCTTCGGCCGTATCCCCGCCGTCCAGGAGCAGGTCGAGGATGAGGAGGCTGTATTCGTCGTCGAGGACATCGAAGGACATAAGATCAACCGCGTAAGGATCATCAAGAAAGAAATGGAGAAATGACCTCTCTTTTTTGCGGTTTCGTTGACCCTTTCACAGCATTTCGTTATATTGTTATCGATACATACTACCAAATAAGGTACGGAGGAAATATTCCATGAAAATTGGTATTAACGGTTTTGGAAGAATCGGTCGCTTTGTGTTCCGCGCTGCAATGGCTCGCCCGGAATTTGAAGTCGTAGGCATCAACGACCTTTGTCCGGTTGATTACCTGGCTTATATGCTCAAGTATGACACGATGCATGGTCAGTTCGAGGGAACGATCGATGTCGATATGGAGAAGTCCCTTCTCATCGTCAACGGCAAGAAAATTCGCGTAACCGCCTGCAAGGATCCCAATGAACTCGCCTGGGATGCCGTCGGCGCCGAATATGTCGTCGAATCCACCGGCTTGTTCCTTTCCAAGGACAAGGCTCAGGCCCACATCAACGCAGGCGCCAAGTACGTCGTCATGTCCGCTCCTTCCAAGGACGACACTCCGATGTTCGTCTGCGGCGTCAATGAAAACACCTATGTCAAGGGCACCCAGTTCGTTTCCAACGCTTCCTGCACCACGAACTGCCTCGCTCCCGTCGCCAAGGTCCTGAACGACAAGTTCGGCATCGTCGACGGCCTCATGACCACCGTCCATTCCACCACCGCCACCCAGAAGACCGTCGACGGCCCTTCCATGAAGGACTGGAGAGGTGGCAGAGCCGCTTCCGGCAATATCATTCCTTCCTCCACCGGCGCCGCCAAGGCCGTCGGCAAGGTTATTCCTTCCCTCAACGGCAAGCTCACCGGCATGTCCATGAGGGTTCCCACCCTTGACGTCTCCGTCGTCGACCTTACCGTCAACCTCGCGAAGCCCGCGAAGTACGACGAGATCTGCGCCGCGATGAAGGCTGCTGCGGAAGGCGAACTCAAGGGTATCCTCGGCTACACCGAAGACGCGGTCGTGTCCTCCGATTTCTTGGGCGACACCAGGACCTCCATCTTCGACGCCAAGGCCGGTATCGCTCTTACCGACACGTTCGTGAAGGTCGTCGCATGGTACGACAATGAGATCGGCTACTCCAACAAGGTTCTCGACCTCATCGCTCACATGAAGAAGGTCAATGGTTGATCCAGAGGCCGCTTCTGGACTGATATCCGGCTTCAAGCTCGGAAATCACGGGCCTGCCGTTTCTGGCAGGCTTTTTTTTCCCAAGGAGGGATAATCATGCAGCTCAATACAGTCAAAGACGTGGATCTCAAAGGAAAAAGGGTTCTTATCCGCGTTGATTTCAATGTGCCTTTGAAAAATGGCGTCGTGACCGATGCGACGAGGATCAAGGCCGCCTTGCCGACTATCGAATATGTTCTGTCTCAGGGGGCGAGTCTGGTAGTGATGTCCCACTTCGGTCGTCCCAAGGGGCAGAAGAACCCCGACTTCAGCATGAAGCCGATTGCCGGGAAGTTCAGTGAACTGCTAGGCAAGCCTGTCAAGCTCGCTTCCGATGTGATCGGACCGGAAGTACAGGCCGAAGTCAAGGCTCTCAAGCCGGGCGAAGTCCTCCTGCTGGAGAACGTCCGTTTCTACAAGGAAGAAGAGGCGAACGACCCCGCCTTCGCTAAGGAGCTTGCTTCCTATGGCGATATCTATGTCAATGATGCGTTCGGTACCGCCCATCGCGCCCACGCTTCCACCGAGGGCGTAGCCCATTATCTGCCCGCCTATGCCGGTTTCCTGATTGAGAAGGAAGTCAAATTCATGGCTCCTCTTCTTGAAAATCCTGAAAAGCCGTTTGTCGCGATCATCGGCGGTTCCAAGGTCTCTTCCAAGATCAGCGTCCTTGAGTCCCTCGTGAAGACCTGCGACACGATCGTCATCGGCGGCGGCATGGCCTATACTTTCCTGAAAGTACAGGGGCATGAGATTGGCAAGAGTCTGCTTGAGAACGACTATCTCGATGTCGCGGCTTCATTCCTGAAGAAGGCCGCAGAGAAGGGCGTCAAGGTGATTCTCCCCGTAGATCATGTCTGCGCGGCGGAATTCAGCGAGACAGTGGCTCCTGTGGCTATCGATGGTGTGGATATTCCCGCCGATCTGATCGGCATGGATATCGGCCCCAAGACCGTAGACATGATTGTGAAGGTTCTTGCAACGGCGAAGAGCGTCGTCTGGAACGGGCCGATGGGCGTGTTCGAATTCGATGCGTTCGCCGCCGGTACCCAGGCTGTCGCGAAAGCTATGGCCGCCTGTGGCGGGACTACCGTCGTCGGTGGCGGCGACAGTGTCGCGGCCATCAACAAGTTTGACCTCGCTGACAAGATCAGCCACGTATCCACCGGGGGTGGCGCTTCCCTTGAATTCCTTGAGGGCAAGGAACTTCCCGGAATCAAAGCATTGGAGAAATAACATGAGAAGAACATATATCGCAGGAAACTGGAAAATGAACATGACCCCCTCGGCCGGCGCGGCCTTCGCGGCCTCCTTGGCGCAAGCCGTCAAGGGCTGCAACGCCAAAGTGATGATCGCTCCGCCGTTCGTTACGATCCCCGCCGTAGTGGAGGCCGTCAAGGGCAGCGATATCATCGTCGCCGCCCAGAACATGAGCGACCATCTCAGCGGAGCCTATACCGGTGAGGTTTCGGCCGAGATGTTGAAGGACCTTGGAGTCACCACCGTGATTCTCGGACACAGCGAACGCCGCGCCTATTACGGCGAGACCGACGCCTTCATCAACGCGAAGCTTCGTCTGGCGTTGGAGCAGGGGATGGATGTCGTTCTGTGCGTCGGCGAGACTCTTGAGGAACGCCAGGGCGGCAAGCTGGAGGATGTACTGACCCGTCAGGTCACCGACGGACTGAAGGATGTCGGCGAAGCTGACATGTCGCACATCACGATAGCCTATGAACCCGTCTGGGCGATTGGCACCGGTATGACCGCGACTCCCGAAGATGCTGATGCCGCGCATGCGTTTATTCGTGGTTTGGTTGAAAAACTCTATGGTAAAGGTGTTGCAGAAGAGCTGATTATACAGTATGGTGGTTCAGTGAAACCCGGCAACGTGAAGGCCTTGATGTCCAAGGAACACATTGACGGTGCGTTGGTAGGCGGCGCATCCCTTTCATTGGAGCAGTTCGTCCCAATCGTGACTTTCGATAAGTAAGTATCTGGAGTAGACAAATGGGTGTGTTGAGTATTATCTTGTTGGTATTGTTTGTGATCGTGAGCCTGTTGCTGATTTTCATCGTGACCATCCAGGATGAGGAGAGTTCAGGTCTCGGCGGTATCTTCGGTGGTGGTAGCGAGTCTACGTTCGGCTCTCGTGCCAGTAGCGTCGTCACCAAGGCGACTGCGATCCTAGGAACTGCGTTCATGATCCTGGCCCTTGTCGTGGCCCTTGTCAATAAGAGCCCCTCCCAGGATTCCCTGCTTGATTCCGTACAGACCGAGCAGGTACAGCAGGTTGAGAACTGGTGGAGTTCCAACAACGCCTAGTCGTCGTCTCCCGTACGCCGAATATTGCACGTAGGTTCCGACCGCACCTTCGCTCTGTGGTCGGAATTTGTAAGTAGAGGTTGCTGATGAGAGTCTGCGTACTGTACTGCGGAAAGGGGTCCTCCAGCCCGAAGCTGAAGGAAATCGCCGGCGCTCTTGCCAAAGGAATCGAATCTCAGGGTCATACCGTGGATGTCTTTGACATGAGGTTGGAGGGTGGCAAGATTATTTCGTTCTACGACTATATCGTCGTTGGAAGTGAAAATGTTTCTCTTTGGGGTGGAAAAGTTCCCGATATGGTGCCCAAGTTCCTCAAGCAGGCCGGGACGATTTCGGGCAAGCGGTGCATGGCGTTTATTGTGAACGGTGGTATCCGTTCCGGTAAGACGTTGCACCACTTGATGCATTCTATGGAGTCTGAAGGTATGTATCTGAAGACTTCCGATATACTCAAGAAAAAGGATTATGCCCAGGCCGTTGGAAAACGGTTGCACATTTCCTAACCAAGGAGTTTTTACATGAAGAAGTTATTTTCCCGTAGTTTCGTCATCGTGCTTGCGTTGTTGTGCGCCGGTAGCGTCGTTTTCGCGGCTGTGATCAGCTCGCCGGCGGCTACGGTCAATTTGACAAAGAATACTGCCATCACCACCGAGGAACTCAACCGGACGGTTGACGAGCAGAAGGCGCTTGTCCAGATGCAGGGGGGCGACGTCTCTACCGTCGATCCGTTGACGATCCTCAATGTGTTGATCAACAACGAGCTGTGGCGCCAGGGCGCGGCACGGGACGGCGTGGTTATCACCGACGCCCAGATCAACCAGTACCTGTCCTCCTGGAGGGCTCAGCTGGAGCAGCAGCAGATCGGAAGGGCCTTGACTACCGACGAGTTCAATGAGTTCGTCACTACCTATTATGGCGGTATGGATAATCTGAGGACGGCCATCAGTGAACAGCTTCTGGTCAGCGCCTATATCTCGAAGGTCCGTCCCAATGTGTTGACCGATGTCCGCCAGCCGTCTGAATCCGAAATCAATTCGTTCTATCGTCAGAACAAGGCGCAGTTCGTCAATCCTGAGAACGTCAAGCTGAGCCATATCTATATCCCGTATGCCACCGGCGACGGGGCGGACGCCAAGAACGCTGAGAACAAGGCTCTGATGGAACAGGTCGCCCGGTATATCAATTATGGTACTACGACGTTCGAGAAGGCTGTCCAGGAGTATTCGCAGGATACCTCCAGCAAGAATATCGGCGGCGCGATCGGGTGGCTGACCATGGACGACACTTCTGCAAAGCAGGCGTTGGGCGATAATTTCTTCAACGGGGCTTTCGATACCGAAGTCGGCAAGATTTCTCCGGTCATTGAATCCAATACCGGGTATCATATCCTGAAGGTATACGCCCACAATGATTTCAAAGTCCTTGGAATCGACGATCCTATCAACCCCGAGACTACTGCGACGGTTCGCCAGTATATTACGGAAACGTTGATATCTCAGAACCAGCAGACGGATATCAACAACGCCATCAACGATATCCTGGCTGATTTGCGAAAGCAGGCTACGATCAGGATCCTGTATAAATAGTCGTGGCATGTCTTTCCTGAGGATGTTCGTATGATTTTCATCCGAGGCCCGCATGTCGATCATGCGGGTTTCTTTATGCCGATGGTACCGATGGTATGGCGCGGAAGCTCCGTTTCACCGGTATATTCCGATGTATCGTTTGTTGAGGGAGTCGTGAGATGAAGTCGAGACATAGAGCGCGGGAGATCGCATTGCAGACATTGTATGCAATGGATTTCAACAATGAGCTTGGTACCGCTCCTGTGCCGGAGGTATTTCCGGCCTTGACCGAAGAAGAGCAGTCCTCTTTGGAGCAGGAGGTCGTGATTTTTGCGAAATACATCGTTTGCGGTACGGTCGAGCATCTGCCGGAAATCGATGCTATGATCAGCAGGTTCTCGACCAACCGTCCCATCGAGAGGATTGACGTCGTGGATCGGAACATCCTGCGGCTGAGCGTGTTCTCGTTGTTGTATGCGAAGGATATCCACCCGCACATCGTCATAGACGAGGCTGTGAAGTTGTCCCAGGATTTCAGTAGCGAGGTCAACTATAAATTCATCAACGGTATTCTCGACTCTATGCAGAAAGCTTTGCAGCAAGGAGGCAATGTGAAATGATTCAGCTGAAGACTCCTGAACAGATAGACCGTATCCGTGAGTCCTGCCATTTGTTGGCGCGACTTCTCGATTCTCTGGAGGGATGGTTGGAACCCGGCATGACGACAAGGGACATCGACAGGCATTGTCATGATTTCATCGTCAAGCACAAGGGCGTCCCCGCGTTCCTCAACTACATGGGGTTTCCGGCTTCCGCCTGCATATCCGTCAACGAAGAGGTGATCCATGGTATTCCCAGCAGGCATCGGGTCGTGAATGCCGGGGATATAGTGGGAATCGACCTTGGCATCAATCTGGGCGGCTATTTCAGCGATAGCGCCCGGACCTATATCATCGGCGGAACGACGACCACTGAATGCGAGAAGCTGTGCAAGGTGACCCGCGAATGCCTGTATCTCGGAATTGAGGCGGCAGGCAAGACCGGAGCCAGAGTACATGATATCGGGGCGGCGGTCTACAAGCATGCGAACCAGAACGGCTACGGCGTCGTCCGCGACTATTGTGGCCATGGTGTGGGACTTGCCGTACATGAAGAACCTGAAATACCAAATTATGTGAATTCCCTTTCGTCGAACCCCAGATTGCGGCCCGGCATGGTGATAGCCATTGAGCCAATGATCAACCTGGGGACGAAGAATATCCGCGATCTGGATGATGGATGGACGGTCGTCACAGCCGACGGCAAGCCTTCCGCGCATTTTGAACATACTGTAGCGATTACGAAAGATGGTGTTGAAATCCTGACCGTGGCGGAGTAGACTGAAAGCCATATATCCAGACGTGAGGAGAAAATCGTCCCTATGAAGAAAGAGTTCATCAGTTCCGATACGATTCGCGACAGTGCGTTGAAACTGGTTCATACGATGTATGTCGAAGACGGGTTCGTCCCCGACATTATCTATGCGTCGCTGCGCGGCGGCGCATACATGGCCAATGTGTTCAGCGAATACTACAAGATGGTTCGCAAAAAGGAGATGGGGCGTCCCGTTTTCTATGCGGCGGTCGTGGCTCGTTCCTATTCTGATATCCGTTGCCAGACCCGTGTGATGGTAGACGGCTGGACGTATTCTCCCGAGCATCTGCGCGCCGGCGACAAGATTCTGATTGTCGATGACATCTTCGATACCGGCAAGACGGTCAACGAGCTGTGCGATATCGTCCTGCGCAAGGGGATCCCCCGCGAGGATATCAAGATCGCCGTCTATGACTACAAGGTGCCTCTGTACAAGGATACCGCCCCGTTGCCGATTCAGCCGGACTATTATTGCCGCAAGCATGTTCTCAACAGCCCTGACGATGAGGTATGGATCCACTATATGTGCCATGAGTTCGTTGGTCTGACCAGTGAGGAAATCGACGACCAGTACCAGGATCCTGAGGTTCGTAAGATACTTCATGAGGTTCGCGGCGACAAATAGGCGCTTGGAATATGATGTTGTCGTATCTGTAAAGTACGGTACAGACGGTCTGGGAAAATCCCTCGGGCCGTTTTTTTGTATGGAAACGGGGCCGGCTGCTACCTCCCGCTCGATCTCACGGGAAGCCTCCGATTGGTGGGTTCTGTGGACTTTGTTCCTTCCGCTCCCCGTGCGTATAGAGCTCCGAGCGGCTTTTTTCCAATCATACGTCTCCGACGGGGCTTTGGCTTGTACAAATTGGCGACCCATAAAAAACCGGAGAGCCTTTGGGCGTCTCCGGTTGAAAAACTAAACGCGGAATACCTTTACACAATCGGCTGATAGCCGATGGCGCGCGACCCTGCGTTGTTGCTAGGGTCTCCAGCGGCTGTCGGCAGGGTGATCGTATACACTCCGCTGTTCACCGTTGAGACAAGGTATTTGTTCTTCGCCGCGGTAGCATCCTGGCCAGGTATCGGCTTGATGTCCACTATGTTGTTGTACGTGAGCCCCCGTGCGAAAGAATTTGTATTGGACGATGCGTAGGCATAGCTGGAGGGGCTGTCGATAGCGGACGTTTTGACCGTGGCGCTGCTGGTCAGGTCAATCAGCCTCAGTCCGGAGGAATACGGAACCAGCATATACTGTTTTCCAGCGATTTCTACCCTGGCGCTTGGGACGGCATATGAAGAATAGTAATTGAGATAGAAACCTGACTGTCCAATATATTTCAGCTCCCCGCCGACAGCTTCCTGGATGAAGATCAGACTGGTATAGCTGTCGTTGGCGATTTTAGCGATAGCGACACCGGGGCCAGCGGCCGTAGCCGGTTGGAACGCCTGGATTCTGATGAAATTGGTCTTCGTCGTCTGTTTGTACTGGTCATCAGTAAGATTCAGGTTGACAAGCTTTGCAAGGTCCCCGGCAGCATTGTCCACGATGTTCAGCTTGGTATCGTTCCAATAGTATGCGAAATCATAGACCGTGACTTTGTTCGCATTTTTATGGGATTTGATCATGGTCGTAAGTACGTTGTCCACGAAGCCGAACATGATTCCCGCCGAACCTTTTGCTGACAATGAAGCAAGTTGGGTGTTCGGCAAACTCAAGACCGTATAGTTGGCCGGAGAACTTTCAGAAAGCACGACGCCATTGTTCATTGCCCTGACATCGGACAAGGAGAATGATTCGGATGCACCTGTGGTTATCGTATACTTCTTGAAGTCGCCGGAACCGTCTTGGTAGATGAATTCCGTCGCAGCAGTCGCATTACCGATCGATGTCGCGAACCCGTTCGTCATCAGCGAGAGGGGGAGTTTTTCAACGGCGGAATTGGAAGCTCCATATTTGTAGATGCCGTCCTGCGCCTTGATATAGACTTGATTCCCATAGAATCCGAGGATGCTCTGATTGGTCGTGTCCAGGGTTGGCTCGGAATTTCCGATGGCTTCAAAGATACCCATGTCGGCATCGAGGTTGCAGGAGATGAATCCGACGGCAACAACCAGTCCTAAACAGAAGAAGGCCAGAAGCTTTATTCTTTTTTTCATGATTCGATCTCCTCTTAATGCCTGTAGTTGACGGATAGTGTCACAGGGAGGATGCACCCTACGCCATTCGCTTTTTTCGAATAGAACTCAGGAATCACCCAATATCCGCAGTTGACGCCGATTCCCCAGTTTTCGGTGAAATACCAGTTGAGGCCGATTTCAACCGATGCGAACAAACTGAAAAGACTTCCATCATACCCTTGCGTACTGTCAACATAACGGTTATAAGCCCCGCCGATTCCTAGTGAAATCGGAAGGTCTATGGTTCCTTGCACCGGCATGAACGTCACCTTCGCCTGAATCGGCACCACTGTATACAGACTCTTGCTCATGGAATAGGCGAAGGAATAACCGATTTCACCGCCCAATGCGATATATGAATTCACGAACGCCTGATAACTAATGGAGCCGTAGCCGCCGATGTTCAGGTGCGTGCCGTCGCCGCCACCGACGCCGGGACGGAAGGTATCCGCTCCGGTCCCTCCCCAGGTATATGTGAAAAGCGGGATGGTGGGACCTGCTTTGAACGTAAACATCTGGCTACCCAATTCGTATTGGGTCTGCCGTTGATCTGCCGCGGCGAACATCAGCGTAGGAACAAGCGTCAGAACCGTAGCGATCAGCATGAAAGTCTTCTTCATGGCTACCTCAGCATTTTGTATAACGAGTTCTCCGTACCGGAGACTGTCGGGCGAAATCATCACCTAATCCTATAACAGGGTTCAGGTGTCATAGTTACGGTAATCATAACGGAATACAGATACAATGAAAACCTATTGCCAATTTCAAATATATGTTTTTCCTGCGAAGTGGGCAAAAGGAAAATTCAGAATGATGATGTGAATCCGATACCGATTCAGCAAACATTTTCTTAATTGCCTGATGGTCTTTCTACCTTTAGACCGGCGGAAAAGGATAGCAGACGTACAGAGCGTAAAACCTCATTCCATGAGATATTGGCGGCATAACTGAATTTAGAACGATAGTTGTTCCACAACTCAATCATTGGCTTACTATCATGCAAGTCAGCCATGACTTTCTCTGCATTCTCCAGAAGCACAAGAGTGTACCGCTTACGTGAAGTTGCTTTGAGCGCACTGGCTAAGGTAGCTGGATCAATTTCTTTTTGATAGAGCTCTAAAAGAATGTGTGCGTCGTAAAAATCACGCATCCGTGTATTTGCGGTTGTTCTGGCGATGATCGTTTCCAATTTTTCAGCTAAAACTGTCTCTAGGTTGTAAGCCTGCAAACGAATGGTTTGTCCTCCAAACATGAGCTTGTACGAGTATTCAACCGCACGGGGCGTGATTGCATCTCCGGTAGAAATGTCGACCTTGAGCGGTACTCTTACGTCATCCATGAAAGCGGTCATCCCGACACGGATACCGGGATACTCTGCCTCGTCCATAATATCTGAAATGCTATTGATCGCAAAAACGACCCCATCTGCCAAATTGATGGAAATAATTTTTTCGATAAACCGCTGAACCTCGTCTGTACTGACAGTCGCACCTTTTACTGTGGTATCTATGTCCATTGTAGACCGTGCTTCAAATCCCACCATTGAGGTTACGAGCATTCCGCCTTTAAGGATGATTTTTTCACGATAATCAGAAACAGAAACACGTTCCAGAAAGCGTTCCATCATGTAGTTGCGGAGCAAAACCTGTGCGTCCGCAGATTTATCTCTCGCAAGATTTCGTATTTTGTCTTTTAACTGCCGTGCAGATGTAATCATTACAATAATATCCCCATATACTGGCGCACCAGTTTTTCTACATGGAATTTTTCTGCATAGTCCATTAACTTGTGCAGATTTTTATCCTTGCGTCTTGTATATTGTTTTAGCGCATCTTGAAATACCTGCGTTTCCATAGAATTTCGGCTCCGCAGGATGTCACAGATTGTGCGTTCCATATCATATACCCGTACCTGATGCCCGAAGGATGTGCTTGTCGTGGAACAACCCTCCGCAAACAGTTCCTTTTTTACGGTGTATACTTTTATACCGGTGGAGGTCAGGTGCGTCGGATTGTATCCTGTCTTTGCGGTTACTGTGAACTGCAGCGGCTCTCGATCTGTCAGATCATGATAAAAAAGAGCGCTGTCATGAGAAAAAACAATCTGTGGACATCGGAGCTGTAATAGATAGGCGTCATCTTTCCATGCGTCCGGAGAAAGATATATACCAAGCGAAACACGCTCATACCCTTTGTTTGAGACAAACTTCGCCAGGGCGGTCTTGGTAATGCCCACGTTGAGCGCGGCGGTTGTTGTAAGAACGCCACCCTCCGCATCTGCAAGTGCTTCTAATTTTTGAGAGTCCGTCACGTGATAGCCTCCTACGCTAATATTGTGATTGATATTAGCGTAAAAGTAAACAAAAGTTTTTAGTTTTCTTACCAATTGCTCTATTCTCTGTTCTTGTAGGTAGACATTTTGCCGATTCTTACCCTGATGACTATCGAACATAGCGCTGGGTCTGTTTGCCACAAACGCTTTTCTACAGTACTTGCACAACCGATTGTTTTCTCTGTATCCGTCAGCATAAAGCTGAGCATCATCTGAATACCCCGCAGAAGAGAGCGAACGTCTCAAATAATGATAGGTTTGTCCAGTGTTTGCCACCCGCGAACAACCTACGGACAACTTGTTTGAGGACGATTGTCGTAAGACCCGTTTTTGGGGTATACATGAGATGTCTAAGGAGATATTCCATGTTGTTGATGTCCGGTAAGGAAGTTTCACAATCGATTCGGGAAAAACTGGCGGTGGAATGCAAGGAGTTCGTGAGCGTACACGGGTATGCCCCTACTTTGGCCGTGGTGTTGGTGGGGGAGAATCCTGCTAGCCAGACGTATGTGTCCGCCAAGAGGCAGGCCTGTGAGGAGCTTGGGTACGGGCATAAGGATTTTACGCTTCCAGCCTCTACCACGCAGCGGGAGTTGATGGAGGTCGTCCGTCAGCTCAACGGAGATCCGGCCGTGCATGGTATCCTGGTACAGCTGCCGTTGCCTAAGGGATTGGATGAGGATCAGGTCATCGAGGCCATCGACCCGGCGAAAGACGTGGACGGGTTTCATCCGCAGAATGTAGGCCGGCTTCTGATCGGTAAGGACTGCTTTGTCAGTTGTACGCCGAAAGGCGTGCTGGCGATGCTGGACTACTATGGTATTGGGACTGATGGAAAAGACGTGTGTATCATAGGGCGGAGCAATATCGTCGGCAAGCCGATGGCGGCGTTGCTGATGCAGCGGGGCCGGGACGCAACGGTTACTGTGTGCAACACCCATACCAAGGAGCTTGCCGCCCATGTGAGGCGGGCCGACATCGTCATCGCCGCCGCAGGGCGTCCGGGGACCGTCACCGCCGATATGGTGAAGGACGGGGCCGTCGTGGTCGATGTTGGGACGAACCGTGTCGAGGATGCGTCGAAGAAAAAGGGCTGGCGTCTCGTAGGCGATGTCGATTTCGACGCTGTGAGCCCAAAATGCAGTGCGATCAGTCCCGTGCCGGGGGGAGTAGGGCCAATGACAATCACCATGCTCATGGCCAATACGTTGCTGGCCGCCCGCAGACAGGCAGGGGAGCGGGTATAGATGTCCAATAATATCTGCCTTGAACCCAAAACCTATTGGATCGAGACATATGGGTGCCAGATGAATACGGCGGAGTCGAACGCCCTCGAAGTACAGCTGCGGGGGGTAGGGCTCAAGCCGGCGGCCAGCGCCGAAGAGGCGGACTGCGCGATACTCAACACCTGTTCCGTCAGAAAGACGGCGGAGAACAGGATATGGGGACGGCTGGGACTTTTCCAGTATATCAAGCAGCAGCATCCGCTGACCTTGATTGTGACCGGTTGCATGGCTGAACGTCTTCAGGATGAATTGAAGAAGGACGCGCCTGCCGTCGACTATGTCGTCGGCACCAACGACAAGCAGAAGATCGTCGATCTGCTGACCGGAGGGCGCAAGGCGCATCTGGAAGCGAGCGAGACGTACCGGTTTACGAGTTCCTACTATAAGGACGGGGACTTTTCGTCGTACGTTCCCATCATGAACGGGTGCAACAATTTCTGTTCCTATTGCATCGTCCCGTATGTACGGGGGCGAGAGGTGTCTCGTCCGGTCGAGGACGTATTGCGGGAGGTTCGCAGGCTGGACCGGGCCGGCGTCAAGGAAATCACCCTGTTGGGGCAGAACGTCAACAGCTATACCTATGAACAGGACGGAGTGACCGTCAGGTTTCCACAGCTGCTTCGCCAGGTGTGCCGCGAACTGGACAATATCCAGTGGGTACGCTTCGAAAGTCCCCATCCCAAGGATTTTTCCGATGACTTGATCGAGGTCATCGCTACTGAGGACCGGGTCGCGAAGCATCTGCATATTCCGTTGCAAAGCGGAAGCAGTCGGATATTGCGTCTGATGAACCGCCGGTATACCCGGGAGCATTTCCTGGAGTTGATCGATTCAATCCGACGCCGGGTGCCTGGCGTCACATTCGCGGCCGATGTCATGGTAGGCTTCCCCGGTGAGACTGAGGAGGAATACGAAGAGACGCTGGACGTGATGCGGAAGGTCAGGTTCATTGAAGCGTTCATGTACTACTGGAATCCGCGCGAAGGGACGAAAGCCGTGTCGATGGACGGCCAGCTGCCGGATGAAGTCAAGATAGCGCGATTGCAGCGGCTGATTGAACTGGAACATCAGATCATGTCCGAGGAAAAGTCTCCGCGAGCCCATGGGACGGTGAGGGTGCTGGTCACCCAGGTCAGCCGAAACGACGCAGGACGCCTGCTCGGCCGGACCGAGCATGGGGAAATGGTCGCTTTCGTCCCCTGTTCCGACTGCGGCCCCGGCGATTTCGTCCAAGTCTCGTTGGAGACATTGGCGGGCAACACCTATACTGGTTCGGAAGTGCTTGCTTGAATCCGTTGCTCCGGAGAGCGTTGGGCGGTCCCGCGCCCCGTCATTGCGCCGGGTTGCCGTCCCTTCCGTGACGGTGTACAAGGCGCAGGGGCTACGAACGAAGAGGAACATCTTGAGGGTTGTATGATTGATGCTGTAGCGTTGGTACTTGAAGGTGGTGGAATGCGCGGGTTGTATACGGCCGGCGTCCTTGATGTTTTCCTGGAACAGCGGCTGGAGTTCCCGTATTGCGTCGGTGTTTCGGCGGGGGCCTGCAACATGGTTTCCTTCATATCGGGGCAGTACGGGCGCAACCGTCATGTGAATATCGATTATGTCAACGACAAACGGTACCTCAGCTGGCGCAACTGGTTGTTCCACGGTTCTATTTTCGGCATGGATATGCTGTTCGACATCATCCCGAACCGGCTGGTGCCGTTCGATTACGCCGCGTTTTCTAAGTATCAGGGGAAGGCCATGGTCGGGACGACGGATTGTCTGACGGGGAAGCCCGTGTTCTTTGAGGAACATGACCTATCCGGCGAGAACGGTTTCCTGCATCTACAGGCGTCGAGTTCCCTGCCGTTGCTCGCACGGCCGGTCGAGGTGGATGGATACGTGTTGATGGACGGCGGCGTCAGCGTCCCGATTCCCGTTGAGAAGGCGAGGCAGGATGGTTTTGGCAAGGTGGTCGTGGTTCTTACTCAGCCGAAAGGCTATCGAAAAAATCCTTCATCGAGCATAGGTATGATAAAATTGGTCTATGGTCGGCGCTACAAAGGGTTGGTCGAAGCTATGGAGAAACGGCATTTGGTGTATAATCAGGAACTGGACTTGCTTGACCGGCTGGAGTCGGAAGGCTCCTCGTTCGTCATCCGTCCGAGCCAAAGCCTGCAGGTCGGACGTCTGGAGAAGGACCGAAGCAAGCTGGACGCTCTCTATCGGTTGGGAATGGACGATACCAATAGCCGGTTGGACGCCTTGCACGATTTCCTACGGGGGGATTGAGTGGTGAAACTGGGTGTGATCGCCGATGATTTCACCGGAGCCGTCGATATCGCCGGTTTTCTGGCGAAGGAAGGGCTACGGACTGTTCTGTGCTTCGGAATTGATAGCCGTCCGGATGGGCTTCGGTGCGACGCTGTCGTCGTGTGCCTGAAGATACGTAGCTGTCCTGTAACCGATGCCGTATCCCAGGCTTTATCTGCGTTGGCGATGCTTCGTAGCGCGGGTTGTTCTGTATTTTATTACAAGTATTGTTCTACCTTCGATTGTACGCCGCAGGGGAATATCGGACAAGTCTGCGACGCCCTGCGCCAGGCGTTGTCATGCCCGATGACCGTCGTCTGTCCGGCGTTGCCGGTCAACGGAAGAACGGTGTACAACGGGTATTTGTTCGTCAAGGAGCTGCTGTTGGCGGAATCTCCGATGCGCTTTCATCCGATGAACCCGATGTGGGAATCCCGTATCGATCGAATTCTGTCCACCCAGACCGACGGCCGATGCAGGAATCTTCCTTTGGCGATCCTGCGTGGGGGCGTCGCCGCTGTGGAGGCGTTCCTTGCCGGAGCTGTATCCGATGGCGTGGCCTATGTGATTCCTGATGTGGTCGATGATTCAGACCTCGACGTCCTTGCCCGGGCTTGTGGAACCCTGCCGTTGCTGACCGGTGGTTCTGGGCTGGGCGGAGCCTTGGCGCGCCTGTATCCGGCAGTCGAACCCCCCGCTACCGAACCAACAATTACCGAACCAACAATTACCGAACCAACAATTACCGAACCAGCAACTACCGAACCAGCAGCCGATGGCGGGACCTTTGCATGTTCCCGGCGGCGGCGCGGCGTGGTCTTTTCCGGCTCCTGTTCCATCGCGACGAACCGTCAGGTCAGGACATATCTGGCGCAGGCTCCCTCTATCGCCGTGGATGTGGCACGGGTACTGGCTGACGTCAAAAAGTACGCCGCAGAAATCGCCGACTGGGTATGCCTGCATCAGACGAAGGAAAAGTTCCCGTTGGTGTTCTCCACGTGCGATGCGGATGTAAAAGTCGAAGGGGCCGGTTTTCAACGGGATTCGTCCGTTTCCGAGGCTATTGAAGAATTTTTCGCCCTGCTCGCCGTCATGTTGGATAGACGGGACACAGGGGCTTTCATCATCGCCGGCGGCGAGACCAGCAGCGCTGTCGTCCAGGCGTTGAGACTGGCGCCCTGTTCGGTTGTTATGGAAATCGACCCGGGGATCAGCTGGATAGTTGATGCGGATGCGAATCACTATCTGGCGTTGAAGTCGGGAAATTTCGGATGTGAAGATTTTTTTTCAAAAGCGCAAGCGCTTCTTACGTCTGACAGACAAGGAGATTCCGTATGAAATTGGAAAACAAAGTCGCGGTGATCAGTGGGGGAGCCCAAGGGATCGGCAATGCGGTCGCTGAGCTGTTCGTCCGAGAAGGTGCGAAGGTCGCGATTCTTGATATTGACGAGCAGTTTGGAAGAGCCGCGTTGAGGCGTATCACGGAACAGGGAGGGGATGCGCTGTTCCTTCCCTGCGACGTGCAGGACGAGCATATGGTCCAGCAAGCCTTGTCCGTAGTAATGGAACAGTATGGAACGATCGACATCCTGGTGAATGACGCAGCCTGGCAGTTGAACAAATCATTATTGGAGACCTCATGGGATGAGTTCCGAGAGGTCATGGATATCAATATGGGCGGAACCTTCCTGTTGACCCGCGATGTCGCCAAGATCATGATCGGACAGAAGAAGGGTGGTTCGATCATCAATTTCAGCAGCTCCTTCGCGATCGTCGGGTCGGAGGGGTATTGCGCCTATCATGCCAGCAAGGGGGCGATTACCTCCTTCACCCGCGCGGCGGCGGTCGCGTTGCTGCCGTATGGAATTCGAGTGAACTCCGTGGCTCCGGGGACGACTCTGACCCCCGGTTTGAGAGTTGGCGCACGGGGGACTGGAAACGAAGAGTCCGGCATGAGGTCGTTTCTGGAGAAGCAGCCGTTGGGAAGGTTCGGCGGAAGCGATGAGATCGCCAATGTGGTGCTGATGCTGGCAAGCGATGACGCTTCGTTCGTCTATGGAGCCAATTGGGTTGTCGATGGAGCCTATACCATCGTCTAGACCGTAGTACGTCATCAGACAAGATTTGTCAAAGGGGAGCATGCCTATGAGTGAATATGCAGAATTTTCCGAGGTCTTCCAGCCCCGGTTCCAGGAATTGACGGAATTGATCAAGGGCTCGCGGAAGCTCAGGATATTCACCGGGGCCGGAGTCTCCACCCTGTCCGGAATTCCTGATTTCAGAGGCGCCCACGGCGTCTACACGGATCCGTGGCATGGGATGGATGTCGAGGATATCATTTCGCTCGATTTCTTTCACAAACGACCCGATATCTTCTACCAGTGGGCGAAGGACGTATGGTATCGTCTGGAGGACTACGAGCCGAACATCGTCCACAGGGTCATTGCGAAGCTGGAGCTGAAAGGCTTCACCAACGGCGTGTATACCCAGAATATCGACATGCTGCACCAGCGGGCGGGAAGTAGGGCCGTGTATGAGATACACGGCAGTCCCGCCCATCATTATTGTACCGAATGCGGCAAGCACTATACCTATGCCCAGATCGCACCGTTGGTTCGGGCCGGAGAGCTTCCGATCTGCGATCAGTGCGGCGGGGTGATCAAGCCCGATATCGTGTTCTATGGCGAGAACCTCAACGGAAGCCTCCTCAATCGCGCCTGGGAGGATTTCAGTCATGCCGACCTCTGTCTGGTTCTCGGTTCCAGCCTGACCGTTCAGCCCGCGGCTTCATTGCCCCGTCTGACCGTCCAGGGGGGAGGCCGGATTGTCATAGTCAATGCTCAGCCGACCAGCCAGGACCGCGACGCCGCCTTGAAATTCCATGATCTCGGACAAGTGTTTGAAGCGCTCGACGCCTGGGTGGAGATTCAGCCCTCACGCAAGTAGCCGGAGCTGTCCATGACAGAGGTGTGCAGGGTTCCTCCAAGCGGTCGTACGGTTCGTTTTTGAGACGGCCGCCGGACGAATCCGCCGGAGGATATCCATCGTCGCAAATTCCGGTCGCGACGGTGCGCTGCCGGTATCATACCGGTATTTTGTCTATGTCAGACTTGATCCTTTGATTTGACCGCTTGACTTGACGGTTAAATAACTTGACAGGTTTCTATTTGCGTGTGACTATAGTGTATAACTTTCGTGTACGTACACGAAAGTAAAAACAGAGTGTTTTGTCAATGTATGCGTGCGGAAATCCATGGATGGCCGGAAACCCTCCGTCCACAGGATATGCGCAGATATGAGGAGGACGTTCATGAAGAATATTCCAGAAGTGAAACTTGGTCTGATTTCCGTCAGCAGGAGTTGTTTTCCTATTTCCTTGTCGGAAAGGAGACGTTCGGCTGTTGTCGGGGCGTATGGCGCGGGGCTGTATGAATGTCCTGTCACCGTCGAGAATGAACTTGATGCGGTACAGGCCGTCGCGGACATCAAGGCGAAGGATATCAACGCTCTTGTCGTGTT
This sequence comes from Spirochaetota bacterium, assembly GCA_023401595.1. Classification (GTDB taxonomy): domain Bacteria; phylum Spirochaetota; class Spirochaetia; order Sphaerochaetales; family Sphaerochaetaceae; genus Spiro-02. The sequence continues at coordinate 33,372 of JAEXDQ010000051.1, forward strand.
TCTCGGCAACTTCGGACCGGAGACTCCCGAGACAATGATCGCGAAGATGTTCGACGGACCGATCATGTATGTCGCCGCCGCCGAAGGCGATGGCGATTTGTATGATGGAAGAGGCGACGCCTTCTGCGGCATGCTCAACTGCTCCTATAACCTGGGACTGAGAAGCATCAAGGCCCACATCCCCGCATATCCTGTGGGAACCGCCCCTGAGGTCGCCGAGATGATCAGGGAATTCGTTCCTGTCGCCAAGGCGCTCATCGGTATCAGGAACCTCAAGATAATCACATTCGGGCCGAGGCCGACCGATTTCCTCGCCTGCAACGCCCCGATACAGCCGTTGTTCGACCTTGGCGTCGAAATTGAAGAGAACAGTGAACTTGATCTGCTCGCGGCGTACAATCGTCATGCGGGTGATTCCCGCATCGACGCGTTGGTCAAGGAAATGGCTGAAGAAACCGGACGCGACAACAAGTACCGGGGAGTCCTGCCGCGATTGGCCCAGTATGAGCTTACATTGCTGGACTGGATAGAGGAGCACAAAGGAAGCCGTTCCTATATCGCGCTTGCGAATAAATGCTGGCCTGCGTTCCAGACGGAATTCGGGTTCGTCCCCTGCTATGTGAACAGTCGCCTTACGGCACAGGGGATTCCGGTTTCCTGTGAGGTCGACATCTATGGCGCGTTGAGCGAATACATCGGAATCTGTGTTTCCGACATGCCCGTCACTTTGTTGGACATCAACAATACGGTTCCCGCGGAGATATACAAGGCCGAGATCGAGAAACAGTACGGCGTTCAGGCGAATGATACGTTCATGGGCTTTCATTGCGGCAATACCGCCTGTAGCCTGCTCAAGAACCCCCACATGGGGTATCAGCTGATCATGAAACGGGACCTTGAACCCGAGCTTGAGGAACCGGATATCACCAGAGGTACGATGGAGGGCGATTTGAAGGCGGCGAAGGTGACTTTATACCGATTGCAGTCGAACGCCAGGGGTGAATTGAAGGCGTACGTCGCCGAAGGGGAGGTGCTGGACGTCCCGTCTCGGAGCTTCGGAAGCATCGGCATTTTCTCCATTCCGGAAATGTCCCGGTTCTACCGACATGTTTTGATCGCGAAACGGTACCCCCACCATGGAGCGGTCGCGTTCAGGCCTGTCGGCAAATACTTGTTCGACGTTTTCAGCTATCTCGGTATTTCGGACATCGCCTACAACCAGCCGAAGTCCCTGCCGTATCCGGGAGAGAATCCTTTTGTAAAATAGATTTTGCTATGCGCTCCGCCTGGCAGGAGGATGCCAGGCGGAAGCCGTATGGACGACCGCGGTCGTCGTTCGTTTTTCTCAGCTTGGGCGTAGAGACCTGGAAGGGAGGGGACTATGGATACTCAGTACTGCCATATCGGTGACGGCGTCTTGGAGAAGGTGTCTCAATTGTTTCAATCGGAATGGGGTGGCGTGTACCGTCCGCTGATCGTCGCCGATGGCAATACCTGGCAGGTCGCCGGACCGTTCCTTCAGGAGCGGTTTGAGAGGGCCGCTTCCGATAATCCTGAAAAAAACCTCTGGCCGGGAACGCCGTATCTGTTTCCTGCTACCCCGATGCTGTATGGCGACGAACGGTCTATCGCCGAGGTCCGTCGTTTGTTGGATGGAAACGACCTGCTCGCCGTAGCCCTGGGTTCCGGTACAATCAACGATATCGCCAAGCGGGCGTCGTATGAATGCGGAAAGCCGTATATCGTCGTTGCGACCGCCCCTTCCGTGGACGGATATACTTCCTTCGGCGCCGCGGTTTCCATCGGAGGCTTCAAACAGACGCTTCCATGTTCCGCACCGTTCGCGGTGTTCGCCGAACGGGATATCCTCTGCGGCGCGCCTTTGCCGATGCTTTCCGCTGGGTATGGCGATCTCGCCGCCAAGGTTCCCGCGGGCGCCGACTGGCTTATCGCCGACGCGCTGGGCATCCATCCTGTCCAGCCCGACATATGGAATATGATCCAGCCGACGTTGAAGAGCGTCCTTTCCCGACCGTCGGAATTGTCGGCACGGAACAAGGAGGTCGTGGGCGAGGTCTTTTCCGGTCTGGTCCAGACTGGTTTCGCAATGCAGAAGATGCACGATTCCAGACCGGCAAGCGGCGCGGAGCATTTGATCAGCCATGTGTGGGAGATGGAGCATCTGTGCAAGGACGGCGTTCCTGTCTCCCATGGATTCAAGGTCGCTCTCGGAACGCTGATCTCTACTGCGATGATGGACGAGCTTTGCAATTTCACCTCGGAGCAGCTTGCGCAAAGCTGCCGTCATGCGGTACCCGTCTCATGGGACGAGCGTGCGGCCCAGATCCAGGCCTGGGTGGGAGATCGGCCGTCGTATCATCAGATACTTGAAGTGAGCCGTAGCAAATTCCTGGAAGGCGAGTCCTTGGAAGAACGGAGGAGGCTCATCATCCATGAATGGGAGACTATTCGCACGAAGATACAGAGGCAGATCATACCTTTTGCGGATTTGAAGAAGATGTTTGCGCTGGCCGGCTGTCCTACCGAGCCTTCCCACATCGATGTTACGAAGGAACTGTTTCAGAGAGGGGTGGTCGTATCCCAGATGATCCGAAGCCGATACACCATTCTCGACCTGTTGTATGAAACCGGTCTGTTCGACCAAATAACGGGGACTTTGATGGATGGGACGAAGTATTTCCATTCGTACCGCCGTTGATTCGCCTGTTTGCTTTGTTCGGGAGACGTGCTGAATGACGGTATCACGATACGGAATCTGCATACACCTAGAATCCGATGCCGCTTCTGTGGTATCATCTGAAATACCTTCAGCAGACGCAGTATCCGTTTTCTTCTGTTGTTAGGCGCCGCTGAGGTTTGAGCGGGAATTATCATGAAACAGGGCGTTTGACATGCAGTTCATCATAGCTATTACAGTCCTCGTAGCGACGTTGCTCGGTTCAATCAGCGGAATAGGCGGGGGAGTCCTGATCAAACCTGTCATGGATGCGATCTGCGACATGACTTCATCCCAGATCAGCTTCCTGTCCGGTACCACTGTGTTGACGATGACTATCGTCTCATTGCTGCGCAGCCGGAAGGATCCGGTCAAGATCGACCGCAGGGGAACCTTCCTCGCGATAGGCGCGGCCTTCGGCGGGCTTGCCGGCAAGACGATCTTCGATATGCTGGTCCAGCGGGCGTCGTCCAGCGCCGCGGTCAGCCTGGTGCAGAACATCATCATGGTGATCCTGACCGTGGCTGTATTCTTCTATATCCTGTTCAAAGCCCGCATTCAGCAGAAGAACCTGTCGAATCCGACGGTCTGCGTGGTCAGCGGTCTGTTCCTCGGCGTCATGTCTTCGTTCCTGGGTATTGGCGGCGGACCGATCAATATCATGCTGTTGTCGTACTTTTTTTCAATGGAGACGAAGACCGCGGCGCTCAATTCACTGTACGTTATTTTCTTTTCCCAGTCCGTATCCTTGGTCAGCAACATCGCCACCGGCTCCGTTCCCTCGATCGACTGGTGGATTCTCGGCATGATGATGGTCTGCGCCGTCGTCGGCGCCACGGTAGGCAGAAAGCTGTCGAGTAAAATGACCGACCGTCATGTGGATATCCTGTTCATGGGACTGCTGTTCGTCATTATCGGTATCTCGGTCTATAATTGTTTCAGATTCGCGTTGATATCGTAGTCGCCTGCCGAAGGTATCACGTCCATAATGCAGATGGAAGTCTTGAACGACATGAAGCTGTTTCCCATAAGTCTTCCAGACGGAAAACCCCTCGCAATATCGGATATCGCGAGGGGTTGACCATCTTCTAGGTGTTCTGGAGGTGGGGGGATTCGAACCCCCGTCCTAACGGGCCACCCAGCAGCCTCTACAAGCTTAGTCGATGTTCTGGGTGTTCCGGCGCGCGCAGGTGTATCGACAAACGGCAGCGCGCCGTATCCGGCTTTAGTGTCCCGGAACGCCACCGGCGTTCGTCCCAGTAAGCCCTTGTTGTTACAGGCACCCGTCAGTTAAGAGCGGCACCGAGCGGACCTGTACGTTCAAGCTGTCTTAGGCAGCGAGAGCGTATGCTTCGTCAGAGACGTATTCGTCTTCTTTCTTGGCATTTAAATGTTTTGCTAGTTTTAGGAGTTGGCGCTCCGCTTGCAACTACTGACCTGACATACCGCCAGTCGAAACCGAAACACCCCCGTAAGGCTTCCGTCCTACGGCGAGCATCTGTAATATACTGCAATATCAGGGATAAGGCAAGCGGCTTCTTATGCGCATCCTCCCGGTACAGCGTCGATACTGCGCCGAAACGACGTAACGCTTGCGCAGACGCGATATAAACCGGGTACAGGCCTGATACGGGCCCTGGCGGCGGGATGTCCCGGCGGCGGCTGCACGGTTTTGGGATTTTGTTTGCCGACGGTAGGGAAAATATAGTACTTTGCATACAATAGGAGCTATTTCCCATGGATATTTTCTACATTGTCTGCGCCTGTATTCTCGGTATGTGTGTTCTTGTCAGCTATATCTTGTATCGGTATGCCTTTATCCGGAGTGCAGAACCGGTTCCCCCGATTGCGGGGACGGGCGATACTGAAGCCAGACGTTTTTTCAGCGACCACTATGGGGAAAGGATTCGGTTTCTTGAAGACTGGGGCTATGAGACTGTATCGATCGTCAACTTCCAGGGAAAGCGGTTGGTCGGCTATCTTTTTCGTGCGAAACGACCGACCGACAAAATAGCGCTCTGTGTCCACGGCTACCGTAACGCCGCGTTCAACGAATATCTGTTCCATGCCCCCATGTATCTTGAACATTTCGGCATGGATTTGCTGCTCGTCGATGATGCGGCGCATGGGGCGAGCGAGGGGCGTAGGATAGGGTTCTCATGGAACGACCGCAAGGATTGTCTGCAATGGTGCCGCTGGATCGTGGAACGTTTTGGCCCGGAAGAAAAGATTCTGTTACAGGGGATCAGCATGGGGGCCGCCACGGTACTCAACGCCGCGGGGGAGGAGGGATTGCCGCCGAACGTCCGATGGGTAGTGGCGGACTGTAGCTTTTCAAGTCTGAAACGGGAGATACTCCATGTGATGAAACAGCGTTTTCATCTTCCTGCGTTTCCTTTGTACCATATGGCCAGCGGTTTCTGCCGGTTGTTGAACGGTTTTTTCTGCGGAACGGCCAATGTCGTCAGGCGGACGGCAAGGATTCAGGTCCCCGTGTTGTTCATCCATGGCGACGCGGACAGGTTCGTACCGACGGAAATGGTCCACGAGCTGTACGACGCCTGTACCGCGCCCAAGGCCTTGTTGATCGTATCAGGCGCCAGGCACGGCGAAAGTTTTCTGTTGGAACCGGATGCATACGAGACGGCCGTCCGCGGTTTGCTTGAAAAATAAGCCTGCAGTCTCCGATTCCAGTTCCGTGTATAAGCGGCAGCGCTCGCAGGGGCGAGATAGGGGGCTTTGCATTATATCTGGCCGTTGCGGAGACGCGCCAAATATCCTGCCGCCGTTCCGTCAATGCTGTTCCTGCGGAATTTCCTGCTCAAGCGACTCGCAGGAATCGAGGTTGTCCCTGATTTTCTTCAAGCCGTCGAACAGTCCCTCCATCTCCCTGTCGGAAAAGTCTCGCCAGATCAGGTCGTCGACGACCTGAAAACCGTGACGGACTGCTTCGGCCTTTGCCATGCCCAGTTCAGTTATCCTGATAAGGCATGCCCTACGACTGTCCGGATGCGGTTCCCTGACGATGAAACCAGCCTCAATCATCCTGTCAAGGGTTCGCGACAGGGTAGTGACGTCGATTGCGCAGGCGTCTGACAATTCTCGTTGCGTGATACCGTCCTGTTCGCTGAGCAATACCAGAATCCGAGGCTGCCCCAGTCCCAAGGTAAAGCCAAGTCCTGAAAAATAGGGCTGGAGCAACCTTTTTCTGGTTCGTTCGACTTGCAGTAGAAGGTCCCGTATATCGTGTTTTTCCATAGACATCTCCTTCACCGTGAGTTTCCGGCTTGCGTAGAGCAAGTTCGCTTCCGTTATGAAAGCTCAGCCATGCCGGTGTACAGCTGATAGTACCTGCCTTTTATGGCGAGCAGCTCTTCATGGTTTCCACGTTCAATGATCCGACCCTGCTCAAGTACGAAAATAAGGTTCGAATTGCGAACCGTCGATAAACGATGCGCAATGACAAAAACCGTCCGGTCCTCCATCAGACCGTCCATACCCTCTTCTATCAGCCGTTCGGTCCTTGTATCGATGGAACTTGTCGCTTCGTCCATGATCAACACAGGAGGCCTCGATACCGCCGCCCTGGCGATCGACAGGAGCTGCCGTTGTCCTTGGGAGAGGTTCCCTCCGTCGGAATGGAGCATCGTGTCATAGCCCTCCGGTAACCGGCGGATGAACGAATCTGCGTTCGCCAGCCCCGCCGCGGCGTGAATATCCTTGTCCGTCGCATCCAGCCGTCCATAGCGGATATTGTCCGCGATAGTCCCCGTGAACAAGTGCGTATCCTGAATGACCATCGATAACGAGCGCCGTAGATCATCCTTCTTGATTTCCCGGATATCTATGCCGTCGTAGGTGATCGCACCGCCGTCCAGTTCATAGAATCGATTGATCAAGTTGATGATAGTCGTCTTTCCCGCGCCTGTCGAGCCTACGAAAGCGAGTTTTTCACCCGGCTTCGCATATAGATCGATACCCTTCAGTACAGGCTTCGACGGGAGATAGCCAAATGTCGCGTCATGGAACCGTACATCGCCGCGTAGCGGCACCCAGCGTACCGTATCCGCGCCGTCCTCCGTCCGCGCCGGGACCTTCCATGCGAAGTCTCCCGTATATTCCGCTCGTTCCCTGTAGGTTCCGTCGGCATCTTGTTCGACATTGCTCAGCGTAACGGCTCCTTCGTCGATTTCGGGCCTTTCCTCCATCATCTCAAAGATACGTTCCGCGCCGGACAGCGCCGCGAGCAGGAAATTGACCTGTTGGGTGAAGCGGTTCATCGGCATAGCGCTCTGCCGTACATAGACGAGATAAGCGGACAGCCCCCCGATATCCATCAGTCCGCCCAAGACGAACAGCCCGCCGACGCAGGCGGATACCGCGTAGTTGAAATATGAGAGGCTCACGATGGTCGGAATCGTCATCATGGAATAGGAGAGGGCTTTCGTCGAGGCTTTTCGCAACGCCTCGTTCCGGCGGCAAAACTCATCGAAGTCCTGGTCCTCATGATTGAATACCTTCTCGACCTTTTGTCCTGAGACCATCTCCTCGACGAAACCGTTGATACCTCCCAGCGTGGACTGCTGCTCGTTGAAATATCTTCTGCTCCGTTTTCCGTTCCAGCGGATGAAGAGCGCCATCAGACCCAGAAACGCGACGACGATCAACGACAGCCTGACGTTCAGCACCATCAGCATCGTGATCGTACCTGTGAGCATGATGAAGCTCTGTATCAGCATGGCGAAGCTGTTGTTCATGGCGTCGGTCAGGGTATCCACGTCGTTGGTGAACCGGCTCATCAATTCCCCATGGGTATGGACGTCGAAATATTTCAGCGGGAGGGACTGCGTATGGGTGAACAGGTCGGACCTGATTTCAGCCACCACCTGTTGAGCCACCTTCGCCATCAGCTGATTGTACCCGAAGGTGGCAAGCACACCGACGAGATACATTCCCCCCATTGCGAGGACGATCCCCAGCAAACCCTGCAGGTCTTTCGGCAGAATATATTTGTTGATGACGGGCTTGAGCAGGTACGTGCCCATGATGTTCGCCCCTCCGCTGACCAATACGAGAATCGCGACGAATACCAGAGCCACCGTATGTCGACCGAGATAGCCGAACAGCCGCATCAAGGTCTTCTTGGTGTGTTTCGGCCGTTTGTAGTTCATGACCCGTGCCATTATTGCAGCGCTCCTTTCTTTTGCGATTCATTCAACTCCCGGTAGAATGCGTTGCGTTCCAGAAGTTCACCGTGTGTTCCGATATCGTCGAGCCGTCCATCCTCCAGAATGATGATCATGTCCGCCGTCTCGATGGACGCAACCCGTTGGGCGATGATGATCTTCGTCGTTCCCGGTAGGTTTTCTGCGAGCCCCTTGCGAAGCTTCGCTTCTGTGGCCGTGTCCACTGAACTGGTCGAATCGTCGAGAATCAGTACTTTCGGGTGTTTCAGTATCGCTCGGGCTATGCATAGCCGTTGTTTCTGCCCTCCCGACACATTGACGCCTCCCTGTCCTAATTCCGTCTCATAGCCGTTTTCCAACCGGTCGATGAATTCATCGACGCAGGCGATACGACAGGCCCGTTCGATTTCTTCGTCGGTCGCGTCCTCCTTTCCCCAGCGGAGGTTTTCCCTGACGGTACCTGAGAACAATGTGTTCTTCTGCAATACCATGGCGATGGCTTCCCTCAGATGCCGCAACGGATATTCCTTCACATTCCTGCCGTCTACATATACCGCGCCTTCCGTAGCGTCATACAATCTGGGAATCAGCTGTACCAAGGTCGATTTCGCCGCGCCCGTCTCCCCGATGATTCCTACCGTCTGCCCCGCGCCGATATGGAAGGAGATGTCGGAAAGGACGTTCTCCGGCGCCTCCCGCTTGTATTTGAACGACACATGGTCGAAAACGATATCCCCGTGCAGGACTTCTGCATTCGGATCCGTGATTCCTTCCTGTTCCGTAATGTCGATCTCCTCGTCCATCACTTCCAGAATTCGTTTGCCGGAGGCGAGGGACCGGGTCAGCATCTGGAATACGTTGGAGATCATCATCATGGAATTGAGTACCTGCATGACATAGCTGAGAAAGCCGGTGAGCGCTCCGATCTCCATATGTCCGATCATGGTCAGTCTGCCGCCGTACCAGAGAATCGCGATGATGGTGGTATACATCGCCAGCTGCATGGTCGGCATGTTGAGGGCCGTCAGTCTGAACGCACGTTCCGATATGTCCCTCAGGTTCGTGTTGACAGCAGAGAATTTCTCGATTTCATAGTCATGCCGGACATAGGCCTTGACCACCCTGATCGCCCGCAGGTTCTCCTGGATGATCCGGTTCACCTGGTCGATAGCCGATTGGACCTTCCCGTACAGCGGGCGGACATGGCTGATAATCCGCCACAGCAGGAAGGCGAGGGTCGGGGCCGCTATGAAGAATACCACGGCGAGCTTCGAGCTCATGAAGAACGAGGAGATCAGCGCGGTCACCATCATGACCGGGGCCCTTACCGCCGGTCTCAGTCCCGTTGATACCGAATTTTGAATCGTAGTGACGTCATTGGTCAGTCGTGTGACCAGCGATGATGTCCTGAAATGATCCGTGTTGGCGAACGAAAAGCTCTGTATCTTCCGATATTCCTCTCGTCGCAGTTCCGCGCCCAGTCCCTGTCCGCAGGTGGCGGCGAACCTGACGCTTCCGATGCCCAGGAACATCGCGAGCAGGGCGCAGCCGCACATCAAGGCGCCTTGTGTAAAGATGTACGCCTTGTCCCCGGTGGCCACGCCTATGTCCACGATATCAGCCATGATGAACGGAATCAGAAGTTCAAGAGTCGTTTCCGCCGTGATGCACAGGACGGCCAGGTTCGCATATTTGCGATACGGCCTCATATAGGAATAAATACGTCTCAGCATGGATGCCAGCCTGCCTTTGCGTTGCTTTGTGATAGTTTAGAAATGTTGTACTTGCAACTATTGTATAAGCAATAGTTGCTACAGTCAACAAGAAAGACAGTTTTATTTCCGCCGCATCGGAGCGAGCCATAAGGGGGCAGGTGTTTTTGGTAGGCGTTTTGGGTAGGCCTTGGCAACAGGCCGTATATGCGGATGGGGTTAGGGAACAGTGTTGCTATGACTGCGTTGGGCTATTTGCCGCATGAAAACGAAATGAAAACGAATTCCACAGAACCCTTCAGCGGAAGTGCCGTAAACACAAGAGAATGCCGATATCGCGGATTGCCCTCGCTTGGAAACAGTAATATACTTTGTCCGGAGGACGAGCATGGGCGCATTATCCGATTTACCCAATATCGGCGGAACAGTTGAACGGCAGCTGCACGAGGTTGGCATCATGAGCGATGATGATTTGCGTGCCGTTGGAAGTAAAGCGGCTTGGTTACGGATTCTTTCGATTGACCCCTCGGCCTGTTATAGCCGCCTCTGTGCGTTGGAAGGTGCGATTCGGGGGATTCGATGGCATGACCTCGATCCGGAAACGAAGGCCGGCCTGAAACAGTTCTATCAGCAAGAAAAAAAAACGCTTGAACGCTGGTGTCCGTCTTGACAAGTCGGTGGCGTCTCCTATAGTCTTTATTTATTAAAGATGGTTTATTAAATATATTTATTATATATGGGCGGAGATGGTAGGTAGAATATGGGAGCGCCGGAAGTAAAGGAATTGAAACGATATCATACGCAGATGATACGGAACGTCTTGCTCAAGGAAGACGGGCTGACAGTGCGTGAGATCGCGACAAAAACAGGTTTGAGCATTGTGACCGTCGGCGCGTTGTTGCAACGGATGTCCGCCTGTGGGGAACTGTCGCCTCCCCGCCAGCAGCCTTCAGAATGCGGCCGTCCGGCTTGTCTGTATTCCTACGATCTATCCTCCTCATATGCGCTGATCCTCAACGGTTTTCATATGGGCGCGGTTTCAAGCGGTATTACCGTCCAGGTCGTGGACCTGAAGGGGAGAATCGTCCACAACGACCGGCATGTCGTGCGGCACGTGGACATTGAAGCGTTCGACGTCATTATCGACGGTCTGCTTGGGCAATTCCCCTCGATAAAGACTTTAGGGTTCGTATTGCCTGGGGAGGAGTACGGGGGCGTCGTCACCTGTGGGGATTTCGAGGCTTTGAACGGGATATCTTTCACTACCCACATGGAAGAGCGCTATGGACTGCCCGTCTATTTTGACAATGACGTGAACGCCGCCGTCCGCGGCTTCTGCGCCAGACGCAGACTGCAGGAGACCTCCGTCGTCTATCTCTATTTTCCGGATGGATTTCCCCCGGGAGCCGGAGTATTCCTCAACGGGGACGTCTATGGCGGTGCGACGAACTTCGCCGGGGAACTCAATTTCCTGCCGTTCGATATCGACTGGGGGCATCCGTCAGAGACGGCGCTGCTGGATTATCTCCATAAGCTCGCCACGACGGTCTGCTGCTTGTACAACCCGGCGGTGCTGGTGTTGAACGGAAGGGCCATCACCCGGACGGTCTTGCAGGAGGTTCACGCGCATTGCGCCGGAATCATCCCCTCCGCTTGCGTTCCTGAATTCGTTCTGTCCGAAGACATCCTGTGGGATATCACCGAAGGTGCGATCTCCGGCGTACTCGGCCTGTTGAACAGACCGGAGACTTTTTGTAAGGAAGTATAAAAATGGCGACGTTTTTTCTCGTGATCATCTATCTTGCGTTCATCAGCTTGGGGCTGCCTGATTCGTTGCTCGGTTCCGCATGGCCGATCATGCATCTGGAATTGAATGCGCCGATGTCGTTCGCGGGTATCATATCCATGATAGTGAGCGGAGGGACGATCGTATCGAGTCTGTCCAGCGGCTTCTTGCTCTCCCGTTTCGGTACCGGCAAAGTCACGTTCGTCAGCGTCCTGATGACCGCGGTGGCCCTGCTGGGCTTTTCTTTGTCGGATTCTTTCCTCTGGCTCTGCGTTCTCGCCATTCCGCTGGGATTGGGGGCCGGGGCGGTCGATTCCGGCTTGAACAGCTTTGTCGCGGCCCATTACAAGGCACGCCACATGAGCTGGCTCCACTGTTTCTGGGGAATAGGCGCTACCTGCGGGCCGATCATCATGGCTGCATGGATCGCGCGAAGCGGCCAGTGGCGCAACGGATATCTGACCGTCTCGCTGATTCAGTTCGCTTTGGTCCTGACGCTGTTGTTCACACTGTCGTTGTGGAAACGTTTTGACCGGCCCGCCGGGCTTCGTTCAGCAGATGAGGCTGCCGCAGAAGTCGATACCAAGGCTCGCGCGTCTCTCGCCCCCGTACTATGCTCATTTCTTTGCTATTGTTCCATAGAGTCCACGACCGGCATATGGGGGGCGTCGTATCTGGTGTCGCTCCGCGGCCTTGACGCATCGACCGCCGCGAGATGGATTTCCATGTTCTATCTGGGTATCACCGTCGGCAGGCTGCTTTCCGGGTTCGTCACGATCAAGCTGAGCGGACCGAAGATGATCCGTCTTGGAGAGGCTTTTTGCGCGGTAGGCGTCCTTATATTGATGTTTGCGCTTCCTACGTGGAGCGCGGTCGTCGGGTTGCTGTTCATCGGACTTGGTCTCGCCCCTGTGTTTCCCGGTATGCTGCATGAGACGCCTGTACGGTTCGGTACTCTTCACGCCCAGAGGAACATGGGCTATCAGATGGCTTCGGCGTATGTCGGCAGTACCTTCATGCCGCCTATTTTTGGTTTCGTCGCCAGCCGGATGTCGATGGCCTTGCTACCGTTCCTGCAAATGGGACTGCTGCTGGCCATGACGCTTTGCTGCGAGGTGACCAACCGGCAGATGCGACAGTCGAAATGATCCGGGACGACGGTTTTCCGCCACGCCGTTTTGTGGTATCATCATCCGGAATACAATGTTCATGGGGGAATGATGGATAAGCCTACGGCGGGCGGAATCGCCCGTTCAATCATGATAAAACCTGCTTCTTCGGCATGCAATCTGGAATGCGCCTATTGTTTCTACAAGGATGAGGCGTCCCTTCGTAAAGTCGCTTGTCATCCGTTCATGGAGGAACGGACGGTAGTCTCTCTGCTTGAAAAGGGGTTGGATGGGGCCGATGCCGTGACCTTCGCCTTTCAAGGCGGCGAGCCTTCCTTGGTCGGACTGGACTGGTTCAAGAGGTTTGTGGAGCTGGAAAAAGGGTTGAACCTGGACGGCAAACGCGTCAATTATGGGTTTCAGACCAACGGAACGTTGCTCGACGACGCCTGGGGGCGGTTCTTCCGCGATAACCATTTTCTGGTCGGTATCTCCTGCGACGGTTTTCCGAAGCTCCATAACCTCTACAGGAAAAGAGTTGACGCCTCCCGAAGCAGCGACGGGGTATTTCGGGGGATAGACGCCATGCAGCGCAACAACGTCGATCTGAACATCCTTACCGTCGTCACCGACGCCGTGGCGGACAATATCGATAGCATGTGGGATTTCTTCATGGACAAGGGCCTTGTGTTCCAGCAGTACATCGCATGCCTGGATCCCCTGGAGGGTGACGCGAACAGGTTCCTGGATCCTGTCGCCTATGGCAGGTTCTTGATTCGGCTCGCAAGGAAATGGGTGTCCGCGTTGCAGGGCTCCCGGCCGGTATCCATTCGTCTGTTCGATAATTTCATCAGCATACTGATGGGCTATCACCCCGAGGAATGCGACATGAATGGTCATTGTTCGGTTCAATATGTCATTGAAAGCGACGGCGCGGTATATCCCTGCGATTTTTATTGCACCGACCGGTATGAGCTTGGAAACATAAACGATATGACCATCGCAGAGCTTGACGCTCGGCGCAATGAGATTAATTTCCTGCATGAATCTGATGAAGTGCATGAGGATTGCAAGGCGTGTCCGATTTTTCCGCTCTGCAGGGCTGGTTGCAAACGGAACCGCGACGCCGCGAACAAATTTAGGTTCTGCGAGAGCTATCGGATGTTGTTCAACGAGATGGGGGAGACCTTCGCTAGGATAGCCGCTTCCTTGGTACAGGAAAACAGCGTCAAGTGAACGGTCGCGACTTTGCGGCGAGAGGCGCGAAGTCGCGGGACGCGGGGTATTTGTTTTTCATTCCGTCTGTTTGCTTTTGTCCGCTCCCTCCGGTATGGAGCTCTGCCGCCGGAAATCTGACGGCAATATGCCGAAACGTTTTTGGAACGCCCTCCTGAAGGTCTGCGGGTTTGCGTAGCCGCAGGCCAGGGCGGCTTCGTTGATCGGCTCTTCAGGCGCTTCCAGCAGCCTTTCTTTCGCTTTGGTCAGCCGGTAATTCTCAAGATATTGTGAAAAACTCGTATCCATCCGTGTTTTCATGAAATGGTATAGGTAATTCTCCTTGACCTTGAGGTCTACGGCCATGTTGGATAAAGTAAGGCCAGGTTCTTGAAAATGTCCTTGGATATAGTCGACGACGCTCGTGACCATCTGCTGGTTCCGTCCCTCCTTCGAGTGGACGGCCTCGCCGGCTTGGTCTGAAAAGAAATCCAGGACCTCGGAAAATAGGGTGAACTGTTTTGGAATGACGCTGATATCCTCCTTCTGACAATAGGCGAGGGCCGTGCCATACAGGGCCTTGAACAACCGGAGCGTCTGTTCGGGGCCAAGCTGGCGTCGCTTGAAATTATCGTCATACAGTCCTTGCAGTATCGCTTGGGTGCTTTCGATATCCCGCTTCATGCTGCTGAGCAACAACGCCCGTTCCGTGTCCTTGTCGTAGGACGCTGTATCTGAACGTGTCTCCAGCTCCCCGTATCGTCTGATTGTATTCTTGCGGTTCTCGTTCAGGATGCTTTGCGCGACGAAATTGCATTCTTCCGGCGTGTTCTTCATGCTGTTGACGGTATGGTTGTCGTTCGAGACCGCCATCGATACCTCATAGGGGGTGATTTTTTTGAACGAACTCCAGAACATGTCCAGCTCCTTGTTGAGTCCGGTCCGGTCTTTGCTCCAGACAAGCAGCCAGACGTTGAACGTCAGATCCATGTAGAGGTAGAACATTTTGCCGAATATCTGCTCGGCCTCCTTCGTCGCGGCGATTCGTGAGAAATCTATATCGTCGATATTGGTCGCCTCGTCCGTGTTGTGCCAGATGATTTTCGCCATGACGACGGTCATGTCCGCATCGATTGGGAAGACATGTCCGCTACGTTCAAGCATGCCGTTCAGTTCTTTCGGCGCCATGTCCCTTCCATGGATCAGCCGCCTGAAGAACGTCTCCGTCATGAACGGCGTCCTGCCTCCCAGCAATTCGTTTTCCGTCTGATGCTCGGTGATCGCTTTGATCGTACTTGTTATCTGCTCGTAGGAGGTGTCGTCAGAGAACGATTTCCCATTGCTCAGCAATTGCTTCAGCTTGTTCCAGTCCTTCTGGCTCTCATACGCCGTGAATACGATAATGATGAAGCAGACGATCAACGCCAGCGTCGTAGAGAAGGAGAATATGCCCCACATGGGATCCTGTCTGGCTTCCAGCTCCTTGTAGGCTATCGCGGAGAAGAAACGCAGCTGGCTGATATCGCTGGTCGCGACAGATATCAAATATCTGATTCCATCATCCCCGATGACATCATGCTGCCCGTCCGTCAGCTTCGCATGTTTCCAATGGATGTCGCCGTTGCTCAGGATGATCGTACCGTTGGCGTCGGTGACGCAATATTTGCCTGCGTCGCCGATTTCCAGACGTGACAGGAGATCTCTGAAAAAAGCTTCATCGAGCAACAGCAACAGCTTTCCAGCGTTTTCAGAAGGATTGGAAAGGGGGAAGGTCTGTATATAGGGAATCACCCGTTTCTTCTGTCCGTCGATCGTGGCGACAACTGACGGGTAGTATGTGTTCGATTTGCTCGACCACAGGTATTTCGATTGCCACTGCCTGCTGTTCATACCCTGGAATTCGATGATGGGGTACACCTTGTCAATATCGAAAATTGCGTTACGGCTGTTCATCAGGTATCCGCTGGCCCGTGAATATACATACACCTCCTCAAGCATTGGGTTTACCGACCGGGTTGACGGCAGCTGTTCCTGAGCGTCGATGACCGTCTGGATTTCGCTGGAGCCCTCGTCGATCTTTCCTTGATAGATGAATCTGGTAATATCCTTGTTCAGGAGCAGCAGCTGTGACGTTTTCTGTGACTGGTCAATGTACGAATCGACTATGGTCTGGGTCAGTTCAAGCACCGTCATGTTCTGTTCGATCACATTGCTTCTCATTTCCTTGACGCCCCAGGACTGGCTGACGAGCAGACTGCATATGCAGATGGCGATGACGATTGAGATGGTGACGATCAACTTGCCGGTCAAGGCGTCGATTTTCCGCGTTTTCCTCAACATGGCGACAGTATATCATGAAAAATGCTGCGGAAAGTGGAAGATTGCGTGATATGATGGGAATATGAAGAAGACGATTCCTCTGCTATTGGTTCTTGTGGTCTCTCTTACGATCTCCTGTGTTTCTCCGGCAGGTTCTCCGGCAGGTTCTCCGGCAGGTCGCGGACCGGGCGTGATTCCGACCTTTGAAGAAAGGCTTCAGGGGAAATGCTATGATCTGGACGGAAACCCCGTCAGGCTTTCTGCCGATTACTATCTGGTCTATTATGCGGCTGATTGGTGTCCGCATTGCTCCGACTACGCCCAGCAGTTGAAGACGACGTACGAGCTTCTGCGCCGGATGTATGGAAACGTCGAGATCATCTTCGCCGGCCACGAACGGGATGTATCCAATGAGAATCTGGTTTCCTTCATGGAGCAGGGCCGGTATCCGTTCCCGTACCTCAGGTACGAATACAGGGACGAGACCGGAATCATGGATCTGGTCGATGTTCCTAAATTCTGGGTTCCCGGTTTTGTCCTTGTGGACAGGTCCGGCAAGGTGCTGTCGTCTTCAAACGGATTGTCGTTCGAGGACTATTCCCGCGACCGGCCGATCCAGTACTATCAGGCGATACAGCAGTGCGATTGCGTCGTAGACGCGGACTGGACCGTATCTCCACCTCCGTCCCAATCCGAGTGATTTACGATTCCGTTCTGCCGCTGATTTAGATTGCGCAACCAAACCCCGGCTGTGCCGTTGAACCTGACTGTGCCGTTGAATCCTGCTGTGCCGTTGGTTTCCCACATCGCATGCTTCCTGATGATTACGGGCGGCGACCCCGCCACGGGTTCCCTCCCCGCCGTGGATAGTCTCACTCTGCTTCAAGCCACCTGACTGTATCCCAGATTTGGACGCCTTCGTTCTGCTGCGGCGAGCCGGGGGTGCTTCTTCCATTACGGATATGCTCCGCCAACCGCTTCTTCAGCTCCTCGTATACATCGGGATGACCGGCTATCACATTCGTAGTCTCCCCGATGTCATCCGACAGATCATAAAGCTGGAAGGCTGGAAGCGACGAGGTGTCGTCCACCCCAGGACGTGGGAAGGACCATCCGCCGGACCCCGGACACATCTCCAGCTTCCACCGTCCCCTGCGCAGCGAGAGGGAACCGTCGATGCTCTGATGTACCAGGTCTTCACGGACTTCGGCATGCTCCGCATCAAGCCAGAGCGGTAGGTTGCTAACCGAATCCTCTCCCATGTCGTTCGGTAAGGGTGCGCCGAGCAGGTCGGACATGGTGGCGAGAAAATCGGACAGGCATACGAGTCTGTCGCATACGGCTCCCCCCTGTATCTTTCGCGGCCATTGTACAATCAACGGGATCCTGTGCCCGCCCTCAAAGATATCGGCCTTGGTGCCCCGGAAGTGATAGCTTGGATTGTGCCCCTTTGCCTCCAGCTCCCGATAGTCGGCCATAGGGGAGCAACCGTTGTCGGAGGTGTAGATGACGATCGTCTCCTCGTACAGGCCAAGCTCGCGTAGCTTGGCGTTGACCCTTCCGACCACGGCGTCGCAATGGAGTACGAAATCCCCATACGTGTTCGTACCGGACTTGCCTTGGAATTCTTTGGCGGGAAGTATCGGCGTATGCGGGGCCGGCATCGGGAAATAGAGGAAGAACGGTTCATCCCCCTCGGCGGCCCATCTGTCGATCTGCCGTAGCGTCATATCGGTCAGATGGTCCAATACTTCTTCGTGGATGAAGCCCTTCGCCGTGGGCCCCTCCCTCCAGTAGCCCTTTCCCGTTCCTTTCGTCATATGGTCGGGGCATGCGATGAAACGGTCGTTTTCGATATATACGTACGGAGGCATGTCCAGCGATGCGCTGATGCCGTAGAAATAGTCAAACCCGTTGTCCGTCGGATCGCGGAATATCCTCCCCGTATAGTCTATACCGTCGCAGGCGTCGAAGTCGGGACGTTCCCGGAAATCCGGAGTCTTGGAGAATTCCATTCCAAGATGCCATTTCCCGATCGCCGCGGTTCTATATCCCTGGGTTTTCAGCATGTCGGCGACGGTCTTTCTCCTCTCGCCGATCAGCGGGGAGGAATAGCCGCCGATCACACTCGACTTCAGCGTCGACCGCCAATTGTACCTTCCTGTAAGGATTGAATACCGTGATGGAGTACAGACGGCCGAAGACGCGTGCGCGTCAGTGAAACGCATCCCTGCGTCGCACATCCGGTCAAGGTGTATGGTTCTGAACGGGCAGCGCTCATTGTTTCGGGAAATGTCCCCGTATCCCATGTCGTCGGCGAGTATATAGATGACGTTCGGTTTTTTCATGATGGCTATAGTTCGGCCGCTACGGAAGACGTAGCGGCCGGATTCCGCGTGGTTTCAGTTATTTATACTGGCGGTCATAAGCGGTCTGCATCAGCTCCAACACCTTGGAGAGCTGCAGTTTTTCAAGATTGGCGAGATAGTCGTTCCAGACCTTGTCGTTGTTGACGTCAAGGGTTCCGACCATGAACTTGACGGCGCTCTGGCGGATATAGTTCGCCAGTTCGCGTTTGATGGTGGAGAATTTTTCATTCTCATCGGCGGTGTACTTGAGAGTCGGCACTTCGTATTCCGGGTGCGCGTATGGTTTGTAGAGATTGGCGGTTTCATCGTACAGCGTCTTTTCATTGTTCGCCGGGAGATAGTACGCGGGGTCGGAAGGCGTCGACGGCTCTTTCGCCAGGCCGTTCTTCAAATTGAACGTCATGGCGCCGGCGAGGACCTGTATCCAGGTATCGTTCTGCGGATCCTTGTCGTTCCAGAGCTTGAGCTGTTCCCAGATCGCCGGTTGGCCGTCAAGACCGACCTGGCCGGGCTTCGCCCAATCCCACGCCTCGCCGGGGAAGCCGTTGCGCTGCAGCAAGGTACCTTCCTGTGAATACATGAAATCGAAGTACCGGATGATCGCGTCGGCATATTGGCTGTCCGCGGAAATCACCAGCTTCCCGACCTCGGGGTTCGCCAGGAAGTTCGGAGTCTCCTGCACGCCCGCCGGGCCTTTCAAGGGAGCGATCGCATGGAAATTGTTGAACCGATCTCCTCCGATCGTGGAGAACTGTCCTCTCCATCCGCCGGTCACGAACCCTACGACGGGCTCCTGGGAGCTTTCGACAAGCTGGGTGAGCTGGCTGGAATCCTGGGTGAAGGAACCATTGTAGATCAGTCCCTCCTGATACAGCTTGTTCACGTACTTGAGACCTTCCCTGTACGCGGCCTTGTTCACGGACGTCCCGACCTTGGAGCCCTCCATCATGTACCCGACGTTGTCTTCCGCGTTCTGGTTGATATCGGTGGTCAAGTCGCAGTAGATGAAGGAATTGAGCAGGAACCGTTCTACTTCGTCGGCCCAGCCGATGATGGAACCGGCGAGAGGAATCTCATCCGCCTTGCCGTTGCCGTTCGGATCCTTCGTCTTGATCGCCTTCAGCACATTGTAGAATTCGTCGGTGGTGGTGGGGACGGCCAGGCCGAGCTTGTCGAGGAACGGCTGGTAGACGAACATCTTCGCCATGTTGGTGCAATGGAAGCAACCCTCCAGCCGGGGAAGGGAATAGATATTCCCGTCGATGTTGGTCATATAGCCGACTCCGCCGGGATACTGGCCGAGCGCTTCCATCAGGTTCGGCATCCATTCCTTTGTGTAGTATTTGTTCAACGGCATGAACAAATGCTCCTGGGCGCCATAGGTCGCCTCAAGGTCGTTCTTGATGTTGAAGCCGAGGAATGCGTCGGGATAGTCCCCCGACGCCAGGGTGAGGGAGAGCTTTTCCGCCTGTGCCTGTTCGGGGACCATGATGAAGTTTACTTTGATTCCGGTCTTTTCCTCCATGTACTTGGAAAACCTGTTTGTGTTGAAGTTTTCCACGCAGGGCGGTTGAACCACCATGATATCGACGGTGATCGGCGTGGTCACCACCGGATAGGTACCGTTCGGCGTGTATTCGACCGTGGCGTTCCGTCCCGCCTCCTTCGCTCCCGCCGCGAACATGGCGAGCGGCGCAAGCAATGCGACCAGTAATAGTGCGACAATGATTTTTTTCATGACAAACCTCCAAATGTGTTTCTATATCCCATGATATAGTTCTGCTCAACCTTTTACAGAGCCGATCATGACGCCCTTCACGAAGAATTTCTGGACGAAGGGGTAGATGATCAGCAGCGGGGCGCTCGCGACGACGATCAATGCATAACGGATTGTCTCCGACAGCCCCTGCGCCCGCGCCGCGGCTGCTACGTCGGTCATCATGCTCGGAGTGTTCTTGTTGATGATCAATATGTTCCTCAGCACGATCTGCAACGGGTATAATGTCTGGTTCTGTAGATAGATCAGCGCGTCGAAGTATTTGTTCCACTGAGAGACCGCGTAGAACAGGGCGAGGACGGCGATGATTGCCTTCGAGAGGGGGAATACCATCTGGAACAGAAACCTGATGTCGGAGCATCCGTCTATCTGCGCGGCGTCGTAGAGCTCGTCGGTGATGTTCTCCTGGAGAAACGTCCTGGCTATGATGACGTTCCATACCGTTATCGCATTGGGGAGCAGCATGGCCCAGCGCGTATCGTAGATGCCGACATTCCTGACGACCAGGTACAGCGGAATCGTCCCGCCGGTGAACAGCATGGTGAACATGATCAGCTTTGTGATCGTCTTCCTCCCGTAGAATTCCTTCCTTGACAGCGGGTAGGCGAGCAGCATCGTCAGCATGACGCTGATCACCGTCCCGAACGCCACGTATATCAGAGAATTGAGATATCCCAGGCCGATCTGCTTGTTGGTGAATACCGCGCGATAGGCGGTCAGGTCGAAATTGACCGGCCATAACCAAACCTTGTGGGCCATCACAGCCTTCGCGTCGCTGAATGAGCATGAAACGATATAGATCAACGGGTAGAGGACTATCAGGAAGCAGAACAGCAGGAACAGGTTGTTCACGAGGTCAAACGCCCTGTCCGCCCTCAGTTCCTTCTTCTTATATGCCGCGCGTTTGTGCCTTACCATAGTCCACCATCCTTGTCCTTGAGTTTCGCAAGCTTGTTGAATATGAGAATCAGGCATATGTTGATGATTGAATTGATGAAGTCGATCGCTGTCGAATAGCTGAAATCGCTGTTGATCAGGCCCATCTTGTAGACATAGGTCGACATGATTTCCGCCGATTCAAGATTCAACGGGTTCTGCATCAGGAACGCTTTCTCAAAGCCCAGGCTCATGACGTACCCCATGTTCATGATGAACATGATGACGATGGTCGTCTTGATGCACGGGATGTCGACATGCCTGATCTTCTGCCATTTGTTCACGCCGTCGACCTTCGCCGCTTCGTATAGCTCCGGGTTGATTCCTGTAAGGGCCGCCAGATAGATGATGGCGTTGTAGCCGGTGTTCTGCCACAGCGCGGACCATACGTATATGTGCTTGAACTTGGCGGGATCACCCATGTAGTTGACCGATTCCATCCCGAACAGTCCCCGTACCGTGTTGAATATGCCCAGAGCAGGATCAAGGAACTGCATCAGGATCGCGACCATGACCACCGTTGAAATGAAATATGGGGCGTAGGTGACCAGTTGTACCGATTTCTTCCACCTCGCCGATTTCGCTTCGTTCAACGCTATCGCCATGATGACGGCCAGCGGAATGGAGGCTACCAGCGCATAGATGCTCAACGAGAAGGTGTTCCACATGATCCTCAACGACGAGGGGTTTGAAAAGAATTTCTTGAACTGGTACAGACCCATCCACGGGCTTCCCCAGATACCTTGGGAAACCCTGTATTTCTTGAAAGCGAGCAGAATCCCGTACATCGGTACATACTTGAAGACTATGAAGTACAGCATCGGAAGCGCTACTATCAGATAGAACTGCCAGTGTTTCGCCACCTTTTCCCTGAATGTCTGTCTGCGCACGTTCGGTTGCGCTTGGGCATGTGTGTGTTTCATAATCTCCACTGTAGCCGTGTCATGTGAAAACCCGAAAGGGTAGGTTTTGGCAAAAAGCGTTCAAACGGCCGTAATGCAAGCGTCAAATTTTCAAACTGCGCCGTATTGATCATAAAAAAGACTCTTCGGTCTCCGTTTCTTGCTTGTTTCCTTGTGTTTTGCCTCTTTCCTTTCCCTTGCGGCCGTACTACGCTGAAAGACACGGAGGACGGTCATGGAAAGATATTTGCAAAAGGAAGTACGGTCCGATTCAGTACAGCGTTGGAAGGATCTCGCGTATGGCATGTTCATCCATTACGGTCTGTACTCGCTTTGCGGCGGAGTATGGGACGGCGAAAGGGTCGAAACGGGCTACAGCGAGCAGATACTGTCGCATGGGCCGGTACCCCAGGCCGATTATGAAGCGTTGAAGGCTTCCTTCCGGGCCGAGAGGTTTGACGCTGATGAAATAGCCGCCCTGGCTGTATCCGCCGGCATGCGGTATATCGTGCTGACAGCCAAGCACCACGACGGCTTTTGCCTGTTCGATACGAAGACCACCGACTACAGCAGCGCGAAGGCTCCGTGTCACAGGGATCTGGTGGCGGAGCTGGCCCAGGCTTGCGAAAAGGCGGGGCTTGGTTTCGGAGTCTATTATTCATGGATCGACTGGCACTTCCCGTATGCGCTGCCGATCAGCCCGCATAATTCCGACAATATCCCTCCGTTGCATATGGAGTACAACCTTGCCCAGCTGGAGGAACTGCTCTCCAACTATGGGGAAATCTGCGAGTTGTGGATGGACATGGGGGCTCCGACGCGCGAGCAATCCATGATAGTTCGGAATCTCGCCCATTCCCTGCAACCGAGGATCATGGTCAACGGGCGCGTCTGGAACGACTGCGGGGATTTCCTGACCATGGGGGACAATCAGTTTCCGGAATATGATCTGGATCTGCCTTGGCAGACCCCGGCCACTATCTATCATGAGACCTGGAGCTACCGTAGCTGGCAGGAGCGGACCGACGCGCAAGGAAAAATTGACCTGCTCTCCTCGGCTTTGTTCTCGGTACTGGACCGTGGGGGCAACTATCTGCTGAACATAGGCCCCATGGGGGACGGAACGGTAGTCCCGTTCGAGCGGGAGGTTCTGGAAGGCGTCGGGAATGAGGTGCGCAGGCGCGGACTCGTCCGCCAGCCCGTCGGAAGCCTTCCGTCGGTTTTGATTTCAGCCGTTGATTCCGAAGTCGTTTTGTCCCGTGCGAAGAAACACTACCGGTATACCGGCGGCGACTACTATTCGTTTCATCCGATTATCACGGCGTTGTCATGGGACATTGAACTGGAGACGGCGGGCGACTATGAAATTTCCTACCGGCTGGCGTTTCCGTTGGAAAGGGAGATGAAGCTATGCCTGGAATATCCCGGAGGTGTCCATTTCTTTTCGTTGAAACGTAATCTTCAACAATTTGCCATTGCGTCGAAGCTCCCGTTGCCGGCGGGATGCTGCCGGTTGGTTCTCCATACCGTCGGAAGTCCCCTCGAGCGTCCGCAGCTGGAGGTTTCCGAGATCAGCCTATCGTTGTGCAGGCGACAGGCCGATGAACGGGCGTAATGTCCTTTTTGCCTGTTTCCGTATCCCGCCGGCAGAGGCTGCCGACCACGAGGCCTTGACGCGCCGTCGCTTTCCGGTTCCGGCTCCGCCGATCCGTCCTCGTCTTGTCCGGTG
This sequence comes from Spirochaetota bacterium, assembly GCA_023401595.1. Taxonomy (GTDB): domain Bacteria; phylum Spirochaetota; class Spirochaetia; order Sphaerochaetales; family Sphaerochaetaceae; genus Spiro-02. The sequence goes on from JAEXDQ010000051.1 coordinate 57,149, forward strand.
TGTTCCTTGCCGCGATACTGGCGTCTTCTGATGTACATTGCTATAATGACGGCATGAAGAAATTCCTGTATGGCGAACACATCCTCATTACGGGCGCCAGCAGCGGCATCGGGCGAAGTTGCGCTGAATCGTTCGCACGCCGCGGGTATACGGTCTATGGCGTGTCCCGTAGCTGTGAAGAAGGCGAGGAAGTTCTTGGAATCGGAAAAATCGTATCGATGCGGATGGATGTCACTGACGATACGTCGATCATCGGCGTCCTGTCGCGGATTCCTGAACTTGGAATCGTCTTGCATTGCGCGGGGTTCGGGATTTCCGGTCCTGCGGAGGATACCCCGCTGGAATTGGTTCGCAAACAGTTCGAGACGAACTATTTCGGCGTTCTGAGGGTCAATTCCCATGCCCTGCCGTTGCTTCGTCGGCAAGGCCGTTCCCTGGTGATGGTCGTCAGTTCCATCGCCGGACGGGTCCCTATTCCGTTTCAGTCCCACTACAGCTCTACCAAATATGCTCTTGAAGCGTATTTACAGGCATTGAGGCTTGAAGCCTCCCCGTATGGCGTCAGGACGGTGTTGCTGGAACCGGGAGATACCCGTACGGCGTTCACCTCCGTGCGGCAGTCCTTCATTGCAAGCGATTCCCCCTATGCGCAGGCTTGCGAAAAGGCTGTGGCGCAGATGGCGCATGACGAAGAAAACGGTAAGGCGCCGGAAACAGTGGCGCAAGCAGCGTTATGCATGGCTTCCAGAAAGAATCCCCCGCCAAGGTGTGTAGTCGGCTGGGAATACAGGTCGTTGATGGCGCTGTTGAGGCTATTGCCGGACCGGACGGTACTGTGGCTCCTTGGCCGGCTCTACCATGTGCATGGACGAGCATTGCGAGCCAAGGGCTAGCTGACAGACGCCGACGTCTTTCGGCGACCGCTTTCCATGTGTCCCGCCTCTTTTTTTCAAAAACTTTTGTTCTTACTCTTGACTTGGAGTTAACTCCAAGGGGTATGTTTCCTGCGACCAAGGAACATGTCTGGTGTTCATGGCGATGAAGAACGAGAAGAGGTAGAGCATGATATTCAAGGATTTTCAGAAGCTGAAGCTGTCGGCGTTGGGCATGGGGGCGATGCGCCTGCCGGTCCTCGACGGCGATTATTCACAGATAGACGAAGCCGCGACGAAAAAGATGGTCGCCTATGCTATGGAGCGCGGCGTCAATTATTATGATACGGCCTGGGGGTATCATGACGGACGTTCGGAAGTCGTACTCGGTCGGGCGTTGGGCGGATATCCGCGGGACAGTTTTTTCCTCGCCGACAAATTCCCCGGCTACGATCTCTCCAACATGGACAAGGTTGAAACGATCTTCGAAGAGCAGCTGCGCAGATGCGGCGTGGAATATTTCGATTTCTATCTGTTCCATAATGTCTGCGAGATGAACGTCGAACCCTATCTGGACGAAAGCCACGGTATCCTGGAGTATCTGCTGAAGCAGAAGGAGCTTGGCAGGATCCGGCATCTGGGTTTCTCCGCTCATGGAAGCTATGAGGTGATGAAGCGTTTTCTGGAAGCGTATGGAAACGATATGGAATTCTGTCAGATACAGCTCAACTATCTTGACTGGACGTTCCAGAATGCAAAAGCGAAGGTTGAGCTGCTGCGGGAATACCACCTGCCGGTATGGGTGATGGAACCGCTCCGAGGCGGGCGGCTTGCTGCGTTGTCGTCTCCTGACGCCGAAAGGCTGAAGCAGCTACGTCCCGACGAAGACGTCCCCGCATGGGCGTTCCGTTTCCTCCAGTCCATCCCGGATGTTACGGTGGTTCTTTCCGGCATGTCGAACCTTGATCAGCTACAGGCCAATGTCAAGACGTTCGAGACTGAACGGCCGCTGTCCATTCATGAACTCGATGCCTTGCGGGAAATAGTGGACGGTATGGTCAAGAAGAGCGTCCTGCCATGTACCGCATGCCGTTATTGTACCAGCCATTGTCCCCGACAGCTGGACATACCTGCATTGTTGGCCCTGTATAACGAGCATCGTTTCACCGAGGGCGGTTTCATCGCTCCAATGGCGCTGTCGTCGCTTGCGGAGGATAAACATCCAAGCGCCTGCATCGGATGTCGAAGCTGCGAGGCTGTCTGTCCTCAACGGATCAAGATTTCTGAAGCCATGGCCGATTTCGCCAAGCGTCTCAAGGCTTGATCCTGCGACTGCCACCGGAAGCTTCTCTGACCAAGGGGGGGGCTGACGGTGGAACGTGAAGGGAATCCCTCGATTGAAAAACCGCGGGGCTCTTTTCATACGTTCCTGGCCGTCATGTTTTTGGAAATTGATGTGCGTCAGGGATGTCATTTCCCTGATGCCTGTCGGTTGAAGAGCCATTGCAAGGGGGTTCCTGTATGAAGAATGGACGGATTATCCTGCTATGCATGTTTTTCTGCTGCGTGTTGACCGGTTGCAATTCCAGTCAGAATCAAAAAAACGTGGCCGTCGCACAGGAAATCACCATGGATGCGATGAAAAACGACGATGCTGAGAAGGAGGTCGGCGCAACTATGAAATCAGCTGTATATATGACGACGAATATCACCCCTGGAGGGTTGATGGCCGTCTACAGGAGCATGGACTGGACTCCGACGGGAAAAGTCGCCGTCAAGCTTTCTACTGGTGAACCGCCCGCCAGCAATTATCTGTCGCCTGATCTGATCAAGGAGCTGATCCAGTCTGTGGATGGAACCATCGTTGAATGCAATACCGCATACGGAGGGTCGAGGGCCAGCACCGCGATGCACCTGCAGGTGGCCGCAGACCATGGCTTCACCGCCATAGCCGCTGTGGATATCCAGGACGCCGATGGCTCCATGAGTCTGCCTGTCAAGGGAGGCGTGAATCTCTCAGAGAATTTCGTTGGTTCCCATTTCACCGACTACGACTCATATCTGGTTCTTTCCCATTTCAAAGGGCATGCCATGGCCGGATTCGGCGGTGCAATCAAAAACATTTCCATCGGTCTCGGTTCCCGTCAGGGCAAGGCTTGGATTCATAGCGGCGGAAAGAGTATGACCAATCCATGGGGCGGCGTTCAGGACGTATTCCTCGAATCGATGGCGGAGGCTGGCAAATCAGTCTCCGACTATCTTGGCAATGGGGATCGGATTGTCTATATCAACGTCATGAACCGACTGAGCGTGGATTGCGATTGTGACGGCAATCCCGCCGAGCCTGACATGCATGACATCGGCATCCTTGCCTCGTTGGATCCCGTCGCATTGGATCAGGCCTGCGTCGATCTCGTCTACGCCTCTGAAGACGGAGCCTCGCTGATACAGCGCATGGAGTCGAGGAACGGCATTCATACGCTGGAGCATGCCGCGCGAATCGGCTTGGGAAGTCGTCAATACGACCTGATCAATATCGATGTCTGACATAGTGCGCAGGGAGTTTATCTACCTCTGGTTCTATTTCAGCGTCCAGATGGAACAGATATTCCCATATTGGTTGATGGGGATGGTGGTCGGCTCAGTAGTTTCAGTGTTCGGCAAGGAACGGATACATGCGTTGTTCGTCTCCTTGCAGAACCGCAAGTTCGGTGTCCTCGGCTTGATTCCGGCGAGCCTGCTAGGGATTCTTTCTCCGTTATGCATGTACGGAACTATTCCGATCGCAGCCTCCTTTTCGCAGAAAGGGATGAAGGATGACATGCTTGCGGCGTTCATGATAAGCTCCGTCCTGCTCAATCCGCAGCTGCTGATCTACAGTGCGGTTTTGGGACATACGGCCCTGCTGGTTCGCTTCCTTTCCTGTTTTCTTTGTGGTATCGTCGCTGGACTTGTAGTCAGGTTCTGCTTTCGAGCGGGCGGTCTGTTCGATTTCTCCGGTTTCGAAGAACCGTCAAGCCATGACACGGATTCCAACCCCGCGCTCAGACTGTTGAAGAATCTGGGACGGAACGTCAAGGCCACGGGTGGATATTTTCTACTTGGCGTATTTCTTTCCGCTGTATTTCAGCGATATGTCCCGGCCGATGATTTCGCCAGACTGTTCGGCCGGCATGAAGGTTTCGGAGTTCTGCTCGCCGCGACCATCGGAGTTCCCCTTTATGCCTGTGGCGGCGGAACGATACCGTTGCTCCAGCAGTGGCTGTATTCCGGAATGAGCATGGGAGCCGCGGCCGCTTTCATGATTACCGGGCCTGCGACAAAGATCACGAATCTGGGAGCTGTAAAGATTGTCCTGGGCTTCAAACGATTCCTTGGCTATATCGCTTTTGTCATGGCGTTCTCCTTGTTCACGGGGTTTGTGGTGGAGCTGTGCGTATAAGTTCCGCCGTTTTGTCATGAAACCGCAGTCGGTACATCGTATATGCCAGTTCTTTCATGTACATTGACGGCATTGCATGGTAACATGATACATGGAATTCACAACAGGAGCGGAGTGTGGCGCGGGCAGCTGGAACAAAAAACACGCAAGCCGATACGGCGGTTCTCGAACAATTTCGGAGTATGCATATCGAACTGAGGAACCTCTACCATGTCTGCCCGACGATTACCTCATCCTCTGAACAGGATCTCCTCCAGACTGCCATTTGTTCAGTACTTGACCGTCTTGAAGCGACGGCCGGCTATCCTCGGAAACGGCTTGAACTACTGACCGTCTGCTATGGAATCGATTCCTATCTCTATCTGCATGGTCAAGCTCCCTCCCAAAGCTGGAAGGACGTCTACCAACGGATGAACGGCATGTTCTGGAAACTCGCCCGCGACGTCGCCGACCAGGATTGGACGAGCGGCCTGCTGTGCGAGCAGCTGCGCCTTGACCCGTTGGGGTGGCATCTCCCCTTGGTGGTCGGCGCCGGGGATTTTTTTGACGATGCGCATCTCCGTTTCGTCGTGAGCCGTTTCGAGGCGTTCGCCAAAGGTGTCGAACCTTCCTCCCTCCGGGATTCCTACCTGTACTTGGCGGGCTTCATATCCAGGGTCATCGACCAGTTTGATGATTTTACGCAGTATATGCTGGAGCTTGCTGAAAATGATCCTTCGGCGGTACAGTGTCTCTATGTCGCCGACTGCTACGCCGACGATGCGCCGGAAAAGGCGTTGGACTGGCTGGGTAGATTGTCCGGGAAGGAATTGTCCGGCGCTCAGCAGGTCAACAGGCTGCGTATCCAACGGACTTGCTTCCATGTATTGGAGGATTACAGGAAAGAAGAGTCGGTCGCGAGGGAGTTGTTCCGACGAAGGTATTGTCTGTCCGATGCGAAGCAGCTGTTCGACTGCGTTCCCTATGACCGGTGGGACGAAGTCCTTGCCCAAGAAATCGCATATTGCTTTGATACTCCGGAAATACACCCCGGAATGATGTTGTTCGTCAGCCGCTATACGGACTTCGCGACATTGGACCGCTATGTCCTTTCTCATGTGGATGGCCTGAACGAGTTCGCGTATTCGGAGTTCGCCCATTCCGATATTCTTCCTCATGCGATGAATCTCGCTGAACGCGGGTATCATGCCTCAGCTACGGTTCTCTACCGGGATCTGATATTGAACATTCTTGTCAGGAAACTGGGAGAGCCTTTCCTTTCTCGTGGGTGCGAATATCTGGTGTTGCTCAACTCATTGGCGCGCCGAATCCATTCATGGAAATGCATCGGCTTCAGTCATCTCCAGTTTCTGCGATTTCTGAAAAAGAATTATTCTGATCGTGATGACTTCTGGAGATTGTACGATGAACGATGCGCCGACCTCGTTGTGTGATCCTGAGATCCGGATAGAGCGGTTTTTCAACCGTCCGGGAACCTTGGAGCTGTTCAGATGTTTGGAATCTATCCTTGCAGGGTATGATGGGGTGGTGATGTCCATCCAGAAAACCCAGATCGCCTTTTCCCATGGCAAGCGTATGGCGTTCGTCTCATTGCCGTTCAGAAAGGTGAAAGGACGGCCCGATGTCCATGTCGTTCTGACCCTTGGGCTGGGCCGGCGTGCCGAGCATCCCTTGTTGGCCGAGGCCGTGGAGCCCTATCCCGGGCGCTGGACGAACCATTTCATTATCAGCGATAGTCGGATATCGATGGCCCCTTGCTGGCGTATATCGACGAGGCCTGGCGTTTCGCCGACCGCTGATCATTGGTTCTCCGCTTTTTCCGTTGTCTCGGGGCCGGGGATGAAGGGGAGAATGTTCGTCGCTTGGGCGATTTCAACCGCTTTGCGTGCCCGTTCGGTAAGATGTGTGTAGATGTCGCTCATTTCCTCGCTCTGATGTCCTATGGTCAGCCTCAGCAGGTGTTCGTCGACGCTGCCCCTGAGCATAGTGTTCGCCATATGCCTGAATGAATGGAACGTGATGTTCCGGGCTTCAAGCTCCCCCTCCGTCATGATCTCGGAAGCGATAACCGCTTCATGGAGCTTTTCACAGAAATAATGACTGGATACCGGACCTCCTGTCCTTTTGCTCCAGAACACCAGTGTTTCTTTCGATAGATGCAGATTCATGTGGGAAAGTGCCAGAAGCTGTTCGCAAAGGTACTGGGGGCAGGGCACTTCCCTGGTTCTTTTTCCCTTTGGTGATTTCCTTCCGCCGAGATTTGCGTATGCTTCATCGACTAGGATAAGTCCGTTCTTGATTTGCCTGGCCGACAGCGCCCTCAGTTCGCCGCTTCTCATGCCGGTGATTACCGACACGGTGGAGGCGAGGTATATCCGCTTGTCGCAATGCTCGCGCATATAGCTCAGCAGCTGTTTGAGTTCCTGTTCCGACAGGATTCCCCTGTCTTTCTGTTTGTTTTGCAGCGTCGGCAGCTTCTTGATCGTTCCAGCCGGGATTCTTCCTTCGTTTTCCGCGTCCCTCAGCGCGATAAGCAGGGTTGACATGGCGATGTTGATCGTCGCGTTCGCCAGGTCGCCCGCTTTGACAAGTCTATATTGTATATCGCGTAAATGCCGCATCCGTATTTGGGAAAGCTTCATTCCGTCCGGTATCAACGGCCTGACATGTTTCTTGAACAACAGCCATCGGGTATAGGCGTAGTCCTTGCTTACCGCTCCAGGATTGATGGTGTTTTTCCGTTCAATGTATTTTGAAGCGCCATAGTCCCAGAATTGGGAGAGGTAGTCCGACAGCGGTTGGTCAGGCTGGTTACTGAACACGATGCCTTTCTCCAGGGCCGCTTGGCAGATGCGTACCGCCTCGTCCCTTCGCTTGACCGGTTTGTCCGAATGGTCTCCAAGTTCTTTTTTCAGTTTCTCCACGCTTTTCTTGTTCAGCCGCGCTCCTGTCTCAGGATCCCTGAACAGTACGTACCAATATGTCCGTTCCTTCCTGACCAGTCGGCAGAGCGTGTAGGGCGCGCTGTTGTTCATGGTATATTCGGCCTCCTGTTCGGTTTTGCGTTTGTTCAATTATATGTTCAATCAAAGCAAAATCTTTGCATCTATCCATATTGTAGCTTAATTATTAAATGTATTCAATATAAAATAATATTTATAGTTTTACAATTCTTTTTATTTTAGTATCTACCTACCATTATTAAGTAGGTAGATAATTTGTATATCAACGATTTTGATGTGAATAATTTTAGTATATTCAATAAATATACATGTAATATTCGTAAATTGTATAAGAAAAATCTGTTATTATTTACCATACAATTTTGCAAATTTATGCAAATAAAAATCAATACACACAATATAAAGATTAGTTTTTCATATTATTTTAAATATATCAACAAATAAATCATTACTAAATTAGTTTAATAAATTATAAATTATACTAAACAATAATATACGTAATATCTGTAAAATATATGTATATACAAAATAATATACAGTTACAAAATAGAACAAAATTGATATGAAATGAAGTGTGGATTGACTGATGCGAGATCAAAAAACATCCCTTCACAAGCCGAAGCGTATCAGAGTGAATTTGTCCTGACGCAGAGAAACGTCCGGGGAGTCATCACCAGTGAGGAAGGGAAATGGTACGGAACAAAATATGGAGCTACAGAGGATATTGAAAAGGAACGGACTTGCGACGAAACGCCACGTCCGCAATGGTCTGGGTAGCTTTCAGCCGACTTTGCCGAAGAATCGCCATAACGTCCCGGAGCTTGTAGCGTTGTGTGAAACGTCGCGGATACATGGCGGCGCGACGCTTTGCGCGCATACCTGTCGTATCAAGAAGCAAGGAGCGGATTATCCTTTTCTTGCCATGTTGAAAACTATCCGGTATGCGGCGCAATGCTTGCCTATGGCCATATATCCATCCTTTCTAGGCGGGATGGAAGACCCTGCAATGGCCCGTTCGTGCTCCGTTGCTATTTCGTGAAATAATCCACGGCTCCTCGGAACATCCTGTCGTCGTAGGCGAACGGCGTGTTACGGTACAGATTCGGACCGGTGCGCTCCGCATGGGCCATCCTGCCGAATATCCGTCCATCCTCGCTGGTCAGCCCCTCGATGGCGAATACAGAGCCATTGGGATTCGTCTCGATGTTCATCGAAGCATTACCGTTCTGGTCGACATACTGCGTGGCGACCTGCCCCTTTGCGAGTAAACCGTCCAACAATACTGGGTCGCAGACGAACCGCCCCTCGCCATGGCTGATAGGGAGCATCGTCACGTCGCCGACCTCGTGGTACATCAGCCACGGGCTTTTCACCGAACAGATGCGCGTGCGGACCAGACTCGATTGATGCCTGCCGATCGTGTTGAACGTCAGGGTGGGGCAGCCGTCGTCCATCGGCCTGATTTCACCATAGGGGACCAGCCCCAACTTGATCAGTGCCTGAAAGCCGTTGCAGATGCCAAGGATCAGTCCGTCATGCTTCTGGAGCAAGTCGCCGATGCCGTCGCTGATGATCCCGTTACGCAGGAAAGCGGCTATGAACTTGCCTGAACCGTCGGGCTCGTCTCCGCCTGAGAACCCGCCGGGGATGAACAGTATCTGACTCTGTTTCAACGCGGAGGCGAAACGTCTGGCAGAATCCTCGACCGCGACGGCACTGAGATTGTTGACAATGAATGTCTCTGTGTCGGCGCCGGCGTCGCGGAAGGCTTTCGCGCTGTCGTATTCACAGTTGGTGCCGGGAAATACGGGAATCAGGACTTTCGGTCTGGCGACCGGCTTCGCCGCATGGCGGACGAACGTCCAGGGGCCACTGGACAATGCGGGGGCGCCGTCAGGTGCGGCGACGGTCTCCGGATAGACCGAAGCGAGAACCCCGTCGTACCAGTCTTGCGCCTCACGTAGATCCAAGGAGAGGCCGAGGGGCTCCGAACGTAGCGTCCAGGATTCCGTCGTGACGCCAACCATGTCCCCTGCGGCGACATCCGGAGCGACCTCTAGCAACAAGGCTCCGATTTCCTGTGAGAACAACCTTTGTTCAGTCCATGACGCATCTAGGCATACGCCGAGATGGTTGCCCAGGCTCATCTTCACCAACGCTTCGGCGATTCCGAACCTGCCGGGAGCCCAGGCGGAACGAACCTTGCCGTCCGTCATCAGCCGTAGGGCGGTGGCGACGACCTGCCGGAAGCTTTCCGGTACGGGTCTGCCGTCGCCGAGTCTTTGCGGGCTGAGTAGTATCAGCTTCGACCCAGCTTGCTTGAACTCCGGGCTGACGACGGAACCGACGGGCCCGGTCGTGACGGCGAAGCTGACAAGTGTCGGCGGAACATCAAGATGCTCGAACGTCCCGCTCATGGAATCCTTGCCTCCGATAGCCGCCACTCCTAGATCTAGTTGCGCGTCAAGGGCTCCCAGCAACGCCGCGAGGGGCTTCCCCCAACGTTTCGGATCCTGTCCGACTCTACCGAAATACTCCTGGAACGTCAGATACGCCTTGAACGGATCCATGCCAGTGGCGGAGAGCTTTGAGAGCGAGTGGACTACGGAAAGGTATGCGCCGGAATATGGGTCGGCTTCGCAGAGGTACGGGTCGAAACCATAGGACATGACGGAGCATGTGGAGGTCTTTCCGTCCTCTACGGGCAACAGCGCCGCCATGCTCTGCGCAGGCGATTTCTGCCAGGCGCCCCCGAAGGGCATCAGGACCGTTCCTGCGCCGATCGTTGAATCGAACCGGGAGGAGAGCCCCTGTTTCGAGCATACGTTCAGATCCTCAAGCATCGATTTGAACCGTTCGGCAATCGATGCGTCGGTTGCGGTTGTCGTGCTGTTTTCTTGCATCGCGCTGTTTTCCGGTACATGGCCGGATATTGGTGCGGGAGCTTCGATTTCGATTGAGACATGTTTCGGCGCGCCGTTCGTATCGAGGAACGTGCGGTCGATATCGACGGCCTTGACGCCTTTGTAGTACATCGTCAGGCGCGGTTCTTCCGTCACCGTGGCGACGATCGTCGCTTCAAGGTTTTCATCATGCGCCAGGGCTATGAAACGCTCTACGTCCGATGGGGCGAGGACTACGGCCATGCGCTCCTGCGATTCGCTGATCGCTATTTCCGTACTGTCCAGTCCGTCGTACTTTTTCGGTACGGCGTCCAAATCGATGCGCAGCCCGTCGGCGAGCTCTCCGATTGCCACCGATACGCCGCCAGCACCGAAGTCGTTGCATCGTTTGATCAGCGGGGCGGCCTCACTGTTGCGGAACAGTCGTTGGAGCTTCCTTTCCTCGGGGGCGTTCCCTTTCTGGACCTCTGCGCCGCATTGGGCCAGGGAGCCTAGGTTGTGGCTTTTTGACGAACCGGTCGCGCCTCCGCAGCCGTCCCGTCCCGTCCTGCCGCCGAGCAGTACGACGACATCTCCCGCCTCCGGTACGAGCCGTCTGACATGCGACGCCGGCGTTGCTCCGACTACAGCTCCCAGCTCCATGTGTTTTGCGACATATCCAGGATGATAGATTTCATCGACCAGACCCGTGGCAAGGCCGATCTGGTTCCCATAGCTGCTGTACCCCGCCGCCGCGCCTGTGACTATCTGGCGTTGTGGAAGCTTACCCTGCGGCGTCTGCGCCAAGGTCATGCGCGGATCTCCAGCTCCGGTGATGCGCATCGCCTGGTAGACGTAGCTGCGGCCGGAGAGGGGATCCCTGATAGCGCCCCCTATGCATGTCGCGGCCCCGCCGAACGGTTCGATTTCCGTCGGATGGTTGTGCGTTTCGTTCTTGAACAACAGCAGCCAGTCCTCGTCGGTTCCATCGACATCGACCTTCACCTTGACGGTGCAGGCGTTGATTTCGTCGGATACGTCGACATCCCGGACGACCCCGGCCCGCTGAAGGTGCTTCGCGGCGATCGTGGCTATGTCCATCAGCGTAGCAGGCTTCCTGCTTCCCATTTCCTCCCGCAGGACGTTGTAGCGCAACCATGCCTTGCGCGCCGCTTCGTGTTCGAAGCTGACCGAGTCGATGCGGGTCTGGAACGTCGTATGCCTGCAATGGTCAGACCAATAGGTGTCTACGACGCGCAGTTCGGTCAAGGTGGGGTCCCGGTGTTTTTCTGTGAAATAGTTTCTGAGCATCCGAAGATCGTCGACATCCATGGCGAGGCCCATCTTCTGGACGAATCGGGGCAATTCGGAGTCCGGCATGGAAGTAAAGCCGGAAAGCACCGGGACGTCCGACGGGGCCTCCGAACTGAGCCTGAGCGTATCAAGGGGGGCCAGGGACGCTTCCCGGCTCTCCACGGGGTTGATCAGATAGGTCTTGATCTTCTGTATCTCGACGGCGGACAGCGCCCCGGTCAGGACGTAGACTGTCGCCGTCCGTACCCGCGGCCGTTCGCACCGGCCGATCAGCTGGATGCATTGCTCGCAGGAATCGGCCCGTTGGTCGAACTGTCCCGGCAGGTATTCCACGGCGAACACGGTATGCCGGGGGTCGTCATCAACCGTCAAGGAAGGGGAGTGGATATCGACCTGCGGCTCGGCGAACACGGTCTCCTTGCTCTGTTCGAACAATTCATCGGAAAGTCCTTCGACATCGTACCGGAGGATGATGCGTAGCTTTTCCAACGACGTGATATTGAGGAACGTGCGGAGAGCCTTGCGCAGCGCCTCGGCTTGCGTCGCGAACCGGGGCCGTTTTTCAACGTATAGACGATAGATCATAGGGCCGCCTCCAATGCTTTTGCTCCGATGTCCTTCCTGAACATCGCGTTGTCGAAATGTATAGTGGAAACGCCTTCATAGGCGGCGTCGATGGCTTGGGCCAAGGAAGGGCGGACCGCCACAACGCCCAGGACGCGGCCGCCGTTGGTCACTATGCGGCCTTGGTCGCGTCGGGTACCGGCATGGAAGACCAGACGGTCCGTACCGTCGAACGTGATCGGCTTGCCCTTTTCATACGAAGCGGGATAGCCGCCGCTGGCCATGACGACGCAACAGGCGCTGTCACTGCTGAAACGTATCTCTGTTTCGGCGAGCGTCCCGTTCTCGACCGCCTGCATGGCGGTCAGCAGGTCGCTTTCGAGCAACGGAAGCACCACCTGCGCTTCGGGATCGCCGAACCTGCAGTTGTATTCTATGACCTTCGGACCGTCGGGCGTGAGCATCAGGCCGAAGTACAGGCAGCCGGCGAACGGACAGCCCTCTTGCCTCATGGCGTCGACCGTGGGAAGAAATATCCGTTCCATGCAGAGGGCGGCGATTTCCTCCGTGTAGTAGGGGTTCGGGGCTATCGTCCCCATGCCCCCGGTATTCAGGCCGGTATCGCCGGTTCCCGCGCGTTTGTGATCCATCGAGGAGACCATCGGTACGACCGTCTTTCCATCGGTGAACGTCAGGACGGAGACTTCCGGCCCCGTCAGGAACTCTTCAACGACTACGGTATCGCCGCTGGCTCCGAACCGGCCCTCCAGCATCATGCCCCTGATGGCCTCTTCTGCTTCGGTTTTGTCCTGGGCAATGACGACGCCCTTGCCCAACGCAAGGCCGTCGGCCTTGATCACCACCGGATATGTCTGCGTCCGCAGGTATTCAAGGGCCTGCTCATAGGTACGGCAGGTTTTGAACGCGGCGGTAGGAATCCCGTGACGGTACATCAAATCTTTCGCGAACGCCTTGCTGCTTTCAAGCCTCGCGGCTTTCGCATCGGGGCCGAAACACGATATGCCGATCTCGTGCAGCCTGTCCACGAGCCCCATGGCAAGCGGGTCGTCCGGCGCGACGACGACGAAATCCACGTCATGTCCTTTGGCGAACTCCACTATCCGGTCCAGCTCAGTGGCTCCTATGGGCACGCAGGTGGCTATTTCTTCAATGCCCGCGTTGCCCGGAAGCGCCCACAGGGTGTCCACCGAGGGATTCTTCCTCAGACTCCAGGCGAGCGCATGTTCACGGCCGCCGCTACCTATCAGCATGATATTCATGTGACCTATACCTTCCCGAAATATTCGTTTGAAAAAAATACTGTCCCGATATCGTCGGACGTACAGTCCGTGCTCCGTCAGCCCGGCGTTCCGGCATTCTAGTGATGGAACAACCGCAGTCCTGTGAACGCCATGGCCACGCCGTGTTCATCGCAGGCCTGGATCACCAGATCGTCCCGTAGCGAACCTCCGGGTTCGCTGATATACTTCACCCCGCTTCTGACCGCCCTATCTATATTGTCACGGAACGGAAAGAACGCGTCGCTGGCCAATGCCACTCCCGTTACACGGGACAGCCATTCCTGCTTCTCTTCTCGGGTGAACGGAGCGGGTCTTTCACAGAAATAGCGTTCCCATACGCCGTTTTCGCAGACCGAAGTCTCCGCGTCGTCGGACAGATACTGTTCCACCACATTGTCCTTGTCGTTACGGCTCAGCGTAGGGAGATAGGGGAGCGAAAGAACCTTCGGATGCTGCCGCAGCTGCCACAGATCGGCCTTGCCCGCGGCGAGGCGAGTGCAATGGATTCTCGATTGCTGGCCGGCGCCGACGCCTATCGTCTGTCCGTCGTAGGCATAGCAGACGGAATTCGACTGGGTGTATTTCAACGCGATCATCGCTACCAGAAGATCTCTGACGGCGCTTTCCGGCAGTTCCTTGCGTTGGGTCACGATGTTCTTCAACAGCGACGCGTCGATCCTGATATCATTGCGCCCCTGCTCGAACGTGATGCCGAACACCGATCTCCGTTCAACGGGAGCCGGTTTGAAAGCGGGATCGATCTGGACGACGGTGTAGGCTCCCTTCTTTTTTTTCGACAGGATGTCGAGGGCCTGCTGGGTGTATCCCGGCGCAATGACCCCGTCGGAGACCTCACGGTTGATGCATTTCGCAGTACTTTCGTCGCATATGTCGCTCAGCGCTATGAAATCGCCGAAAGAGGACATCCTGTCTGCGCCCCTGGCCCGTACGTACGCCGTCGCCAACGGACTGAGCGTGCCGGCCTTGACGAAATACATCTGTTCCTGAACGGGTGAGAGCGGTAGCCCGATCGCCGCGCCGGCCGGACTGACATGCTTGAACGAGGTCGCCGCGGGAAGCCCCGTGGCGGCCTTGAGGTCTCTTACCAGCTGCCAGCCGTTGAGCGCATCCAACAGGTTGATATAGCCGACCTTGCCGTTCAGGATTCTGATGGGAAGTTCCCCGTCCTCGACATAGATGCTCGCCGGTTTCTGATTGGGATTGCAGCCGTATTTTAGTTCCAGTCTGTCCATTGTATTCCTTTCCTGTCAATTGTTTCGGTTGATGATGTACGAATCCCTGCCGCTATCGGCATGGAACACCGTGGTATACAGCGAAACGCGGTTGTCCTTGTCCAGGGAGTCCCAGACGCGCAGGCTCCAGGCCTTGATGTCTCCTGCGACTGAGACCGCCTTGGGCTCCCCGCTGAAAGAGGGCAGCGGGTTCCCGTCGGTCGTGTAGGTATGTATCAGATGCCCGATACCGCTCGACGGGCGGTCGTAGGTGTAGTAATGCCGCGCGCAACCGGCTTCGGTCTTCTTCAGGATGCTTATCTCATAGCCTATAGGCGACGCCATATGGAACACAGCGCTGATCCGGGGCGTGTAGTTCGGTGCGTCCGGCTCATATTCCCGCTTCGCAAGGGCGTAACGGACGCATTTGCCTGAGACGAGGGCGTCATATAGCGTATCGGTCTGGTCGCCGTTGGTGACGATCAGGTCTGAATCCGCGACGCGGACCGGACTGTAGATGATCAGTGAAGGATCTACCATCTGCGAGGGATCGAACGCTTCCGTCCTGATTCCGTCGGCGGTCTGTACGAACACCCTGTTGCGGCTGTTCACGCTGCGCCCCATGATGAAATAGGTCGCGAACGGCTCCCCCCTGTCCGTCATGCCGACCACTATTCCTCTACCCGGATACGAGTTTCCCTTCAATGCCTGTTCAATGTTCTGCATACTCAACCCCATTGTTCAATCCTTCAATTCGCGGCAGACCTTTTCTGCCGCCCGCCAAAGCAGCTGCCATTCGGCCTCCCGCATGATACGTTCTTGTAGGCTTTGCGGGGTATCATCGTCAAGTACGTCGACCGCTTTCTGGAGGATGATTTCCCCGCCGTCCGGTATCTCATTGACGAAATGCACCGTCGCGCCGCTGACCTTGACGCCTTTCGCCAACGCGGCCTCGTGTACTTTCAGCCCATAGAACCCCTTGCCGCAGAAGGAAGGAATCAGGGATGGGTGTACGTTGACGATCCTCCGGGGATATGCCCTGATGAAGTCGGCGCTGAGAATCGACAGGAAACCGGCGAGGACGATTACGTCCGTATTCCTTTCGGCAAGGACCCGCTTCAATTCCCGTTCGAATTCAGCCTTCGTCCCATAGTCCCGCTTCGCTACCGTGACGGCCTCCACGCCGGCTTGCTTCGCCCGTGCCAGAGCGAAGGCTCCGGCGGTATCGGAAACGACCACGACGATCCTTCCCGCATCGAGCCTGCCGTCGGCCTGTGCGTCCAGCAGCGCCTGGAGGTTCGTGCCGCCGCCGCTGACCAGTACCGCGATGTTACGCTTGCGCGACGTGTTCAGCATAGTACCACCGGCTCCCGCCCTGATTCGATATGGCCGAGCCGATAGGCTTCGACCTTGTTTTCCCTCAGTACCTTCAATGTATTCGCCTCATGGTCGGCGGGTACCACGACGCACATGCCGACCCCCATGTTGAAGGTGTTGTACATGTCATGTTCGTCGATTCCACCCATCTCCTGGATCAACCGGAAGATCGGAAGCACCCGGACGTCGGATTTTCTGATGACCGCGCTTTTCCCTTCCGGAAGACATCTGGGAATGTTCTCATAGAACCCCCCTCCGGTGATATGCGCCACCGATCTGACCGGGACTTCTTTGAAAAGCCGGAGCATCGGCTTGACATAGATCGCCGTAGGCTGGAGCAGCGCTTCTCCGAGCGTCAGCCCAAGCTTGTCGTACTTCACGTTGAGGACCGATACGTTTTCCTTGATGTTGAACACCTTCCTGACCAGCGAGAAGCCGTTGGAATGTACTCCTGTGGAGGGGAGAGCGATGAGGACGTCCCCGTCCTGGATTCTGCTTTTGTCCAGAATGGACTCTTTGTCCACGATGCCCACGGAGAAACCCGCCAGATCATATTCATCGATAGGGTAGAAGCCCGGCATTTCCGCCGTCTCACCGCCGATCAGGGCGCAGCCGGCTTGGACGCAGCCTTCCGCCACGCCTTGTACGATCGTCGCGACTTTTGTGGGGATGTTCTTGCCCAATGCGATATAGTCAAGGAAGAACAACGGTTTCGCTCCGCAGCAGATGATGTCGTTGACGCACATCGCCACGCAGTCGATTCCGACGGTGTCGTGCTTGTCAAGGAGGAACGCGAGCTTGAGCTTCGTTCCCACGCCGTCGGTACCGCTGACCAGCATCGGATGGCGATAACCGCCCATGCCGGGATCGAAGATACCTCCGAATCCGCCTATGTCCTCGCAGACGCCGGGGACGACGGTCCTGGCGATATGCCGTTTCATCAGCTCTACCGCCTTGTATCCGGCGGTGATGTCGACGCCGCTTTCCCGATAGCTGTCACTAAAACTGTTTTTATCGCTCATGTTGCATTCCTCTCAATCTCGTAGCGGCGCTCGACTTGAACGCCGCCGGTCCTTGAACGGCTCTTCCGCAGGCGAGGGGCCGGCGGGCCAAGCCCCGGTTTCAGTGGGCCGACAATCCATTTGCTCCCGCGCTAGGTTCAGGTCCTAGTGCGCGACCCTGGCGTGGATCGGCCGTTTTCATCATCCTCACCACAGGGGAGTTCCTGTGAATACTTGTCCTTTCCGCCCCTTTTCGGGGGAGCGCAAGGGTAGCGGCCTGTAAAACATGCCGTACAGAACCCGGTCGTGCAGGGCTTGGGCGATAGCTTCGTCACATTGTCCGTCCCCAGGAAGCCCAGGGAATCGACGTCCAGCAGTTTCATCATCTCCGCATCATCATATTTGTAGGCGAAAAGATTCTCGCTGGAATCGATATCGGTCCCGAAATAGCAGGGATGCAGGAATTTCGGAGCGGAGGACCTGAAGTGGACCTCCTTCGCCCCAGCGTCGCGGATCAGCTTGACGATACGATGGCTGGTCGTGCCCCTTACGATCGAGTCGTCGATCAGGACGACCCTCTTGCCCTTGATGGTCGAGGCCACAGGATTGAGCTTTATGCGGACCTGGTTCTCCCTGTCCTTCTGCGTAGGCTGGATGAACGTCCTTCCTATGTATTTGTTCTTGATCAGCCCTATGCCGTAGGGAATTCCCGATTGCCGGGCATAGCCTATGGCGGCGTCGATACCTGAGTCGGGTACGCCGATCACCACGTCGGCCTGCACCGGATGCTCCAGCGCCAGGAACGCTCCGGCGCGTTGGCGGGCCTCATGGACGGATATATCGTCGATCGTACTGTCGGGACGGGCGAAATAGATCAACTCGAACACGCACAAGGCGCTTTTGCGGGTTTCGCAGTGGTCGGTGATCGATCGCAGTCCGTCTTTGTTTGCGATAACGATTTCGCCGGGGCGGACGTCTCTTACGTATTCGGCTCCTATGGCGTCCAAGGCGCAGGTTTCGGAGGAGAAGATATAGCTACCCTTGAGCTTGCCTATGCACAGCGGCCTGAACCCCCAGGGATCCCTTGCCGCGATCAGCTTGGTCGGGGACATGATCACCAATGAATAGGCCCCTTGGATATCGTCCATCGTTCTGTCGACGGCTTCTTCCAGGCTCGCCGATACCAACCGATGCTTCGTGATCGTATAGGCTATCACTTCAGTGTCGCTGGTCGTATGGAAGATGGAGCCCTTCAGCTCCAATTCGTCGCGCAAGTCGGCGTCGTTTGTCAGATTGCCGTTGTGGGCGAGGGCTATACGTCCGTTACGGTGGTTGATCACCAGAGGTTGTACGTTGAGCCTCGCATTATCCCCGGTCGTAGCGTACCTGACATGTCCAAGGGCCATCTGTCCAGAGCCGAGCTTTTCCAACGCATCAGGGGTGAACACGTCTCCGACCAGTCCGGAGTCCTTGTAGGCGGTGATCACGCCGCGGTTGTTGATCGCGATGCCGCAGCCTTCCTGCCCCCGGTGTTGCAATGCGTATAATCCGTAGTAGGTAAGGGATACGACGTCCAGGTCTTCGTTGGCATAGACGCCGAACACCCCGCATTCCTCGTGCAGCTTGTCGAAGGGGGCGTTCATCATTCCCCCATCAGACGTCTGAGGATTTCCCGATACGCGTCTTCGACGCCGCCCAGGTCCCTTCTGAATCTGTCCTTGTCGAGCTTTTCCCCTGTCTTGGAATCCCAGAACCGGCAGGTGTCGGGGGAGATTTCATCGGCGAGAATGAGCGTTCCGTCGGAAGTCCTGCCGTATTCGAGCTTGAAGTCGATCAACTCTATACCTTGGTCCTTCAGGTAATCCGTGAGGATTTCATTGATACGGAACGAGTAATCGGCGATCTGCCGTAGCTCCGCGTCGGAGGCGAGGTTCATTGCCCTGATATGGTAGTCGTTGATCATCGGATCTCCAAGCGCATCGTCCTTGTAGCAGTATTCCAATACCGTGGTGGGGAGCTTCGTCCCTTCCGGCAGGCCGAGCCTTTTTGACAGGGAACCCGCGGCGATGTTGCGGACGATCACTTCGATAGGGACTATCTTGACTTTCCTGACCGCCGTCTCCCTGTCGGAAAGCTGCCGGACCAGATGGGTGGGGATGCCGTTGCTTTCGAGCAGACGCATCAGATGGTTCGTCACCTTGTTGTTGATGACTCCCTTTCCGACGATGGTTCCTTTCTTCAACCCGTTGAACGCCGTCGCATCGTCCTTGTAGTCGACGATGTAGATGTCCGGATCGGTGGTTTCATAGACCTTCTTGGCCTTGCCTTCGTACAACTGTCTTGTCTTCTCCATGATATGGCTCCTGACTCCTGTTTGTCCCGCCGTCCGGCAGGCCGTCGTACCGATACGGTTCCCGTTTTTCTTACGTCACGGTATCGGCGGACTGTTCGACCAAATTTGACCAAATAAGAAAGCCGTCGTTCGGGTTCCTAGACCTCCACGGCGGCTTGCAATGCTGCGTCTTTGCGCAATACGGACTGTTCCATGTCCCGCTTCGTCTGTCTCAGTCGTTCTGAGAGCGTCGGGTTTTCCAATGCGAGTATCTGGGCCGCGAGGAGCGCCGCATTTGCGGCTCCGTCGATCGCCACGGTGGCTACAGGCACGCCGGAAGGCATCTGTACGGTCGCAAGCAGCGCGTCCAGTCCCCCCAACGATGCGCTGATCGGAATCCCTATCACGGGTAGGATGGTGTTGCCGGCGAGGACTCCCGCCAGATGGGCGGCTTTTCCCGCCGCGGCGACGATCACCCCGAATCCGTTCTCTTCCGCATTTCGGGCGAATGCCGCGGCTGCGTCGGGAGTCCTGTGGGCGGAGTATACATGTACCTCGTAGGGGATTTCCATGTTTCTGAGTGTGTCGATGGCGCTTTTGATCAGCGGCAGATCACTATCGCTTCCCATGACAACGGCGACTTTTTTCATTACATTCCTCAAAATGCAACATATTCCAAGGAGATTATGCAACAGCATGTCCCGGTAGCCAATACATATCATTTTTTACGGAAACAATCAAACCTTTTCTTGTAAAAATTATCTGTTTTGTTTGCATTAGAACGAATTATTGTTAATTTTGCTGATGGATGTTTTTATACTAAAACAAGATAGTCGTTTTTTCGAGCATGTTTGTTTTGTTGCAATATTCTTTTTATCATGATATTTACGCAACGTTTTGTTGCAATGAAGCGGACGCCTCGCCGAAGATTCCCACGGAATACCAGTACGTCGCTGGCAAATATCGGTTTCAACCCAGTTGTTCGCACCCCGGTCCCTTGATCGTGCTTTTTCCGCCGGTTCCCTTGATAATCTGTATTTGTGTCGATATCCGTTCTTTCAATGCCGGTACATGGCTGATCAAGCCAATCAGTTTGCCGTCATCCCACAACGTGGACAATGCGTCCAACGCCGTATCGAGCGTTTCCGCGTCGAGGGTCCCGAAGCCTTCGTCGAGGAACAGGGAGTCAACCCTGACCTGTTTGCTTGCCATCTGGGAAAGTCCCAATGCCAACGCAAGGCTGACCAGGAAACTTTCACCGCCGGAAAGATTCTTCGTTGAACGAAGGTCTCCGCCCTGATAGTTATCGATCACGGAGATATCCAACGCCTCCTGCCGCGACCTTACCAGCAGATACCGGTCCGTCATGGAGGCCAGTTTCCGGTTCGACTGCGCCAACAGTATGTCGAACGTGATGCCCTGCGCATAGTTTCTGAACTTTTTGCCGTCGCTGGAGCCGATCAGGGCGTACAGGGAATCCCATGTCTGTAGCTGCCGTAGTTGGCTTTCGATGGCTTGGACGGTCGCTTCCTGCTGTGTACGGAGAATTCCGTCCGCTTCCAGTCTCTGTTGCAACGAACCAATCTGCCGCAAGGTCTCCTCATAGGTTTCGCGATATTTTGAAAGAATCTCTTCCAAAATAGCCTCATCGGTGTACGGAGGCTGCGGAGCTTGCGCTTCCAGCTCCTGCTTGTGCCGTTCAAGCTCCCCCCGTTCGGATTCAAGCCTGAGACCGCGATTTCGCAAGGCTTGTTCATGTTCTTGCAGTCGCCTAAGCTCCTGTTCCGGTATCAGGGCTTCCAGGAAGTCCTCCAGGCAGGCGAATCCATTGGCGGCGAGTTCCCGACGGAACGTATCTTTTTTCTGATCGAGGAGCTTCCTCAGCTCTTCGATACGTTTGCGCGATGCGGCAAGCCTGTCATTGAGCGAGGAGGACGCCGCCGATGCGCTGTGCAACTGCTCTCTCGCCCGTTCCAAGGTCGATTGCGCATCGTTCAGGCGTTGCCGCGTCGAGGTCTCCTCAACATCGCAATCCTTGTCGCCGAACATGGATTTTCGCTCTTCGCGTAATGTGTCCAGGAAATTGATCGCAACCAGGAGGTCCTTCCGCGCGGCGGTCAGCCGGTCTTCACTTTGCTTCAGCAGATAGCCGGCGCCATCGAGCTTGCCTTCATTCACCGCCAGCCGTTTCACCGCGTCGTCCCGACGGTTTGAGTATGCCTTGTATCCATCGCAACTGGTCCGTAACGTCTGTTTCAGTTTCATGACGCTGGGAACGGACGGAAAGCCTTCAGGGATGTCGATTCCCAATTCATCACAGGTCTTCCGTAGCTCGGACACCTTGTCGTTTCTGGAATCGACGGTTTGTCCGATATCCTCGGAGGTACGCCGGAGCGTTTGTTCCGCTTGCTGAAGCTGGACATCCGCTGTATTCCGCGCCGTCTTTGCGTCTGAAAGCTGATCGGTCAAGGTATCCAAAGCGCTTCTGGCGGCTGCAAGTTCGAGGTTCAGCTGTTCCTGCCGCAGGACGTTCTCCTGCAAGGCCTCATAGCTGGCCCTCAGTTGCGCAAGCGTTTTTTCACACTGGGAAACGATCGCCGCGGGATCCTCCGCAAGCAACGGTTCATCTTTGAATAACGTGATGAAATGAGTTCGCGATTCTTCTATTTGGATTTGCAAGGCCGCCAAGGCGTCTTGCAGGTTCCTTGTCATAGTTTCAATCTGGCCCTTCTCAAGAAGGGACTTCTCCAGATTCCGTTGCGCGTCGATGAGCTGTCCGGACATCTCTTCTTGCGGCGCGGACGTAACGTCGGCGTCGTGTTCATGAGGTCCGACGTCTGCCATGTACGGGTGTTCCAGAGAACCGCAAAGCGGACAGGGGAGGCCCTGTTCAAGCTTGTCGCGATACTGGGCGAGGTCGCGGTTCTGTATCGCCAATGCGATTTTGTCGTCAAGCGCCTGGATCAATTGCCGCTGTACGGCGATAGTGTTTTCAAGCGCCTGACGCTCCTGCGCGACCCGCCGTTGCTCCGCGGCCATACGCTCCTTGTCCTCAAGGAGCTTTTCATAGCGGTTCGCGCAGTCCAGTTCTTCCTTCGCCTTGCCGAGCGCCTCCGACAGCCTGCGGGATTGTTCATTGACCGACCCGCCGTTTCCTTTACGGGACAGCTCTTGCAATTCTTTCTGAAGCGTTTCATACGTCGCTTTTTGTCCCGCATGGGCTTGTACGATGTTCTCCACCGCTGTAACGCAAGCTACAAGCTCTTCGTTCCGTGTCTCGACTTCCTGCGAACGGAGGTCGCGGTCTTCCTCCAAACGCTCGAGACGTTCCGACGCGTTCTGGATTGACTCGATCCGGTCGAACAGCAATTCCAACATGTCCGCGAGCTGCTCATGCCCTTTATGCGCTTGCAGGTATTCTTCCGCTTCCTGCCGTTCCCGCCTGATATCCCCGATCCCGCGTTTGAGATCATCCAGGGCCGCCTGCGCGGACGCCCGCTCTACTTCATACGACGCTACGGCCGTTTCCAATGAACGGGCGTCCTGTCGGGCGTGGACGATCTTGGCGTCCTGCTCCCTGACATGCCTGATCAATTCGGTCAGGCTGTTCGCCTGCTTGAGCGTTTCGTCGTAGACGGCGGTCGCGTTCTCCCGCTCCTTTTTCGCCTGCTCAACCAGTTCCCCTTGTGTCTTCAGGCTTGTTTCAAGTTCCAGTCTTTCTTTTTCGTTTTCAGCCTGATTCGTTTCAAGGATCTGTAGCTCTTTCCACCCGGAATGCAGCGGCCTGGCCGTTTCATACCGTGCGAGGGACGCTTTGTCCTGTGCGAATTCGGCCTCATCGTCCATGTAGGTCCTGAGCGATTCCTGGAGCTGCCGCTCCCGCTGCGCCAGATTCCGGTTGTCGGCATACCAACGTTGGGCCTGTTGAGCCGACCGTATCCACTGGTCAAGTTCTTTTGACCGAAGCTCCAGGGACGCGATTTCCTGTTTCTGGTCTTCAAGCTCCTGCGGGGTGAATAGCCGGAGATTGTCGGCTTCGCTCTGCAATGCCGCCAGCTTGTCCTTCTCCTCCCGGTACCGCCGTTGGACGGCGATGGATATTTCCGAATAGATACCGGTTCCCGTGATTTGTTCAAGAATCGGGGCGCGTTGGTCGCTGCCGGCCTGCAGGAACGCCGCGAACTGCCCTTGCGCCAGCATCACCGATCTGGTGAACTGGTCGAAGCTCATCCCCGTGACCTGTTCAATGCTTGTCTCGACCTCCTTGAGCGTAGATGCGAGTATTCTGCCTGTGGCGGCGTCGGAAAGCTCCCGCTTCTGGTCCTGCAACGCCCCGGTGGCAAGGCCTCTGGAACGGCGTTGGCTGAACAGACTCCTGTAGGTGCCCGCGGTGGTGGAGAACGTCACTTCACTGAGACATTCGCCGCAGCCTTGCGTCATGATATCGTTCGTTGTTTTGTTGATCCTCGAAAGGCGGGGGGTACGTCCGTACATGGCCAAGGCTATGGCGTCGAGGATCGTCGTCTTTCCGCTTCCGGTAGGTCCCATGATGACGAACAGCCCATTTTGCCGGAATTGCGGCGAGGTGAAATCTATCTTCCATTCTCCTGCGAGGGAATTGAGGTTCTTGAACCTGAGGCTGAGTATCCGCATCTTGCTATCCTTCGTCCGACAACGTATCGGCGGTCAGGATCGAATGGTAGATTTCATCGAACGCCGCCGACAGGTCCTCTCGCTGCGACTCGACGATACCGTTCTCTTCCATGCATCGCGCGAAGACTTCCCGCGGGGTCAGGCTCTCAAGAGTCTGCGCCGCCTCCTGTTGCCGCAATATCGCCTGGGCTTTGCGGAGATTGCGTACCGCGATGACTTCCACCTGATCCAGCGGGCTGACCATTTGCTCGACGCGCTGTTGCAGGTCTTCGCAGATTTCTTCGCCGTCATAGTCGATTTCCACCCAAGTCGGACAACGCGGTTCGTCCGCCGAGGCGGTTCGAGAGCCGATTTCCAGCAGTTTCCGCCGGATATGTTCCAAATTTCCTTGTATCTTGACCAGTTTGCGAAAAACCGGTACGGGAATGTTTCTGACCGTCGGTGCGAGGTCGCTGCCCAGTTCTACGACGCAGACCTGTTTTCGTTGATTCGCCTCGCCGAAACCCATGGGGATCGGAGAACCGCAATACCTGATGTTTTCCTGACCGCCGACGTTCTGCGGGACGTGGAGATGTCCCAGCGCCACATAGTCGGCGGCAGTCGGGAATATGGAGGGGCGCACATGGCTGAGGGAGCCTACGGCGAGATCCCTGACTCCGTCCCCTTCGACGGTGACTGCGCCGATAGTGAACAGGTGGGCCATGCAGACGATCGGAACCCTCGTTTGCGCCGATAGCTCGACCATTTTCCGTTCCGCGTCGATAAAATGCCGCGCGACGGCCTCCTGATACGCATGTTCCTTGTCCTCAAGGGATTCGGCATCGTTCGAAATCCTGATATCCCGGTCATGGAGGAACGGGACGGCGATCACTCCAAGGCTGGGCTTGCCCGTCGCATCGGTCAGGAGCAACGCCTCGTTGTCCGGGACGGCCTCGGTGACGACATGGATGTTGAAATGCTTGAGCAAGGAAGAGGACGCGCCAAGCAGGGTCGGACTATCATGGTTGCCGGAAATGATGACGACATGTCGGCAACAGGTTTTTGGCAGCCGCCCCAGAAAGTCATAGTACGCACGTTGCGCCATGCTTCCGGGTGTCGTCGTGTCGAAGATATCTCCGCTGACAATCAGCACCTGGATCCGTTCCCTGTCAATGAGGCCAAGCAGCCAGTCGAGGAACGCCTCGAACTCTACGGCCCGTCTCCGTCCGTACAGCTGGCGCCCCAGATGCCAGTCCGAGGTATGGAGTATCCGTATTCTGTCCGTCGTTCCGTCCATGTCGTTTCCTGTGCCTTGCCTGTATAGGGCGTTGCCTGTTATTGGCTTGCCTGTATGGGGCTTGCCTGTATGAGCGTCGTCAGCGCCGTCGCAAAACGGAGAAACCTGCGCTCCATGCCGCCTCGCTTGCGTCCCTGACCGACAAACCCATGTCCGATGCGAACTTGCCGACGCCCCTCAGATTTCTGATGACCCCTTCAGACATCTCAGAACATCAGACACGTCAGCCAAGTCAGACCCCCTTCTGGCACGTCCTCTGGCAGGCCTTCTGAAACGGCGGCGCATCTTCGCCCGTCAGCACCGCCTCCTAATAGTTCAACTGTTTCAGTTCCCTTCTGGCGTCGCGGTTCATGTCCCGTTCCTTGATGGCGTCGCGTTTGTCATGCAGTTGTTTTCCTCGGCAGAGCGAAACCTGGACTTTTACGAGATTGCCTTTCAGATAGACCTTCGTCGGTACCAGCGTGAATCCCTTTTCATCGACCTTGCGTCTCAGCCGCTTGATCTCCTGCTTGTGGGCGAGGAGCTTGCGGTCCTGGTCGCTTTTGTGGTTGAAGATGCTGGCATGCGTGTAGGGCTGGATGGTGAAGCCGACCAGCACGAGTCCGTCAGGGGCGATCTTCACATAGCTGTCGACAAAACTGAACCGGCCTTCCCGGATCGACTTCACCTCTGTTCCGGCGAGCGCTATGCCGCATTCAAGATCTTCCACGACCTCATAGTTGAAATACGCCTTTTTATTGACTTGCAGGACTTTTATGTCGTTTTTTGAAAACTTTGCCATTCTTACTCCCAAACGATGCGCATTCCGGTATATTCCCCGCAGGCAGCCCTGTCCGCGGTACCTACCGTAGCGACGCCGATGTCTGTCGGGCTGTTGATATAGGAGCCACCTTTGACGACCATGTCCGTTGAAAGTCCCGCCGCATCGGCGAGCCTCTGTATTTCAACGTAGGCTCCGCTGACACGGGCGAGGGGAATGAACCTCGTACTGGTGAACTCCCAGACGCCACCAAGCATCGCGGACGGAGCCGTCGTGTCCATGTCAATGGTAAGCAACGCTTTCGTATATTCCTTGCCTTGCACGCTGAGCGCCGCCCTAGTCCACTGCTCTTCGGTAGGCAGATGCACATTCTTTCCGCTCAAGCCGCTCAGCCATTCGCAGAACGCTTGGGCTGCGTAATAGCTGATGTTTCGGATAGGTCGGGAGGACTGTATCGCGGTAGAGGGGAATATCCCCGCGAGATAATAATCGTCGGACATGCCGTCGGCGACCAGCTGCGACAGGTTCGCCTTGCTCCAGTATGGATTCTGTTCGACGAACAGCGCCCATTGGTATTCCGTCACTTCCGTCGCGGCGATAGAGAACGCCCCGGTCGAGACGTCTACGCCCGCTCCTGTGACCGCCGGCCAGATTTCCGGTACGGCGTCTCCCATGACGAAGGTCTCCGGAAAATAGGTAAAACCGTCTATCGAAAGTCCTGGGACGGTCAATGCCGAGGTCTGGTTCGCACCCGTATCTCCACCTGCGGTACTTCCGCCCGCGGCAAGTCCTACCATGTCCGTCAGGCTCCCCTGGTCTGTGAACAGCCGTCCCGCGACGGCGAGCAGCCTGTCGGCGGTAGCCGTATCCTGGAGCAGACCCGCCGCCAGCAACGTCTCTTTCGCCGCCGATGCGTCGTCAAGTAACGTCTTGCTGGTGATGTGAGCGCAGGCAAGCGTCCAGGCGTCGGAAATTTCTTTGCGCAATGCGACGGACGTCGCGGAACCGTCTGAAATTTCAGGTACCAGAACCGTCATGTCGGTTGCCCAGTTGGTATACAACGGGGGAAAGTGGTATCTGTCGTCGTAATCGGTCACGGTCGACCAGCCGGCAAGGTCGTCCAGGAACTTCTCTGTCAGCCTGTCGATTCCCTGGCGTGTGATGTTCAACGCATCGTTTTCGACCGTCTGCTTGCGGGGGAACAACCAGCTGAAGAACACCGGATGACCGACCCTCACGTCCTTTGTCTGCAGTACGACCCCGTCCTTTGAGAAGCTTATTTCGTGGTCGCCGCTTTCTACGAAGATTTCAAAAGGGGTCGCTCCCTTGTAGACTCCGTCGATGGTGACGGCGACGGAGGTCAATGGACTGGTGAACGTGACCTTCTTGCCGCCGTTGAGAATTCCCGGCAGGCAACCCACCAGAAACAATACCAAGGCGATCAGCAGGACGCCGAGAATGAGGATATATATGCCCGGGCGCACGCCTAGGATGGTCGGAAGCGTCACTGGTTCGACTTTCGGTAATTGGACTGGTTTTTTCATGTGGTAAAAGGTACTCTCCACGCAGTAACTTGTCAACTCGCTCCGATTGTGATACTTTCCAGAATATGGACGAATTCTTTTCAATGATTGAACGTCAGACGGAACGCTGGTTGACCGTTCGCAAGGCGAAGCGGGCCGCGGAAATAGCCGCTCGCAAGCCAAGGACCTTCTGGGGTGAAGTGAAAGGTTGGGTCGATGCAATCGTGTTCGCCGTATTCGCCGTTCTGCTAATCAACCAATATCTGTTCCAGTTGTTCGTCATTCCTTCTCCCTCGATGGAGAAGACCTTGCTGACCGGCGATCGTGTATTCGTCAACAAGACCTCCTATGGCATTGAGCTGTATCCCGGCGGGAAGAAGCTTTTCACCAAGCACCGTCAGCCGGAACGGGATCAGATCATCACTTTCTACAACCCGAACTATGACTCGCGAGGGCCGGTATACGACGTCCTTGCGCAGATACTCTACATGGGGACCTTTTCACTTGTGAACATCGATGTCGATGACGCCGGCAATCCTCGTGAACGGCTCTATGTCAAACGTGCGGCGGGCATGCCGGGGGATGTCGTCAATTTCCGCGATGGGAATGTGATGATCAACCCCGCCGGAACGGATGGTTTCATCGAAGAAAGCACGTTCCGTTCAGACAACGGGCTTTCTTCGGGGCCGAACCGGTTGGTGGATCCTGAAATCTACGACGGCCTCAAGGCCTACGCCGCTCTGACAGCCTATGAGGACAAAGGTCTGACTTCCGCGCCTCAGCATCTGCTCAATTCTTATCAGAGCGTCAAGAATTATTCGGGCCCGGGGGATGAATACCAGGTTCGTTCCAGCAAGTCCCATGCCCAACGGCTGCTCGATCCGTCCGATTTCTCCGTGAGAAGCGGCGCCGCACGGTATGAACAGGGTATCTACGTACCGGCGCATCATGTGCTGCCGTTAGGTGACAACCGCGACAACTCGTTTGACGGCCGGTACTTCGGCCCTGTCAATACCGACGATATCAATGGTCGTGTCATAGCCCGTTTCTGGCCGTTGAACCGGATGAAGGTCCTCACCAACGATTGATGCGAGCCGCCATGCCGGTCCCTGACGGTTTCTTCGACGTATCACAGCCAGTCTCTTTATACGTGCATGTCCCTTTCTGTACGTCGAAATGCGACTATTGCGCTTTTTATTCGCTTCCGGCCTCCCTTTGGGGTGGCGTCGCCTCTTGTCGGCGGCGGTATGTCGACCGACTCGTCCAGGAGCTACTGGCCTGTTCCGAGCGGCTTGGCCGGCCCTATGAAACGATATTCTTCGGCGGGGGGAATCCAGGTTGTCTTCCCGTCGACGATCTGTCACTGTTGCTGGAGGCGGCGAACCGTTTCGGCCGGTCCAAGGAATGCACCGTGGAAATGAACCCCGAATCATTGACCGACGCACATTTTCCGTTGTTCGAACGATATATAGATCGGCTGAGCATGGGGGTGCAGAGCCTGGACGCCTCGGCCTTGCGGACTTTGGGACGAAATATCTCCTTGGACCGTGTCCTCGCGGGAACCGCAAAAGCGTCTCGACTTCATGAACGGTACGGGACGAGGCTGAGCTTCGACCTCATGACCTGTATCCCCGGTCAGAGCATGGAAACCGCCATGGCAGATATCGATTCCTTATGCCGCATCGTCGCGCCTGAACATATTTCCCTGTATTGCTTGACGTTGGAGGAGGGGACTCCTTTGTATTCCCGCGTTCGGGAACAGGATGAACGCTGGCAGGCGGAAGTCCTGCTGGGGTGCTGGGACCGTCTGGCGGCACTGGGCTATGAGCATTATGAAGTTTCGAATTTTGCGAAAGCTGGGGCGAGAAGCCTGCACAACGGCAGGTACTGGTCGCTTTCCCAGTATATAGGTCTTGGCCCCGCTTCGGCGGGAACTGCGTTTTCATCGACCGGCCTCGTTCGCTGGGAATGTCCCGCCGATCTCGACGGGTATTGTTCGGGAACCGCTTTCACCGGGTACGCAGGGGAGCGGCTGTCCCGGTCGGAGGAGCTGGAGGAATACCTGCTCGTCGCGCTGCGCAGACGGGAGGGTATCGACAAGGCCGTATTCCAGGCCCGTTTCGGTTTTTCGTTCGACCGTCTGCTGTCCTCCCGTTTTTCGCATATTGTGGATTCTGGGGCGTATTGTGATACCGATCTGTCATTTTCTTGTACGGAAAAAGGTTGGATGGTCTTGGATGATATCGTGCTTCAACTAGCGGTCGAGGCGGATGAAAATGAGAAAATTTGATATTAATCGTTTAAAAACCCCCGATTGTCCCGTATTGTCATCCGTAGCCCCTTGACACCTTTTTTTCCGCTATGGTAACGTTACAAGGATTCATATACCAAATCAATCGCAATCTATTTCTATAAAGAGGTTCAATATGTCCGGCCACAGCAAATGGGCAACAATCAAACACAAGAAGGGTATCGCTGACGCGAAACGCGGTCAGAAGTTCACGAAGCTGATCAAGGAGATTTCTGTCGCAGCCAAAATGGGCGGCGCTGATCCTGAGAGCAACGCCCGTCTCCGTACCGCGGTCCTCAAGGCCCGCGCAGAAAACATGCCGAAGGACAACATCGACCGAGCCATCAAGAAGGGCTCCGGCGAACTCGGCGCTTCCACGTTCTACGAACTGACGTATGAAGGGTACGCCCCCGGCGGCGTGGCCATCATTATCGATACCTTGACCGACAACAAGAACCGTACCGCCGCCGATGTGCGCAGTACGTTGACCAAGCTCGGTGGTTCCCTTGGTGCGACCGGTTGCGTCTCCTACATGTTCCAGACGAAGGGCATTCTCACATACGATGCTTCCAAGTATTCGGAGGACGATATTTTCGAGGCCGCCCTTGAGAATGGAGCCGAGGATGTGAGCAACGAGGACGGGACGATCGAGGTCACCACCAGCGCCGCTGATTTCGCCAATGTGCTGGAGGCCCTCCAGGCGGCGGGTTTCGAGCAGGAGAGCGCCGAGGTCGAGAAGATCGCCGACACCACGGTCCAGCTCGATACCGAACGTGCGCGCAAGGTCATGAAGATCGTCGACAAGCTCGAGGAGCTGGACGATGTCCAGCAGGTTTCCACCAACCTCGATCTGCCGGACGACTACGAGGACGAAGAATAACTGCATGCGTATCCTGGGGATAGATCCAGGGTTTGCTCAGACAGGCTGGGGCGTGGTCGATGTGTTCGGCCAGCGTTACCGGCCTGTTTCTTTTGGTGTGGTCAAGACCACGACCGAGACGGGGCAAGCTGAGAGAATCCATGAGATCGCTTCCAGACTCGGCGAAATCGCCGCCAAGTTCGAGGTGGGGCAGGTGGGGATGGAGGATATCTTCTTTGCCAAGAACGTCAGCAGCGCCATCACCGTGGCGAAGGTGATCGGTGCGGTCACGCACCAGTTGCTTTCCCAGGGGCTGTCCGTCCGGCTGTTCTCGCCGCCGCAGATCAAGACGACCGTCACCGGCTACGGCAACGCCGACAAGAACCAGGTGCAGGAGATGATGAGGCTGATGCTCGGTCTGGAAGCCATTCCCCGGCCCGACCATGCGGCGGACGCTTTGGCGGCGGCGATCTGCCTCGCCACGTATAGCGCGACGGAATCCCGTGTACTACGTTGACGGGTTACGGAGGATGCAATGATCA
Source organism: Spirochaetota bacterium (assembly GCA_023401595.1). Lineage (GTDB taxonomy): Bacteria > Spirochaetota > Spirochaetia > Sphaerochaetales > Sphaerochaetaceae > Spiro-02. The sequence goes on from JAEXDQ010000051.1 coordinate 88,332, forward strand.
ATGCTGTTATCGGTGACATAGTATATGTGTCGGCGCAGGAGCTGGTGCTTCGTTGCGGACATCTTGAATATTCGCTCATTATTTCCTCCCAGACCGCCAGCCGGCTTTCCCAGCTCCAAGGGGACCAGCGCAAGAATCTGCGCATGCTCACTTGGCTACAGCATCGCGAGGACTCGATGACGTTGTTCGGTTTCTCCGATGAGCAGGAGCGTATCGTATTCACCCAGCTCCAGACGGTTCCCGGCATCGGGCCCAAGCAGGCCATGAAGATTCTCAGCGGCGTCAGCGTCAATAATCTGATCAAGGCCCTCGATGACGGAGACGTAAAGACGCTTTCTCGGATTCCTGGCATCGGTAGCAAGACGGGCCAGAAATTGATTCTGGCCTTGCGCAATGTCCTTGTTCTTGAAGACGACGCTTCCGAACCCGGTTCCTCGCCTCGCCGGAAGGGCGATGTGGACAAGCGTTGGGCGGAGCTTGCAGAGGCTCTGGTTGAAATGGGGTACGACAAGAGAAAGGTCTCCGAGACATTGGCGAAGCTTGTCGAGGAGCATGCCCTGTTGCTCGAACCCATGGAACAGCATGAAGCGGAAGAGACGCTTTTCCGTTATGCGATCGTCGCATTGGGGTGATGAATGGACAAAGACGAATTTGATGATTTCGAGACTTCCTTGAAAGACCTCGATGAATTGCAGCAGAATTCACCCATGTCCACTTCGTTCCAGAGCGAGGCCGACGCCCAGGAGAACCTGCTCCGGCCGAAGATGCTCTGTGATTTCCAGGGACAGGCCAGGATCAAGGACAACCTGTCAGTGTTCATCAAGGCCGCCCGTGAACGTCAGGAGGCGCTGGATCATGTGTTCCTGATCGGCCCCCCCGGCCTTGGCAAGACCACGCTGGCGTCGATCATCGCCAATGAGATGGGCGCAGAAATCCGTATGACCAGCGCCCCTGCGTTGGACAAGCCGAAGGATCTCGCCGGTATCCTGACCAACGTCACGGAAGGCAGCGTATTTTTCATTGATGAAATCCATCGGTTGAAACCGGCCCTCGAGGAGATGCTCTACATCGCCATGGAGGACTTCGAGATCGACTGGGTCATCGGCCAGGGGCCTGCCGCCCGGACGATGCGTATCCCGTTGCCGCACTTCACGTTGGTCGGCGCGACCACCAAAGCGGGGCAGGTCTCTTCTCCATTGCACAGTCGTTTCGGCATCACCTGCCATATCGAGTTCTACAACGAACAGGAGCTGTCCAGCATCATCACCCGTTCCGCCCAGATCATCAATACGGACATAGAGCCGGAGGCGGTGGCGTTGCTTGCGAAATGCGCCCGTGGTACGCCGAGAATCGCCAACAGGCTGTTGCGGCGTCTTCGCGACTTTGCCGATGTCCTTGGCAATGGCGTGATCACGCCTGAAATCGTGCATCACAGCATGGATCGTCTGGGTATCGACCTGAACGGTCTTGAGGAGCAGGATCGCAATATCCTGCGTACCATTATAGAATTCTACGGCGGCGGGCCGGTCGGAGCGGACACGCTTTCGATTTCCGTTGGCGAGGCCATCGAATCGCTGGAGGATTTTTACGAACCGTATCTGATTCAGAAAGGATACCTGAAACGGACGCCGCGAGGCCGCATGGTCACCATGAAGGCCTATGACCTGCTCGGTCTTCCGTGTCAGAGGAATGTAGATGAAAACCAAGGAATTCTCTTTTGATCTTCCCGATGAACTGATCGCCCAGACGCCGGCCGACCGCCGTGGTACGAGCCGTCTGCTGGTCATTGACCGCCGCTCTGGAGAGTGGATCGATTCTTCCATGACCGATTTCCCTTCGTTCCTGGAGCCCGGTTCGTTGCTCGTAGTCAACAACAGCCGCGTCCGCAAGGCACGTGTCTATGGAGAAAGCGAGGCGGGCGGCCGCGTCGAGTTCCTGTTCCTCGAAGAGAACCTCGACCATTCCTGGCAGGCCATGGTCACCAAAAGCAAGAAACAGAAGCCAGGTAAGAAGTTTTCTTTCAAGGATTCCTGTGGCAACTCCATCCACGAGGCGGAAATCGTCTCTGCGAATGACGACGGAACCCGCACCGTTCGTTTTGATCGTCCGGTCGATGAATCGTTCTTCCGCGACTGCGGACACGTACCGCTTCCCCCTTATATCAAGCGCGACGACAATTTCAGCGACGAAACCCGCTACCAGACGGTCTACGCCAAGACCGATGGGTCGGTAGCGGCTCCGACCGCCGGTCTGCATTTCACCGGCGAAATCCTTGACCGCATCAAGGACATGGGGATCGATATCGTGGAGGTCACCCTCCATGTCGGCCCCGGGACGTTCCTTCCCGTGCGATCCGACAGCCTTGAGGACCATCACATGCATTTCGAGCGGTACGAAGTGAGCCAGTCTGCCGCCGATGCCGTCAACAAGGCGAAAGCCGAAGGCCGAAAGGTCGTCGCGACAGGAACCACCAGCGTAAGGACGTTGGAATCGGCTTGGGACGTCTCTTCGGCACAACTCAAAGTAGGGCAGGGGCGGACGAACCTCTTCATCATGCCTGGCTATGAATTCCATGTCGTGGACCAGCTGCTTACAAACTTCCATACTCCCGAATCGACGTTGCTCGTCCTTGTCTCAGCCTTCGCTGGGAAGGAACACATCCTCGCCGCCTACAAACATGCCGTCGAGGAAAGCTACCGCTTCTTCTCCTATGGCGATGCGACATTCTTAAGATAAAACCTCACTCTAGGCTCACTTTAGGGTCAACCCAGGCTCGCTCAGTGGTCAACCCAGGCTCACTCAGTGGTCAACCCAGGCTCACTTTAGGGTCAACCCGGGCTCACTTAGTGGTCAACCCGGGCTCGCTCAGTGGTCAACCCGGGCTCGCTCAGTGATCAACCTAGAGGCGACCTAGCCGGAGCCGGGTAGTGGGCAAGTGTCCTTCTGATTGTCTTTCGGAAATTACTCATTGGGCGGTTCAAATGTGCAAAGTGGAAATTTGGCATTGGATACCTTGAATATCTGCAGTTCTTGAGAAACATCGGCTGGAATCAGTTTGTTGCGTTGTTCTATCCAGATGTCGTCATCAACCATAAGGTATTGATGCAGATTTTGCGGGGTCATCGAAAACAGTTTCGCGATGCGGGTGGCGGCGTAGATATCCATAAATTCAAAATAATTGTCCTTGTATTCGCGCCGGCTCGATATGAAACAATCCCCGTTCTTCAAGTTTGCCCTTTCGGGGTTGCGTTTGATATATCGCATCTCCGCCAACAATTGGCTGAATCCCGTGATAGGGATATAGCAATTGTTCTTCTGAAAAACTGTAGATTCAGGAAATTGCCTGAGGTGGTCAATGAGACTATGGTCCTCCCTGTCCTTGTATGGCCGAGGATGTTTCGCATAATAGCGCAGACGCATGGAGTAGGATACATTCGTCGCCCGTATTGCCTTTACCAGCGGTTCCAGACCTTGGTTTGTCACAGCCAGAAAATGCAGGTGAGACCTCATCGTCATGTACTCGACGAGTTCACACCCATATCTGTGCAAATTATGCCGTAGCTTCCTCCAATAATAATATGCATCGCGATGATTGGGGAAAATGCTGAACCGGGTATCGGCGACCTTGACCGTCACCTGATAGCTGGTGTACTCATAGAGATCTTCATAGGGGTAGTCCCTATTCCATGTCGGTTTGTTTGGAGCGTTCATGCCACCCATATACCAAAAAATCCCGCTGGTGATTCAAAATCTACAAAACAGTAGCTTAAATCTATGTTTTTCTTTGATGATGGATGATGAAACTCGCCAAAACTCCTCGGTAGCCAACTTGTGTCAACATCTGTATCAAAGTAGGCCGACAACACTTTTTGAGGAATTTGAATAACAAAAACCCCGACGCCCGCCGATTGACCCTAAAGTGAGGCTGGGTTGACCCTAGAGTGAGGCTGGGTTGACCCTAGAGTGAGGCTGGGTTGACCCTAGAGTGAGGCTGGGTTGACCCTAGAGTGAGGCTGGGTTGACCCTAAAGTGAGGCTGGGTTGACCCTAGAGTGAGGCTGGGTTGAGGCTTAGGTAACAGTTAGCTGAGGATATTCTTTTTGCGCAAGGCTGCGACTACTTGCTCGGCGATATCTTCCCGCGACAAAGTGCCGTCAAGCCTGACGAAACGGACACCTTCAGGAAGCGCGCTGAAAATGCGTTCGTAGTTCGAGCGTACCTTCAAAAGAAAATCCCTTTTTTCAAACAATTCTTTTTCGTTTCCCCTGCGTTCGATGCGCTCCATGCAGACATGCACAGGAGTGTCGATATAGAAAATGAACTGGGGGGAAGGGTATTGGTTGAGCTGTTCAATCCGGTCAAAACCGCATTCCACCGACTGGTAGGCGAGGGAGGAATAAAGATATCGGTCGCAGATGACCAATTGCCCCGCTTCCAGCTTGCCTATGATACCCGAGACGGGATTGTTCAGATGATCCTCCCGGTCGGCGGCATACAGCATGGCCAAGGCAAGAGGCGTAGTGACCACCTGTTTTTGCAGGACGCTCCGTACCAAGCGACCGATGGAGTTTGAAGTCGGTTCGAACGTAGCGTGGCAGCTACGTTCCTGTCTATCGCAAGTCTCCGCAAGGAGCTTCATCTGAGTGGTTGTACCGGCACCATCCAGTCCCTCAAAGACGATGAAATTCTGCAAAACAGTATTGTCCATGATAACAAACAGCCTCCGTATGTCTCTCTCCTATGATACACAGAATCTATGCTCTGGACAATGGAAACTATATAAAGAAACTACATATAAAATGCTGTCAAAACACAATAATATCGGTATACTGATATATGGAGGACCGTCTCGACGATCATCGTCATGCCGTGAAATAAGGAATCTATAGTCCTGATGAAATACCATACGACGCCTGCGACAATCATCGTCTCGTGCCTATTGTTGACGCTGTCCATCGTCCTTGTATGGGCCGGTATGTTTTTCCTTGGACTGCAGGATCCCGGCACGGTCATAGCGTCGGATATCGTCGCCTCTTTCGGCAGTGACGCCAATTCCAACTTACGTATGGAATTCTCATCAATCGACCGCACGCTGTGGCGGGCGATTCGGCTGAATGACGTAGCGCTTTCGGTGCGTGACGATAATGGCCGGTGGCACAAGGCGCTGGAAGCCGACAGGCTGACCTTTTCGATGTCCGTACAACAATTGCTGCGCTCCTTCCTGATGGGGCACGACCGGCTTACCGTTGAAATAGAGAATTTTTCATTGACGTTCGACCCTGAGACCTCGGGGGGGCTGCTGAAACAACTGTCAACGACCGGAAATGCGGAAGGAACCGTCGATACCGGTAGTGGACGAAACACATTGAGCTCGTGGCTGTCCAGGACTGCGTTTTCTGTCGAACTCTCCAATGGCCGAGGATATTTTGCTGACGCTACCGACAGGATCGATGCGGCAGGAATCGATGGGACCATTGACCTTGGGCAGAATTTGACATTGTTATCGGCCGACCTGCGAGTCAATACCATCACCGGCGGCCTTGATGCGCTGTCGGCGGAAATAGACGCACTGGCGCTCTCTCTGAAAAAAAACGTCGCGAACGGTTATCGAATGTCGGCAGGCTGGGAGAATGGACGAGTCGGCGACGCCCCTGATGCCGAAGCATCTCGAATCAACGTCGGAATCAAGAAGATGCGGTGTTGGGCCGACCTGGCCGATTTTGGGATTGATACGCTCCGTACCGCCATGCTGCAATACACATTCGGAAGCGTGGACGTGCGGTATGGCGCATCGGGAGTATCTTTACCGTCCGCAGACGGGACGGTCGCGCTGGGAGATGGCGTCGCATGGACCCTATCGTTCATTACGCCCCGAATCGACGCCTGCATCGACCTGCAAGGAAGAGATATCGCGGTGTCGTCCTCCGCCTGGCATATCGACATGGCGGGCGGCGCTTTCAATATGTTCAACATATCGGCCCAAGCTTCGGAACCTCAGCCGATTTCCATCCGCCTTGACGACAAGGAAATCTGTACCGTCTCCGGATTGCAGGGGCGGCTCGCGCTGGACGTCCAACAGGAATTATTGACCGGGGGACTGCAATGGAACCGACTGGAACTGCCGGATCCTTCGCTGGCCCGTTCGCTGTCGCCGGATCTTCCTGACCTTCCCGTGCATTCCATTTCCAGTTCCGCTACGCAGATAAACGTCTCCTTCGCAAATAAAAACAAGAACATCGTGGCGGAGCTGTATTCGGAACTTGCCGCCGGCCTGACCTGGGCCGTGCCTGCCGAGGCCTCCGGCACGTTGACGGCGAGCGTCGATTATCACCGAGATCAGGAGACCTTCGATATCTTCGCCCAGCTCGATTCCTTGGCGATAGATTCCGTGCCCGGCACTACCTCGGTCACCTATACCTGGCAGAACACCGCGCCGCAGGATGTTATGCGACTAGAAGTATGGAATCCTGAGGCTGGCGTCAACGCCAGCGCGACCTACGATCCTTCCGGGACCCACCGGCTTTCCGCCACATTACGGCTCGAAGAGTTCTCTCCGGCCGCTTTCCGCCCCCTGATCGGTAGCTATGCGCCCGTCATGGAAGCGTATATGGATGACACGACACGACTAGTCGGTAACATACGGCTGGACGCCGTTCCTGGCGAAGGTACCGTATTCGGCTGGGATGGACGAGGTTCCTTTGAGCTGGGCGTCATTGACCTGAAAGTCGGCAATCGGTTCTTCAACGGCGCGACGACGTTCGTCGGGACGTTGGCTTCCGACCGTCTGGACGTGGAGACCTTTACCGCTACTACGGAAGGGTATCGCCTGCAATACAACGGCGGTCTGGTTTTGAACGACTTCCTTCCTGAAGGCGAACTGGTCCTCGCGACGGCGGAAGACGGTCGCCATCTGGCGAGAGTGGATTTTTCATTGCTACCTCCCGATAGCTATTCCTTTACGATTGATTCGGAATTCGTTCCCAATATCTCGATATCTGGACGGATGAACTGGCAATCCCGACGTATCGTCAACAGTGAAGCGGTCCTTACGGCTTGGAACATGACCTATCCCCTGTCCTTGACGGTAGATTTCAATACCTTCGCTCTGGATTTCTCTTCCACTGGCTTGGCGCTGTCGGCGGTACTGAACGACGAAGGACATGGCCGGGTAGCTCTCGTCGCGGACGGTTTTGCTCTTCCCCGGTTCTCTGAACGGCTGCAGGAAAACTGGCCGTTGGATCTTTCAGGGACCTTCGCTTTGGATGTTCCGCTCGATACCTATGACTGGGCTTTCAATATCTCCGACTTCCGGCTTGGAAACCTTCCGGCTACCGAAGAGACCGGTTCCCTCGGGTTTGACCTTTCCGCAACCGACCGCGGACTCTCATTCGCGAACCTCATGTGGAATACCGGTAAAGGCGAACCGCTCAAAGGTGCGCTTGAAATCGGTAGCGCTTCGCTGCGACGCCTGCTGTCCGGTGATTTTGAAGCATTCAAGGGGATGCTGTACCTTGCGGGAGAAGCGGATGAAAGCGTCTCCGTCTCAGTCTATTCCGATCAACAGGACGAAGCGTCGGTCAGCGGGATGATCGACCTGACATCACTGAACGTCGGACGTTTCTATCTTCCGTTAGGAGACATGGCGTTGAATTTCACCGCCGTCGGTTCTTCCGATTTGAAGGCGGCGATAAACGTCGACGGTTTCGCCAGTTTGACCAGCCGGGATTTCGTTGACGATCCTACGCACATCCAAAGCTCCTTCCATATCGATGACGGTTCCGTGGGCTTCAGTGATATTTCTTACGTCAACGGCAACTTCGTCCTTCAGAACGGGCGTATCGATATCGATTGCGATACTGGCGAAGCCTCATTGTCGGTTGAACCCTCCTTCGTCGTCAACAACAAGGATAAACCGCGGGAATATGGCGGTGAATTCACACTCGCCACGCGGCTTCCGTTGTCCGGTCGCGTTTTCGACCTTCCTTCCTCCATCGCCCCTGTTTTCGCCTCGTTGGTGGAAGCGTTCAAGAATCCGGAGGCCTCCACCGCGGACCTTGAGCTGACCTTGGGACTGAAAAACGTGGTGCTGGGTTCTGAATACCGTATCCCTGACGCGACCTATCGACTCTCCTTGCGAGGCGATCTGGCGTCGATCAACGGCGGTCCTGAAAACGGGCCTGAAAACATCACCGGCACATACCGTCTTACCGACGGAGCCATCGATCTGTTGCTGGATCCATCGTTCCTGCTCGGGTTCCATGCTACCGGCTTCGTCACCTCCCGCGCAATCTCCGTTGACGTCGCCGATATCTTCTTCCCATTGCCGTTGATAAACATCACGTTCATGAAGCCTCTGGTCTGGTTCCTGGAAGGGGATGTTCATGGGGACGTCAGGATTGAAGGGGATCCGCTTTCCCCCGATTTCTACGGCATGGCGTGGGCTGACAGGATTGATGCGACGACGTTCTGGTTGCCCGACGACATCCTTTCCATGAAGAATCCGGTCGTGACGATAGAGGAGGGGTTCGCCAGCAATAGCTGGACGACCATGACCTGCACCAACCTGCGTACCGGCAAGATCGTCCAGACCATGGGCAAGGCCTCCTGCAACCTGGATGGCTGGCTGCTCGATTACTACCAGTTGGAGACGCGTATCCCCGACGATCCGGTCTTCGTCTGGGTTCCGCTCCTTGGGCAGGACATAGATATCAAGGGATATGTTTCCGGAGACTTCACCATATATGGGGAGGGTATCGAATGCTGGCTGTCGGGACCGATCACGATCAGTGACACGACGATCAGCTTCGGGCTCTCCGGCTTGCCCGCATGGTATACCAAGGGGAATACGACTTCGACGAACATGCAGGTCACTACCGGCAAGAACGTCAATTTCTATTTCCCTTCGGAGGCTTCGCCGATCATTTCCGTCACGCTCGATGAAGGTCAGCACACCGCCTTCTCCTTCGACCACAGGTCTGAACGGATGACCGTGGACGGGGAACTAGGCTTCCGAACCGGAGAAATCTACTATTTCCAGAAAAACTTCTATGTAACGGAAGGCTCTTTCCGGTTCCGTACCGATGCATTCACCCAGCAGGTCAATCCCGTCATCAACATGCGGGCGCGCATCCGGGATTTCGACAGCAATGGAAACAAGGTCGACATCTATCTGGTATTGCAGGATTCCACGTTGGACGACCTTTCCCCACGTTTCGAAAGCGTTCCGTCGCTATCGACCAATGAAATACTTCAGATACTCGGACAGAGCATCCTGCCGTCTACAGCCTACGGACAGGTGAACGTCTCTTCGGTGGTATCCCTCGCCGCGACCGCTACGGATGTGATCTCGCGGCTTGGCATTATCGGTACGGGATCTTCCGATCTGGCTCGTTCGATCAAAAACTCCTTGGGGCTCGACATGTTTACGATTAGGAGTAACATTGTCCAGAATATTTTGTTTGATGTATTGCCGGGAACCAGCCTTGTCTCTTCCTCGGCCAGCCCCCTTTCGAGATATCTCGACAACACCACGATTTTCCTCGGAAAATATCTTGGCCGGGATTTCTTCCTGCAGGGGATGATACATTTTTCCGCCGCGAACAATGGTCTGGGGCGAGGTTCGTTCCTTGCCGATGACCTGAAGGTGGATATGGAATTGTCGGTTGAATGGGCCAATCCAATGGGCACGTTCTCGTTATTTACACAACCAGAAGAGTTGTCGCTCTTCAACATTTTGGATACTATTGGATTCAGCGTTACCAAACGCATCGAGTTCTAGCTAGTTTTCCAAAGAGAGATTTCAAGGAGATCGCATGGTAAGAAAATTCCTTTCGGTGGTTTGCGCCGTTCTCATATTGGCGGGGGTTCCGTTGTTCGCCGCGCCCGAAGATTCGACCGACCAAGCCGGTTGGTGGATCGGGCGGCCTATCGTGAAGTTCAGCTATGAGGGTTTGCAGAACGTCCCATCCACAACGGTGGACGACATCACGTACCCGTATCTCGGCAAAGAGTTCTCGGACAGCCTCTTCAATGAACTGCAGGCGAATCTGTACGCCTCCGATTATTTCAGCCATTTTGAGGCGGAAGCGTTGCCCGGCGGAGAGTCGGGCCGGGAGCTTGAGATACTGTTCCGTTTCTCTGAACTCCCACAGGTGTCGGAAATCGTGTTCATTGGGCAGAACGGCATCAAGGACAGGGACCTCCTACGCGCGATCACTCTGAAAGTCGGCGATTTCGGTACCAAGCAGCAGTTTGACCTGGCTACCAATGCGTTGGTGACTCATTACAAGGATAAAGGATACGATCATGTATCCATTACCTCCGACTATCAGATCGACGAGAACACCAACAAGGTATCCGTTTCGTTTACCATCGACGAAGGGTTGCAGTCCAAGGTCGCGGAGGTGGCGTTTGAAGGGAATGAGCATATTCCATCATCGACCTTGAAACGACAGGTCAGCAGCAAGGTCCAGTCGTTGTTCAATTCCGGGAACTTCAATGAACAGACGGCGAAGACCGACGCCGTGTCGATCGAGCAATATTACCAGAAGAACGGGTATATCGATGTGAAGGTCTCCGATATCCGTTTTGAGGACGTCAGCACTCCTGAGGACAAGACCCGGAAGATCCGTATCGTGTTCGTCGTCGACGAAGGGGAGCAGTGGACCCTCGGTACGATCGCTGTGGAGGGGAACACCATCTTCAGCAATGAGACGATACAGTCCCAGATCAGCATGAAGCCGGGGGTGGTGCTTGATATCCAGGCGGTCAATACCGAGATATCCAAGATAGCCGACCTGTACTGGAACGACGGCTATATCTATAACAACATCAATATCTCCGAGAACCGCGACGAAGAAAAACATGTGGTCGATTTTACCGTCAGCATCACGGAACAGGGACAGGCCGTGGTCGAGGATATCCTGATCAATGGCTTGACCAAGACCAAGCCGTATGTTTTTGAGCGTGAGCTGACGATCAAGGTCGGCGATGTGTTCAGCAAGGCCAAGATGATCCAAAGCGGCCAGAACATCTACAACACCGGTCTGGTCACGGACGTCCAGTTCGACATCCTCTACGGAAGCGAAGAGGGGAAGGTCGTCCTTGAATTCCGGGTAGAGGAAGGCAACCAGATGGACATCCAGTTCGGTGCGACTTTCGGCGGCAATGTCGATGGATTCCCCGTATCGGGTTTCGTCCAGTGGTCCGACAAGAACCTCGGCGGAACCGGCAGGAACCTGTCCATCGCGACGAACGTCAGTCCCGACACCCAGAGCCTTCAATTCTCCTTCAGCGACGGATGGGTCGGCAACCGCCGTTGGTCGAACGGCCTGACCCTCAATCTGGAGCGGAGCGTCAAGAGCAGCGTCATGCAGAAGGGCGCCGGTTCCGGTTATTATGATGGTCGCGACGAGGAGACTTGGCCGTTGGGGTACAATAGCTACCTCGAATACGCCGCCGCGGGCAAAGCGACGCCGTCCAGCCAATACCTGATGTCCTACGACTATTACCGCGTCGCGCTCGGCTATACCACGGGCTATACCTTCATGTTCAATCCTGGTCGCCTGTCCCTGTCGGTAGGCGCGTCCTTGGGCTTGAACCATGCGGTGTATGATGCGACGAAATATGATCCGTATGAGTTGTTGATTCAGCTGTATCACGAGAAATGGCAGCTCTCCAACCGCCTGACGCTGTACCTTTCATGGGACGGGCGAGACCTGATCCAGAACACCACCCGCGGGTATCTGCTCAGCCAGCAGTTCACCTATGCCGGCGGCGCTTTGTTCGGCCTTTCCAACTACATGCGCTCCACGACCAGCGCGAGCGGTTATCTGACGCTGTTCACCATTCCGGCGCAGAAGCCGTACAACGGCGTTCTGAGCTTGACGTCAAGCGTGAGTTTCATGCTGCCGCAGTACTCGAATCTCGGCGGATACGGTGATTGGGGTTGGCATCCGGCGAAATCAGGAGCGACCAAGTACGAGATGCTCTATATCGACGGCATGAATATCGGCCGGGGATTCACTCCCGTGTTCGATTTGTCGTTTATGTGGGACAATGTGTTGGAGTTCAGCATTCCCGTCGTCCAGAACGTACTGGCGGCCGAGGCGTTTGTCAGCGCCACCGGCGTGACCAAGAATCTGAGCGACCTGAACAGGTTCTCCAATATCAACTGGTATTTCTCGATGGGCGCCGGTATCAAGCTGAAGATTCCCGGGTTCCCGCTAGGGCTCTATCTGGTCAAGAACGCGGCCTTCAATGTTCCCGACACGTATACGGGAGAGGGGCAGTTCTCCTGGGTCGGCGGCGATATTTTCAAGGGGAGTTCGCCTACCAGTGGCATGAAGCTGGTTCTGGCGATCACTACCAGCCTGTTCTGACAAAACCGCCCGTTTGTGCTATACTCAACCCGTCGTACCGGTCTTGATCGACCTGTCGCGACGGGTTTTTCATATTTCTGCGACAGTTGGATTGTCTCTGCTTTTAGGTATATCGGGAGGAAAGATGTCGGAAGAAAGCACTAAGGAAGAGAAGTTGACGCCGATGATGCAGCAGTACCGCGCCATCAAGGCCGAGCATCGGGACAAAGTATTGTTCTTTCGGCTGGGGGACTTTTATGAAATGTTCATGGAGGACGCGGAGGAGGTCTCCCGGCTTCTCAACCTGACGCTTACCCAACGGGCGGGCGTACCTATGTGCGGCATTCCCTTTCATGCTGCGAAGAACTATATCAAGAGGCTGCTCGACGAGGGGAAGAAGATAGCAATCTGCGAGCAGCTTGAACTTCCCGATTCTCCCCGGCAGCTTGCCAGACGGGAGGTAGTGCAGGTCATTACTCCCGCTACGGTCGTCGATGACGACTTGCTGGATTCCCATTCAAACAACTATCTGCTGGCGGTCTGTTGTGCGGCTGACGCATTGCTGGTCAGTTACGCCGATATCTCGACAGGCGACTTTTTCCTTCAGAGGCTTCCTCTGGAATCACGCTATATGTCGTTGAGGACATTGTTCGAGCAAATCGGCCCACGTGAGGTGTTGGTCAACGAAGACGATTATTTTTCAAAGGAAGAGTTCGCCAAGGTCGCCGACGAATCCTTGGCCATGGTAACGAAACTCCCCCCTTGGTTTTTTTCAGTTTCCGAAGGTTTTTCGCTGTTGTGCGCACAAGCCGGGACCAACTCGCTCAAAAGCTTTGGTATTTCCGATACCGACCCGACTCTCGCCGCGGCTTCCGCGCTCATGCGCTATCTACAGGATACCGCTAGGACGAGCCTCGGGCAGATTACCTCCTTCATATTGATCGACGATGCAGCCAGCTTGCAGATTGATGAATCGAGCCGCAAGAACCTTGAGATTCTCACCAATCTACAGGACGGTTCCTCACGTTTCACGCTGTTCGAGGCTGTGGACAGGACCCGTACCGCCGGTGGCGCTCGTATGCTGAAAAGCTGGCTTTCCAATCCCTTGGCTGATCGCAAGGCGATCGAGGCCCGTCATGACTGGATAGCCTGGCTGCTCTCCGACCGTCAGGAGCTAGCCCGTGTGAGGAAGATACTTGGCGCAACGCTCGACCTCGTCCGTCTGACCAGCCGTGTGGCGATGAAGCGCGCGATGCCCCATGACCTTGTGTCGATCAAGCAGACGGCTTCCTGCTTCTTTTCCCTCGTAAGCGAGCATTTTGAACAATACGCCACGCTGCTGGACTCGCATCTTTCACAGCAGAGGCTGGAGGAGGTGGTCGCCTTGACCGATTTGATCGGCCGGTCGATCAACGAAGAGTGCTTCGGTCCATTTACGGAAGGACAGGTCGTCGTCGATGGCTTTGACGAGGAACTTGATTCGTTGCGTTCGTTGCGCGACCATGGTTCCGACCTGCTCAAGGAATATTTGGCCAAGGTCCGGCAGGAGACCGGAATCTCGACCTTGCGGCTTTCATACAACAAGATCATCGGGCATTTCCTCGAAGTCTCGAAAGGACAGGTAGACAAGGTTCCCTCGTCCTTCTATCGGAAACAGACGCTTGTCAATGCGGAACGATTCACCACCGACGAGCTGATCGAATGCGAGACGAAGATTCTACGCGCCGCCAGCGACGCTGAAAAACGGGAACGGTATCTGTACGATCAGATTGTGGAGCGGACGGCCCAGTCTCTTGACGACCTGGTAGCCCTCGGCAGGTTCCTCAGTGAGGTCGATTGCTACCAAGGGTTCGCCACCGTGGCGTCGGATTCCAACTATGTACGCCCTGAGTTCGTCGACGAGGACGTGCTTGAGATAGAGCAGGGGAGGCACCCTGTCGTAGAACGCCAGCTCCAACCCGGCGGGTTCGTTTCCAATGGACTCTCTCTCGCAGGGCCGGGTACGCGCTTCTGTCTGATAACCGGGCCTAACATGGCCGGCAAGTCCACCTATCTCCGCCAGAACGCCCTGATCGTTCTGCTCGCCCAGGCCGGTTCCTACGTCCCCGCCGCGAAAGCCCGCGTCGGCCTCGTCGACAAACTGTTCTGCCGTGTCGGCGCTTCCGACAACCTGGCCCGTGGAGAATCGACGTTCCTCGTTGAAATGCAGGAGGCCGCCTATATCCTTCGGACGGCGACTTCCCATAGTCTGGTGATCATGGATGAAATTGGCCGGGGTACCAGTACCCAGGACGGCATGTCCATCGCCTACGCAGTGATGCGCAAGCTGATCGCCCTTGACTCAAAGACCTTGTTCGCCACCCATTACCATGAACTGACGATGCTTGATACTACCGGTATCCAGCTCTTGACCCTTGAAGTCGCGGAACATAGGAACAACATCGTATTCCTTCGCAAGATTCGAAAGGGCGTGGCCAATTCCTCGTACGGACTGCATGTCGCCCGGCTGGCGGGAGTCCCCGCCGATGTCGTCAAAGAAGCGTCGGCGTTCCAAAAGCAGCATTTCGCAGATTATTCGCTTGCCGGAAACGATCTCCAGCTTGATCTGTTCATAGGTACCGGAGAAGCGCCGCTAGCGCAGGAGCCTAGCGCCGTCAGCCCTTCCGACGGGATGTCGCGGTCGGTTCCGTCTTCCGCCGTCGTTGATCCCGGGGCCGGACGCTTGCTTGACTTGGCGAAGGACAAGATATTGTATCCCCTCGCCGAATTCCAGCTGGAGAAGTCGACGCCATTGCAGGCGATGCTGTTGCTGGGAGAATTACAGGCGAAAGCCTCGGAATTGCTGTCGGACAACTGATTTTTCCGTTCGTTCCGAAGCGTCTGAATCGATACGGCTGTTTTTCCTTCTGATATGGTATGAAGTATCCTCCTGCGCTTTTTTCCCGTTGCCGTTGCGTTCTGTGCGGCGATTTGCTGGTTGCCGAACCCCCGCCTCCGTATCGTTGCGCATCGGTTTGCCCCGGCTGTTGGAACCATCTTCTGCGATGGCGGTATTCGTCGTATGCGATCCGTTGTCCAATATGCGGAGAGGTTCGTCTTCAGAAAAGCGTCCCTTGTCCCAGATGCCATGGGGTGCCTGCGAATATCGCGCCAGAAGGCAGGGTGATATGTAGCGGCCCGTATTTGGGCGATGGCAAGACCTTGCTTGTCAGCTACAAGTTCCATGCGCGTAGTTCGTTGGCTCCGCCCATAGCGGTTTTGCTGTTGCTGGAATTGGCGGACCGATACAAGGCTGAGCCCCTCGCGCTGATTCCCGTCCCTTCAAGCAGAAAGAACCGCCGACGCCGCGGGTGGGACCAGATGCGACTGGTCTGTCGTCGGATTGCTACAGGAACCAGGAGTATCACGGTAATCCCTGCGCTTGTCAGAATCGGAGACCTTGAGCAGAAGAGCCTCGGGCGGGAGCAACGGCTCTCACAATCCGACGCTCGTTTTATGCTCAGCCCCAAGGGACGGGCGGAACTGTCGAAGAGGCTTGTCCATGAGCCTCGGACCAGATTCATCGTCGTCGATGATGTCTATACCACCGGTTCTACCATCGACGCTTGCCGCAGCTTGATTGTATCGGCCGTGGGGACCGGCCATGCGGACAAGGTGGAGTCTTTGGTCCTTTGCCGTGACTGACGCCTGCCGGTCGCAGACGGGCCAAAACGGCGCAATGTCGGGTCTGGCCCGGACCTTGCCCGCGCATTTGCGTTCCGGTTGCCCCGGCCCGCAGGATGAGGTACCACGACGAGCTTGCTGGCCGAAGGAAAAAATCCCCATACCTGCGATTTGCCTGTCAATGTACAGGATATGGCCTAAATCGCAAGAATATATGTGGGCCGATTGACAAAACAGAACCTATAGCGTATCTTACCACTAGATTTAGTTGTGTTTTTTAGGGATCGCGATTGTCGATCCCTTTTTTTGGCCCGAACAATCGCATTTCAAGTCAGATCCCTCGAAAAGCACAGCGGTAAAACAGGATAGGTATGTTAGAGAAAGGAATAGAGAAGGATCCTCTGTTTCAGGAGTTCGAGCCATTGCTGACCCCGCTTGGGATCACGATCGTGGATATCAACCGTATGGAACAGGGAATGACCAGCGCGGTAAGCGTCGTCATCAAGACCTCCGACCATGAAGTGAATGTCGCCGACTGCGCGAAAGTGTACAATCTGGTATATCCCCGCCTGGAGCTGAAGACGGGCGACAGGGATCTGCAGCTTGAGGTATCGACTCCGGGATTGCAGCGCAACCTTCGCGATATATATGAATTCGGGTTGTTCGTCGGACGGCGGGTACGGGTGTACGACACCGCTAGAGGCGCTTGGGTTTCCGGTATCATCGCCTCGGTCGACGACGCTGGCGTGACGCTGGATGGGACGACGGTCGAAGATCAGACGGAAAACCTCGGGACCTGTGTGGTTCCGTATGAACGGATACATAAAGCAAAACTAGAATACAGATGGGAGGATGTTCCACATGTCCAGTGAATTAGGAGAAGCGATCCGCAGTATGGTGGCGGAGAAGGGTATTTCCCAGGAACTCGTGATCAGTACCATCGAGGACATTCTCCGCGCCGCGTACAAACGCAAGTTCGGGACTGACGAAAACGCCGTAATCGAATTCAACGACGACTACAGCGACGTGACGTTGAGCGCCCGTAAGACGATTGTGGATGACGACGATTATTACAATGAAGTGACCGAGATTCCCATGAGCGATGCTGAGGAACTGCACGAGGGCTGTGAGATTGGCGATGAACTGCTCGTACCTGTCAGCTTGAAGGAGTTTGACCGTATCAGCGTGCAAAGCGCGAAGCAGCGCGCCCACCAGTCGTTCAGGGATATCCAGAAGGATACATTGTACAGCGAGTTCAAGGCCAAGGAAGGCCAGATGATCATTGGGTACTACCAGCGCGAGTCCAACGGGGATATCTTCGTCGATCTCGGCACCACGGAGGGTATCCTGCCTCGCCGCAACCAGAGCAGCCGTGAGGTCTATCGCAAGAACGACAAGATCAAATGCTATGTCGAGCGGGTGGAGAAGGCTGAGCGCGGCGTTCGCGTCGTGCTTTCCAGGACCAGCCCCGAACTGGTGCGCCTGCTTTTCGAGCTGGAAGTGCCTGAAATCTACGATCACAGCATAGAAATCTACAAGATCGTCCGCGAAGCTGGCTACAGGACCAAAATAGCTGTATACTCACATCGCGACGATATAGACCCGGTCGGCGCATGCGTCGGTTTGAAAGGTATCCGCATCCAGACCATCATGCGGGAGATTGAAGGGGAGAAGATCGATATCCTCAAATATGATCCGAATCCCATGACCTTCATTCGCAATGCGTTGTCCCCGGCGGAGGTCCGTAACGTCATCATTACAGACAAGGATACGTTCCATGCGTTGGCTATCGTTGACGAGAATCAGCTTTCGCTGGCGATCGGCAAGCAGGGCCTGAACGTCCGTCTTGCGAACAAGCTGTGCGATTGGCTGATCGATGTGAAGACCGAAGCCCAGTTCTCTGAAATGGATATCGCTACCGACGCCCGTGAACGCGCCGACGCCCTGTTCTCCGACAATGAATATCTTGAAGGCGACGCAATGGAGGAAGAGGTCGACGACGGAGAAATCCAGCTGGCCGATCTTCCGATCGACAAGACGCTGTTGGGCAAGTTGCAGTTCCATGATATCTATACGGTCGAGGAATACGTCAATCTGTCCGAGGCTGAAATCAGGGAGCTTGGCGATATTACCGACGATGAGATCAAACAGCTCCACGATATCCTTGTCCAGTATGTGGATATCGTAGAAGAAGAGCATGTCGAGGAACCGGAGATGCAGTTTACTTGTCCTGAATGCGGACATCCTGTCACACCGGATATGCAGACCTGTCCGAATTGTGGGGTGGGCCTGAGTTTCGAGGAAGTTGATTACGAGGAGTAAGAGTCTGTTGACTACTAAATTCGGAAGGAAAGAATGACGGAAGATAATACGAAACCTAAAGCTACATTGATCAAACACGTGAAGGCGCAACCGACGGCGACCATCGCCCCTGTACAGGAGCAGAAGGAAGAACAGTTGCGAACCACCGAGAAGAAAAAAGTTGTAGTCGTCAAGAAAAAAGTCGTGGTCGTCAAGCCACAACCGCGGCCAGTCGAGCCTCCAGAGGCCCGGAAGACCGAGACCGCTGCACAGAATGAAACTTCCGCTCCCGATTCCAGCGCCGTGGCGCCGAAGGTTGACGCTCCGGCTCCTTCCGTCATGTCCCGCCCGGTGCCGCAGGCTCCCAAAGCCGCCCCGCAACGGGGAGGCGATTCGCCGGCGCAGAAGCCGGGAACGGCTTCCGTGCGACCTGTGATAAGTCGTTCCGCGGACAGGCCCAGTTCGCCTTTGCATACCGGGCCCGTCGTGATCCGTCCGACCAATCTGCCTCCCGTCCCGAATCAGGGGCAGACCGCCGCCGCTCATGCGGAATGGAAGAACAACCCGAACAACAGGGAGCCTCAAGCGGCGCCTTCCTCCGGCACCGGCCCGCGTGTGGCCGGTATGGTCGGCGGACGTCCTGCGCCGGGAACCAGACCTCCCTATCAAGGCGGACAGCGTTCCGGCGGCTATCAGAGCCGCGAGGGTGGGTATCAGAGCCGTGAGGGCGGTTATCAGGGGCGAGAAGGTGGCTACCAGAGTCGCGAGGGCGGTTATCAAGGCCGCGAAGGCGGCTATCAGGGTGGCCAGCGTCCCGGCGGATACCAAGGTCGTGAAGGCGGCTACCAGGGCGGACCTCGTCCCGGTGGCTATCAGGGCCGCGAGGGCGGCTACCAAGGCGGGCAGCGCCCCGGTGGATACCAGGGTCGCGAAGGCGGCTATCAGGGCGGTCCTCGTCCCGGTGGCTACCAAGGTGGGCAGCGCCCCGGCGGATATCAGGGACGGCCTGGACAGGGTTCCGGACGTCCTGGCTTCGGCGGTCAGGGGGGACGACCTGGTTTTAACGGTCCTCGTCCCGGTGGCGGCCGCCCCGGCGGCGGTTCGAATGGTTCCGGCGAGACGCTTGATTCCCTCGCACAGAAGCCAACCAAGAAGGTTTTCAAGAAAAAAGACGCGGCTTCCTATAAGAAGCGTGATGCGGAGCAGGAGAAGGAGTTCCAGATCCAGCGCCGTAAGGAACAGATGGCGAAAGCCAATCCCATTCCAAAGTCGATCGATATAGTCGACGTCATCACCGTCGGCGATCTGGCTAAAAAGATGAACCTCAAGGCAAGCGAGATCATCTCCAGATTGTTCAAAATGGGAATGATGGTCACGATCAACCAGCAGATCGACAGCGACACCGCGACGATCATCGCGTCTGAATATGGCTGCGAGGTGCATCTCGTTTCGTTGTACGACGAGACGCTGATCGCCAGTGAACAGGATCAGCCGGAAGATATGGTGCCTCGCGCCCCGATCGTGACGATCATGGGACATGTAGACCACGGTAAGACCAAGCTGCTCGACGCCATTCGTTCCACGAACGTCGTCGCAGGGGAATTCGGCGGTATCACACAGCACATCGGCGCGTACAAGGTGTCGATTCCTGACAAGGGCGACGTCGTGTTCCTTGATACGCCGGGACATGCCGCGTTCACCATGATGCGCGCCCGCGGCGCTCAAGTGACGGATATCGTCGTCCTCGTCGTAGCCGCGAACGATGGGGTGATGCCCCAGACCTTGGAAGCTATCGACCATGCCCGTGCGGCGAAAGTGCCTATCATCGTGGCGATCAACAAGGTCGATCTTCCGGAAGCGAATCCTGAACGGGTGATGCAGCAGCTGTCCGACCATGGGTTGATGCCTGAGGAATGGGGCGGTCAGACGCTCTATTGCCAGATATCCGCGTTACGGAAGGAAGGAATTGATAATTTGCTCGATACGATCCTGCTTCAAGCCGAAATGCTGGAGCTGACCGCGAATCCGAACGTCCGAGCGGAAGGAAAGGTTCTTGAATCGAGAATCGACCAGGGACGCGGTATCGTAGCGACGGTGTTGGTGGAACGCGGAACTCTCCATCAGGGAGACTACTATGTCGCCGGTATCTATCCCGGCCGTGTCCGCGCCATGTTCGACGACCATGGCGTGAGGATCGCCGAAGCAGGTCCTTCGACTCCCGTTGAGATCATCGGTCTGTCGGATATCCCGTCGGCGGGCGATCCGTTCCAAGTGACGGAAGATGAACGGCAGGCTCGTCAGGTCGGCGCAAAGAGACAGGAGCTTGAACGGCTGGGAAGCGGCAAGAACGCCAAGAAGGTTACGTTGGAGAACCTCAACCAGGCCCTCGCCAGCGGAGAGATCCAGGATTTCAACGTCGTTATCAAGGGCGATGTGCAAGGTTCCGTCGAAGCGCTACAGAACTCGTTGGAAAAGCTTTCCACCGAGGAAATCCGCTTGAACGTCATTCGTGCGAGCGCCGGTGCGATCATTGAGAGCGATATCACCTTGGCGAGCGCGTCCAATGCGTTGGTCATTGGCTTCAACGTCCGTCCGACTCCGAAGGCTCAGGCTCTGGCGGAGCAGGAGAAGGTCGATATCCGCAAGTACAACATCATCTACGATGTCGTGGACGATATCCGTCTTGCGATGGAAGGCATGCTCACGCCCGATACCAAGGAAGTCGATATCGGTACTGTTGAAGTCCGCGATACCTTCAAGGTGCCCAAGGTCGGCGTGATCGCCGGTTGCTATGTCCTGGACGGCAAGGTCAAGAGAAACGCCTTGGTCCGTGTCATCCGCGACAGCATCCAGATAAACAAGGACCTGATCAAGCTCACCTCGCTGAAACGGTTCAAGGACGATGCGAAGGAAGTCGCCGCCGGATATGAATGCGGCATCGGGCTCGAAAACTTCCATGACATCCAGGTCGGCGATATTCTTGAAGTCGTCGAAACCGTAGAGGTCGCGAAGAAACTGGATACTACACAGGCGACGATATGAGTGAATATAGTCAGAAACGGATAGAAAGCAAGTTGATGGAGGCCATCAGCACATTGATTGTCACAGGGGAGATCAAGCAACCGAACCTCAGTACGTTGTGTTCTGTGAGCCGTCTTGAACTCTCCAAGGACAACGCCTATGCGACGGTCTATATCTCGTCGGTTCTGAGCGATGATTCTCTGGAACGAAGCGTGGCGGCTCTGCAAAGTGCCGCGGGCTTCATCCAGAAGCGGGTAGGGGCGTTCCTGAAGACCAGGAACACCCCTCGGTTGACGTTCAAGGCCGATTTTTCAATCCAGGACGGACAGCAGGTCAATGAGCTGATCGACAGCCTGGTTGAAAACATGCATGACAGGCCTATCGCCCCTGAGCTTCAGAAGGAAGACGATGGGAAGTAGTCCTTCCATCCTTCTGCTGGACAAGAAGGCGGGGCTCACGTCGTTCGCTTCCCTCTATCCGGTGAAACGGCACGTGGATCCGAAAGTAGGACATGCGGGAACTCTGGATAAATTCGCCGAAGGGCTCATGATCGTCCTGACCGGCGCCATGACGCGGCTGAACCCCCTGTTTTCCGGCATGGATAAGGAATATGTCGCCACGATTCTTTTTGGCGAGGAGACGGATACGTTGGATCCGGAAGGGAGGATCGTCGCGACCGCGGCCGTTCCGTCTTGTGAAACGGTACGCGAACGGATTGAAACTTCCTTCCTTGGAGCGCTGACGCAGACTCCGCCGGAGTATTCCGCCGTCCATATCGATGGGCGGCGCGCATATTCTCTTGCGAGAAGCGGCAAGGCCGTCGATATGCCCCGAAGGGATATTCGCATCGACACGTTTGAGATTCTTTCATGGGAACCTCCGTTGCTTGTCGCCAGAATCGCTGTAAGCAAGGGAACCTATATCCGGTCCATCGCCCGCGATTTGGGGCGGGCGTGCGGGTCTTGCGCAAGGCTGGAACGTCTTGTGCGGACAAAGGTAGGTCCGTATTCCCTCTCCGAGGCCGTCGATCCCGATGACACCGAGAGCCTGATGGCGTCCGTGGCGCGTACTGCGGCGCTGTTGGAGAGGCTTCCAGGATGCGGCAGGATCGTCGTTTCCGACAATGCTTTGTTTCCGCTTGCGAACGGTCGCGTCCCAGGTCCATCCGACATCGTATCCCGTGCGGTATCCGCCGGGGACGGCCATGCGTGCCTCTATTCCGTGGACGGGAAGCTGCGCGCCGTCGCTACGGTCGGAGCAGGAGGGGAGGTCGGGCGTATCGTCGCCCAGATCGCGCCCCGGCGAACACGTTCGTGATTGTCATGGAGGGTAGGATGCGGATACATGATTTCCTCTACTTGGTGCAGAATCCTGTTCTCTGGAGAACTCCCATGGCAGTATCCATCGGAGTGTACGACGGTCTTCACCTCGGACATCAGAAAGTGCTGAAGACGATGGTCGAGCTTGCCCGCCGCCATGCCGCCGAGGAATGGGAGACCATGGTGATCACCTTCGATCGTAATCCGAAGATGCTCAAAGGTGCGCGCCCGCAGTCGAAACCGCTGGCCACCAGACGGCAAAACGAGGATTTCTTTGCGAAACTTGGTATAGACCATCTTGTAGTGATTGACTTTTCTGATGAATTCAGTAGACTTTCAGGTGAAGAGTTCATCGCTCTCGTCTGCGGCCTATGCTCAGTGAAAGCGATGGTAGTCGGAGGAGATTTCCGCTGCGGTGCCCCGGTTTCTGCTGCCGGTCCTGTTCAGCTGCAGGAATATTTGTCCCGACTGGCTCCTGGGTCTGAGGTGATCGTCCCGTCGTTCGTGGTGAACGGCAAAGGAGAGATCGACAGCAGTTCCCTGGTGCGTGAAAACCTTCAGAAGGGCAGGCTGATAGCAGTCAGCGAGCTGCTCGGCAGAGATTATGAGGTGGACTTGGCGCCATATCCTTCCAGGACCACTGAATCTTCACTGTTATATCGCAAAGGTTCGATCATGCAGCTCCTGCCGCCACCAGGTGCGTATGAAACGTGTTTGCGGTTCGCCGATGAAACTACGAGAGCTTCGAAGACGGAAGTCGATGATGAGTTCCTGTCAGTTTCGTTCGAACCCATGGACATGGAGCCGATGCGTCCGGATCGCTTGTGTTTTATCAAGGAGTTTGAACATGTTGACTAAGGAACAGAAGAGTGAAATCATCACCAAATTCGGTGGTGCGGAAACCAATACCGGTTCCAGCGCCGTACAGATCGCGCTGTTGACCGCTCGCATCAATGACCTGCAGGAGCATTTCAAGGCGAATCCGAAAGATCACGCCGGTCGCCGCGGATTGCTCAAGATGGTCGGTCAGCGCCGTCGCTTGCTCAAGTATGTCAAAGAGAATGATATCAACCAGTATCGTGAACTTCTCCAGCAGCTTGGCCTGAGAAAATAAGTGGGCGTTACGTTGGACTGAGGTTTTGAGAAGGCTCCAGATTTCTCCCGGACGGGAGGTTTGGAGCTTTTTGTTTATATGAGATTCGTTTTACGGAAAAAAAGAAGTAATTTAGCAATAAAGAACTTAAACAAAGAACTAAAGAAGAAGAAAGGAAGTTTGCATGTCAGAAGTAAAGAAAGTTTCTGTCAGAATTGGCGACCATGACCTGGTGCTTGAAACCGGTAAGATCGCGAAGCAG
The DNA here is from genome assembly GCA_023401595.1 of Spirochaetota bacterium. Classification (GTDB taxonomy): domain Bacteria; phylum Spirochaetota; class Spirochaetia; order Sphaerochaetales; family Sphaerochaetaceae; genus Spiro-02. The sequence goes on from JAEXDQ010000051.1 coordinate 112,349, forward strand.
GCCAATGGGGCCGTCTACGCCCATTACGCTGGAAGCGCGGTCATCGCGACCGTATGCTGTGGAGACGCTCCCAGCGAACCCCTCGACTATGTTCCCCTTCAGGTCGAGTACAATGAAAAATACTATGCCGCGGGAAAAATCCCCGGCGGTTTCCTCAAGAGGGAATCCCGCCCCAAGGACAAGGAGATCCTTGTCAGCCGTCTGATCGACCGCCCTATGCGCCCACTGTTCGACAAGGCGTTCGGCCGTGAGATTCAGATCGTTCCGACCGTCGTTTCCAGCGACCAGTCGAATACTCCGGACATCATCGCCATTGTCGCGGCTTCCGCCGCCGTCACGATCAGCGACATTCCGTTCGCCGGTCCTATCGCCGCGGTCCGTATCGCCTTGATTGGTGATGATTATGTGGTAAACCCGACGTTCCAGCAGATTGGTCAGGCCAAGCTTGATATCGTTGTCGCCGGAACCTCCGACGGCATCACCATGGTCGAAGGCGGCGCGAAAGAAGTCTCTGAGGAGGTGATGCTCAAAGCTATCGCCACCGCTCAACCGGTAATCACTGAACTGTGCAAGGTTCAGATTGAACTGCGGAAGATCGCCGGCAAGGAGAAGCTCCCCGTCATGGAGGTCAAGGAAGATCTCTCATGGATGGAGCCTGTCCGGGAGGCCGCCTATCCGTTGGTCAAGGAGGCCAGCTTCGTCAAAGGCAAGATGAACCGTTATGCGGCTCTGGACGCGGCCAAGGCGAAGATCAACGAGCGTTTTGCGGAACTGATCGCCGCGGAGCCAAAGCGTGCCGGCCAAGTCGCAGCGATGTACGACGATCTTGAATACACCATTCTCCGCAAGAGCATCCTTGACGACGGCGTCCGCACCGACGGTCGTACCGTGGAGCAGATTCGTCCGATCACCTGCGAAGTCGGTCTGCTTGACCGTACCCATGGCAGCGCGTTGTTCACCCGTGGTGAGACCCAGAGCTTGGCTGTGACCACGCTCGGTACCACCAGCGACGAACAGATGTTCGATACCATCGACGGCGAAAAGAGCTATAGCTCCTTTATGCTGCATTACAACTTCCCGCCGTATTCCGTGGGCGAGTGCGGCAGGCTGACAACCGGTCGCCGTGAAATCGGACATGGGCATCTGGCCCAGCGTGCGCTGGAAGCCGTCGTGCCGCCGAAGGAGAAGTTCCCGTATACGATTCGTGTCGTCAGTGAGATCATGGAATCCAACGGCTCCTCTTCCATGGCTTCCGTCTGCGGCGGTTGTCTCTCCCTGATGGACGCGGGCGTTCCCATTCGCAAGCCTGTCGCCGGTATCGCCATGGGGCTGATCACCGAAGGCGCCGACTACTCCAAGTATGTCGTTCTTTCCGATATCCTTGGCGAAGAAGACCACCTCGGCGACATGGACTTCAAGGTCGCCGGTACTGAGGACGGCATTACGGCGTTCCAGATGGATATCAAGATCGCCGGCGTCACCAGCGAGATCATGAGCAAGGCGTTGCAGCAGGCCAAGCGCGGGCGGATGCATATTCTTGGCATCATGAAGGATACTCTGTCCGCTCCGAAGGGCGATATTTCCGAATATGCTCCCAAGATCCTTACCCTCAAGGTGGATGAAGACAAGATCGGCGCCGTAATCGGTACCGGCGGAAAGACCATCAAGGGAATCGCCCAGCAGTCCGGCGCCGAGGTCAATATCGATGATGACGGAACCGTCACCATCTATGGCAAGAACAACGCCAGCGCACAGATGGCCAAGGATCTCGTCAAGTCCATAGTTGAAGAGCCTGAGGTCGGGCGTATCTATCAAGGAACCGTCAAGCGCATCATGGATTTCGGCGCGTTCATTGAGATTCTCCCCGGCAAGGAGGGGCTCTGCCATATCTCCAAGCTTGCCAAGACCCGTGTGAACAATGTCAACGATGTTTTGACCATGGGGCAGGTCGTACCTGTGAAGCTGATCGAGATCGACCGCATGGGCCGTCTCAACCTCAGCTACATCGATGCGATTTCCGAGCAGGAGCAGAAGTAATAATGAGTGATCCGGGCGTTATCGTCAGAATTCAGTTGGAAACTGGGGCGGTCGCTCCTGTCTACGGCTCCGCACAGGCTGCCGGCGCGGATATCCGCGCCTGGTTGCCTGATGGCGATCTGACGATTGAACCCGGAGCGCATGTCCTTGTTCCGACAGGCATCCGCATGGCATTGCCTGTCGGTTATGAGGCTCAGGTGCGTCCTCGTTCCGGTCTGGCCGCCAAGTACGGAGTCACCGTATTGAACTCCCCCGGAACGATAGACGCCGATTATCGCGGCGAGGTCAAGGTCGTCTTGATCAACCATGGTCGGGAACCCTTCGTGATCCATCATGGCGACAGAATCGCCCAGATGGTGATAGCAAGTTACGCTCAATGCGTGTTTTCTGAAACGGCTGTGTTGGACGATACAGTCAGAGGCGCCGGAGGTTTCGGCTCCACAGGGATCTAGGAAAGGGGAGCCGCCTATGAGGGATAGAGCTTCTCATGGTCTGTTGTCCCGTTATGTCGGCAGGGAATATATTCTTTCCTTCGCCGTCGCTTTCCTGTTCTTCTTCTTTATCTTCTTTATCAATCAGATTCTGTTGCTGGCGCAGAAGATTCTCCTGAAAAACGTCGACGTATGGTCCGTCCTTCACCTTGTCGTATTGGCGATACCCCAGTTTCTTCTATATACGATGCCGTTCAGTTCCCTGACCGCCGCCAGTATGGTGATCGGAGACTTGTCTTCCAGGAACGAGATCCTGGCGTTGCGTTCAGTGGGCGTATCGATCCGGCATGTCTTTTCGCCTATCATTGTATTGTCTCTGGCGCTTTCACTTGTCACGTTCGCCATCGCCGACATTCTGTTGCCTTGGAGCGCGGTGCAGTACAAGGAGATGTACAGCTCCCTGATGCGGGAGCTCCCCACCATAGAGTTGCAAAGCTATGCGGTGAATACCGTCGGCGACAAAGTGATCGCCAACGGCCTCGTGGAGGGTTCCACCGTCCATGACATCGTCCTCTTCGATATCAAGAACCGGGAGGACAGCCAGGTCGTGAGCGCCCCGTCGGGTCAGGTCGAGCTTGTGGATATCGACAAATTCGTCTACCGGCTTGTGCTGGATTCTCCCCTGATCCTTTCGACTGACGTATCCGACATCCAGTCCTGGGGGTTGGCGGATGCGGAAAGCGCGACGTTCTACCTCGATTTCTCGAATCAGATTCCCGCCATGACCGACATGAGTCCTTCGCAGCTTTCCACCAGGGACCTGCTCTCGGCCATCCAGTTGCGGCAAAGCGACCTTGACGCCGAGTACGCTACGATTGCGAACGACTTGCGCGCCATCCAGGAGGAGCGGGCCCTGCTGCAGCGCAAGCTGGATTTCCCGTTGGATGGCGAAGACCCCTACCAGATTGCCAATCGGCTGATTGCGTTGGAGCAGGAGGCGAAAGAGTTGGCCGCCCGTCGCCCGATTAATTTTTACCATCAATACTATCGTGCGGAGCTGCACAAGAAGTTCGCGTTGTCCGCGGCATGCTTTTTTCTCGTATTCATAGCGTTTCCAATCTCGTTCTTCAAAGTGAAGCATGGCCGTCTGATCGGATTCGGTCTGTCGATGTTAATCGCCTGTACCTACTGGTTCATGCTTTTTTTCGCCCAGTTGAAGATTTTCGACATTTCCTGTACGCCGGCGGTGCTGATATGGGCTCCTGATGCGGTCATCTTCATTGCCGGTTGTCTGCTGTTGCTGCGGTTGAGGCGTCTATGAGATTGCTTGACCGGTATATTTTCTGGAGCATCCTGAAGGTCGCTGTCGTCACGTTGTTGCTGTGTACGCTGATGCTGGTGGGAATCGATCTGTTTACAAATCTGGACAACTATCTGCAGAACAAGGTCCCGTGGTCCAGGATACTGACAATGTCGTTGCTGTACATCCCCGAATCCGTGTTGCTCTCGTTGGGGCCGGCGCTGTTGTTCTCCACTACGTATTTTCTTTCAATGCTGCAAGCCAACAATGAAATGATATCCTTGCTGAACGCCGGCATCCCGTACCGGCGGATCATCATACCCTGTATGCTTCTGGCGGTCATTATGAGCGCCGGGCAATTCCTGTTCAGCGAGACCGTCGCGATCAGATGTTCGTTGCGTCGCGAGGTCCTGACGAACGAGCTGTTCGGACAGCGGTCAACGTATGACAACCGGAACGTCACGCTTTCCGACCTTGATGGCGGATTCGTAATTCATGCGTCGCGATATCTTTCCGAGGAGCGACGTATCCTCGATGTGGTCCTGATATTGCGGGACGCACAGGGAAAGATACATGGACGTGTGGACGCTTCGCGCGGTGATTGGGACGCCGAACGTCGGCGGTGGGTTTTCAAGGACACCACCGTCTACATGGTCGATGATGCCGGCGGGCAGGTGGAATCGTTCCATGCCGCCCAGTACGACCAGGTCGTCGTCGATCTTGAACCTGAGCTGTTTCGGAACCTCTCCGCCGATATCAAGACGATGGAGCTGCATACGGCGGTGCGATATCTACAGAGGATGAAATACCTTGAGCCGTCTCAATGGGCCGTCTACAGCACCGAGTTTTGGGAACGGATACTCAATTGCGCTACGCCTCTGATCCTGATGCTGATTGCTTGTTCCCTCAATTATAAATTCAAGAAAAATGTATTGTTGTTCAGTATCATCACCAGTCTGTGCGTGGCAGTCGTCTACTATGTCATACAGATGCTGACGCTGATCATGGCGAAACAAGGAGTCATCCCCCCGATCGCGGGTATGCTGATACCTCTGGCGGTCATCTTCCTGTTGTCCCTTCTCGCCGGACGGATATTGAAAGGGTAGAGGCGAGGCAGGCGGATACCGGTTTGATACGGCGGAGTCGAATGCCCCACTTGGAAATCGGGCGATAGTACGATATAACTGAATGTCGGCGCCGGTCGTAACGCGACGGTTCCATGATAACGACGCAAAAGAGGTAGCGATGTCTGGCATATATACGTTGACCCATCAGGATTTGAATTCTTCCGCACGGTGCGGTATCGTCTCATTGCCTCATGGCGATGTCGAGACCCCGGCCTTCATGCCGGTCGGTACGAACGGTACTGTCAAAGGAATCTATCACGACAAGGTGGATGAGATCGGTTACCGGCTGATCCTCGGCAACACCTACCACCTGTATCTTCGCCCCGGTTGCGAGGTGCTTGAACGCTTCGGCGGTTTGCACAAATTTTCCAACTGGAACCACAATATCCTGACCGACAGCGGGGGCTTCCAGGTCTTTTCGTTGTCGGGACTTCGTAAAATCAAGGATGAAGGCGTCCATTTCCAGAGCCATATCGACGGTAGCAAGCACGTATTCTCTCCTGAAAAAGTCGTGGATATCCAGAAAGTCATCGGTAGCGACATAGCCATGTCGCTGGACGTATGCACGCCGCCGGACATTGAATACCGGGCGGCGAGGGAGGCTTGGCGGGTAACGAAGCTCTGGGCCGAACGGTCGTTGGCGCACAGGAAGGAACTTGGCGACAGCTTCAGGGGCAACCTCTTCGGAATCGTGCAGGGGAACTTCTACAAGGACCTCCGAAAGGAGAGCGCCGAGACGCTGAGTGAAATGGATTTTCCCGGTATCGCGATCGGCGGGCTGTCCGTGGGGGAGAAACCGGAAGTCTTCAACGAATACCTCGCCTATACCGCGCAGTACGTCACCAAGGAAAAACCCCGTTATGTCATGGGCATCGGTAGTCCCGACTATATCCTGGAAGCTGTGGAGAACGGCATAGATCTGTTTGACTGCGTTCTTGCCACCCGCATGGCGCGCAACGGGGCGGTTTTCACCGACGACGGCGTCCTCACCTTGAAAAAGGCTGTCTACAAGTTCAGCGACGAACCTCTTGACGCCGGCTGTACTTGTACTGCCTGTAGAAAGTATTCCCGTGGCTATATGCACCATATGGTCAAATGCAATGAAATGTTGGGGGGGATGCTTGCGACGGAACACAATCTGACGTACCTCTATCATCTGATGGAACGTGTCCGTCTTTCCATCCGTGAGAACCGTTTCCGGGAATTCAAGAGGGAATACCTTGCGAGATTCTATGGGCGTTGAGGAGCTTGCTCCAGAAAACGGGGCGAAACGGGAAAAGACGGGAAGCCCGCCGGACAGACCGACAGGCGGCGCCCGCAGTTCTGTCACGATCATGGTCTGCACCCTGCTGTCCCGATTGCTCGGGATCGTGAAGGCCAGGGCCATCAGCGGCGTGTTCGGTGCGAGCGGGACGGCCGATGTCATCAACTTTACCTTCAACATCCCCAACAGCTTCCGCAAGCTGTTCGCCGAGGGGGCGCTGACTTCCGCCTACATTCCTGTATTCGCCGCGAACATCCAGGACGACCCTGCGCGGTTGACGGAATCACGGAAGCTGATGGCGGCTTTGATCGGATTCCAGGTACTGCTGTTCATTCCCCTGGTCGCGGTCACTTGGCTTTGCGCACCGCGGATAGTATCGTTCCTTTCTGATTTTTCCGATCCTTCTCAGATTAGGCTTTCGGCGGGCTTGCTCGGCTGGTTCATGATTTTTCTCGCGACAATCAGTATCGGTTCCATTTTCAACGGAATACTGCAGTGCCATGGCTCTTTTTTCACGGCGGCCGCCGCTCCGTTGTTGTTCAGCCTCTCCGTTATCGGGTCCGTCCTGTATGCGTCCCGGTATATCGGAGCCTATTCAATGGCTTTGGGGACCGTGGTCGGGGGAGTGCTACAGGCCGGATGTTCCTATGTTCGCCTCCGTCGGTACGGTTATCGCCTGCGTGTCAGCTTCAATTTCAAGTCATCCTCTTTCCTGAGGGTGATGGCGGGATGGTGGCCTGTGACAGTCACGGCTTTGGTCGCCGTGATCAGTCAGCAGGTTGCGTTCTATTTCGCATCAAGCCTTCCTGAGGGAAGCATTACAGCCTTCAACAACGCCATCATTTTCTGGCAGACGCCGTACGGTATCTTCTTTACGGCGATCAGCACTGTGTTCTTCCCGTTGATGAGCCGCCACTATCATGCCGACGACAGGGTGGCGCTGGCGGACAGTATCGCGAAGGGACTTCAATATCTTGCCACCTTCCTGGTTCCAAGCGCCATATTGCTGATAGCCTTGCGCGACGAGTCCGTATCCGCGGTATTGCAGACCGGGCGCTTCACTGTAGCCGATACGCTGCTGACAGCCGACGTGCTGTTCTGGTATTTGCTGGGGATGCTGTTCGTCGCTTGGTATGGATATCTGCAACGATACTGCTATTCAATAGGGCGGTACGTCTCGACGCTGATCGTGAGCATAGCCGTAGCGGTCATCGATATCGCGGCCACATGGTTTCTGATTGAACGTGGATCGGGAATCGTTGCGTTGCCGATCGCCAATTCCCTGTCGTACCTGGTGGGGTTCATCATCCTCTACATGATGGCTGTCCTGCCGTTGCAGGAATTCTCCCATGCCGGGCTGTTGCTGTCCGTCGGGAAGATTCTCCTGGCGAACTTCCCGCTGGCGGCGGCGTGCGCGGGCTACAAGGCCCTCGGCCTCGTCTGGTGGCAGAATGGCTCTACGTTGATGAACCTGCTGCGACTCGCCGGCCTGTTCGCCGTTGCGATGGCGGTCGTCCTGGTCTCCTACCTTGTTTGCCGGATTGAGTTCATATCGGTGTTGCTGAGGCGGTGTAAAGGCTGATTCCCCGGCAGTGGGGAGTAGGCCGTACAGTAGGCCGCACCCGCGTCAATCGTTCAGTCTTCCGACGATCTCCCGGATACTGTCGACAGGGAGCTTGAGGACCTTTCGGTCATAGGTCAGGAAACCATTCACTTCATTCTCGATGTCTGAAAGCTGGGTATAGACCGTTGCGGCCAACCCCTTTGCTTTCGCGGGGATGATCTGTTCTTCGTATAGTTTCCTGTATTGTCCGAACAGCTGTTCGGGCGTTGAAAGCTTCTTGTAGCCGAAATCCTTGGCGGTGTAGCAATGGCCCGCCACTGGGTAGGAGTATCCACCGAATTCCGTCAGGATAACGGCCCTGCCGAGCCGGTCCTTCTTGAACCGATAGGGCTTGAAATAGACATGCAGACTCTTGAAGTCCCCGATTTTCTGGTCATGCCAGCCGCTTGCATGGTCGATGGTCCTGGTGACGTCTTCGGATTGGATCAGGGAGACGGCCTGCGCGGCGTCGAACTGCCCCCATCCCTCGTTGAACGGCACCCACATGGCGATACAGGGGCAATTGTACAGATGCCTGATCATTCCGATAAGCTCTCCGGTGAACTCAGCCCTGCCTTCGGCGTCCTGTCTTGAAAACCAACGATACCGATTGTCCTTGAAATGAACGCCTGTGACCAGCGGCGAAGAAATCGTCAGCAAGGAGTATTTGCCGCCGCCGTTGACCATGTCCTGCCAGACAAGCATCCCCAGCCGGTCGCAATGGTAGTACCAGCGCAGGGGCTCGATCTTGATATGCTTGCGCAACATGTTGAACCCCAGATGCTTCATTGTCTGGATATCATAGATCATCGCCTCGTCGCTGGGAGCCGTATAGAGGCCGTCGCTCCAGTAGCCCTGGTCGAGAACCCCGTTATGGAAATAGGGGCGGTTGTTCAGGAAAAGCCTTCGATTCCCTTCTGCGTCCGCGCCTACTGAAAACTTGCGCATGGCGAAATAGCTGGTGACCGTATCGTCGCCCAAGCTGACTGAGAACGTATAGAGGTTCGGCGTTTCAGGCGTCCACGGAACAAAATCCTTCATGGGGATTATTTCCCGTCGGTTCGTCCGCAACGCGTAGGACGCTTCAATGTCATGCTCCATGGTCAACGTACAGTCCACGTCCGCCAGCGAACCGACGGTCAACGCAACCGCCGATTCATCGAACAGCGGTTCGATCTTCAAGGAATCTATGGCTATTGGCGGGACGCTCTCCATCCATACCGTCTGCCAGATACCGCTTTGGGGAGTGTACCAGATGCCTCCGCGCTTCGTCCTTTGCTTCCCCCTCGTGTGATAGGACGTATCGGTTGCGTCATGCACGAGGAGTTTCAACGTGAATCCATTTGCGCCCCGCTCGATGCGGGAGGATATTTCGATGGAGAAGGGGAGGTATCCGCCGCTATGGTGCGCGGCCTCGGTTCCGTTTATGAAAACCCGCGCTTCCTGATCCACAGCGCCGAAGTGGAGTATCAGCCTGTTGCCGGGACGATGGAACCCGGCGGGAAGCATCACCTCCCTACTATACCAGAGCGTTTCGGAAGGAAGCAACTGCCGTCTGACGCCGCTGAGTTCGCTCTCAGGGGAGAACGGGACCAATATATCCCCGTCATATAGGATTGGTTCGGTATCGTCCGGAGTGATCGCATATTTCCAAATTCCGTTGAGGTTGAGGTAACTGTCCCTTTTCAGCTGAGGGCGCGGATATTCCTGAAGGACTTTTGCGGTATCGAGCCGTTCGCCCCAGATAGTTTTCATACGACGCCTCCTCTTTTGGAGGTTTCCTTCTTCAGCGAAAGCAATGGCAGCAGCGTAAGCAGCAGTACGAGCGCCGCTACGAGGAATATCATCGGTGTGGGTACCGTCTTCACGACGCCGAGTTCGACATAGGTGGAGCTGCTGTTGGAAATGACGATGGAACCGATGAACGGCCCGACCATCATCGGGAGCATGACGGCGAAGATCATCCTGATTCCCTGGAAATGCCCAACCTTGTCCACCGGCGTCAGGTCGCGTACCGTGGCGGAAATGGCCGCCTGTACAAGCATATAGCCGCCCATCATGACAATGCCGCTCAGGATTACCGCAAGCGTGGAACGGGCGGCGGACATCAGTGCGAGCCCCGTCGCCATGACCCCAAGGGCAGGAATAGTGAACCTGAGTTTTCCTATCTTGTCTATGAAACGACCTCCGACCACGCTAATTGCCGAAGCAGCGAGCAGCACGATACCGAGGACGACGGCGTAGTCGTCCATCTTCAGATACTGCTGCAGGTAGATGATAAGGTAAGGGAAGAACACCTGTACTGCGATGGAAAAGATAGCGAGAGAGGCAAGGGCGAGATAGAGCCCCCTGTTTCCTCGTATCACCGACGGTCGCATGCCGTAGACGATATTGGCGAAATAGGGCTCGCGTCTCGGCGTCAGCGGTCTGTCCTGCAGCAGGAACGCTCCGAGTATTCCGACGGCGGAGACTGACAGTCCGAAGATCGTGAAGAATTCCCCCCAACGTCCTTCCTGTGTCATTGAGTCGAACAATCCGAATATGATCAGCATCGATAGCAGGGGCAGGGTGGTCAGCACGGCTTCCGCCTTTCCCCTGTTGCCGTCGTCCGTGACATCGGTGACATATGCGTTGAAGGCCGCGTCGTTGGCCGTCGAGCCAAAGAACGTCATTACACAGTCCATGACGACTACCGTCACCGCCGCCACGCTCACAGCGTTGGCCAATGGGAACCAGGTGTGTATTCGTTCTGGATCGACGAACCGGAAGGCCGCGGTGGACAAGCCCCAAAGGACGTAGCCGAGGACGATCAATATCTTGCGTCTGCCGATCCTGTCGGACAGAGCGCCCATGAGCAAGGTCGTCAACGTGGCTACGACGGCGCTTGCCGCGACCATCGCGGCGATATAGTTCGGATCCGTGGATATGGTATTGTAGAGAAACACATTGAAATACATGTTCTCAATCGTCCAGGCGAACTGGCCTACCAAACCAATCGCTATGAAGGAAATCCATGTTCTTGCCGTCAGTCTACTCATGTCGATGCCTCTGAACCCGAAAGATCGGTCACTCCATATGGAACATTATACACAATCCGAATGCTCTCTGATAGAAGACGCAGTGGTGACTTCGCGCATCTCACAAAAAATTCATGAATCATGACCACCGGCTGAGCCGGTGGTTTGCACTGCGGGTATAACCCTTTGTTACCGGCCAGCGCCATGGCGCACTGAAACGACCGCCAGGTGCACCGCTTCATCAGGCTGCTGCTGAAGCAGCCG
>JAEXDQ010000042.1 GCA_023401595.1 Spirochaetota bacterium
TCAGGGGGTATTATTCTATTCCTGTTGGACAAAGCAGGCTGTCAGCCTCACCAGCAGCATTACAATCGCTGAGTATTGTGCTGCCAAGGTTCAAATGTCCACAAAAGTATTTACACTACCCAAACAAGCGTTGCTTGCTCTTACGCAACAGGGGACGGCAATTGTTTTTTGTGGGAAGAGTTATAAACCAGAAAGCATCATGATTCCCTTATTCGGCAATTATGAGACTACAGGACGTCTGAACGACCAAATTGACGCATCTTTGCCACTACGCAAACAATTGTGGAAATCTATCATCCAGCAAAAAATCATGAATCAAGCCCTTGTCCTCTCGACAATCGGTAACGGACAAGGGGTGTTGTTACTCCAGAACTATGCTGCGCAGGTGACATCGGGCGATGTGGACAACAGAGAAGCTGTAGCAGCGAAAGCGTATTGGGAGCTATCGTTCGGCCCCGGTTTTTCACGTGATCCAGATAAAGATGGAATCAATACTTTTCTCAACTATGGATATGCGATTCTACGGGGTATTACGGCGCGAGCGGTTTGCTGTTCGGGCCTGCACCCCTCTTTAGGAATTTTTCATCGCAATAGACTGAATAATTATTGTCTTGTGGATGATCTGATTGAACCGTTCAGGCCAGTTGTAGATTTATTGGTCTACCGAATTGTTCATGAAGCTCAAGAAACCCAAACCATTCTCACTCCATCGTTAAAAAAACAAATATACCAGCTTGCTTGGACGGATGTGTCGGTCCCGAAAGGCAAATCACCGCTTATCAAGGCCGTTGAATACTATGCGTATTCCTTAGCCCAGAGTTTCAGTAACAAGCAGAATCAATTATGCATACCACAACTCCAAAGAAAAGAACTCCTCGAAGCAACATATCCTTTTCCTTTCTGAGTGGTTATCAACTTATGTGGATGATGGTGCTGTTCGACCTGCCGGTCATAGAGAAACAAGAACGAAAAGAAGCATCAGATTTTCGCAAGTTCCTTCTTGATGAAGGCTTCTCTATGTCACAGTTCTCAGTCTATACAAAACTTCTTTCAGGCAAAGAAGCCGTAGAGCAATACGCTCGTAAAATTTGCGACGCCCTGCCGAACCAAGGAAAAGTGGACATTATCTGCATAACCGACAAACAATATGAGAACATCATTTCCTATAGCGGCAGAACAAAATCAAAGCAAAAACAAGTGAATAAGCAATATCTTCTTTTCTAAAAGAGCATAATTATTCTGGATATTCAATTCTATCTTTATACAAAAAATAGAAATGCATATATCCTCTCATAGTTTATCCAAATCTACGGTCAACCTGCAACAAGTTTGTCCAGGGAGCGGTTTCTGCTTTGCTCATAGTTTATCCAAATCTACGGTCAACCTGCAACAATCGGGGCTATTTTTGCCTCGGTCGCGCACTCATAGTTTATCCAAATCTACGGTCAACCTGCAACGTATGGAGTGTGTCCCCGGTGACTACATTACTCATAGTTTATCCAAATCTACGGTCAACCTGCAACAACTAATGACACGCTCACAATACCTTACATCTCATAGTTTATCCAAATCTACGGTCAACCTGCAACTGTAACGCTAAGCATAAGCAAGCGTCAATACTCATAGTTTATCCAAATCTACGGTCAACCTGCAACATCCATCGATGCGGATGCGTCGATACCGTTCTCATAGTTTATCCAAATCTACGGTCAACCTGCAACGCCACGGTCATAGGCCTAATCTTGCAGATTCTCATAGTTTATCCAAATCTACGGTCAACCTGCAACGGAGCTGTTGCGTTCTCACTTTGATATAGCCTCATAGTTTATCCAAATCTACGGTCAACCTGCAACGCAGGAACGAAACGCTCGCGCCGGCGTGCGCTCATAGTTTATCCAAATCTACGGTCAACCTGCAACAGCTGAAGCTGCGTGAGGAGTTTTTCCGACCTCATAGTTTATCCAAATCTACGGTCAACCTGCAACATGGAAAAATCGCACAATTTTCGCAGCGCCCTCATAGTTTATCCAAATCTACGGTCAACCTGCAACCGCTCGTCACTTATCCAGTGACATACGCACCTCATAGTTTATCCAAATCTACGGTCAACCTGCAACTACGTAAAATGGACGAGTCAAACAAATTTTCTCATAGTTTATCCAAATCTACGGTCAACCTGCAACAAGCCCTCTGAATCGGCGTGCCAGATATAACTCATAGTTTATCCAAATCTACGGTCAACCTGCAACGACTGGCTTGAATACATGGCGGACGAGGAGCTCATAGTTTATCCAAATCTACGGTCAACCTGCAACTCTTCAGCTTGTCGTTGGCGGGGTCTACCCCTCATAGTTTATCCAAATCTACGGTCAACCTGCAACATATATTGGATACCTGAATCACCTTCATGCCTCATAGTTTATCCAAATCTACGGTCAACCTGCAACATTAAATCACTTTAGGATACAAGGCGTAAGCTCATAGTTTATCCAAAGCTATGGTCAACTTACAACCTTCTCTATCTCCACGGCGGTATCATCCACAGGGAGCTGTTTCGGTTTGCCTTATCCGATTTTTTCTGCGGGTTCTCGGCTGGAAACGACACATGTGAATCGAGTTCAGGACATAGCTCCAGTATCGCCAACCGAACCTCGGACGGAAGAAAAGCGAATTCATCAGTATTGTAGAACCGTCGCAAGATTTCTCGAGCAATACGTCTGCGCTCAGCCCCCAACTTTCGACCGGGACGTCTTACTACCTTCCGCTCATCCATGATTCCTCCTCTCCAACGATCCTTATAGAAACCGCCGGCTCGGCAAAAAGATATTCACCCCAAAGATTCTCCCATCGTCATTTCCATCGCTTCCATCTTTCCCAGCCCCTTTTACGTTGCGACCACAATTGCGTACCTGCGGCTCGCAGCCCGGACGTGGATAGAACAGATCGATGCAAAAAGGAAAGTCATTTAAACTCGGCAGCACAACCAATATCCCACCGTACGTTTTCCCAAGGGGAAGACCCTTTTATCGACCGAAGGGCCTGAACGCACCATAGAACGCACCGAATACGACAAGAATCGGCGACAGGACGATTGTCAGGAGAACCAACCCGACTATGCCCACGGGAGTACAAGTCAATTTCCGGAGCCAAGACGGATTGTCTTTCGCCGATACATCGTCTATAGATGCATCCATTAAATCTATTCCGATATAGGAATCATAATTCTGTTTATTATATTGTTTCCGAGATCCTAGAACCTCTTGTTGTTCTATTGTCATGGTCATCGCCATAGTCACCCTCCCATACGAAATGCAATGTATCATTCATACCGACAGTATGTCGTATCTACTATGACACAGAATGTCATAGTAGAAGATTTTTAGCAGGAAATAGTTTTCATCGTGACGGGGGGAGCAAAGCAAGCTCGATCGCCCTTGGCCCGACTGCGGCGATTGAAACCGCGTATCCCGCCAAATCATCCATTGTACCGGCTATAGTCCGTCTCAAATAACCGACATGCCGTTCAATTCCATCAATCCCCCTGATGACGACCGCGACGGCATGGGGATCGTATGCATTGCACCTGTCATGGACAAGGCTGACACTGAACATCGATTGAACTTTCTGTAGAAATGCCGATTGGAATCCATCGGATGTGACATTGCCGCGCAAGCGATCTTCCACCAAGAAATCATAGATGGCCTGAACCTGTCCCAAAACGGTACCCATCTCCCCCTGATGATAACGGCCGCCGACTACGGGAATCTGGAGCCGACGGGGATTGGCTGTGAAATATTCCAGAAGTCCGTCGCCGTCGGAAAAAGGGAGGCCCCCAGCCCCCTCAGCGAATGTCGCCAATAAAGAGTATTCTTCCGTAGTGTCGCCCATGCGCCGGATGGCATGCCGCAAATTGTCATCGGCATTCTCCGAGAAATCGTACAGATGATGCAGGAGTAACGGCCAGACGGACAAGTCCTGATAGATATACCCCAGCAACCTGTGAAACGGCCGAAGCTTTGTGGAACGAAGGAGGATCTTCGTAGCGCAAAGGAAATCACCTCGTTCCATCGCCAGGGAAAAATCCGGGTAGCGCTGGCAGAAACCGTACAGTCCGGAGTCCAGTGAGGCAAAGCAGTCGGGCGGGGAGAACAATGTGATCGTACAGGCTTTGCCGTATGCTTCAAAAGCATGCCCGTCCCAGTCCTGCCTGATGACCGGCACGTCTGATTTCAAGGGCGTCTGTCCACAGGTCTCATCAACAAGCCGTTTCAACGGCAAAATGTCGGTACTGTCGGCCGTGGCCACATAATCCAGAGTACCCGTCTTACTGATACTGAACATGTCGAAATGTCCATCGAACGCAAACTGTAGCAATCTCATCGCATACCATCCTTTTCCGTTTGTATGGACAGTATATGGCACTTACCATGACATATGATGTCATGGTGAAATTCATCATACCGGGAATTAAAAAGAAATAGGGGCGCGATTGGTTCAGATATCCGGCTGTCAAAACGGCGGTCCGGCGAGGGGCATGCAAGTCATCATCAATAAAAGGCAAGCAGCAGAGACAGTTGTTGTCCCAATTCTTTGAATCAATCCATGAGGGAGACCATGTCGGTCATGCCTTTGACCTGCGTCCGCCAGCGGTCAACGAATTCGGGGGGAGAGACGGGTATGGCCGAAGCGCCGAAGGAGAGTACTTTGCTCAGGATTTCGGACATGTTCGCGACAGGGATGGTGATGGTCATTTCAGGACGCCCGTCGGGGCCGGTGGTCACGGGCGAAATCTTTTGGTCCTTGTGCCAGACCTGAGTCCGCGTAGTATAGACGGCATCCCCGAAGATTCTGATGGAGACGTCCATGGTGTCGCCACCCATGAAGATTCCGAACCCGCTGGTCAGGTAATGGCCAAGCTCATCATCAGAACAATGATTTCCGATGGGGATATCCGTCAGATGAATGGCAAGGATACGCGAGAGATGAAATGTACGCAGGCCGTTGCGCAGCAGATCCCAGGCGACCACATACCAACGGCCGGAATAACTGACGAGCCTCAGCGGTTCGATTTCACGGTCGGATACCTCTCCCTTGGCGTTCCGGTATTCCATCAGCAGCCGGACCTGTTTTTCCATGGAGGAGCAAAAAGCGCCGAACACCCCGTAGTCGGGAAGATCCACGACCGGAGTTGAGAAAATAATCTTGTCCAGCAGGGAGCGGTATTCGCGGGAAAGGCTGAGGTCGATATGCCGCTGAACCACGTCGCTCATCAGAGGCATCAATCCCTGCGACCGGGCCAGCCCCCGGAATATGGCGTTGAACACCAGCATCCGTTCATCGGCGTTCTGGAATTCATCGAACGTCTCGGTATAGACGTAGCCGTGTTTCTGCCGGTCGTACACAATCGGGGCGTATAGTCGGTCCCGGAGATATTCGATATCCCGTTTTACCTGACGATCGCAGACCTCGAACGTATCCGCCACGTCGGCGGTGCGGACAAAACCACTGCGTCGTATCTGTCTGTCAATGAAAAAAATGCGTTCTGTCTGGCTCATGTTGACATTATAGCGGTAATTCTTAGACAAAAGAACTCTTTTTGTCGCAAAAACATCCTTCAACTCTTCACTTTATTGACAAAATTACATAATTTGTAATTGGTGAAGAATATGAACAGATGGGGTGTCCTACCATTATCGCTCTCCTCAGTGGTGGCGATCACTATCGCCAGCCAGATTCTGGCCGCATGGGTCGCAGATCATCTCTCTTACGATCAGCTTGAAACCTGGAGGCAGCGTCTCAGAGCCAGAGGCTGGGAGCAGGACGGGGCGGTCTACCAGAAATGGTGCAGGGTCAAAGCCTGGAAACCGTTGATTCCCGACGCAGGCGTCACTTCACCCTATAAATTCCGAAAAAAACATCTCAAGAGTCTAGGGCTCGACTATATCCGTCAGTTCATATTGGAATCGGTCAGGGCTGAGCTTACCCATGGACTGACGATACTTCTGGCGATACCGTTGCTTGTCGCCAGCCCTCCACAGTTCGCCAGATGGCTCGCCGCGTATACCCTGCTGATGAACCTCCCCTGCGCGATCATCCAGCGGTACAACAGACCGCGGTTCGAGCGTATTCTGAAGAACCACGGCAAGAGCGGCGCACAGGGATTGAGCGAACCTATCGAACGATCTTCGCTGGCGGTCTATGAAGAACGACCGAAAAGAAAATTCTTCCACCAATAGCGCGACGTCGGACAATGCCCGCTTCTATATGTCGAGAATCGTCTTGTCCCCATGGATCGCGGACCAGTTGACCCGAAAATCCGCCACCGCCTTCGTAATGGAGGGCATCCGTAATCCGGTCGTCAGCAAATCGCAAGGAACGGTACAACAACTGGCGCCATTGGCATAGGCCGTGGTTATTTCGGCGATATTCTTGAAACTCGCCGCCAACACCTGGCAGTTGCCGGGATTCGCCCAAAGCAGGCTGGAAAGTTCCTTGATGACTTTGGCGGCGTCGATGTCGATATTGAGCATCCTGTTGTAATATACGGCGAGGTACCGTGCGCCGGAAAGCATGGCGAGGATGCCCTGAAGGGAGGTGTAGATCGCCGTCGCCGTGATGTTGGCGCCTTCATCTACCAGATATTTGATAGCCCGCAAGCCGTCTTCGGTCACAGGAATCTTTACGAAGGTGGCCTCTCCGAGTACTGAACGAATCCTCTCGGCCTCCTTGATGATGTCCTTCCAGCTTTCGCTGATGACCTGTACATGCAGGCTCCGCTCGTCGCCGATCAAAGCCCTGATCTTCTTGAGCTGCTGAAAGAAATCGACGTTCCCTTCCGCCTTGAGAATCGACGGGTTCGTCGTAATGCCGCTGACGGGATAGATTTCAAGACATTTCTGGATGTCCTTTATATTGGCGGTATCTAGCATGAGTTCCATAGCGTATTACCTCTTTATTTCCATATGATGATCGCGATACGCCCATTCTGCCACAGTCGGTGGGTTTCCTCAAGCGTATGGGGCGTTTCCGAAGGGGAATTCTTTGTTCTCCGCACGCCAGACGCCCGGGGTCTTCCCATAATGGCGACGGAACTGTATGAAGAACCTCTGCGGAGAATAAAAGCCGCATTCCTGGGAAACCTGTTCCAACGGGAGGTCGGTCGTCCGTAGCAACCCGCAGGCCCGCCGCAGACGTTCTTGTTGCAATTCCTCCAGCAAGGTTCTCCCGCGGGCTTGTTTGAAACGTTGTTCGAGCGAACGTCGGGACACAGGCAGCATGTCCACGATATCGGTCGCGTTGATCCCTATGCGGGCTTCCCGGCGAATTATCTGGACGGCCCGGGCGACTATCGGATCAGGTTCGAGAACCAATGCCGTACTCTCCCGCTCGATGACATCGCCGGGGGCGATTCGACGAACGTTGATGGTCCCGTCCTCCCGATCCGGATTTTCCAACAGACGGTCCAGCAGCGCGGCGGCCTCATAGCCTATCCGTTCACAATTGAGCCGGACGCTGGACAGAGTGGGCGCGGCGAGTTCGCATAGCAGTTCTTCATCGTCCACCCCAAGAACAGAAAGGTCGGATGGGATATCCAGACCGAGTCTGCGGGCCTCCACTTCCGCCTTCATGGCTACCATGTCACTGCTGCAGAACAACGCCATTGGCCGAGGAATACGTACCAGCCAGGCTTGAAGTTCCGCAGACGCATCGTACAGCTGCTCCCACCATCTCAAAGGTCGGTTGAACTGCGGCATCCTTTCAGGGGAGACCCCCACGGCGCCGCAGAAGCCGATCAGTCGTTCCCTCGCCCAATGGACGCTTTCGACCCCGCACCAAGCGTAGGCCCCCGCGCCCAGCCGTCCTAGATATTCTCCTGCGCGAGCGCCGGTCGCATAATCGTCGTTGCGCACGGTATTGAAGAAATGTCTGGTACAGGCCCCTGCGATATCGATGATTGGAATCCCCAGTTTCGTCAGCTCCTGCGCATCATCATCCCCCTCAATCCGGGCGATCAACGCCTCACAACGTTCAGGCCCTTCGATGTCCATCGGCAGGAACCATGAACCGGTACCCCGCAGCTCCCAGTTCGGCTTTGTTCTCGCATAACGGATGACGCCACGGGCCACGGACATGTCGTAACCGTCACGGAAGCGAAGCCGCAGTCCTATGTGCCGCAGGCCGGTCTTGTCCTGTTGTTTTCCTTTCATGGACAAAGAATACCATAATTTGCGTAAAACAACAGCAAATATACGCATTTTGAGCATTGCGTGTAGAACGTAAAACAGTATGGTAGAGATATACGATAGCTACGGACAGTAAAACAGGAGCGGGCGATGGATATGATACCTTACAAAACCATAGCGACTACCGGCGCCAAGATTCCGGCGATAGGCTTCGGCACGTTCGGAAGCGACCATATCAGCAACGACCAGATGGCGCGTTCGGTGGAGATGGCGTTGCGGGCCGGTTACCGGCATATCGATTGCGCCGGGGTGTATGGAAACGAAAAAGAGATCGGCAGGGTTCTGTCCGACGCCATGGCCGGACGGCTGGAGGGGGTTCCGGCGATTCCTCGTGACGAGTTGTGGATTACCAGCAAGCTCTGGAACGATAAGCACGCTCAGGCCGATGTCATTCCGGCCTTCAAGAAGTCGTTGGACGATCTCGGCCTGGAATATCTCGATCTGTACCTCGTACACTGGCCGTTTCCCAACTACCATCCTCCGAAATGTGATGTCGATACCCGCAGTCCGAACGCCCGACCGTACATCCATGAGGAATTCATGGAGACCTGGCGGCAATTGGAGAAGCTGGTCGATACAGGCATGGTTCGGCACATAGGGACAAGCAACATGACGAGACCCAAACTGGAGCTCTTGCTCCGTGATTGCAGGATACGTCCTTCCGTACAGGAAATGGAGCTTCATCCTCACTTCCAGCAACAGGAATTCGTGCGGTATGTACAGAATCAGGATATCGTTGTCGTCGGGTACTGTCCTTTGGGCTCCCCCAATCGGCCTGAACGGGACCGGGTTCCTACCGATACTGTGGATATGGAGGATCCTGTGCTTCTCCATATCGCGCAGGCGCATGGCTGTCATCCCGCGGCGGTCTGTCTGAAATGGGCGGTGGCGAACGGACATATTCCCATTCCCCTTTCGACGAAGGAGCGGAATATCGTCTCGAATCTCCAGGCGGTTCGCGAAGATCCTTTGACGGATGATGAATATCGCCAGCTACAACAGATAGACCGGAACTGCAGATTGATCAAAGGCCAGGTATTTCTTTGGGACGACGCCGAAAGCTGGGAAGACCTGTGGGATATGGATGGAAAAATTCCTTGTCCTGCGAAATATCAACGTAGATGATGATACGGCATGGGCGGCGCAGTCATGGCAGTAAGGCAATTCCATCCGGTGGACAAGTACGTCCAGGGTTTTACCTGGCGCTTGGTCATGACAAAAAACGCCAATCGCCACGCCATATGGATGAAGCGACACCGCATGGACGGCAAGCATACCGACGGGCTTTGCGAAGCGGATTGCCGTTCAGGCCAGGAGCAAAGGAACGAGCGTATTTACAATACGTGAGTGGATGAAGCGACACCGCTTGGGCGGCAAGACGCGAGCAAAAAAGGAGTAATGAAAATGACAACCCAACCAACCAAAATGAAAGGAGCCACCCTCCCCGGAAACAGTACCGTGGCGTTCAAGGAATATGATATCCCTACACCGGGACATGGACAGGTACTGGTCAAGACAAAATGCACGACGATCTGCGGCAGCGATATCCGCTGCATCTATCGGGAGCATGTGGGAAAGGGGCCGGAGGGGTATCAGGGCGTCATCGCCGGCCATGAACCCTGCGGGATAATCGTTGAGGAAGGGCCAGGACTCAGACGGTTCAAGAAAGGCGACAGGGTGATCATCTACCACATCAGCGGATGCGGAGTCTGCCACGACTGCAGGCAGGGCTTCATGATTTCCTGTTCCAGTCCGTTGCGGGCGGCGTATGGCTGGCAACGGGACGGGGGAATGGCCGAATATATTCTTTGTGATGAAAAGGATCTCGTCGCGCTTCCCGACCAGCTCACCTATGCCGACGGAGCCCAGGTCGCCTGCGGGTTCGGCACGGTGTACGAAGCGATTGAGAAAATCGGCGTCAGTGGAAACGACGCGGTACTGGTCGTGGGGCTCGGTCCGGTGGGACTGGCGGCGCTCATGCTTTGCAAGGCTATGGGGGCGAATAAGCTGATAGGAATCGAAATGCAGCCGTCGCGCATCGAACTTGCGAAGAGACTAGGCCTTGTCGACCATGTGTTCACTCCGTCCGACGACAACGTTCGGCAGGTGAAGGAAGCGACCGGGGGGTTCGGTGTGGAGAAGGCCATCGACTGTTCAGCCAGTGATCCTGGACGGGCGACGGCGGTCAGGGCTACGCGGCAGTGGGGCAAGATAGCATTCGTCGGCGAAGGGGGAACAGTCCACTTCAATCCAAGTCCCGACATGCTTCATGACCAAAAAACCATCTACGGCAGCTGGGTAACCAGTATCTGGAAAATGGAGGACCTGGTCGAACGGCTGGTACGGTGGAATATCCATCCTGAAGAACTCATTACACATCGATTCCCGTTGGACAAGGCGGATGAAGCCTACGCCCTGATGGCGAGCGGAGCCTGCGGCAAGGTCGCGGTCTGCTTCGATGAAGAATTGAAATAGGCGGTGGATGGCGGGAGTGTCGTACGGACAGTACGATGCTCCTTGCGCCACTTGGTTGAAAAATCCAATTTGACGCAGAACGAACGGCTCACGACGTGGTGCCATCGACATCATGAAGATTAACTGTACCAAATAGTTGCCAGTGGGGTTGATGGCTACCGTTGGGCTACCCCTAGACCGGCGTGTGACGTCGGGCTTCTTCGCTATCCCTCTGCCCCTCACCAAGCCCCTTAGCTGAAGACGCAATCCAATCGGGGGATATCCTCTATGGCGGCGACGGCGGCCTGTTCACGGTCGTCGGTCAGGATACCGCCGTTCGCAGTCATCACCTTGATCGTCGGAGGAATGACAATTTTCCGAGGAAAATCCGACCTGTCCCCGTTCAAACGCTTGATTAGAAGCTGCGCGGCGGCCTCCCCCATCTGTTCCAACGGCTGGGCGACAGCATAATGACAGAAACGGAGCAACGGAGCATAGTGGAGATAATCGAAGGCCCCGAACACCATCTTTTCCTGAGCGGCCCGGTCGCCATGTTCGTAGAGATAGCTGCTCGCCCCGACATGGACCATATCGTTGACGATGAAGAAAGTATCCGGACGATCCTCCTGCTCCAGAACCTTACGCATGACCTCATGCCCAGCCTGCTGTGACATGCCGTCCATCAGCACGAAGTTTTTCTCGACCGTCAGTCCATGGGCGTGCATGGCGCTCAGATATCCATGCAAGCGTTCCGTCGCGGTATGGACATGCAAGTCGCCGCCGAGGAACCCGATTCTCGTATGCCCCTCCCGAATCAGGGAGGAGGTCACATCATACGCCCCTTTCTTGTTGTCGGTGAGTACCAAGTCTACATCTAACCCGGGAATCTGACGGTCGATCATCACCAAGGGCGTCGTATCGAAGGCTTTGCCGATGAAATGCTCACCGGTGTCACTGGCGGGAATGACTACCAAAGCGTCCACGTTCCGTTCCAGCAGAAGGCGGAGCCTGCGTCGTTCCTCCTCGACGGAGTTCTGGGAAGAACAGAACAGCATAGCATAGCCCAAAGGCCCAAGCTGCTTCTCCAGCTGTTCCACGATTTCAGAAAAGAATGTATTGGACAATTCTGGAGCGATAATTCCGATGAGCTTCGTCGTGCGGGTCTTCAACGACCTCGCGACCTCGTTGCGCTGATAGTTCAGCATCGCCACAGCGGAAAGGACCTTTCGCTCCGTATCAGGATTGACGACCCCGAGATGGTTCAGGACCCGGCTGACGGTGGCTATCGAGACACCCGCAAGTTCAGCGACATCCTTGATCGTGACAGTATCATGTTCGGCACGTACCCGCGTGCCGGCTTCCGTCGCGCCCTCATCCCTCCGGTTGTTTCTATTCATCTCATCCACATCCTGATGCTGCAAAATCTGTACACCCACCTTACACCGACTTACGGTCAGGTGGCAACAAGAAATACCGCGGTAGCTTGTAAAATAACACTAGGGCCAATACAAGAAGGGCGACGAAAGAATTCGCCGCCCACAACCGAAACACATTACCCTCGTCGAGCGTATTTCTTCATGTCGAAGAAAACGGCGATAATGATGATGAAGCCCTTCACCAACTGCTGATAGTAGCTGTCGATCGCCAGGAACGTCATGCCATAGTTGATCAGCCCCATAGTGAACACGCCGATTATCATGCCGCCTACCGAGCCGACGCCACCGGTCTGAGAAACCCCGCCGACCGTCACCGCCGCTATCGCGTCCAGCTCCATGCCGTTGGCGGTCAGAGCGTTCGCAAGGCCGAGGCGGCTTGAAAGAAGCACACCCGCCACACCGTACAGCAGACCGGCGTAGGTATAGACCATCATCAGCTCACGTTCGACATTGATGCCGGACACGCGGGCCGCCTGTGCATTCCCGCCGATAGCGTAGAAGCTCGTGCCCTGACGGGTATGGTTGAGTAACACCCACACGATCACAGCCGCGATGATCACATAGACGATCAGGTTCGGCAACGGCCCGATACTGCCTTGTGAAATATTCTTGTAGTTCTGGTTCAGGGAACCTACTACGGCGGCCTTCGTATAGATCAGCTGCAAGCCTTTGGCAATCGACATGGAGCCGAGGGTCGCGATGAACGGAGGCAGCTTTCCATAGGCGACCAGCCATCCGTTGAACAACCCGAACAGACCGCCGGCGACGATACCGGCGAGAATCGGCACGATCAACGGGAAGCTGTGGCCGGAATAGATCGCCGAAGAATAGTTGGGGTTCTGGGCGAACGACGCGGCGATCGACGAACAAAGGCAGACCACATAGCCGATGGACAGGTCGATACCTCTGGTGATGATGATCATGCCGACGCCCAACGCTGCGAACGCGCGGACAGATTCCTGAATCAGCAGGTTCCTGATCGACTGCCAGCGCAGCGCGGCGCCCTTGGTCAGGATCGACAGCAACAGGACCAACGCGACGAACGTGACCCAGGTAGTATATTTCGAGGCGAATTTCCTTGTAGTCGCCCAAGCGGACTGCAACTCATTCCTTTCGCTATTTTTTCGAGCCATATCACTATCTCTCCTTTTGGCCTACGAGAATTGCGTGGCGAGCCGCATGATGTTCTCCTGCGTGATATCGCCTTTTTCCAATGTACCGGTCACATTTCCCTCACACAGCACCATGACCCGATGGCTCATGCCTATCAGCTCAGGCATCTCGCTGCTGACCATGATGATCGCCTTCCCTTCCTTGACCAGGTTGGCCATGATCGTATAGATCTCGAACTTGGCCCCCACGTCGATACCACGGGTGGGCTCGTCCATGATCAGTATATCGGGGACGGTCATGAGCCAACGGCTGATGATGACCTTCTGCTGGTTGCCGCCCGACAGGTTCTGTATCAACGTCTCCATCGTCGGCGTCTTCGTCCGCAGCGCGTCGTTGTACCTGCGGCTTTCCGCTTCGATCTCCTTGTGCTTGAGCATCTTCAGCTTGGTCCGGTATTCGGACAGCGACGCCATCGAGGTATTGGTCGTGATACTGAGCAACGGGAATATCCCGCTGCCGCGTCGGTCTTCAGTAATCATACCGACGCCGTTTTCAATAGCGGTCTTAGGCGTGAGTTTGCTGAATTCCTTCCCGTTCACCTCGATCCTGCCGACCGCGACGCCCCTGATACCAAAGATCGCTTCCACCAGTTCAGTACGCTGCGCGCCGACCAGACCGCCGATACCGAGGATCTCACCCTTGTGCAGCTCCAGGCAGACATCCTTGAAGGAACGGGGGTTGATGGCGGACAGGTGTTCCACCCTCAGGCAGACCTCGCCGACCTTGCTCTCTACCTCCGGGAAACGCTGGGTGCTGTCCCTGCCGACCATCAGCGATATCAGCTTGTCATTGTCCAGGTCCTTCGCGTCGTAGGTCCCGACCATCTGGCCGTCGCGCATGACGGAGACCTCGTCGGCTATCTGGAATATCTCCTCCATCTTGTGGCTGATATAGACGACCGCCACATTCTGTGACCGGAGGTTCCTGATGATCTTGAACAGATGTTCCACTTCATTTTCCGTCAATGAACTGGTCGGCTCGTCCATGACGACGATCTTGGCGTCGTAGCTGACCGCCTTCGCGATTTCACAGGCCTGCTGCTTGGAGATGGACAGACTCCCCATCCGTTGTCGCGGGTCGATATCCATCTCGACCCGCCGCAGCAGATCCGTCGTATCCGATATCATCTTCCTATGGTCGAGCAAGCCGAACTTGTTCTTCGGCTCGCGTCCCAGCCAGATATTGTCCGCCACCGACCGTTCAGGAACATTGGAAAGCTCCTGATGGATCATGGAGACACCGGCTTCCAAGGCATCCTTGGAACCATGGAAATGAGTCTCTTTCCCTTGCAGCAGAATTGTTCCGGCGTCCTCTTTATAGATACCGAACAAACATTTCATCAACGTCGATTTCCCCGCGCCGTTTTCACCCATCAGCGCATGTACCGTTCCCGGCTTCACGCGGAAGGTAACATTGTCCAAAGCAAGGACTCCGGGAAATTTCTTGGTGATATCCAGCATTTCGAGGGCATAGCTATCCATACTTTTTCCTTACGTCTAGAAGACCGGCAGGATTAAGGTTCCTTCCGCCCTATCAGATTCATCTCATAATTCGTATGCGGGTGATGAAAAAAACCGGCCTGTTCTGTATGGCAACAGGCAAGCCGGTTGTTCTTGAATCGTCAAAGAAACCGACCGGCGAAGGTCCTCCCCCCGCCAGTCGGATGGGAGGTCGATTACATCAGTTCCTTGTAGTTCGCCTTGGTGACGGGCTTGAAAGGAACGAGGTAGCACTGGCCGATGACCGCGGGATCGGTGGCGGGCTCTTCGGCGATGACCTTGGTCGCAGGAGAAAGTCCCCAGGCGACGCTACCGTTGGCGGTCCCGTTCTTAGCCATGGTGAGCATCAGCTCGAAAGCAGTGGAGCTCTGGCCTACGGAGTCCTGAAGGACTGTCGCATAGAGCTTGTTCTGATCCATCGAGTTCAGAGCGTCGGCGGTGGCGTCGATACCGAGTACGGGAACGGTCAGGATAGTGCCGTCGTCCGCATTGGCCTTGGTGAAGCCATTGGTAATCAAGGATTCAACGGCGCCGAGGGCCATGCCGTCGTTCTGGGCGACCACGAGGTTGAACTTGCCACGGAAAGCGGCGAGCCAGGTGTCCATCTTTTCCTGAGCCTGGTCGGGAGTCCAGTTGGCGGTGTCGCGAGCGACGAAGTTGACGGTGTAGCCACGGGCTTTCAGTTCGTCGATCATGCCGGCTTCACGGTTGACCTGGGCGGGATGCCCAAGCTGTCCCTGCAGGTATAGGATGTTGAGGACCTTGCCGGGGGCCTTGTCGGGATACTTGGTGAAGTATTCGTCGATGATCTGGGCCTGATACTGTCCGGCCACAGCTTCGGGAGAGGACGCGAGATAGAAATCCTTGCCGACCTTCAGCGCTTCGACGGAAGGCTGGATATTGGAGAAAGCCGCTCCACCGCCGACGGCGGCGATCTGCTGGGCCATCTGCTCGGTCGCGCTGGTGTCCTGCGGGATGACCACGAAATACTTGTATCCCTGAGTCAAAAGCGTATTGAGCTGGTCAAGCTGAGTCGCGACGTTGCCCTGGGCGTCCTGCAGGTTCAGTTCGACGCCATTCTGGGCGGCGAGCTTCTTCAGGTTCTCGGCATAGTCCTTTACGAACTGTTCATTCAGGTTGCGGATCAACGCGCCCATCTTGATCGTGCCGGGGGCGGAGGTTTCCTTGCCACCCTGAGCGAATACGGTACCGCAGACGACCGCAAGAATCAGAAGGACGACCAACATTCTCTTTTTCATACCTTGTTCTCCTTTTGTACGTTCAGGGTTCGCCACCCTGACAGGCTTTCTCTTCTCCGTTTTTCATTGGGCGTACAGAATAATTTTCCGCCCGACATCTGTATCTTCACATCGGTTTCGCGGTTTGTCAACAAAAAAATGTAAACGTTTACAAGTCGTTTTTACAAACCCGGCCGTCAATTCATCAATCGCAGGGAAACGATGGCATAAAACACGAAGTACTTATACATTTTTTACACAATCATGAAATATTACGGCATCATTTTGACATGAATACAAGGAACAGTTCACCGATTCTTTCACGTGAACAAGAAGAAAACAATGAGTGCAATAGTGTAAAACGACGGGATGCGCCCAAGCCGCGAAGGACGGTCCCTTCTCAAAACGCATCCGTGACGCACCGCCCGTCGCAACGATACCCGACGGCCGCCACCGCACAGGTGTGGCGGACGTTTTCCCGATCGACCGGGCAACCGAACCAGCGGATATCGGAAACGTCACCCTACCGTGGGGCGAAGACCTTGACCCGCTGCGCTTCCCGCAACAAGTCCCTTCCCTCCTGCAACGACCCGATATCGCCCATGGCGAACATCTGGACGATCATATTGCCCAGCGCGGTGGCCTCCACCGGCCCCGCGACCACGGTCAGCCCTGTTTCATCGGCGGCCCACTGGTCGAGGATTTCATTCTTGCTCCCGCCTCCGATGATGTTCAGCGTCTTGAACGCACGTCCCGTCAGACTCGCGAGATGGACGATCGCTTCGGCGTAGGCCTTGGCCAGCCCCCTGTAGATCGCCACCATGTATTCGCCCTTGGAGGACGGCGGAACGATTCCATGCTCCACGCACCACCGGGAAATACGGTCGACCATCAGGGAATCGTGGCTGTTCGGTTTAAGAAACCGTCCGTCGTTCGGATCGATCATCCCCTGATAGGTCTCAGCGGCGACTACGGTCTGTTCATCCAGCTCCTTCCAGCCGATCTTTTCCCCGCAGGATTCCCAATACCGGACGCACTCCTGCTGAATCCACATCCCCATGATATTCTTCAGGAACCGGATTGAACCGCTCGCAGAGACCTCATTGGTAAACCCGCAGTCGATCGCTTCCTGCGTCAGCAACGGCCCAGGAAGCTCCACCCCGAGCAACGACCAGGTCCCGCTTGAAATATACAGCGGGGTCTCTCCAGAGGCCGCCGGAACCGCGGCGACGGCGGAGGCTGTATCATGCGCAGCGGTAGCGATCACCTTGACCTTTTCAGATGCGCCGAATTCATGGCGCAAGGCTTCCGTCAGACTTCCCAGTACGGTTCCGCTGTCGACGATCTCACCGAACAAGCTCCGGTTGAACCCCATCCGGTCGATGATTTCCCACGCCCAGTCGCCGGTAGCCGGATCGTAGAGCTGCGTCGTCGAGGCATGTGACCGTTCGTTTCGCATTACCCCGGTAAGCCAATAGCCGAGCAGATCGGGAATAGACAGATAATGCGTGGCTGCGGCGAGGGCGGCGGATCGGTCTCGTTGCATGGCGGCAAGCTGATACAGGGTGTTGAACGGCTGGAACGCGATTCCGGTCCGACGGAACACCTCCATCTTCCCCCCGAACCTTTCAGAGACTTCATCGATCAGGCCGTCGGTACGGCCGTCGCGATAATGGTATGCGAGCGAAACCAAGGAGCCGTTGGCGTCCAGCAGGCCATAGTCGACCCCCCAGGTGTCGATTCCGATTGAAACGATGTCGTCTCCATATTCGGCGAACGCCTTCTTCAACCCCTGCCTGATTTCCGAGAAGATGCCGACGACGTTCCAGTACATCTCGCCGAGTATCGTCTCGTTATGGGTGATGAACCTATGTACGACGGTGAACTCATGAATATCCCCGACTATAACCCTTCCGTTGGAAGCGCCAAGGTCGATCGCGATGTATTTCTTCTGTTTCCGTTCCAAAACCGTTCCTCCTTTCGTCATGCGTCCGCCATCGATCGGTTCCGGCCAATCCCGGCCAATCCCGACCACCCATGGCCGTCCCGAAACATTCCGGGACAGAATTCCCTAGCACATGGGCGCGACGCCGCAGATCAGTCCCCCGCGGGAACATGGGAGAGCAGATACCGCTCCGCTTCGGCCGACCACAGGCCGTTGTGCTTCTTCACCAGCCGGTCAAGCTCGGCGTACAACGGGTCGGTTCCGCCAAGCTCGGCGAAATCGGCGATCGCCCTCAACGGCAGATCCAGGTGGGTATAGATCAGCTTCTTGCCACCAGGAATCGACGGAAGATCGACGACCGTTTGCGGGACGGCGGACAGCCCCCCTATGTGCGTCACCATGGCGGCGGGGTTGAGCAACCCCTTCTCCATCATCTGCAACGACTCCACCATGTCGGAGGTGTTGCCCCCGCTGGTCCCCACGATATGGTGGGAAGCGTAGTGGACGTTGTAGAAATTCATCGACGCGGTGAAATCGGTCTTGTTCGGGCCCGCGAAGAAATTGAGACAGCCGTCCTTGGCGAGGATGGCGTCTCCCTGTTCCACCAACGGGCGCACAGGCGCCATGACCAGAACGTCGTCGTACCCCTTGCCGTCGGTAAGCTTCATAAGCTCAGCGACAGGATCGGCGATGTCCTTCGTATTGAGATAGACGAGCCGGACGCCATTACGGGCGGCTTCCTCTACGGTATAGAGCTGGGCGGCGCGGGACAGGCGGGCGTCGTCGATATCGGTGACGACCATAAGCCCCGGCTTCCTGTCGCAATGGATGCCGTAGTCAATCGCCCCCAGGCCCATCGGCCCGACTCCGGCGATAATGGCCAGGTTGCCCCCCTCCACGATTCCCATGTCGTGGACATAGGAGCCTGCGGTAGTGTGGTACATGGCATGATAAGTACCTACGATACAGGAGACAGGCTCAGCCAGCGACCCGAGGAAGAAGGCGTCGCCGTCGTAGGGCAGCAGGCAATCCATCTCCATCACTTCATTGGGGATGATGATATAGGTCGCGTCACCTCCGATATGCCGGTAGGAATAACCGGGCGCGGCGAGGGAGCCCTTGTAGTTCAGCGCGGGCTGGATCGAGAACCGTTTGCCGGGCAAAAACCTGCCGGCCCATTTCGCGCCGACCTCGACTATCTCCCCGCAGAATTCATGTCCGAGGATGATCGGGTTCTCCGCCACGTCGTCAGGTACGCGCTTGTGCGCCGCTCCCTGTTCGGCGGCCTTGTGGTCGCTCATGCATACGCTGTTGGTCACGACCCTGGCGAGGATTTCATCATCCTTGATTTCCGGGAGCGAAAATTCCTCGACCCGCAGGTCGTTCACTCCATACAGTCTCACTGCTTTTGTTTTCATAGTATGTTTCCCCTTCTCAGGAACAATATGCGACACGTCGCCTGCGACAGGCCCCGCGACTAGTTCAGCATCACCTGCCCGCCGGTGACCGGCACGGCCTGTCCGGTCTCATATTTCTGTTCGATGATGTAGCAGATCGCCCGAAGCACGTCCTCGGTACGGCAACCGCGGTTCATCGGCACCTTCGATTCATAGAAACGCCGGACGTCGGCCACGGTCTTCGCACCGGGAACCTTGCCTGCGTTGAGATACTGGACGAACAGTCCCTTTTCGGGATCGGACCAGAGCGGGCCGTCGAGGAAGTTCCCAGGACAGACGGCGTTGACCTTGATATTGTCAGTCACCAGTTCCAGCGCATAGCTCTGCGTCAGGCCGAGCGTCCCGAACTTTGCCCCCGAATAGGCGCCGTTCTTGTTCGACCCTTCAAGTCCGGACTTGCTGCTGATCGCGATCAGGTCGGTATAGTACGTCTTCGACGGGAGGTTCTGTAGGGACAGCTGGACGGACGCATGCTTGCTGCACAGGAAAAATCCCGTATAGTCGACGCTGGTGACGAACTGAAAATCCTTCAACGCCATCGTCTTCACGCTTCCCGCCCGCAGCACGCCAGCGTTGCTGACAAATACGTCCAGCCCTCCGGTATGGGCCGCGACTTCATCCATCATGGCCATGACGGAGGCTTCGTCGGTCACGTTGACCGCCAGCCCGGCGGCGACGGTATGTCCGGCGGCGGCATTGAGCGTGTCGGCCAGCTTCTGGGCGCCGGACACATTCATGTCGGCGATGTATACGAACGCGCCGCAGTCGCACAATCCACGCACTATTCCTTCACCGAAGCCCTGGGCGCCGCCGGTGACGAGCGCCACCTTGCTCCTGACCACGTCACCACGGGCGACGGAGCCTTTCGTCCCCGGACGTAGCGACACACCATTGCCAGCCGCGGCTTCATCGTATGAGACGCCAAGTCCCATCAAGATATCCTGTCCCGCGACAGATACGATGGCGGGAAACGCCGAATTCTCTTCGCAATACGCCGTCAGTTGTTGTTTCCAAGCCTCCGTTGAAGCTTCCACGCTGTCCGCGGCTGGGGCTAGTTCAAGGTTAGCCGACCGTTTTTCATCGGAAGGCAAGGTGTGGACGAACAGCCCTTTCTCACCATCGAACGTCATGCCCCGGAGCAAAACGGGAATCTCCGCGAACGGTTTATTGAAACTTGTCATGCTACACACTCCATATATCGATGATTTTTTCTGGATGACGGGGATCCATCTTCCGGCCCAACGCCGCATATCGTGCCAATCGGTCCTGCAACGGAAGCGCCGCCAAGGGGTTGTCCTTGCAAAACAGTCCGAACACAGGGTCGCAGGATGAAAGTTTTTCATGGGCCACCAGCGCCCATGCGGCATCGACGAGATGACGGCAGCAGGGCTGCAGAAGTTCCGGACAATTGAAGCTCTGCCGCGAGGAGTTGATGTCCACCCCGCTGATCTCCATCAAATCCCGTTCACGGGCCAGTTTCTGGAGTCGTTCCATCTGGGCGACGGTATTGCGCGGGGGCATGTATGTGACCGCGGGGTATCCGAGATCGACCAGCACGTCCATCAGCTCGTCGAGGTATCCATCCTCGAACTGTTCCTTCTTCTTGTCCCCGGTCACGCTGTCGCCAACGTCGCCGAGATAGGCGTAGGCAGGGATAGCTCCGACCGACTTGCCGAAATCGACGACTGTCCTGGCGTCCAGGCATTCCGCCGTCCCAGGCTGGATAAAGAACCTGGGGAGGAAGCTGCTTTTGAACACCCCCAGCAGATCGTAGGCGTAATGCGGGTTGTCTGCGTCAAGCAACAAACCAGACGTCTTCGAGGCAAGCGGTATCTGAAGCTCCTTCGACAGGAAGTCGACGAGCTTCGCCCCTTTTCCCTTCATCCGGATCGTCTGCAACGCCAACGCATAGAGGATGTGGCGCTCAGTGATGCTCCCGCCGTCATCTGCGTGGGAGAGCGGTACGACGTCCCGGTCAAAGTCCAAGTCGTAGCCGTACTTGCCGACAAGCGACTGCAGCCGCTCCACCTGCGCCCGGTTGCGCCTGTTGCGTTCAAGATTCACCGGAGCGAGGAATTGAGCGACTTTGCCGATTTCCTGTCGGGGAACCCCATGCACGCACATATAGACGATTCCCTTTGAATCGGGATTGTTGATCTTCCTGTCGGCCAGCGGGGTGTCAAGAAAGCTCACCCGCAGTTCAAATCCTACGGTACTGGCTATGCCGATCAACGCAGAAGCATCAAGCATCTCCTGCGCGGCGCCGATACTGTCATGGTCGATGCTCCCGACGATACCAAGCCCAGCCTTCCAAGCCTGCCATGCCGCGGCGGCAGGTTCATAGGGGCTGAAGGACCATGTGGTATGCACATGGTTGTTCACTTCCTCCAACGGAGTCCTGCCAAGCGCCCCCTCATGAATCATTCGTCCCAGTTCGGCCGCGGCCTTCAGCCGAACCGCACGGTCAGGGGAATTGATCTGTCGTTCAAGTTCTTCCACTTCTACACCTCTTTAACCGCCACCCTACGCCAAGGGGTAAGGGGTAGCCCTACGCTAGCCCAGGGGTAGCCCTACGTTAGCCCAACGGTACATCTACATCAGGTGGCCGTCAATCATCCTAACACGCGCGCACCGTCCGGCAAAATCATCAGGACGGCCCCACCCCGTCATCATGCGAAAACATGGAGCATGGTGACGATCAGGATGAGAGCCATGGCGACTATTCGCACGGCCCATTGTGAGCAACAACGTACAGTGGCACTTAGACGCCGGAACGGGATGTGCGGAAGAACTCGCCATCCGTATAATCATGCTTCGCCACATACCCCCCCAACGGCAATATCTGCTCATGGATCGCATCAAGGATGGAATCGGCGTGAGCGAAATAGTATTCCTCCATCTCGGCGGGAGGGGTGATCCAGTTCTTTGAACCTACGACCACGGGAGGCGCGTCGAGGTAGTCGAACGTCAGACGGCCAAGGTTGGACGCCACTGTATGGAGGTAGGAACCACGTTCGGCGGAATCGGTCACAAGTACGCAACGACCGGTTTTCTTGACCGATCCGACCAGTGTTTCGTATTTGAGCGGATTGATCCAGCGGAGGTCGATGACTTCTGCTTTGAGACCGAATTCCTTCTCCAGGCGGTCGGCGGCGGAAACCGCGGTATACAATGCGGGACCTAGGGCGATCAGGGTGATGTCGGAACCTTCGCGGCGGATGGCCGGTTCGCCTTCGGGTACCTCATAGTAGCCTTCGGGAACACCGGATTTCTCGAACTGCTCCCCGATACCGTAGAGCTTCTGGCTCTCGAAGAACACGACGGGGTCGGTACCGCGGAGGGCATAGTTGAGCATACCCTTCACATCATATGGGGTGGCGGGATACATCGCCTTCAGACCGGGGACGGCGGCGACCATCGAAGTCCATTCCTGGGAATGCTGGGCGCCGTACTTGTTGCCGACGGAGACGCGCAGTACCAACGGCATCTTCAGGACGCCAGCGCTCATCGACTGCCATTTCGGCATCTGGTTGAAGACCTCGTCGCCCGCGCAGCCGAGGAAATCGCAATACATCAGCTCGACTACGGCGCGGCCGCCGGACATGGCGTAGCCGACGCCGCTGCCGACGATGGCCGATTCGGCGATCGGAGAATTGAAGAACCTGTGGGCGGGAAGCAGCTCGGTCAGACCGCGGTAGCAGGCGAATGCCCCCCCCCAGTCCCGATGGTCCTCGCCATAGGCGATCATGGTCGGGTCAATGGTAAAACGATGGGCCATCGCCTCGAACACGGCGTCACGATACTGGTACTGCCGTGCGGCGGGATACGGTTTACCGTCGGCATCGAAGGCGTAGCGGTTGCGTTGGGCGATCTGTTTGACACGGGGATTCTCATCAAGAGGCTGCAACAACTCGGGCTGACGGTCGTCCAGCTTTTCCACGTGACCGTTGGAGAACATCACCGACTCAACGAACGACGCCCCGACCATGGGACTGATCGTATCATCGACAGTCAGTTCCAACGTCCGACGCATTTTTTCCAGCAGGACGCCGTGCATATCCTCAAGGTCGGCCGCCTTGGCGATCTTGTTGGACACGAGATAGTCGCCGTAAGCGGAAATCGGATCCTGGTCGCGGAAGGCCTGAAGCTCCTCCTTGGTGCGGTAGGTCATGGCGTCAGAGGGGCTATGCCCGCTGAACCGATAGGTGATGGTATCCAGGAACGCGGGGCCGTCGCCTTTGAGCAACAGCTTTTTCTTGCGTTCAGTCGCTTCGGCGACCGCAAGCGGGTTGAAACCATCGACACGTTCAGTGTGCATGGAAACGGAGTTCACGCCGCATCCGACGCGGGCGGCCATACCGTAGCCCATGGTTTCGCCGACGGGCTGTCCGCCCATCGCATAGAAGTTGTCGAAACAGTTGAGCAGGAACGGAGGATTGCCTGGATTCTCGTTCCAAAGGGTCTTGTACTGGTCCATGGCGGAGAGGACGAGACCTTCCCAGACCGGGCCGCGGGCGAGGGAGCCGTCGCCAATGTTGGCGATGACGATGCCGGGCTTGCGGTTGATTTTCTTATAGAGGGCCGAACCGACGGCTATGGTGCAGGAACCGCCGACGATGGCATTGTTGGGCATGCTGCCGAACGGAGCGAAGAAGGTATGCATGGAACCGCCGAGACCACGGGAAAAACCGGTACGCTTGGCGTAGATTTCGGCGAGAGCCCCGTACAACACGAAATTCTCAGCGAGATCCCTGACGCTCTTGCCGGTAAAATGCTGTTCTACGACGCGGAAGGTCTCCCCTCCCATGAAATCCTCCATCACCTTGACCAGATCGGTATCATCCATCTTCCAGATGGCGGAAAGACATTTGGCGAGAATCTCGCCATGGCTCCGGTGTGAACCGAAAATGTAATCCTCAGGCCCAAGGACCATCGATTGCCCGACCGCGGCGGACTCCTGGCCGGCGGAAAGGTGGGCGGGTCCCTTGTGGTTGAAGGCAATCCCCTGGTAGACGCCCTCTTTCTTGATGGTGTCGAGCATCGTCTCGAACTCGCGGATCAACAGCATGTCGTAATAGGCGCGGATCAGCCGTTCCTTGCCGAACGTTTTCACTTCCTTCTTGATGTCGGACGCATACTGGTTGACCGGTATCTGCGGGACCTCGGCCATCTGCGGCTTTCTCAACGCCGCGGGCTCGAACTCAATCTGTCTGGACATATGTTTTTCCTCTCCTTGTTTACAATCGTAATCGTCATGCACTCGTAATCATAGAATCTTCGTCCTGTCGGCCGTTTTCACAGGGAATGGTCGATGGCGAAACAGGTATCCTTGATCAATTCGGAAACACTGGGATGGGGGAAGATGACTTCCTTGACGTCGCATACCCGTAGCTCGGCCTCGATCACAGCCGACGCACCCCAGATCATCTCACTGCTGTAGGGGCCGAGGAGATGGATGCCGAGGATGACGCCGGTGTCGGCGTGGGCCACGACCTTTACCAATCCGGCCGCCCGCTTGCCCTGTTCGGCGAGAAACCGTCCGTTGGCCCGCATCTGGGTCGTCGCGGTCTTGACGGGAACGCCGAGCTTCGCCGCTTCCTGTTCGGTCAGGCCGCAACCGGCCGCTTCGGGCTGTCCGTAGACGGCCCAAGGAACCGCGTTGTACCGCATGCGCTGTTGGCGCGAACCACAGATATGGGAGACGGCGACTTCGGCCATCCTGGAGGCGCTATGGGCCAGTTGGGAACGCCCATTGATATCCCCGATCGCATATATATTGCTGATATTTGTCTGCATATAGTCGTTTACGACCACCCCTTGGCGCGAAATATCAAGTTTCAACGCATCGAGCCCCTTGATGTTCGGACGGCGGCCCACGCTCATCAGCACCATCTTGGCGGGAACCTCCTGCCGCTGACCCTTCGCATCGGTATAGACCACGGCTTCTGGGGTAACGGCTTCGACCTTGCAGCCCAAATTGAATGTCACCGCCTTCAATTCGCGGCGCATCAGCTTGGCGAACTCGCCGTCCATCATCGGCAGAATTTCCGGCATCATCTCAATGACGGTGACTTTGGTCCCGATCATGGAGAAGAACGAAGCGAACTCCACCCCTATCACCCCGCCGCCTATGACGACCAAGGACTCCGGGGCCTCGGTGATTTCAAGGATGCCGTCGCTGGTCAGCACATGGGGAAGGTCATGGCCGGGAATCGGCGGTACGAACGGGGATGAACCCGTGGCGAGAATCAGATAATCGCCCTCGTAGGTACTCTCCCCCACCGCGACGTGATGGGAATCGACGAACGCCGCCTCGCCGAATACGACGTCCACCTTGTTCGACTTCATCAAGAACTCAATTCCGCCGCGAAGCGTCTGGATCGTCTCCTGCTTCCACGCCATGGCTTCGGCTAGGTTGAACGTGACCTGTTCGCAATGGACGCCATACTTGCCCGCTTCCAGCGCATGATGATACTGCTTCGCCGAATTGAGGAGGCTCTTCGTAGGGATGCAGCCGCGGTTGGTGCAGACCCCTCCGAAATTGTCCTTCTCCACCAGCAGCACCCGTTTGCCCAAAGCGCCAGCCCGTTCCGCGGCGACATATCCGCCAGGACCGGCGCCGACCACTATCAGATCATATTTCTCCATGTTCTTGTCCTCGCTTGTCTTCAGACCTAGGCCTTTCCGACTTCGTATTATTTCGCCAGCAACAGGTCGATGGCGGCTATATTCGCCGACAGAGCCTGTAGGAACCTCGCCCCCGGGGCGCCGTCCACCGCCTGATGGTCGATGGTCAGGGAAAGTCCGATATGGGGGATGAAGACGACGGAGCCGTCCTTACCTTCAACAGGTTTCAACGAAATACCGCCGACACCGAGAATCGCCACTTCCGGTACGTTCAGAACCGGCGTGAACGCTTCGATTCCGAAGGAACCGACGTTGCTGACCGTAAAGGTGCTGCCGGTCAGATCGTCGGGAGCGGCCGTACCCTCCATGCAGGAGACGGCGAGCTTCTT
Organism: Spirochaetota bacterium; assembly: GCA_023401595.1. Lineage (GTDB taxonomy): Bacteria > Spirochaetota > Spirochaetia > Sphaerochaetales > Sphaerochaetaceae > Spiro-02. The sequence goes on from JAEXDQ010000042.1 coordinate 26,462, forward strand.
CGCCGTCGCGGACAGGTCGGCCAACGATAGCTTGGCAGCGTCGCGAATCACAGGAACCAGCAGCCCGCGGGGGGTATCCGTCGCCATGCCCAAGTGAACCTGGCTGAACTGAACGATTCTGTCGCCGAGGAAATGGGCGTTGAACTCAGGGAACTGCCCCAATGTACGGACGACGGCGAACAGCACGAGGTCGTTGATCGTGATCTTCGTCAGGCCGAGGTCGGGGTTGCTCGCCTTGAAGCCGGCGCGCAACCGCTTGAGCGCGGAAGCGTCGGCGAAGGCGTGCAGGGTAAGCTGGCAAGTACCGTGGATGGACTCCATCATCCGCCGTGCGGTGACCTTGCGCACGCCCCGTACAGGGATTTCGGTCACGGGGCCGGGGAAATCGCCGATAGCGGAGCTCTCCGCAGGAGCGGCTTCGACGGCCTGAACCTGGGAACCGGCGGCGGGCTTCGACAAATCGGCGGCGACGACCCGCCCTCCGATACCTGACCCGGAAGCAGGCGGGAGCTGGCCGGACGCCAACACGGCGGCTTTTGCGGCGGGCGACAACGGCTGCCCTGCCGCACCGGCGACATCCCGCTCAATGATACGGCCTTTCGGCCCGGTCGCGGAAAGCGCGGCCAAAGGAATTCCCAGAGAATTCGCGAGATTGCGGGCGCGAGGGGACGCTCCAGAGACGCCCCCGTCAAAAACGGAAATGGGAGCAGGCGACAGGACGGCGACATCGGCTGAGGCGACACCGGACGGAATCTCCGTGGCCGCGACTGTCGATGTTTCCGCCTCGGCGGAAATATCCTGGCATAGCCCGTCCACCTTTTCTCCCGGTTCTCCGACGACTACGATAGGAAGCATGACGGGCACATCCGCACCTTCTTCATAGAGCAAAGCCAATACGGTCCCTGCGGCGGTCGACTCGACGTCGATAGTGGATTTGTCGGTCTCGGCGGCGCACAGCACCTCTCCAACCGCGACGGTATCCCCGACCTTTTTCTTCCATTCCACAATGATGCAGGACTCGACTGAATTGCCCTGTTTGGGCATTACCACCTGACTTGCCATTCCTACGATCTCCTTCGATGTCTGTTTCTCCATCCCGATTCCGTCCATGGGCTTTTTCGTCCGCAGAACCGAAATCGTTTACATTTTCACACAAGAAACACCCCTGTCCTCCAATCGGGACGCCGGGGTCATTTTGCAATGACTACTTCTACGCCCAGCTCCTGCAAACGCTCCACCGCTTCCGGGGGAACGCCTGCGTCGGTGATGATCATATCAATATCCGAAATCGGCATGATACGGACGAACCCCCTGTGCCCGAACTTGGAGGAATCGACCACCAGTATCCGTTTCGTCGCCTGGGCGCACATGCGGCGGACGACCTCCGCGTTCTCGATCAGTCCCGTAGTCAACCCATGCTCTATCGTGATTCCATCGGTTCCGAAAAAGGTGATCGGCACATGATAGTCCTCAATCTGGGCGACGGCGGCAGGGCCCACCAAAGCTTCCTCCTGAGGACGGAACTCGCCGCCGACCACTGTGACGGCAAGACCATTGTTGGCGCGTGCGTACGGCAACAGCAGTGTCGAATTGGTCACTACCTTCACGTCCTTACGGCCGAACAGATAACGGGCGATCAAAGAACAGGTCGAACCGTTGGTGATCATGATCGTGTCGTTGTCCTTCACAAATCCGGCGGCGGCCCGCGCGATGGCTTCTTTCTCCGAGATACGGCTCGATTGCCGCTGCGCCATCTGCGGACAATCGGCGGCGATCGCGGTACCCCGGGTACGGACGACCAGCCCTTTGGCGTCAAGGTTCTTGAGGTCATTGCGGATGGTAACGCTTGATACCCCCAGCTCTTCACTCAACCTGACCACCGAATATTCTTCACCACTACGCAATAGCTGCAAAATCTGTTCTTCTCGTTGTGAAATCCCAACCATCTCGACCTTCTCTTTTCGAAATACTTTCAAATTACTTTCAATAATATTACGAAACTATTTCGAATGCAAGAAAAATCGTCTAGGCTCACTCTAGGCTCAATCGGTGGTCACTCTAGGCTCAATCGGTGGTCACTCTAGGCTCAATCGGTGGTCACTCTGGACTCAATCGGTGGTCACTCTGGACTCAATCGGTGGTCGCTCTAGGGTCAATCGGTGGTCGCTCTAGGCTCACTCTAGGCTCACTCTAGGCTCACTCTAGGCTCACTCTAGGCTCACTCTAGGGTCAACCGGTGGTCGCTCTAGGGTCAACCGGTGGTCGCTCTAGGGTCAATCGGTGGTCGCTCTAGGCTCAAACAAAAGGCAGGTAGCGAGTGCGCCGGCTGCAATGAACAATCACTTCGACACCGCTTTGTGGCTACCGTAGGGCTACCCCTGGGCTAACGTAGGGCTACCCCTATACCACTAAAGCTAAAGCGCCCCCATACGAGAAAGACCGCCGCCGGGCTTCTTATCCTCAGGCGACGGTCTGAGACTATCAGTTCAATCCATGTGGAACACTTCGCGTAATGGAATCGATACGGGTGAACCATCGGGGTTCGTCTCCATGATATCCGCCATGTAGGCCCACCACCGCCTGACGACCTCCATCCCGCCCAAATCCTGGGAACCACCCTCCCCGCGGGTACGCTGGAAGGCGAACAGACTCAACGTCCGCCGATCCAGGAAGATCGAATAGTCATAGACCCCGCTATCGGAAAGCAATTGCTTCACTTCCGGCCAGATCGCCGCATGACGGCGCTCATATTCATCTTCGAATCTAGGCTTGAGTTGCATGACGAACGCTTCACGCCTGTCCATGCGCCACCTCCTCTGACCGAAGCTGCTGAATCCGCAGCTTCCTGTTCGCTTTATAGACGTCGAGCAAACGGGGCAATAGGACGGCGAAGATCAACAGAGTCCCGATGACGATCGTCATCATCGTACCTGAAAGCTTGAGAAGCCCCATGCCGAACTTGAGATAACCGATCAGGAACGACGCGACCATCACACCAAAGACCGTGCCGCGGCCACCGGTGATGGCGACTCCGCCAAGGACGACCAGCGTAATGACCTCCATGTCCCAGCCCGTCGCGATATTGGAACGGACGCTGAGGATGCGGCTGGCAAGCAAAACGCTGGCGATACCGCAGAACAAACCCATCAGCGTATAGTTGACGATGCGCACGCGCTTGACGTCGATACCGCAGAAACGGGCCGCCTCCGCGCTGTTGCCGATCGCATACAACTTGCGCCCATAGGTCGTCTTGTGGAGGATAAAGGCGAAAAGCACCGCGAAGATGATATACAGCACCAGTTCAAACGGAATCACGGTCCCTGCGATGAATTCCTGGCCGAAGAACCCGAAGCCCGCCGGATAGGTGGTACAGGCATGCTCTTCGAGGATGCCTTGGGCGATGCCCCGGTAGATAGACTGGGTCGCAAGCGTCACGGCTATGGCCGGCATGTTCAAACCGGTGATCAACAATCCGTTGAGCAGCCCCGCGGCGGTTCCGACAAGCAACCCCAGCAGAATCAGTCCGGGTATCCCGATACCCGATTCGGCCGCTATACCAATCACGAACGCACATAGGGCGACGATCGAAGCCACCGAGATATCGATATCCCCACACATGATGATGAATATCATCGGCAACGCCATGATCGCCTTTTCGGAGAACTGGAACGTTGCGTTCATCAGGTTGAAATAGTCGAGGAAATATCTCGTCGCACATGAAAAATAGACGAACATGACGATGAAGATGATGCCAAGCAGCACTTCCCATTTTGTAAAGGCTTCGATCAGGCGGTTCCTCAATCCGGATTCATCAAGCAATCTGCCTTTCGAGACGAGGTCGTTTCTTTCACCCATGGTCATCCCCTCCTCTGCTCGAGCAGTTTTCGGCACTTCCGCTGATCCACGATCGTATTGATAGACAACGCCAGCAACACGATCAGCCCCTGGGCGAACAGCTGCCAGAAAGTAGACAGATAGATTACCGGCAACGCATTGTTGACGACGCCGAGGAACAGCGTGCCAAGGGCGACGCCTATGATGCCGCCGGCGCCACCGGAGAAGCTCACGCCGCCAAGAACGCAGGCGGCGACGGCCTGCATCTCGAAACCGGTGGCCATTTCATTCACCGCCGACGCATATCGGGCCGTCCACAAGGCCCCAGCCAAACCGCAAAGCAAGCCGGAGGCTATGAACACGACCAAACGGACCCTGGCCTCGTCAACTCCCACGAACTTCGCCGCCGTGGGATTGCCTCCGATCGCATAAATCTCCCGTCCCGTCCGGGTGTACCGGCTAAAGTAATAGCACACGGCGATCACCAGGAAAGCGACCCACAGCAGGACCGAGACGCCAAGGAACGACACCCGGGGCAGTCCGATATATGAAGAAGTCATCTCATGGGCGGTCACCCAGGTCCCCTTGCTCAGGACGAAGGTCAGACCACGGTAGACGCTCATCGTCCCCAATGTAGTGATGATAGGCGGAATCTTGCCGTATGCGACCAACACGCCATTGACCATGCCCATTACAGCGCCGATGGCCAGACCGACCAACAGGAGCAACGGGGCGGGGAACGAGGGAAAGGATTCGTTGATCATGCCGCAGGCCATGCCTGTGAAAGCGATGATCGACCCCACCGACAGATCGATGCCGTTGGAGAGTATGACGAAGAACTCACCTATCGCGACGATAACGAGAATCGCCATATCGTTGAGGATCGTACTGACATTGTTCGGAGAGAGGAATTTCGGGGACCGGATGGAAATCGGAATCAACAACAGGATCAGCAACGTCACCAAGCTCGCTTCCCGGCGGGAAAAGAGCCTTTTGACTAGCGACCTCCAATCAAGCTTCTGTTTTTCCGCCATTACCGAACCTCCTTGACATCACCGATGGCGGCACGCATGATGTTCTCCGCCGTCGCTTCCTCGCAACCGATAGTCGCCGTGACATTCCCCTCGTGCATGACCACGACCCGATCCGACATTCCAACGATTTCCGGCAATTCAGAGGAAATCAAAATGATACCGACACCTTTGGAAGCCATTTCCGACATGAATTCATGCACGGCGGCCTTCGTGGCGACATCAATGCCCTTCGTCGGCTCATCAAGAATCAGTATCCGGGGCTGGGTGCCGATCCATTTCGCCAGGACGACCTTCTGCTGATTGCCGCCGGACAGAGTCTCGGCGTCGACATGGTAACCGGCCGCCTTGATCTCCATCTGGTCGCCATGCAGCCTGGTATATTCCTCTTCCCGCTTTCTCTGGGTGATAAAACCGTGGCGGCTCAGATACCGTAGCTTTGGCAACGAAATATTCTTGGTCAGGGACATGGCGAGTACCAGCCCTTGTTTCTGTCTGTCTTCAGGGACTAGCGCGATACCCTGCCTCATGGCATCGTGCGGGCATTTCGGAGCGAACGGCTTTCCGTACAGGCGCATGGAGCCTCCGCTTGAGGGATCTATACCGAATATGGTGCGCACGACCTCGGTACGTCCTGCGCCGACCAATCCGAAGAAACCGAGTATCTCGCCCGCATGCAGGGTAAAGGAGACATGCTGAAAAGCGCCGAGCTGGGAAAGCTCCTCGACGTCCAAAAGCGCATCGCCTATCGAAGCTTTCCGCTTGGGGAACATATGATCGATATCCCGCCCTATCATCATGTTGATGATCCTCTCTTCAGAGGTGTCCTTCACGCGGCCCTCGCCTACATACCTGCCGTCGCGTAAAACGGTGAAATAGTCGCAGATCTCGAAGATCTCCTCGAACTTGTGCGATATGAATATGATGGCCTTTCCTTCGGCCTTGAGGTTCTTGACGATCCTGAACAGATCCTCGACCTCCCGGGAGGTCAATGCGCTGGTAGGCTCGTCCATGATCACGACCTTCGCGTTCAACGACAGCGCCTTGGATATCTCCACCATATGCCGCTGCGCCACCCCGAGGTTCTTGACCAAAGTGTCCGGCTCTATATCAAGCTGCATCTGTTCCAGCAGCCTGCGGGTGTTCTCCGTCATCCTCTTCCAATCGAGCTTCTTCATCCGGGGCTCACGGAGATGATGCCCCATATAGATGTTCTCCGTCACGCTCAGCTCAGGGAACATGGAGGCTTCCTGATGGATCGCTACGATACCGGCTTGCTGGGCGTCGATCGCGTTACGGAACGAAATCTCCTTCCCACCCATGGCGATGGTCCCGCCGGTGGGCGTATAGACCCCGGTAAGGATCTTTACCAACGTGGATTTCCCTGCGCCGTTCTCACCGATCAAAGCGTGGACCTCACCCGGACGTACCGTCAGCCGCACATCGTCCAGCGCCTTGATGCCAGGAAAATACTTGGTCAGGTTTCTGATTGTCAGTACGGGTTCCTGCTGTGTCATCCCGTTTCCTTCCTTCGCATTGTCTGTCAGACGGGCACCCCGGCCTCGTCCTCTTCAACGCTACGTTGAAGCCATGGGAACTCCCCCCATGGCGCGCCCTGCGGCAAACCCCAGGTCAAAAGCAACTCAAAAGCAACTCAAAAGCAACCTGACCGGGATAAGACCGCAAGCTGTTGAAAAGCAGGGCCCGGCCCATGACCGGACCCTGACGGAACTCAGGAGGAACTTAGAAAATAGCCGCGTATTCTTCGATGTTACCCTTGTTGAATACATACGGAGTACTCATGTAGATAAGTCCGTCGTCTTCGACCTTGACGCTGTTCATACGCCCGGCGGGGATCACGGAGCCAACGCTGCCGTCGGATTCGCCGGAAATCAACGCCTTGAGGATATAGGTGGAAGTATAGCCGAGGTCGACGGGATTCCACAGAGCCATCTGACGGCAGGTACCGTCGAGGATATAGCCTTTCATCTCAGAAGGCAGACCCAGTCCGGTGACTTCCACGACGCCGCTCTTGCCGGCGTCCTTGACAGCCTGCGCGGTGGCGAGCAAACCGACAGTGGTCGGGCAGATGATGCACTTCAAGTTGGGATACTTCTGCATCAGGGCGGTCGCTTCACGATAACTCTTGTCAGGGGCGTCGTCGCCGTAGACGACTTCCACGAGCTTCATGTTGGCGTACTTCGGATCCTTGATCTCCTGCTTCATCCAGTCGATCCAGAGATTCTGGTTCGTAGCCTGGGCGGAAGCGGACAAGACCGCGACGTCTCCGGTATGGCCGGTGAGTTCGGCGGCGAGCTGGATCTGCTGGCGGCCAATCAATTCAGCGCCCGAGGGAAGAAGATCGACGATACGTCCGCCCGGATTGATACCTGAATCGAAGGAGATGACCTTGATATCCGCGGCCATGGCTTTCTTGGTCACAGGAATCAGCGCGTCGGCGTCATTCGCGGAAATGGCGATACCGTCCACCTTCTGGGCGATCAAGGTCTCAATCATCTCGATCTGACCTTCGGCGGTCGCCTGAGTCGGAGCCATATAGGTGGTCTTGATATTGCCAAGCTCACCAGCCGCTTCCTGACTGCCGCGGAAACAAGCGTCGAAGAACCCGTTCCCCATGCTCTTGCAGAGGATGACGATGTCATACTGCTCTTTCCCCGCGGCCTCCTTGCCGCCCTGCGCAAACAGCATGCCTACGGAAAGTAACGCTACCATAAGGATCAGAACTGTTTTTTTCATTCGAAACTCCTTTTGTTTTTCGGACCAGGCCCGAATGTGTATTGATTTCCGGAAACCCGGAAGACACCCCTTGCAATACTTCAGCCGTTCCACCTCCAGGAACGACCGAAGACCGCCGCTTCATTTGAGGATGGATGAACGGTACTTCTCCACCTCCCATGTACGGATGAACTCGATCATGGCGTCGTCCATGAAACGGACTCCGCCGAAGGTCTCCGTGAACGCCGACACCTTGACGGTATCGAGGAACAGCGCCAACGCATTCTCCCCGAAAGCGAACACCCCGCGCCCCTGGACGCAGACGATCTTCGGCCGGACGCCCTCCGTCATGGTGAACGCTTCGCACGACCCGGCTACCTCTCCGGCGGGATCGGCGGCGGAAAATACGGAATCCTCGATCCATAGGGGTTTGAAACCGCTATAGACGATATGGTCGGGGGTGAACGCGGAGCTGATGGAATAGAACGTATCCTTGTCCTGCAGCTTGGTCTGCAGCTCGACGTTCATCGCCATGCGGATGTCCGCGTCCTTACCGGCGAACCGGCGCAGACCATCGAAAACCTCTTCGATGTCGTTCATCCGGATCGTCACCTCCGAGAAATTGGGACGCCGCACGACATGGCCGGAAAGCGTCTTCATGACTCCGTCATAGATTTCGTGGATTCCCTCAGGAGTATCGGCCCCTACGAATATGCCATGGTTCTGCAAGAATATCGCTTTCGGAACCGAACCATCGTGGGACGCCGCGTAACCGGACATCGCCTGACGGACGGAATCGGCCAGGATATACCCAGGCTTCACCAACGGTATCCACAAAGCGTCAGGAAACAGGATGGCGACGGCGGCTTCGCCGCTTTGCCCGCAGGTCAGGCCGTTGACCATGGCGGGATGCAGATGCACGACATAGGAGTACGGAATCAGCGCATGCAGCAACGCCTCGACGCTCGGCCGGGCGGTCTCGCCCTGACAACGACAATCCATCATATCGCGCAGCACTTCATTTTCACGCGCGCCGTCGTCGGCCGGATAGTCCTTCTTCCAGATGGCGGCGAGTTTTTTCAACGACATGCGAACGAAGCCGTCGGCGCAAATCGTGCCGAGGGCGTGTCCGGAGGCTTTGACGTACATGACGTCGCCCTCCTTGACGGAGGTATTCCCGCCGCCGAGCAACACGAACTGCGGATCGTTCCCATAGTAACGGGACAAAGCGATCAGTTCATCAAGTTTCGTCCTTTCGTTCATACCCGCAGTCCTTGTACGTCCGCCTCATAGTCCATGACCTGCTCTACGACGCCGAGATCGGACGGAACCTCGTTACGGCGGCAGAATTCATCCCAGACCGCGCCGAACGGCATGACCGCCATGTTCTCAAGCAACGCCATCTTGGCATAGCCGTTGCCCTGCTCCTCATAGGCCTTGAGCCGGGCCTGCGGTTCGAGCAGGGCGTACAGGAGAGCCTTGCGCATGGACCGGATGCCGGTGACCCAGGCTCCGACGCGGTTGATCGAGGCGTCGAAATAATCGAGGCCGATATGGACGGAGGAAAGCTTGCCGCTCCGTACCAGTTCTTCCGCGACGGCGCGGACCTTGTCGTCGAACAATACCACATGGTCGCTGTCCCATCTCATGGGTCGGCTGACATGTAGCAGTATTTCGTCATCGAACAACAGAAGCGCGGACAATTTGTCAGAGATATCCTCGCCTACATGGAAATGTCCCAAGTCTATGCAGAGCATATGCCCGTTCCTCGCCGCATAGTTCATATAGAACTCATGGGAACCGACGACGAACGCTTCGCTTCCGATACCGAAAAGCTTGGTCTCCACCGCGTCCCGCAGCTGGTCGGAGGGGTATGCGGTCGAAAAAATCTCATCGAGGGATTCCTTGAGCAGCCTCCGGTAGCCGATCTTGTCCACGGTATAGTCCTTGGCGCCGTCGGGAACCCAGGTGTTCAGGATACAGGGGCTTCCCTGCTCCTTGCCTATCCATGCGGCGATGCGGCGGCAGCGTTTGGCATGCTCAATCCAGAAAGTGCGTATCACAGGGTCTTTGCTGGCTAACGTAAATCCATCATCCGCAAACGGATGGCTAAAAAACGTCCCATTGAAATCAAGACCGATGCCGCGCGCTTTCGCCCAGTCGAGCCAGCCTTGGAAGTGTTTTTCCTCTATCATGTCCCGGTCGACGAACGTATCGCCGAACTCCCCATAGCTGGCGTGCAGGCTCAGCCGATGCGTTCCGGGAACCAGGGAGAACACCTTGTCGATGTCGGCTCTGAGTTCTTCGACGGACCGGGCCTTGCCCGGGAAATTACCGGTGGTCTGAATGCCTCCGCCGGCCAAGGTCGCATCAGGACGTTCAAACCCGCCTACATCGTCCCCCTGCCAGCAGTGTACGGAGATGGGAACCTCAACCAACGATTCAAGTACGGAGTCCGTATCCACGCCCAACTTCAAGTATTCATTCTTCGCAACTTCGTAACTAGTCACCAACCCCTCCTTGGTAGTCCCATGGAACCACCATCTGTTTCCATTGTGAGGGCAGTTTTGCAATTCCGCCTTGACATATCAACTAATTTATAGCACGATTTTATCATGATAAGGCTCAAACTGTTCGCCAACGACTATTTCTACGATCCGACCTTCCAGATGAAAATCATCAAGCGGGACCCTGAGCTGCCGTACCCGCTGCACAGCCACGACTTCTATGAGCTTGTATTCATCGTCTCGGGCAAGGGAATCCATTTCACCTCGGAAAACGAGCTGACGCTCCGGCCGGGGAACCTGTTCGTTATCGTCCCGGGAATGGAACACGGATACAAGGATGTCCAGGACCTGGTCCTGTACAACATCCTGTTTGGCAGACGGTTGTTCAAGGACCGGTTCTTCGACCTGACCGACATGCCGGGGTACCAGGCGCTGTTCACCATTGAGCCGATGTACCGCAACGACACGCGGTTTTCATCGATGCTGAGGCTTACTCCGGCCCAGATCGCGGACTTGCTCCCGTTGGTGGAGAGGATGCTCGCGGAATCGGATTCCACGGACTACAACAACGGGGCGAAAAGCATTGCGTTCGCCTACCTGATGCAGTTCCTCGTCACAATCTTCCGGATATACGAAGAGACTCCGCGGGGCGACAACCAGATGATTCTCCGCCTGGCCGATGTGTTCAGCTATATCGAATCCCATACCGACCAGCCGATCACGACGGAGGAGCTGATGGAGGTGGCGAACATGAGCGCCAGTACGCTCAACAGGTATTTCCAGAAATGTACGGGGCTTTCGCCGGTGGAGTTCCACACGCACAAACGTATCGAGCTGGCTTGCAAGCTGATACGTACCACACCGTTGTCCATGGCGGCCATCGCGGACGCTACCGGATTCTCCGACCCGAATTACTTCTCCCGCCAATTTCGAAAGGTCATGGAGATGAGCCCCAAGGAATACAAGGAGGACCGTACCAGCTGGTACAGGTGACGGGGATATAGCCGAACCAGGCAATCCACACCTCAAGCCCCGACGGCGGCGCCGGTCGCTGCTCAGCCGGAGATGTACGGGCGCATTCCTCCCGGCCCATGTCCAGGCCCCTGCCCGGCCTTTGTCCCGGCCCCATCATCCATATGCCGCCCCCCACCCCCATGCCGGATGCGAACGCCAACCAGCCATGGCATCATACATCATCATGCGATGCCACACGGTGGGTAGGCCGCACGAGGACGCCATGGAGGCCAACAGGCATGGCGGCCCCTGCGAGGGACATCAGGGCGACAACTTGAGACGGCGACATGGCGCGACACCCAAAAGCGATACAGAAACCTCCATCCCGTAAAAGACATGGAGGCGGTTTCCAGAACGCCGATGGGCCACGGAGCGGATGTTACGCGATCACGCCCTTCTTGAGCAGGATGTTGGCGTACAGCGCGGTTTCACTGGTCGCGACGACCGCATAGGCTTTCTTCGTCCGCTCATAGAACCCGAAGCGGTCGATATACTTGAACCCCTTGAAGTTCGGGTCCCCGGCTTTCGCCAGCTTCTCATAGGTCGCCCAGATCGGCGTCCCGACGGTGTCGCCGGGGACTTTTTCCATCAGGAAGGCGTTGTCGGCGTAGATGTCGAGCGGGAACAGCCTGAGGATCGCTTCGAGGACCTCCGGCACGCCGTGGCCGTCGAGGCGCACCACCCTGTCGTTCATCGACGCCGCGGGAAAATTGCCGTCGCCTATGACAAGTTCATCGCCATGGCCCATCTCCATAAGGATCTTCAGCAGTTCGGGGCTGATGATTGGGGGAACGTTCTTGAGCATGTCCATCTCCTTCTAAATCCGGTATCGGATGATGCAGCCAACGCCAGCGTCACGACCTTCGGCGAGACGGCCGACAGGGCCGACCGACGGAAAGCCTCATCATCCAAAAAACAAGTTGCAAAACTGTCAGTAACGTGTATACTGAGAACGAATGTAAACGATTACATAACTCTAGTTCTATATATACCACAGGAGGTACGACATGGCAACAGTTTCAAACATCACTTCGATCGGACCCGAGAAAAGATATGCGGGAGAGCTTCCGAAGCTTGGCATCCGCCCAGCGATCGACGGGCGGCAACGCGGAGTAAGGGAATCCCTCGAAGTACAGACAATGAATATGGCGAAAGCCGCGGCGAAGCTGATCAGCGAGAACATCAGGCACGGCAACGGGCTGCCCCTCGAATGCGTCATAGCCGATACGACGATCGGCGGCGTAGCGGAAGCGGCGGCCTGCGCAGCGAAGTTCGCGCGGGAGGGCGTCGCCATTACGCTGACAGTGACCCCATGTTGGTGCTATGGTACGGAAACTTTCGACGACGACCCGTTTACAGTGAAGGCCGTCTGGGGCTTCAACGGTACCGAGCGCCCCGGAGCCGTATACCTCGCGGCGGTACTCGCCGCCCATGCGCAGAAGGGACTGCCCGCCTTCGGCATCTACGGCCGAAACGTGCAGGACAGCGCCGACACCTCGATCCCCGCCGACGTCTCGGAGAAAATCCTACGCTTCGCCCGCGCCGGGCTGGCCGTGGCGACCATGCGCGGCAAAAGCTACCTTTCCATGGGAGGCTGCGCCATGGGCATCGCAGGCTCCATAGTCGATCAGGATTTCCTACAGGCCTATCTGGGCATGCGGACGGAAGCCATCGACATGTGCGAGATAGAACGCCGCATCGACGAGGGCATCTATGACAAGAAAGAGTTCGAACATGCCGTGAAATGGGTCAAGGAGAACTGCAAGGAAGCACCGGACCTGGTCAATCCGCCCCAGTGGCAACGTTCCGAGGAACAGCGTAAAAAGGATTGGGAATATTGCATCAAGATGGTGATGATCGGCCGTGACCTGATGATCGGCAATCCGAAGCTCAAGGAAATGGGATTCGCCGAAGAAGCGAACGGGCACAACGCCCTGTTCAGCGGGTTCCAGGGACAGCGGCAGTGGACCGACCATTGGCCGAACGGTGACTTCATGGAGACGATGCTCTGCACCTCCTTCGACTGGAACGGCATCAGGGAACCGTTCGTATGCGCCACCGAGAACGACCATCTCAACGGGACGGCGATGCTGTTCGGCAAGCTGCTGAGCAACCGGGCGCAGATTTTCAGCGACGTCCGTACCTACTGGAGTCCCGAAGCCATCGAACGGGTGACCGGATGGAAACCCACCGGCCTGGCGAAGGACGGGTTCATCCACCTGATCAACAGCGGGGCCACCACGCTCGACGCCACAGGGGCCATGAAGGACAAGGACGGGAAGCCCATCATGAAGCATTTCTGGGAGATCGTCCCTGAGGATGTGAAAAACGTGTTGGAGAACACCGAATTCAGCGTGGCCAACGGCGGATATTTCCGCGGCGGCGGCTACAGCTCCACGTTCCTCAGCGAGGGAGCCATGCCCGTGACCATGAGCCGCCTCAATATCGTCAAGGGTCTCGGCCCTGTACTCCAGATCGCCGAGGGCTGGACGGTCGAAGTGCCGGACGAGGTGTTCCAGACCCTCAACAAGAGGACCGACCCGACTTGGCCGACCACATGGTTCGTACCCCGCATCGACGGCAAGGACGGCCCGTTCAAGGATGTCTACTCCGTCATGGCGAACTGGGGGGCCAACCATGGCGCGATCAGCTACGGCCATATCGGCGCCGACCTGATCACCCTTTGCTCGATGCTGAGGATTCCCGTATGCATGCACAACGTGCCGGACGGGGATATCTTCCGGCCAAGCGCATGGAACGCTTTCGGAATGGACAAGGAGGGCTCGGACTATCGCGCCTGCGCCGCCTACGGTCCGTTGTACGGTACGTACTGATCATTTTTCAGCGAATAGGGATGAGGGGCCGTCGCGCGAGTCGCCAGACTTGGGCCGCGGCCCTTCTTGTTGTAGCATCGGCGGCACATGAGGAATGATTGCACGCCGGGACGATTCAGTCCTGTTCGGCTTCGTCCCCAAATCGGGTCTAGCACCCGGCCCCAAGCGGGATGGGCGGAAGACGCCGCGGCTCACCCTCGAACTGAATCGTCGCCGGATTGCGAAAGGGACTCGCGGGTCTTGCCGTCCTTGAGCGACCGTTTGCTCTTATGTCTGGCGCCAAGCGTATGGCAATAGCCGATGATCCGGTCCTTATACTTGATTCCGACCAACCCGATGACCGCGGTCAGAACGAACAGTACGATGGCGACCTGCCAGTTGCCGTCGCTCACCGTTGAACCGACCATGAGTGAAAGCACCATGGCGGGAATCCTCGCGAGCATGGAGATGATCAGAAAACTGGACATGTGGATAGTACTGATTCCCGCTACATAGGTCAGCATGTCCTTGGGCGTCCCAGGAATCAGAAAGAGGATGAATGTCACAGATTCGATTCGCTTGCTGTCCTTCAGGAATGTGAAACCATCGACCTTTTCCTTGCTGAACAGCCGATAGATCAACGGCGTTCCAAAACGACGGGTCAGGACGAACACCAGCGCGGACGCCACCAGACACCCGACAAGGCAGATGGCCAGTCCTCCGAGCGTACCATACAGCGCCCCCGCTATGATCTCGACGGGACCACCGGGAATAAACGCGACCACTATCTGTAGTATCTGGATACCGAACAAAACGAGCCACCCCAAAGCCCCCTGCGAAGCGACCCACTGCTGGAACTGGAGACGATACGCAGGCTCCGTGAGTTGTTTTATAAACGGCCACAACGCAAGCGACACCAACGCCAGCAAGGCGCAATAAACTATGATGGTCCATAGGAGTTTTTTCGTCGTCGCATCAATTTTCCTGTTCATGCCTATGAAAATATAAACGTATCAGACCCGATAGCCTAGAGGGAACAAGAAAAGATCGGTCAAAATAGACATTTTCATATCACGGGCGGATCGAATACCGCCGCCAGTCTTCCGCCCTGCTTGTTGTCGCTATGCCCTGCATGCCGCAACCGCAGCCTGCGCAAGACCGCCGTGTTCTGTATACCGGCATACCGAATGATTCCGTCCAAATAAAAAGAGGGCGTCGCCCAAACCAAACGGCTTTCGCGACGCCCTCCTGGAATACGATGTGTACTACAGCTTATTTACCGCAGCAGCAACCGCAACCGCAGGAACCCTTGGCAGCCTTGAGATTGGCTTCGAGGGTATCAAGCATGGCGGACAGCTCCTTGGGCAGCTTGTTGCCGAACTTCGGATAGTGGTTGGTACGGATGTCTTCGACTTCCTTGAGCCAGCCATCGACATCCACAGCCAACAGCTGCTTCATGTCTTCCTCGGATACGCCGACGGGGCGGTCGATCGCATCAACGGTCGGCATGATACCGATCGGGGTATCGACAGTCTTGGCCTTGCCGTCGCAGCACTCGAAGACCCACTTCAGGACGCGGCTGTTCTCGCCGTAGCCGGGCCACAACCACTTGCCTTCCGGAGTCTTGCGGAACCAGTTGACATAGAAGATCTTGGGCAGATGCTCGGGAACCGGAGCGTTCTTGCCGATGTTGATCCAGTGCTGGAAGTAATCGCCCATATGGTAACCACAGAACGGCAGCATGGCGAACGGATCGCGGCGGATAGTACCGGCCTTGACGTCAAGCGCAGCGGCGGTGACCTCGGATCCGACGATGGAGCCGAGGAACACGCCATGGTTCCAGTCGCGGCTCATGTGTACCAAAGGAATGGTGCTGGGGCGGCGACCGCCGAACAGGATGGCGCTTACGGGAACACCCTTCGGATCTTCCCATTCGGGAGCGATGGAAGGAGCCTGCTTGGCAGGAGCCGTGAACCGGGAATTCGGATGAGCGGCCGGAGCCTGTTCCTTGTTGCCCTTGTCCTGGGTCCATTCATTCCCATGCCAGTCGATCAGCTTTCCAGGAGCGTCGTAGCCGATACCTTCCCACCAGACATCCTTGTCCTCGGTCAGTGCGACGTTGGTAAAGATCGTGTTCTTGGAAGCGGCGATCAAAGCGTTGGGGTTGGACTGCTTGGAAGTACCGGGGGCGACACCGAAGAAACCTGCTTCGGGGTTGATCGCATAGAGATAGCCGTCCTTGCCGAACTTCATCCATGCGATATCGTCGCCGACAGTATGCACCTGCCAGCCGGGGATGGTAGGAATAAGCATGGCCAGGTTGGTCTTGCCGCAAGCGGACGGGAAAGCGGCGGTGACATACTTGGACTCGCCCTGAGGATTGGTGACCTTCAGGATGAGCATATGTTCAGCGAGCCAGCCTTCGTCGCGGGCCAGTACGGTCGCGATGCGCAGGGCGAGACACTTCTTGCCGAGCAGGGCGTTGCCGCCGTAACCGGAACCATAGGACCAGATTTCACGGGTCTCCGGGAAATGGGAGATGTACTTGTGTTCCATCGGAGCGCAAGGCCATATGCCATGGTCGGATTCACCCTCGGCGAGCGGCTTGCCGACGCTGTGGAGACAAGGGACGAAATACCCGTCTGAACCGAGCAGGTCAAGAACCTTCACACCCACACGGGTCATGATCATCATGTTGCAGACGACGTATGCGCTATCGGTGATTTCAACGCCGATCTTGGAGATGGGAGAACCGAGCGGGCCCATGGAGAACGGAATGACATACATGGTGCGGCCCTTCATGCTACCACGATAGAGGTCGGTCATGGCGGCCTTCAGCTCCTTGGGATCGATCCAGTTGTTGGTAGGACCGGCGTCCTCCTGCTTTTCGGAAGCGATATAGGTGCGCTTCTCAACGCGGGCGACGTCGGAAGGATCCGAGCGGAACAGTACGCAACCGGGCTTCTTCTCAGGATTCAACCGGGTAGCGAGTCCGCTTGCGATAGTCTCTTCGATGAGTTCATCGTACTGGGCGGAGCTACCGTCTGCGACAACGATGGCGTCAGGAGTGGTGAGAGCTGCAATTTCGTCAACCCACTTCTTCAGCCCCGCATGCTTGAGTTCATTGATATTCATGGACTTCTCCTTCTCGTAGGAAAGTCATCCAGTCCGGCCGTCCCTTCCAGATCAAGCGCAAGCGTTGCCCCGGTCGGTCCTTCAAGCCAGCCATACTTCCGTCCTACGAATACATATAGACACACAGCAAATCCACCCGTCGATGGACATGGTGTTATGTTCCGATAGAAAAGTATCGTTTTTTCACCCTTTTATCAAGTCAAAGAAACATACTGCCCATTTACTTGGTCATTTTTCATCATATATATGACAAAACAAGCGAAACCCAAGCAAAACCCAGACGAATCGGGCAAGAAAACATCATAATGAGATAGTTGAATCACAGACGGGCCGTATCATGTGGCCGACTACAGCATGCTCCCGTGGAATCTGGTGTAGCAGCTCATGTAGAGATCGGGCGGCACGTCGGGCGGGATCTCGAGGAACAGGTCGGCGTATCGTTTGAGCCGTTCCTTGAGGCTCAGCTTCTTCGGCTGCCGTCCCCCCATTTCCTCGATACAATCGTAGATGACTTCCTGGGCCGTCTTCAATTCATCCATCACGCTCTTGAACCGATGGCTCAGATCCTTGATGATCACTTCGGTCTCGCCGGGGTGGCCGGCTATGAACGCCCCGAAGTCCTTTTCATGAATCTCCACCAGCTCGCAATCGGTCAATGCGACGGCGGTAGCGTTTCGAGGCTCTCCCTCCAGCAACCCCATCTCGCCAAGGCTTGATCCCGGTTTGGACATTTCCAGCAACGCGAATTGTTTCGGAGTGCCAAAATAGAGATACAGGCCGACCTTGCCTTCCCTGAGCAGGAACATGGAATTACAATCGGTACCCTGTTCATAGATCACCGTTCCGGCGGGGACTTTCATTATTGAGTCTTGCATACAGACCTCCTTTCGGCCGAACCTCATCACCTTCCGCCATGACAGCGGTACGACAAGTCAAAAGTCTTGTTATGGGAAAAACATCCGCAAGACGACGTTCGTTGACGAATTATAAACCGATGACAAGTCAAAAGGCAAGAAAACCCTCAAAAAAGCGACGGCGAGACGGCCGGCAGCCGACGGCACCCCATTTGGAAAACATAGAACCCGAAGTAGCCGTTGGCGGAAACCGGACGCTACGGTTTTCCTACCCATCGGCATTCAATACAGAACCAGGTCCCCAGGAAGAAACCATCGAAGCCTCACATGAAGAAAATACAACGTGAGCGACGATTCCATGCTATGATGGGTTCCATCGGGAGGCCGCACATGAAACGTACAGCGCAAGGGGCCATGTCCGCCGGAATCGACGGGGGAACAATCGGACGTGGCGAGAAGCTGGCCTATGGGTTCGGATGCTTTGGACAGAACATGATCTATAGCTTCATGGCCAATTTCCTGCTCTATTTCTATACCGACATCTTCGGCCTGTTACCGGCCGCCGCGGGAACCTTGCTGCTGATCGCAAGAATCTGGGACGCGATAAACGATCCCATGATGGGAGTCATAGCCGACAGGACGAATTCCCGATGGGGCAAATTCCGCCCGTACCTGATCTTCACGCCGATCCTGTTCGTCCCGTTCGCCGTGGCGACCTTCTCCGCCCCCCAGTTCTCCTACACCGGCAAACTCATATGGGCCTATATCACGTACATAGCGTTCAGCATGATCTATACGGCCAGCGACATCCCCTACTGGGCGCTGTCCAGCACCCTTTCCGCCGATACCAACGAGCGCAACAGGATCATCGTCTACCCCCGGTTCATAGCGACGATCGCCGTCGCCATCGCCACCGTCGGAACCCAGCCGCTGATTTTCGCCTTCCAGAATCTATTCGCCAGCCGGGGGGACGCAGTCGCCCAAGTACGCGGCTACCAGTTCACGGCCCTGGTCTACAGCCTGCTGACCGTCCTATGCTTCGCCCTCACCTTCTTCTTCGTCCGGGAACGGGTCAAACCGGTACAGCAACAGAAAGCGACGTTCAAGGACATCATCCACACCTTCACCAAAAACAAGCCGCTGCTGTTGGTCATTGTCAGCGGACTGTTCACCGGCATAGCGCAGACAGCCAAGCTGTCGATGCTGATCTACTACGCAAAATACAACCTCGGCAGCGAAATACTCTACACGCTGTTCGCAGGACTGAACATCCCGTTCATCCTGCTGGGCATTTCCATCGTCCCGTGGTTCTCCCGCCGGTTCGGGAAAAAAGCGACCTGTATCGGGGCGAACCTGCTCTATGCGGTCGGCTCCCTCGGCTTCTTTTTCAGCGGATGGAACAATTTCTACGTCCTGCTCTTCTGGAACTGCGTCAGTTCAATCGGCATGGCCAGCCCGCAGGTGATCCAGACGGCCATGATCGCGGATTCCATCGAATACGCCGAGCTGAAGACAGGCAAAAGATCCGAAGGGGTCATATTCTCGTCACAGACGTTCCTGGCGAAGCTGACGGCGGCGGTCGTATCGGTGATGATCGCTTCCTCGCTCGCCCTGCTCGGATATGTGCCGAACGTCCAGCAGTCCCAGCAAGTGCTTCAGGGAATCCATGCGCTGACCGCATTCATTCCGTTCTTCGGTTGCATTCTTGGCATCATACCGTTATTCTTCTATCCGCTGACGGAGAAGCGCCATGCAGAGATCGTCGCACAGCTTCATGATAGGGATGGTTTGAAAGACTGATGATGGAACTAGCGTTACCAGCGGGATCGTTACAAGCGGCGTTGCAGGCCTTCAAGGAGGGCGCCGACGCCGTCTACCTCGGCATGAAACGGTTCTCGGCGAGAAAAGGGGCTACGAACTTCAGCTTCGACGACCTCGCGGCATTGCGCCGGATCGCCGACGCCGAAGATAAAAAGATATACGTAACCGTCAACACGATCATCGGCGACGAAGAACTGCCCGAAGTCGTCTCGACGCTCCGCCAGGTGGCGTTCATCGGAACCGAAGGGCTGATCGTCCAGGATCTGGGCGTAGCCCGTATCGTCCGCAACCTCTTTCCGTCGATCCCGCTCCACGGCTCGACCCAGCTCGCCGTCCATACGGCGGAGGGCGTCAGGGCAATGCAGGAAGCCGGTTTTTCCCGTGTGGTCCTGTCGAGGGAATTGACGCTGGAGGAAATCCGCACGATCAGGGAGACATGCCCCGACGTGGAACTCAAGGTGTTCATCCATGGGGCGCTCTGCTATGGATTCTCAGGTCTGTGCATGGCAAGCCGGCTTCTGTGCGACAGAAGCGCAAATTGCGGCGCTTGCGCCCAGATCTGCCGCACCTGGTTCACTCTGGAACCGTCGCCCATCTCCCCATTGTCCCCTCGCCCCGCCGACAAGAACCTTCGTGACGCATGGTTTTTCTCGATGAGCGACCTCTGCGCGGGGCCTGCGGTACGTGAACTGGACCGGATAGGCATCGATTCCGTAAAAATCGAGGGACGCATGAAAAGCCCCGCCTATGTGGCGGCGGCCACCCGCTATTATCGCGCGATACTCGACAAAACGGCGTCGGAAGCCGAAGAAAACCGTTTGCGCGACGAACTCATGACGGTATTCGGCCGGACCTCGACCTCCGGATGGCTCGCCGACTATGGACGAGACGTCCAGGAGCGACCGGGACGGCCGAAGCCGAGGGCGACAGGCTCGTTGGGCAGCGTCGAGTATCCCGGCCACCTTGGAGTGGCCGCCGCCACCGTCAACGCCGTACTGAATACGGGCGACAGGACATACCTGCAGGTTCGCACGCACCGCCCCTTTGCGGTACGCGACGGCCTGATGTTCCTGCTTCCAGGCGAGACGGCCCCGACGGAGCCTGTCAAATTCAGCCTCTCGTCAATGTTCGACCGTCGGGGAACCGCCCTGACCCATATCGAAGCCGAACGGCAGATCGCCATTCTGGTACCCGCCGAGATAGCCGGCCCCTGTCGGGAACTCCGGGCGGGCGACACGCTCTACCGGATTTCCGCACACGACCAGTCGGTCGCCTTGATACATGACGAGAACCTTCCTCGCAGAAAACGGAACATGGACTTGCGAATCACGATAGAACCGGGCGCGTTGACGCTCACCACAAGCTGGTCAAGCGATTATCTGCCGGCGCAGACGATATCCCGGACATACGACGTCGCGGCGTCCCAGGCGCAGAAACCGCAACCGCTTTCCGAGAACCTCCGCAAAATATTCAGCGCCTCAGACACAAGTCTTTTCGCCCTAGGAAGCCTGACGGTCGAAAACCATACCGGCATGCAGGACGGACAAGTGTTCCTCCCCCTCTCCAGCCTGAAGGATATCCGGCGGGATTGGTATGGACTGCTGGACGATACGTTGTGTCGATGGTTCGATTCCATCGCCGAGGATCCCGAAGAGTGCCGTAGGCTCATGGCCACGCTTCCCATAGTCGAGAAAGCGACGGAAGCGAAGCTTCCCTGGCGCAGCTCGATCATCTCCCCGATGAAGGACGCCCTCCCCTGGGTCGACGTCCCCTATATCGCCGGCACGCTCTCCCAAACCACCGCAAAATCCGTACAGGAGGTCTACGGCCTCCTTCCCGAGGTCAACGGCACGTTCTATGTCCCGCTATCTCCGGTGATGTTCGACGAACCGGCCTATCTGGAAGCGCTGGACGTCCTTGTCGATGAATTGACCGCACGAAAGCTCGTCGCCGACACGCTGTTCGGACTGAACAACATAGCCCAGGTCAGATGGGCCCGCAGGCATCCTCAGGTCAGGACGTTCTGCGACGTCTACCTCTATCTGGGAAACAGTCAGGCCGCGGCGCAGCTGCTTGAACTGCTCCCCACGCTTGAAGGGGGATACTACTGGCTGGAACGTCACGACTGGCCCTCCCTCAAGGACTGGCCGTTCGTGCCCACCGCCGTTGAAAAGAAGTTCGTCCCCCCGTTGTTCATCAGCCGCAGCTGTTTCCGACACGACTCCCTCGGACTCTCCTGCGACGGCTGCCCCCGCAAGGGTTCCTGGGACATCTCCCAGCACGGCAAGCTCTACAAGGTGCGGGTGGATCATTGCATCACCACGGTATCGGCGGTACGGTAGGAACATGGCGGGGATGGAGGGCTGTGGTAAGGCGGTATACGGAAATGGACATGCACACCCCCAGACCCTGTGTCTGATTTGACAAAAGGAATGGACGGAATGCTTAGACAAATCAAATATTTCCAGACTGTCGTCCGCCTCGGAAGTTTCACAGAAGCGGCGGAAGCCTGCTATATATCCCAATCCGCGATCTCCCAGCAAATCTTGGCGTTGGAACATGAGCTTGGCGTCACATTGCTGAACCGGCGGAACAGGAAAATCACGCTTACCCCCGCGGGGGAGTATTTCTACAAGAAAAGCCTCGTCTTGACGGCTGATTTCGAGAAACTTCGTCGCGACACCGTCAAGCTGGCCCATCAGGATGATTTCCAGCTGCGCATAGGATATCCTGCATGCTATAGCGGATATGAGTTCCAGCTCGCGGTAGCTGAATTCGCCGCGCAGCACCCCGACATCCCGATATCCATCATCACAGGAAACCATGAAGATCTCTACGACGCACTGCGTCTGGGCAGCGTGGACCTAGTGTTCAACGACCAACGCAGGGCGTTCTCCGACGAATATGTGAACTGTCTGCTGACCACCAGCACGTGCTATATAGAGATTGCGGCGAAGCATCCAATCGCGAAACAGGAAAGCATATCCGCCACGGCGCTCAAGGACGTCTCCTGCATCTTGGTCGCCTCCCAGAATCAACAGGAGATTGAACGTACCTACTACCGGGATATAGTCGGAATCCGAGGGGATTTCCTGTTCGCGGAGAACATCGAGGAAGCGCGGCTGATGGTCGTCAGCGGGAAAGGCTTCCTACCGACCGAAGGCGGCGCACAGCCCCTTCAATTCGGAACTTCGCTCAGGAGAATTCCCCTCCTACGGGATGGAAAACCGATCAAAAGGAACTATTGCGCATTCTGGAAAACAGATAATTCCGGATATTACATCGAAGATTTCGCTGATATCCTGAAATCGAAGTTTTCAACCGAAAGCTGACCATACATCCCCCCTACCACCGCATCACAACAGACTCCATAAGTTTTTCTTATGAATTAACCTTGAAATTCGAATTGTTTCCGACGATACGACTTCGTACAATATGAACGGAAAACAGATCGTGGAGCTTTTTACGGAAGATGAATACGACCGGACGGTCCCGGCCCTTCTCTATTCCACGCCAGAGAGGCCTTCCGCGTCATCATCACGACGGTCGCCCCGTCATATTCCGCGACGATGGGGGCAGTAGGTGGCCTACGGAGGCATCTTCGTGTTTTCCCCTGCATGGAAGCGAAGGCAAAAAGGCGCCGTCCATGGCGTTCGTTCTTGCGTTCGCATTCACGACTAGGTAGAAAATCTACGCCCCAGTGATATGGAGGAATCATTCATGGAACATATCAAAAAAAACTTTGGATTCGGTTGCATGAGGTTGCCGATGCAAGACGGCAAAGTTGACACTGTGGAGTTTTCCAAGATGGTCGACACCTTCCTAGCCAACGGTTTCAATTACTTCGACACGGCGCATGGGTATATGGAAGGAAAAAGCGAGACTGCCCTTCGAGAATGCCTTACCAGCAGATATCCCCGTGACCGCTATGTCCTCACAGACAAACTGTCGCCCGCTTTCTTCCGAAGGGGAGAACAGATAGAACCATTGCTGGACAGCCAGCTAAAGGCCTGCGGAGTAGAATACTTCGACTGGTATCTCATGCATGCGCAGAACGCCGAAACATTTGAAGCATACAAACGCAGCCGAGCGTACGAAACGGCGCTGAGGATGAAGGAAAAAGGCAAAATCCGCCATTTCGGCATCTCGTTCCACGACAAGGCCGCCGTACTGGAACAAATCCTCACGGAGTATCCGCAGATCGAAGTCGTACAAATCCAGTTCAACTATGTCGATTACGACGACCCCTCCGTGGAAAGCAGGAAGTGCTATGAAGTCTGCCGGGCGTTCAACAAGCCCATCATTGTCATGGAACCGGTCAAGGGAGGAAATCTCGTGAACCTCCCTGACGATGCGAAGTCCGTCCTTGACGCCCTCCGTGGAGGCAGTCCCGCAAGCTACGCACTGCGTTTCGCCGCTGGTTTTGAAGGAATAATCATGGTGCTTTCCGGTATGAGCGACATGAAACAGATGGAGGACAACGTCCGTTCCATGAAAGACTTCCAGCCGTTGACGCCGGAGGAGATAGAGGCCGTCCATAGCGTATGCAGCATCTTCCGTTCCAAAAATCTCATTCCCTGTACCGCATGCCATTATTGTACGGACGGCTGTCCCAAAAAGATATCCATCCCCGATTTGTTCGCCTGCATGAATGCGAAGAAAGCCTTCAACAACTGGAACACGGACTACTATTACGCCAATGTCCATACGGTACATAACGGCAAGGCTTCCGACTGTATCCGATGCGGCAAATGTGAGACGGCCTGCCCCCAGCATCTGCCCATCCGAGACCTGCTGGCGGATGTCGCTAAAGAATTTGAACATCCTCAGGAGGTGTAGAATATGAAAGATGTAATGATTCTGACCGGAGCAGGACAGATCGGCATGGCCATAGCCAGACGGTTGGGTCCCGGCATGAAGATCGTCATCGGCGACAAAAGCCCCAAGAACGCCGAAGACATCGCAACAACCATGGATAACGCGGGGTTCGACACAGTTTCCTACGGACTGGACATTTCCTCGAAAGAATCGATACTGGCTTTTCTTGCGGAAGCGAACAAACATGGGGAGATATCCATGTTCGTCAACGCCGCAGGGGTCTCTCCCAGCCAGGCGTCGATTGAAACGATCCTGCGGGTGGACCTGTACGGGACGGCGGTCCTGCTGGAGGAAGTCGGCAAACTCATCAAGGCCGGTGGGACTGGCGTGACCATATCCAGCCAGTCGGGGCATAGGATGCCCGCGCTCAGCGTCAATGATGATGAATTGCTGGCGACCACGCCGGTCGAAGACCTCCTCGCCCTGGACATGCTTCAACCACGCAACATCAAAGACACCCTCCACGCCTATCAGATGGCGAAACGATGCAATGTCAAACGGGTGATGGCGGAAGCGGTCAGATGGGGGGAACGCGGCGCAAGACTCAACTCCATTTCCCCCGGCATCATCGTGACGCCGCTTGCGATAGACGAATTTCATGGGCCGCGGGGAGACTTCTACAAGAACATGTTCGCGAAATGCCCCGCGGGACGACCGGGTACCGCGGATGAGGTGGCGAATGTCGCCGAACTGTTGCTGGGGCCTCGCGGTGCGTTCATCACGGGAGCCGATTTTCTGGTCGACGGAGGAGCCACCGCTTCGTATTTCTACGGTCCTCTCAGGCCAGAAAAACAATCATCCCGATGATGCGCCCGTCCCGCGAAACCATAGAACCGCGGGAAAGGATTGAAACTGATGAAAAAATCCCTACTATCCGCCTTACTTCTCCTCGTCCTGCCCTTGGTCTGTATCCATGCCGGTGGGGCGAAGGAATCCAAAGCACCGTCCATGTCTTCCGTGCCTTCCACATCGGCCGAAACCACGGCCGACATATCGGGAGGACACGTCCTCGTGGCATATTTCTCGCGCGCCGGAGAAAACTATCATGTCGGTTTCATCGAAAAGGGCAATACTGAGATTGTCGCAGAGATGATCGGAAAAAAACAGGGGGAACAATGTTCCAAATCCAGACCGCGACACCATATCCGGCGACGTATCAGGAATGCACGGACGTCGCCAAGCGGGAACAGGCGGCCAACGCACGGCCGACGTTGCTGGAGGACATCGAAATCGATCAATATGATGTGATATTCCTCGGATACCCCATTTGGTGGAACGACCTGCCGATGGCTGTGTATACCTTTATGGAAAACCATGATTTCTCAGGCAAGACCATCGTTCCGTTCTGCACCCATGAGGGAAGCGGCCTGGCTGGTACGGTACGCAAGGTGTCGGCCACGGCTTCGGGGGCGACGGTCCTGGAAGGTCTTGCAGTTCGGGGCAGGACGGCGCAGTCCTCCCAAGATGAAACGCGGGAGATGGTCGACTCCTGGCTTGGAACGCTCGGCCTCGCCACGGTGAGATGAACTGTGACTTCCAGAGCAATTTCTCCTATACTTCGTATCGGGTGCGCATATGCATGCAACCAGGTAACGAGGAAGGCCGACGACCGCCATGGTATTTCGCCATGGCGGTCGGTTATGACTCTTCCCCATGAAGCTCCGCACCAACCGAACCATCGACCCCATCCCCGCTTGTGGTGCGTCGGGACAATGACGGCTTGAATAAAAAAAGCCCACAGCGGGAGCAAGTCCCATCCACGGGCTGTATGGAGTGTCGTGAAACAAGGAGCAAAGACAGGGACAGTACTATTCGTACGGCCCTGTCGAAGCAACGCAGTTACACCGGATATCTTCCGAGCAGGTTCCTGCGATGGAGAAACGGGCTAGGCCAAGGAACACAGACGAGGACAGTGCCATACGCACGGCCTCGTCACAGTGACGAAGGTAAACAGGACGATCACCGGACAACCATCACCCTGCGAAGGAGAATGGACGTGGAACAAGGAGCAAAGACAGGGACAGTACTATTCGTACGGCCCTGTCGAAGCAACGCAGTTACACCGCCATTATCCGAGCAGGCCGAAGCGCTCGACGAAAGCCTCGGCATTCTGAATCGACCCTCCCGCGGCGCCCTTGACGATATTGTTGACCAGTAGGCAGAAGCCGATCTTGCCGTTCTTCTTCTTGACGCGGCCGGTGTAGACGACCATACCGCGGGGATTGCCCCAGAAGGCGTACTTGGGCTGGGGGAAGGTATCTTCCGAACCATAGACGACGGGCTGCTCCGGGGTAGAAGGCAGCTCCGTCACGACCTTGAAGTCGGCCCATGCCTTGATAATGTCCTCGACCTCGACATCCTGTTCCAGATCGAGCCAGACGGTCTCCAGATGGCCGAACATGACAGGCACACGGACGGTGTAGGTATAGACGTCGGGGTTGATCGACAGAATTTTCTTGAGCTCTTTTTCGATTTTCTCCTCTTCGCCTTTGATGAACGGAATGCAGTTGTCGGTGATGTCGAAAGACGACAGGCCGGGGTAACCGGCGCCGCTGACGGACTGATAGGAATTGACCGTGACGGTCTTGATTCCGAACTGGCGAAGCGGGGCGAGGGCCATGGCAAGGCCGGTGGTGACGCAGTTGGCGTTGGTAACTACGCAACCGGTCTGAGGGTATCCCTGCTTGCGAACCAAATCGAGCTGATCGACATTGGTTTCCGGAATCAGGATAGGAACGTCGGAATCGTACCGCATCGCCGCGGCGTTGGAGAACACACAGAAACCATTGGCGCGAAGCTGCGGCTCCGCCTCGGAAGCGACGGCGGCGGGAAGAGCGGAGAACACGATCTTGACCCCGGCTTCCTTCATCGCATCGAAATTGAATTCCCGGACTTCGATATCCCGGATAGACGAGGGCATTTCAAACGGCAACACCCAATGTACGGTAGAAGCATATTTCTGTCCTACACGAGCGGCGGAAGCCGTAACATAGCTGACCTCGAACCATGGATGGTCCGCAAGCATCCACATGAATACCTGGCCTACTGCCCCGGTAGCACCGATAACCGATACTTTGATCTTGTTGTCCATAGCACAAACTCCCCGTATAACTTCCAGCTCCATCGTGAGTTCCAACGATAATCTGGGTTCAACCCGACAGCACTACGGCTTCGTGTTGCAAGGTACAGTATCGCTTTTAGCCCGTGAAGGGCAAGAGGTTCGGCAACAATTTGTTATAATTTTTATCAAAATGTCATTATAATAACATTTTGTTCAATATCTTAAACACCAGAGCCTTATTTCATCTTGTTCAACGAGGCTTTCATGGATTTTTTCTTCTGCGAAACGGCCAACCCGCAAATGATCAATCCCGCTCCGAGAGCGCCCATCCATGTGATGGGTTCATCGAACACAAGATTACCGGCGATCATGGAAATAAGAGGAAGCAGATAGATATAGACGATGGTCACACTATCGCCGAGAACTACGACCGCATGGTTCCAGATCAGATAGCAGCAGGCCGAAGCGACTATAGCCAGATACAATACGTTCAGAACGACCGGTACGGAAGCGAAATCAGATAGAGAAACGGAAAAGCCCGTAAACGGAAGACACGGGAGCAGTCCCAGAATTCCATAGGAGAAAATACGACGGGTGCTGTACAGTAACGGCAACCCCAGGTGATCGACCTTCAGCAACAGCATCGAATAGGCCGCCCAGCATATCGAAGCGACCAACGCCAGCGCGTCGCCCGCGGGGAAAAGGCTCAGCATGACGTTGCCGTTGAACTCCACGAGGACGACGCCGCAGATAGCGAACCCGAACCCGATGAAAAAGCCCCGCCCCAACCGCCTGCCGCCGAACAGCTTGCCCAGCAACGCGGTAAAAAGCGGCGCCATCGCTACAATGATGGCGACATTCGCAGAAAGTGTCAGCGTTACCGCATAGGAT
Source organism: Spirochaetota bacterium (assembly GCA_023401595.1). GTDB lineage: Bacteria > Spirochaetota > Spirochaetia > Sphaerochaetales > Sphaerochaetaceae > Spiro-02. Next base: position 55,037 of record JAEXDQ010000042.1, read on the forward strand.
TCAAACATATAATAGGAAGCCACGCCGATCAGTCCCGTTACGGCGAACAGCCCTTCCCTCTTCCACGACTGGCTGTCCCGATGCAGATGCGGATGCAGCAAGAACAGAATAAGGTAGCTGATGCAGAACCTGATGAACAACAATTCGATCGGATCCAAGACTCCGAACAGATATTTCATCGACACCAACGTGGTGCCCCAGACGAGCATGGCGGTCAGAGCGCAAAAATGGGCGGCGGCAGTTCGGGTATCCATGGAACATGAGAATACCGCAACGACTTGAAACTGCCTAGTAGCTCGCCGTTGCCAATACCTATGAAATATTTTCAAAAAACCGAATGCGGGATACGGGCATGATCGGTATCAGCATGAGGGAGCCACCGGCAGAATACGGAGACGCCAATGCTCGCTCTCTGTGCAAACACAGGGGAAACGGGCTACACTACCATTCATCAAGCGAGGTCTTGCGGATGAAAAAAAGAACCCGGATACTTTCCATCGCGGCGGTGTCCATCGTCATCATACTGGTAGTCGCATTGGTTGTGATCGCCGACTATTTCTTCAATTTCGCGTTGGTTCCGGCTTCGGAAGCCGGCGGTCCGGATTTCAATCTGACCGAGCAGGAACAAAACGGACTGTCGGGAAACGAGGATAGGCAATGGATCCGGGAAACCAGCGAAGATGTATTCATCGAGAGCGACGACGGCCTCAGGCTCCATGGATATCTGGGAATGAATCCTTCGGCCGGAACCCATGCATACGCGATCCTCTTGCATGGCTACAAGAGCCAGGGCCTCGATATGGCGTATTTCGCAAAACACTATTACGACAAGGGCTGGAACTATCTGGTCATGGATCATCGGGCGCACGGCAAGAGCGAAGGCGAATATATCGGTATGGGCTGGCTCGACCGACTGGACATATTGAACTGGATAGATTTCATCATCCAACGGGATCCACAAGCGGAGATAGTGATTCACGGAATCTCCATGGGCGGGGCAGCCGTCATGATGACGACGGGTGAAGCGCTGCCGACGAACGTCAAGGTCGCGATCGAAGATTGCGGGTACACCTCCGTCTATGACGAATTCACCAATCAATTGAAGAAGATGTTCGGACTGCCGCCGTTCCCGATCATCCCGGCGGCGTCCTTGATTACGGCTGCCAGGGCCGGCTACACGTTCAAGGAGGCAAGTTCCGTGAAACAGGTCATGAAATCCATCACCCCGACGCTGTTCATCCACGGTTCTCAGGATACGTTCGTCAATTTCTCGATGCTTGACATCGTTTACGACGCCGCGGCCTGTGAGAAGGAGAAGCTGGTGGTCGAGGGGGCGGGACACGGCCGAGCCAGCGACACCGCACCGCAGCTCTATTGGTCTACCGTGGATGCGTTCATAGCGAAATACATGTAGGCTACGGATAGACGGCACGCCATCGGCATTCGCCCAGGAATTTGCGGCAGCGTTCGCAGACATCCCGCCGGTCACACCCCGCGAACCCCGGCCAATAAGGCTTCCAGCACAGTACGCCACTATACAGAAGCTCAGGCCTCGGCGTCATCCGCCGGGCGACGCTCTACGGAATGCCCCTCTGTAACGGCATGAAACCGAAAACAGGTGTCGCAGTGATCGTTGACGATGCCGCAGGCCTGCAGATGGGAATATACAGTTACCGAGCCAAGATATTTGAATCCCCGTTTCTTCAAGTCCATGCTGATACGGTCGGACAAACCATTGCGAGCGGGCGCAGAGCCCTGCTCATGCCCCTCGTACAGGATTGTTTTTCCATCGGTGAACGCCCAGAGATATGAACTGAAGGTTCCATATTCACGCCGTACTTCCTGAAACCGCCGGGCGTTGTGGATCACCGCCTCGATTTTCCGACGGGAACGAATCATGCCGGGGGTCTCCAGCACCCTAAGAATGTCGGCATCGTCATAGACGGCGATCCTGTCAAAATCAAAATCATCGAAACAGGCATGGAAGATAGCGCGTTTCTGAATCATCATGTTCCAGTTGAGACCGCACTGCATGACCTCCATCATCAGGAACTCGAACTGCTTTCGGTCGTCATGAAGCGGCACGCCCCATTCCTCGTCGTGATATTTGACCATCGCCTCATTGCCCAGACACCAATTGCATCGTTCCATTGTCTCACTCCGTACTGTATCGGTTCTCACAAGCATAGTCCGAAACCGCCCATTCCAGCAATCAGAATTCATGTTGATGGACGATGACGCACGATGTCATGCGCGATATGACGCGAAATGCCCGGTAGACGATACCATAGACGGCGTCATACAATGGCGCCGATGAGTGATGCCGGTAGGCGGTACAGAGATATCGGCGGGCGGTTCAACGCCCGTCGATGAAACACATCAGGATTTTCTGGCGGCTTTTCTCTCCGCCTTCGCAGCGGCCTTCGCAGCCGCTTTTTCGGCCTTTCCAATCGCCTTCAGATCAGCTTCAAGATCCTTCGCCAAAGCGTCGGCGGTTGCTGAGGCGACAGCGTCCACGGCTGCCGCGGTGGCCACGACCGTAGCGAGTCCGACTGCGGCGTCCTCCACATCCGGCCCCGCCGCGACGATCGTATCCAGCTTGCCATCACCCGTGGTATCCGCGAGAATCGTATCAGGGATGCCGTTCAAGTCGGTATCCATCAACACGGTATCGACCTTGCCGTCGCCTACCGTATCGATTCCGACGATATCCACATTCCCGTCCCCGGTAGTATCCATCAGGACGACGTCGGCCTGGCCATCTCCCGTAATGTCTATCTGCAATTCATTCTTGTCGCTCTTCACGAGCGCATGCTTCATTTCCTTATCATGCTTGATTTCTTTCTTGATGTCTTTCAACGTTCCCATTGTTTCGTTCCTCCTTGGAACAGGCATACGGCTCCATCCTGATGATGACAACCATACACGCGCCTTTGGTGCAAATATCATTCCATCAGGCAACATAGTCAAGAAATTTAATCGCCATTTTGAAGACTCCGAGCATACAAATCCATGTACGGCGACATCCATACCCCTGCACCGACCAGAAGAGCAGAAAAACATTTTCTTCGAGTCTGTCAACGCCCGGTATAAGGGACGGAAAGGGCGATGGACGGACAACGCGCAAGCGCTACGAAAACGGGGGTCAATGAGCGAACTGACTGTTATACAGCGTACTATAGAAACCGTTCTGGGCGAGCAGCTGTTCATGATTGCCCATTTCAATCACTTTTCCACCCTTCATGACAAGGATTACGTCCGCCGACCTGATCGTCGAAAGCCTATGGGCGACGACGAAAGAGGTACGCCCCTCCATCAGCAGGTTGAAGGATTCCTGGATCAACAGTTCAGTCCTGGTATCGATCGAGCTGGTAGCTTCGTCAAGAATCAGCATTGGAGGCAACACGAGCATGATACGGGCGATACACAGCAACTGGCGCTCCCCCTGGGAAAGGGCCGCGGTCTCATCGGATACCAAAGTATCATAGCCCTTCTCCAACCTGCCTATGAATTCATCGGCGTGAGCCAGACGGGCGGCCCGTTCGACATCCTCCCGCGAAACTCCGGAGCGGCCCATGACAATATTCTCATAGATCGTGCCGTTCTTCAGCCAAGTATCCTGCAACACCATGCCGTAGGAACGGCGGAGGGAAGCCCTCGTGACCTGGGAGATATCCTTGCCGTCTACCAAGATGCTTCCAGCGCCGACATCGTAGAAACGCATCAGCAGGTTGATCAACGTCGTCTTGCCGCAACCGGTGGGGCCGACGATCGCGATACGGCTGCCCGCCGCCGCGGCAAAGGAGAAATGCTCGATCAACCGCTGCTCCGGATTATAGGAGAAACTGATGTCATTGATGGAGACATCGCCATGAGCTTGTTCCAGTTCCACGGGAACATCAGGACTTTCCGGCTGTTCATTGATCAGCGCGAAGACACGGGAGGCGCAGACGAAAGCGTTCTGCAGCTCAGTGATCACCCCTGAAATCTCATTGAACGGTTTCGTGTATTGGTTCGCATAACTCAATATGCAAGTCAGATCGCCTACCGTCAGCACCCGTTCGATCGCGAGCAGCCCCCCGGCCAACGCCACGGCGGCATACACCAGACTGTTGACGAACCGGGTAGCGGGATTAGTCAAAGAAGAATAGAACGTGGCCAGCATTGAACTCTTACGCCAGCGGGCGTTGATTTCCTCAAACTGCGCCATGACCGCCCCTTCCATGGAGAACTCGTGAATCTCCTTCATGGACGAGATCATTTCATCGGTGATAGCCGTCTGTTCCCCTCTCGTCGTCGATTGCTCCCGAAAGAAACGGCTCGTATGTTTGGCTATGAACGATGAAACAAACAGCGAGACCGGAGTCACCAGCAAAACGACCAACGCGATGACATAGTTGACCGTAAACAACAGGAACAATGTCCCGAAAATCGTAATGACTCCGGTGAACAGCTGGGAAAAACCAAGCAGCAGGCCGTCGGCAAGCTGCTCGACATCGACAATGACGCGGCTGGTCATGTCTCCGGGGAAATTGGAGTCCAAGGTTTTCATCGGCAGGCTCTGGATTGTACGGAAGGCCTCGTCACGGATATCCCGCACGACGGAACAGGTCATCCGGTTGTTCAGGATTCCAATCAGGAACTGGGCGATGAACCCGATGCCCAACAATACGGCGATCTTGACGAGTATCACGGAAATCAATGTAAAATCGACCCGTCCAGGCCCAACGATGGCATCTACAGCCCGACCGGTGAGAATCGGAATGATCAGGTTTGACGCAACGGCGACCATGGCGAGCAATAAAGCGAAGAAGAAGCTGAACCGATAGCGCTTTACATATCCGAGCAGTTGTTTCAACGTAGTCTTGTGAAGGCTTGCGCGAGTCATTTCCCCACCTCCCTGTCGGAATACTGCGAATCATAGATCTCCTGGTAGACTTTACAGCTCTTCAACAGCTCGTCATGCTTGCCATGTCCGACCAACCGGCCATTGTCCAATACCAGAATCTGATCCGCCTCACGCACCGCATGGGTTCGTTGGGAGACAATGAACAACGTGCAATCCAGCCTCTTCAACGCATTGCGCAACGCGGCGTCGGTGGCGTAGTCCAGCGCAGAAGTACTGTCGTCCAAGATCAATAGCTTCGGCTTCGCGACAAGCGCCCGCGCGATGCTCAGCCGTTGTTTCTGTCCGCCGGAGAAATTCCTACCTCCGATCTCGACCCCGGAATCAAGCCCCTTGGGCCGTCCTTCGACAATCTCTCTCGCCTGGGCGATATCCAACGCCTCGGCCAAAGCCTTGTCATCGGCGCTCGGATCGCCCCATTTCAAATTGCTCCGAATGGTTCCCTTGAACAACTTCGCCTTCTGGAGAACCGCCACGATATTTGAATGGATGACTCTGTTCGTATATTCGACGATGTTCCGGCCGAAGACATCGACCTCTCCGCCGGTCGCATCATATTGGCGGAGCAACAGGCTTACAATCGTACTCTTGCCCGAACCTGTACCGCCGATGATACCCACGGTCTCGCCCTGACGGACTTGGAAGGAAATATCGGACAACGCGGGGGAAGCGTTGGCGTTGTATGCGAACGTCACATTTCGGAACTTCACGATTCTGTCGGAGGCTTCGTCGAAATCACCGATCTGATCGACGGCTCCCTCCTGCTGCGATGGCTTCAGGTCAAAAACATTGTCGATACGCCGGGCGCAGGCCAACGCTTTGGATATCGTCACCATCAGATTGGCCAGCTTGACCAGCTCGACGAGAATCAGGCTCATGTAGTTGACCAACGCGACGACCTCGCCCTGGGAGAGAGCGCCTGTATCGACTTTCCTACCTCCCGTCCAGATCAAAAACATGATACCGATATTGATAATGACGGTCGTCAACGGATTGGTCAGGACCGATAGCGTCGCGGAAAGCATCTGCCGTTTCTTCAGGGCTTCGTTCTCCCTGATGAACACCTCCGTCTCGTTCCGCTCCTGACAGAACGCCCGGAGAACCCGGACTCCATACAGGTTCTCCCGGACATGCGAAAGCACCTTGTCGAGATTCTGCTGAACCTTCCGGTACATGGGGATGGTACAAGCCAGCAACGCCCCGACGCTGATCAAAAGCACGGCGAGGGCGCCAAGGAAAATCCCTGCGGACGTCCGGTCTACCCAAATTGCCATGAAGGCCGCGCCGAATACGACGAAAGGCGACCTCAACAACAGACGCAACGCCATGTTCACACCGGATTGGACCTGATTCATATCGCTGGTCATCCGGGTCAGGAGCGTAGAGGTTCCTACCCGGTCAAGATCGGTGGCCGACAACCGCTGGATATGCCTGAACAGGTCGTTCTTGACATCATGGGCAAGCCCTGTAGCGGCTTTCGCCGAGAAATACTGGGCGGTGAAGGACGCTCCGAGGCCCAAAGCGGCGAACCCGCCTAGAAACAGGCACATCCTCACGACATGTCCGACGTCGCCGTTCGTGATACCGATATCGATCAACGACGCGACCACAAGGGGAACGAGCAGTTCCAGAAACACCTCGAATAGTTTGAACACCGGGGCCAATATACACTGGCTTCTGTATGGTTTTAGATAAGAAAACAGCTTCATAGGAACCAGAACCACCATTGGATACGACCGATCTTGGACCTATGCGCCAATGTCAGCGGTATGCTCGGCGGTCCAGTCGATATCCTTCGGCATCATTATGGCGAAACGGCAATGACATTGCAATGTGATGGCACGAACCTTCATGAAAAAAGCTACCGTAGGATCCGCCTGGTTCCACGATAGCTTTGTATGCTTCCGGCACGGTGCCGGTGTAATGGAAGTCTCAGTTCAGCACCAACGACGGAGCGCTGTAGACCCGACCCCCCAGTTCGCTGTTGAGCATATAGAGGCCTTTCGCATCGGTACCGAACAGCTCCATCTTCTTGATCATGTCCTCGGCGTTCTTCTCCTCCTCGCCCTGCTCCTTGACGAACCAGTCAAGGAACTGCATGGTACGAAAATCCTTGATGGAATACGCGATCTCATAAATCGCATTGATAGATGCGGTCACATAACGTTCGTGTTCCAAAGCGGCGTTCAAAGGAGCCATGTTGTCTTTCAGCTCCTTGTCGGGTTTCGCTATGACTTCCAACTCCACGCTTTCTCCGTTGTTCTGGAGATACTGTAAAAACAGCATCGCATGATCGCGTTCTTCCTGAGCCTGAATCTTGTACCAGTTGGCGAAGCCATCCAGACCGACGTTGACATAGTAGTTGGAGAAATCCAGATACAGGTACGCGGAATAGAATTCCTTGTTAATCTGTTTTTCCAAGAGTTTGGCGACTTTTCCGTCCAACATGTTCATCCTCCTAAATTCAATAACGTTGAATGACAAACCATAATGTCACTTTCCACCGTTGCGAGGCCCCCGCCGAAAAGTATCAACGACTGCTTTACCGGCAATGTTTCCTATCCATATTCCATACGAACCGTAGGGAAATGACTTCAAACCACATATGGAACGATGGATGCCGGCACCCCCACCGGACAACCTCGATCTATGGAAAATATACTGACAGGAACGTCCACAGGAAAGTACAAACAGCAGGAATCCGCAAAACCTGCGGAAACCGGACACATATACGGCAAAGAAGTATGAACTGCCGAGGCCGGCCAGCCTTACGTTCTCTATTGCCGTCGCAATCAGGAGAAACTCCGATTTCAACGAAAATCCAACTTCATATCGGCGCGACAGCAATGCACGGCACAGGGAAGCCGTCATTTTCCATTCAGTTCAATGGAACGCGCGTCATACCACAAGAAGCCGTTTTCTTCACAATATGCTTCGATTTGTTTTCGCAAGGCATCGTCTGCGCCATATTCAGTGAGATAGACGACCAGCCCGGCGGCCTTGCAGCGGGCGAGATACTCTTGGTAATAGGCGGAAGCATCAGGAGTCTGCGCCGTCATGGCGCCAGTCCTGAAATCGACGGCGGTGAACACATCCTCCTGATTCACACCATCAAAAAGAGGTTTCACATCGCCGTTCTCCAGCGCCAGACTCACAAATCCATCCCCTCCATTCATGATGATCGGAATTCCGTACATCCGCAATTCCTTGAGAATACTCACAAGCCCCAGGTAAATACGTCGCGAAGGGTACCGGTCATAGACATCCGCATTATCAAGAAAAAAGCCGTCGATTCCTTTGTCAACGAATGCCTTCGCACAGGTTTCCACCAGAAACGACCTCCATTGGGGTTCGGACACATCGATCCAACGTTCCTCAGGCCAGCCATCATAGGCTCCTAAGGCGAACCGCTTGTATTTTCTATAGTAGTCTCGAAAATCCTCTATCGCGCCAATGTTGAGGTACGAGTATACGGTGTGCCCCGCCTCATGCAAGGCTGCGATTTCTTCGGAAGAGAAGTATTCCGCGTCAATGACAATCGTCCTGTAGGAGTCCAGCGTTCCGGACTGTCCAGGTTCCAAACCGATGAACACGCCGTAAGGATGAGTGAAGCCTTCCTGTATCGCGGAACCTTGCAGCCGCTCAGGCTTGAAACACCCTATCGCAAGAAACAGCAACGAAGTCATGACGATGGGGAGAAGTATCGGCATCCGTCTCTTCATACACGCCCCCGGTCTATTTTCACTATCATAGAAAACCACAGAGGCCATCCGAGGATACAGAAAGCCGACGCCCTTCCCTTAAAAAGATACCGGGACGCATGGACAAGGCTTCCGGACCGCCTGGGGAAGCCTCAGCCGGTCCGGAAATATCCGTAATTGACAGCTCAATCATCGGGGTCATATTCATCCCACCAACAGAACACTTGAACGTCCTCCGTGACTCTGAACGTTTTAAGCACTCTATTCGCATATGTACATTCAGCGTCAAAATACCAATGCGTAGCATCGGAATAACGATTCACTATTCTCCAATATATATAGTACATCCCTTGGTAGGATGCATAGGAGAAATTCTTTGTCCGGTCTTCAAAAAGCGAACCAGCCGGTACCTGTATCGTGCGGGGACGTCCATCCCACAGGTTTTTCTTATCGTCAATATAAAGTTCCTTGGTCGTTAGTTGATGGATTTGTTGCAGCGGTATGTCATACTCCCCCTTATGTGCAGGACCGCCAGTAGACCAAAAACCTTGCCGATACCCCTGCAACGTAGGCGTGTACGTCACGTTGATGCGCACCGGTTCCCAGCAGGCGTACACCGTCATGTCCTTCTCCACAGGAGCGCCCGCTGCCACAAGGCTGGACGACTCGCACTTCGGGGAGCCGTACCATCCGCTGCCGCCGGCCCTGTACTGCGTGTACCACTTCGAC
>JAEXDQ010000002.1 GCA_023401595.1 Spirochaetota bacterium
CTCCTTTACAAGCCTTTGCTTCTCTGGATCCTGTGTCTTCTTTGACATGACAACTCCCTAGCCGAGTTATTGTATCATGCCTTGGTTTTCTCCTGGTCAATTTACACAAAAGTTTTTACAGTCTCGACAGATAATCAAATTATGCCGGGCATCATAAATTGCTCGGCTTTTCTATCAATACAACTTCCCCAAAGTGTTTATTCTTAATCAACCTCTCTCTCCACAACCGTACGTAGGAACATATCAATAACTAATGTTTATTATCCGCTTTACGTTCCAACAGTTTTATTGATTCCAGATAATCCTGTTCAACTTCACCAAGCGTTTTGGCTTTGTATTTTCTATATTTCTCGGTCGCTTTATCCTCAGCTATTTTATGAGAAATCCTTCCACTTCCAATAAAAAACTGCTCTCCACTCATTGAAAGGATGCAATCCAGGTGATCAGACTAATCCTGTATAGTCATTGTCTGTTCCATTTCGGCATGTCACTCAGCAAAACACTACTATCCAGTTCAGTTTTAATTATATCGGTTTTTCCATAATATTCCGGTAGTTCCTGCTTTTATTAAACGCGGACATAACCAGTAGAAGGACCCGCACCGACTTTAGCGATATAGCCACTCTTAACCAAATCAGTCAAGGTCCTTTCCACAGTAACCTTGCTTATATCCGGACAAAAATCCATGATTTCCTTCTTTGTGATTTTACCAACTTTATTATCAATAACAGTCTTAATTCTATCTGGTTTAGAAAGACTGCGATGCTTCAGATGATCTACACGACTTTCAAATTCATTGTATGCTTTTAGCATAATACCCAAATAATACTTCACGAAAGGCTCATAATTATTCTCACCCTCATGCCAACCAATAGAGCTTGCTTGCAGAACCTCATAATAGGTTTCCTTTGTTTTTTCGATTAGCATTTCCATACTGACATACTTACCAACGATATATCCCGCTTTATAAAAGAGTAGAAGTGTCAGCAGACGGCTCATCCGTCCATTACCATCGTTAAAAGGATGGATACAGAGAAAATCCAAAATGAACATAGGAATCAACACCAGCTTATCCATACAATCAGCTTCCCATGCTTCTAAAAATCTGGTACACAGTTTTTCCATTGCTTCTGCCGCTTGAAACGCAGGAACCGGAATAAAACGAGCTTTCTGATGTCCTGCCGCATCAGTTTCCACAATTACATTATCTGAGTTTTTATAGTTGCCACCATCAGCACCCTGTGAGTAAGAATACAAGTCCCGATGCAACTGCAAAATGATATTTGGTCTCGGATTGATGCATTCGTAGCTTTCGTGAACCGTTGCGAGAACTTCACGATAACCAGCAATTTCCTGTTCAGAACGGTTACGAGGTTCCGCTTTCTGACTTACCAATTCTTCCAGACGTTTATCACTTGTAAAGATACCCTCGATTCTGTTTGATGCACCTGTACTCTGAATAAACGCAACCTTTAATAGTGTTTTCAGTTCGTCAATATTAGCTTCAAGAAATAGTTCCTGCTTGCCTTTATGTTCGTGTATACTTCCAATCATCTGAACTATATCAGATGTTAGAAGCTTTTCGGGTGTTTTAATATAATCAAAATCTTTCAAGGCTATCTCCTTCATTTTCAGTTTAATTTCCTTCATTTTACATTCTAATGATGGAGATTCCAATAGATATGATGGAAATTTCATCCATTTTTCAAAGAATTCACGATTATCTATAGATAATCATATTAAGATTAGTTATGTAACAAATCATTTATATCCCATCAATACAAATAGACTGTTTTCCAATTTCTTCTGGACAATATGATTCGTTATAATTAATACATGCGTATATTGCATTATGGTTTTGGCGTGCCATCTGCCAGAAAGGATATTTGATAATTGTAGGCGTATGCCCATCAACTCAAATTTATAAGAACACTATATGTTTTACTATACTTCTTTGATGAAATCATTATATGGTACCAAAGTGCTCACTCTACATATCTTCTTGCTAGTTAATCATACACTTTTGTATTCATTAACAACGAAGTCACCAAGTTTGATTAACATCCCTTCTGTCAACACAACCCTAGCCCATTAACCATTCCCTCTACTCAACCCTATTTTGTGGATATGTTTCCATGGAGTGCCAAGAGAGCAAAGAAAAAAAGACTCCAACTCAAATTAATGAGCTAAAGTCCTCAAAATTGCGTTAAAAATGCCTAATCTAAGTCAATTCTTGTAATTAATACTACCGTCTCGACATGGCACGACACGATAGAAAGCACGTCTTGCCCACTACCTGTTCTTGGGAACATATCATATCAATTCCTAAACACACTGCTTATCAAACTGTATCGTTTGCTTAGTACTTCCTATACTGCCTTCTGCTCCATAAGTCTGAATTTAAAACAGTTTATCTCCAACAACTGTTGATGAATACGTAGCTTCTCTTATAGCCTGTTTTCTAAAATTACGATTCTTTATTTACAAACATTATTACATCTCCGTTCTATATCAAAATGCGTTTCTGCAATAGCATTTAGTTGTTTAGCAATATCCGCAAATGACAAATTCAAATCCAACGTTCTTACCGTTATCTGGTTTCCGTGTATCTGGTATACGTTGTCTGGTTGAATTTCTTCTTCTGTTTTTGCATACAGTAGCATTCCAGACACTTTATGCTCATCTTCTCCAAACTCATAGTCTCGATTTTTTACATATGTAAAAATTTGATACATATTGTTTGAATGAAGCGTATGTTTGTCATACTGAATTTGTGTCGTATGACTGTAATATTTAGCATCAATAATCAGAACTGTATTATCTTTCTGCAAATGAATATCACTCTGCATAACCGGAAGCATTGTCCTGATGCCATCATCTACCGACCAAGGAATCTGTGAAGCACTAATTGTTAGTTCAGGATAGTGGCAGCTGTAATATTCAAGTATGAACTTCTCATACAACCTGCACATACGCTGTTCATCTATAAAAGAGGCTAATCGATAATCTCCAGCGTCTGTCGTAATAAGCATTCCTTCAATAATCAACTGGCATATACTTATAAGCATTCTGTAGGTTTGATTACTACGTTGAAATCTTATTGATGACCAGCGGATTGAAGTCGGCTCCACAATATCAACATTAGTGAAGAACAACATTTTTTTCTTCAAGTCATCTTTGTACACAGCTTTAACCTTCGCATTTCTTAACAAAAGCATTACAGTTGACTTAATAATTTGGTTAAATAGGTTATTCTCAGAAAGTTCATCAAAATCGCAGGTCAAAACACGCTCATGCGCTAAACGGTTCTTTATGGTACCAGGCATATTTATCTTTCCGCGCATTACCGAAAGTTCTTCCTGACGATTTATATACTCTATATACAAACCTTGCTTTAACTGAATACCGATTCCTTTTGCAAGAATGGCGGACAGAAGGTCAAACATCTCATCAAACGATTCGACAGCCACATCATTGTAGTTCTCTTGGTTCAATGTTTGAAAGGCATATGACAGCATATGATATATGTTATTTATTAATATGCTTTTATCCTTTGTCATTGGAATACACCATGCAAGATATTCTCCCAGCGCTGTAGTTTTGCACTCTCGTCAAACCAGTACTCGCTTAACATTGGTAAAATATCAAAATCAACAACATCCTTCATCCAATCTTCCGAGCAATTATCTGCATTACAGAAATAACTATGACCAATACAGAAACCTTTTCCAAGTGACTTGTCCTGCATAATTTCTTTATTAAGCGCCTTAATTCGCTCAATTAAAGTATTGAATGTGTCGTTTGCAAATCCTTTCTGGTAATTGCTGAAACCTTCCGAATCAAATCCTGGTTCCATATCAAAAAAGCTAAAACGACGTCTTAATGCATAGTCAATCATCGCCAAGCTTCTATCAGCAGTATTCATCATACCAATAATATGCAGTCTCCTTGGGACTGAAAAACTAAGACCATTATATGCAAGAGTTGCCTTCTTATCACGGTAATCTGCTTCTATCAGCATAAGCAATTCACCGAAGACTTTACTCATGTTACCACGATTTATTTCATCAATAATAAAAAAGTAATCTTTGTCCGGATGGTTTTCAGCTTTCTTACAGAACCTATAGAAAATACCATATTTGAGTTTAAATCCGTCATCAACAGGTTTGTAGCCCATCATAAAATCTTCATAAGAATAATTCTGATGAAACTGAACAAACTCGATACGGTCGTCATCTACTTCTTCCATAATGGAATAAGCCAACCTTTTAGCAGTGAATGTCTTACCAACACCCGGTGCACCTTGAAGAATAATATTTTTCTTCTTTTTCAGAACTACAGCCAACCTATCATATTTGGCTTCTGTCATATATACGTCTTTAAGGAAATCAGCTTTTTTATATTCATCCTTACCTTTGATAGATGGCGTCGGATTCTCGTCACGAATCATATCCAGAATGAATTCATATTCACCTTTAGTTAATTTAAACAAGCTACCCTGTGGATTTATGAAATACTCCATCTTTTCAAGCTCAGAGCATTCTTTTAATGTAGCAAAATCAATCGGAGAAGATAAGCCTTCCAGCTTTTCAAAATAAATCTTCTCACTATCCTGCTCTGCACTAATTCGCATTAAGGCAACAACCTGTTTTACTGGTGTGGATTCATAACCGATAACCATATCGCCAGCTTTGGCATCCAAGAAATTCTGAAAGATACGTCTCTTGTTTCCGTTATCGTTATATAACGTATAATCCTGAACTTCACCAACAGGCATACTTGCCATACTCCACATTTTAGGGTTAGCATTCAGAAACCAGTAATGAAGACCAGACATATCATTCTTCAAGAGTTCCTCTTTTGTAATATCAAAATATGGCCTCAATATATAATCTTCAAATATCTGCATTTCTCTATCTGGAACAGAAATACAGGTAGAGTTATCGTTTGGAGTCCACCATTTTTTATCACCAGTATAGGCAGTTGTATCACGAGACTTAGCAATAATGGTATAGCTTCTTTCGCACCATCCGTCCTGCTTCTCTGGATTTTCATCTACTTCATCAGAATCAATACACCCAAGTAATCTTATGCTATTACCACGACACAAATAGAAAAAGTCACCTTTCTTCATTGTACCCATGAAATCCTCACCCTGAGATACTTTTGACTTTCCCTTTGCCGCTGTATCCTTGTGAACTACGATAACTTTTCTTTTATCGAAAGAAGTCGCTTCGGTTTCTGTGATACAATCATTACCGTGACTGATCTTCCAGAAATGAGGCGCCAAATCTGCATAAAGATTTACCTTAGACAAATCTATTCTATCAAGTGCATCTGAAAGCTCGTCTCTTAACTTCCAAATATAAGAGCCTTCTTCATCCTTCTTTGCAGGCTTTCCAACATACAATACAGGCCACCATTTAATATTTTCCTCGTCGCGTAGCATAACTGGGCAACCAGTTTTCTGGACAATTCTTCTTGCCAACGCTGATGATCCAGAATTATAAAAGTTCTTACTTTCACCGTATTTGATTGCTAATTGTGTACAGGTAGCCTTTCCACCATAATCAAGCATACGCTTCATAATTTCTAAGCTGCTGTCTGTGAACACCTCATTATCATTAAGAAGAGCTTCCCAATCATCTACAGACAATGCTGGCGTATAATCGGCTGGCCACCACTCATCGGTAGATGGTGCAGCATCGTCTATATTCAGATATCTACTGATAAAGAAGCCCACATCGATTGTAAGTGTTCTAAGCTCTGGGTCAGGATAACAAGTTCCTGTTATCTGAGATGCGAGCATATTCTTCAATTCTTCGTCCTGCTGCAATTCGGCACAGATTTCATTGTAAAATGATAAGAAATTACGAATGTTATCTGCGTAGGCACCTTTTTTGAAAATATAATCACTTTCCAGTTCACTGGATACTGCCTTGATTTCACTTAACTTATAAATATAATATTTGTCAGGATATCGTAACCAAAGATACGTACAGATGGCATTCTCATACTGATAGTGCTGACGTGCACCATTACCATACCTTTCAAGGAGGCTGTTAGACCTCTGCTTAAAGTTATCGATACGTTCATAAACATCCTTTTTTTCATCGAAAAGCTCGATAAACATAGCTCTAACTTCTTCCTGAGCTATCTCTGCAAACTTAGTTATCATTTTTGCAGGGAAGTTATTAACCGATGCCAGCAGATTTCCAGTCTTTGATAATGCCTTTGTAAGCATTCCAGCAAAATCATCTGAATTCACATCCCAATTAACTTGAAAGCACTTTACTGCTTCCCATTTGTATTTTTCATCTGGCCACTGCGTTTGAACAAATCTTTTCTTGTACTCAACAAGTACAGCCTTCAATCGAAATTTATCAAACATAATTTTTCACCTCCTTACTTTGCATTACGCAAGCTCTTGTATATTTCTAACTCGCTCTTTTTGCTTAAAGGCTTCTGCTCTTTCGGAAATCGCTTTTAACGGACCTTTATCTTCACCCTCACATAACTCGACTTTTACGTTAATATGACTGTCTAGCTTTTTGTAATCAATGCTATATTCTCAACATGGCACGAGTTGTCAGTAAGTATATCGCTAACATAGCTAGTACGAACATTTTGTCCAGTCTTAAAATTACATTAAACAACCGTAAAAGGAAACATGTCCACTTAAAAAGTATCCCTACAAACTGTAATTTGTAAACTAATCAATACAAATCACCTTTGAAGATTTATCATTCACAATAATTGCCTGATGATTGTTAATTGGGCAAATATTCAAATCTGAAAACTCAGATAATATCTTTTCAGTAACTTTCTTAAACGGTGCAGTAAGATAATGGGGGAGGATATAAAAATCAACAAAATTAAGGCTCTTATCATCTTCTTGTGAATAATCTTCTGGTTTATTATCCATTTGTTCAATATATGTGATTGTAGGAGAACAAATAATTGCCCCAGCCGACTCACCAATCATTAGTTTTCCATTCATAATTTCTTTCTTCAGCTGCTCATCAATTCCCGATTTTCGTAATTGGTCAATAAGAAAAAATGAATTACCACCAGTAAAATAAATAACATCCGATTCTTCAAAAGCAGATTTTATTGTCGAATATTCCTCCTTTGAAATATCAATTTCTGTTAATATTGCCCCTAATTTCTTTAATAATTTCCTGGCGGAATTCACATAACCCGTATAACCTTCGTGAATTGAAGCTGTAGGAATAAATACAACTTTCTTATTTTCAACTTCTTCTTTCATCAGATTTCCTACACTTGAAAAGTGTGAACATAAAAACAATTTCATTTGTAATCCCTTTTATAAATTACAGTTTTCCGTTGCTATTATAATATTTACTTTTTCACATTTTCTTCCAATTCAAGTAAATACTTGTCATAGTCCGACATAAATAATCTATCTTGAATGATACGGTATTTTTCAAACTCTGTCTCGGCTTTGGACTTTGCAATCTCCGCTGTGATTTTTCCAGCATCCTGCAAAACTTCCCGATCATCAGCCATCAGAAATAAATCCAGACGCTTGCTCCAATCTTCCATCGTCATTGGAATATGTCTTTCTGCACGGTCTTCTGCCAGATCCAAATATGCCGACACGATACGCTCCAAAGAACGCATTTCCTGCTCATCCAGATAATTCTTGGCAACACTTACATCGCTTTTTACGATTTTGCTTTCCGGAGCAGCCGCCCAGGTAGTCAGTCCCATATGTGGCTTTTCGGCATCTGCTCTTTCGTATATCAACTCTGCCGCAGTATGTCCGTGTACTGCATAATGCATTTTATTTTGAACCTTTGCGAAAAATTGCTTTGTTGCATTAGCAGTACGGTCATAATCGAGGGCAGTAGAATAAATATCAGTAATCTTCTGGTAGAATCTACGCTCTGACAAACGGATTTCTCGAATTTGCTCCAGCAAACGATCAAAATATTCCACTGTTAAAACTGAGCCGCCGTTTTTCAGACGCTCATCATCCATAACCCATCCCTTGATGGTGTAATCCTTTGCAATCTGATTTACCCATTTGCGGAATTGCACTGCACGTTCGGAATTAACCTTAAACCCCACAGCAATAATCATTTCCAACGAGTAATGGTTGGTGTTATATTCTTTACCATCAGCGGCAGTTATTCGAAATTTTCGAATAACTGCGTCCTCCTGTAATTCACTATCCCCAAAAATCTTTTTGATGTGATAATTAATTGTATTAGTTTCCACATTGTAAAGGACAGCCATCATTTTCTGTGTCAGCCATATGTTTTCATCTTCATAGCGCATTTCAATGCTGTCTTCCTGTTCTCCGACAGAAGCAACATAGGTAAGATACTCTGCTGCACTTGAACGAATGCTTATTTCATTTTTCTTTTTTGCCATCGCTAACACCTCCGATTATTTTATTGTGTCAACATGTTGACACTTTTTGATTACCTCAATAAAGCTCATAAAACTGCTTCATCCGATAAAGGCCACAGCGGGTAAAACCTTTCAAATCAGGATAGTTTTCAGAGAAGAAAGATGCAAGGTTATCAATAAAAGCATCACCATATCCAGCACTCTTCGATCGCTGCTGATATATTCACCAATATCATGATACATAAAAATCAATTCTTTATTAACCTTTCGATAGGCATTCTTCTCTTGCTGTCTCTACAATATTAACTACCTTTTCCACCTTTTACTTCCTTATATATCTTATTATGCACCTATTCCTACAATACTCAAAACTAATCAGAAATTATCCATTCTGTATTTTTACCCTACCCTATGGATATATTTCCATGAACTGCTACAGCCAGAATAAAAAAGACTTCAACCCATAAACTCAGGTCAAAGTCCTTCAAATATCATTAAACCAGCCCTAAAAAGCCCTATCTATCCTCAGTCCTTGTTATCAAAACTACAGTCTCGACTATAGTTTCATTGATTACCTACAAATCCAAACTATTAGGATTAAGTAAGAATTCTTTTAATCCAAGTACAGTTATTCCATCTTCATTTCGCCAAAGCTTAATATCATCTTTGACAATAATGACTTTCTTAAAAAAGTCTCCAGTATGTATCAAGGACTTCTTCTCCTGATTCATTTTCTCACTATCAGGTATTGAAAAAGCAGACTGTATGTAATACCGTTTGCTACCTTGGTTGCATACAAAATCAACTTCCAACTGTTTGTATTCTTTTTTACCTTCTATCCTGTCACGACACTCTACAACCCCTACATCTACATTATATCCTCTGACTTTTAATTCATTGTAAATAATATTCTCCATAATATGAGTCTCTTCTTGCTGCCTAAAACCAAGCTTTGCATTTCTGATTCCTATATCTGTGAAGTAATATTTTGATGGTGTTGAGATATACTTCTTTCCCTTAATATCATATCGTTCTGCTTTTTGGAGTATGAAAGCATCCTCTAAGAAACCAAGATAGGCTTTTACTGTAACATCAGTAGCTTTTATTCCATTGCTTTTGAAGGTGTCTGCTAGTTTTTTTGGATTTGTAAGAGATCCAACGGCTGATGCAACAATATTCAAAAGAGAACCAAGGACATTATCTGATTTCAGATTATTCCTGCTTACAACATCTGCTTCATAGGTATATTTAAGAAGAGTATCCAAATAGGAAGATTTCTCTTCATCAGTTTTTTTCGATAAAATTAAAGGTAATCCTCCATAGGTCATGTATTCATTCCAAGCTAATGTATAATCTCCATTAAAGGCAGAACTGAACTCAGAGAAAGAAAGAGGATATACCCTCACCTCATCTCCTCTGCCTCTGAATTCTGTAAGAATATCAGAGGATAGGAATTTAGAATTGCTTCCTGTTACATAAATATCCAGATTGCTCTTCCTGGATAACCCGTTCAGTACACCTTCGAAACCATCGCAGAACTGAATTTCATCTATAAAAAGATAATATTGTTTCTCATCTATTATCTGTTCTTCAATATAAGACCGTAATGTTTTCCTATCACGCTGTTCTTCAAACAAATCATCATCTAAAGGGATACAAAGAATATGATCTTTGCTTACTCCAGAAGAAATAAGATGCTTATAGAATAGTTCGAAGAGCAGGAACGACTTTCCGCACCTGCGCATTCCTGTAATAACTTTAATCGCTCCATTATCTTTTCGTGCTATCAGCTTATTAAGATACAGATTTCGCTCAATGATCATTACAAGCCTCCAATTATATGAATTTTATTACCTTGCCCAGTTTTTTCATAGTTATAATAACGCACATCCTACTACAATACAATTTTAATATGAATATATTTAACATGTCCATTTTTTTCATAGTGCAAATTAAGATTACTAACCATACAAACCTTAATTATCTTCTGTATTTTTGTAGCCAATGCAAAGAGTGAATAAGGCTACTCTCAAACAAAGAAAGCAGCCCTATCCTAATTATTGATAATTTTAATAATACCTTACAGCAGACAATACAATCAGTTACCATTTTTCATCTTGTAATAATCATCAGAATCTAATCCAACATTCACATATGATTTTTTATCGAGATTTTGGTTAATCAGTAAAACTACAGTCTCAACATGTGATACTTAGGCGATTTCAGTAAAATATTCAGTATTATATAAAAGCTTAGTTATCAAATGTTTATATATTTCTCTATGTACATTTTGTTGCTTCACATGCTTAGGCTATTTATATTTAATGACCATATCAAGAGGATTGTTATTTTAGTTTCTCTACGAGTTTTTTTAAAAAAAATCCATAGTCATTCAATGCAACAATAACAGCAGCAGGTTCAACAATTTCTCCGTTGCTAATTATTGCCACAGTTTGACCAGCATGATCAAGCAATCCTATATCCAGTAGATGCGTTATTCCTGTATAATCATATTTTTTACCATCATTTTTGAAACGAATATCTGATTCATCGATATCTAATAGAATTTCCAAAAATGGATAAAATGACTTTGAAATGATATTAACTATGTAAAAATATTGAGCCTTGCTTATTTCTCCATTTACAAAACAATTAAAGGCAATTCCAATTAATCTCAATTTATTATCATCATCACATGAATTAATAATATATAAAAGATATTTAGAAATTTTATTACATTCATCAACATTGCTAAACTTATCTTGCCATTTTTGATTCTTATCAATATTCTCAATAAAGCTCTTTAATTTTTCTACAAAAATCCTATCTCTAATATCTTTTCCTATTTTTATACCGCTAAAAACTGGCCCAATGATAGGTAAATCTTTTAAGATTCCTTCAGGCATAACGCTATCCAGAGCAAATTCTCCCATATTTTCAACAACTGACATTATTTCATCTTTCATAATACATTTTCTCCTATATATTATTGGGGGCCTTTCTTCGAACTGTATTTCTTACCGCTGTGATGTGTCCCTTCATCATCTGCGATGATATTGCTTCTCCTCCTCTTCTCTATCTGCACAGCCTTAAATATCTCCTTTGATATTATCGCAGGGTTATTATCCGATGACATATACTGGACCTCATTGCTTCCTGATTTCAGAAGCCGCACCTCACCTGTATACTTCTCATTGCTGAGCATCACATCAATTGTTCTCTTGCACCATTTCTCTCTGCCTGTGGGTGATGGGATTCCCCTTTTCTCAAGTTCCTTCATGATGCCTAGAACACTGCTACCCTGTAAGTATAAATTGAATATCAGCTTCACATTATCAGCTGTCTCATCATCAATGACAAGTTTTCCATCTCTGTCATGCTTATACCCGTAGCATATTCTATCATATAATTTCGAGCTTCCAGATGCAGCTCTCTGCTTGATTCCCCATTTGATATTCTCACTTCGTGATTCATTCTCTGCCTGGGCAATACCTTCAAGAATTGAAATCAGAAGTTTGCTATCAACATTAGATGTATCAAGGTCTTCCTGTTCAAATATCACACGGACCTTATCTCTTTCCAAGCTGTTCAAAGCTGACAAGGTTTCAACGGTATCCCTACCAAACCGGCTGATGCTTTTCGTAAGGATGATATCCAATTTGCGTGATGCACTATCTTCCATCATACGATTGAACCCTGTACGGGCAGAGCCTGTCTTACTGGATGCAACATCCATATAAACATCCATAAGAAGCCATTGAGGAGTAGCTGCTGTGACCTTTGTCAGATGCGATATCTGAACAGCTAAGCTCTGCAGCTGTTCTGCACTATTAGTACTGACACGACAATAGATTCCAACGCGCTTACTCGCTTTCTGTGGTATAGAAGGTATGAAATGTACCTTTTTGTTTTCGTCCATATTGCATCCTCCTTTACCTGTTAATAGAAGATCTTAGTTGAATTTCCTCTTAGGCTAATTAACATCATAGTTATATTTGTACATGATAATTAGCCTTTTTACAATCATTCTGTATTCTCAACCCTCACCTCTGGATATGTTTCCACGAAGAATATGAACAACAAAAATAAAGGCCCCTGGCCCATTAAAATGAGCCAAAGTCCTTTAAATGTGGTTAAAATAGTCCTAAAAAGCCCTATCTATCCTCAATCCTTGTCAGCAAGACTACCGTCTCAACATGCTCCGTATATGGAAACAAATCCACCGGCTGGATACCACGCACCTCGTACGGACCAAATCTCAACAGGTAGCGCAAGTCGCGTTCCAGCGTCAACGGATTGCAGGAGATATAGACCACCGTCGCAGGGGCGAGACGGATTAGGGAAGCGAGGAACTGCTCGTCGCTGCCCGCCCGCGGGGGGTCGAGAAACACCACATCCACATGCTGTTTTTCTGAAGCAAGCCGTTTCAAGTACGCGCTGGCGTCGTCACAGACGAATTCAACGTTCTCGATGCCGTTGCGTTGGGCGTTGAATCGGGCGTCCCGAACGGCGTCGGGGTTCAGCTCGACGCCCAGCACATGGGCGGCCCCGCTACGGGCGGCGACGAGACCGATCGTACCGGTACCGCAGTAGGCGTCTATCACCGATTCTTTTCCTGTAAGCCTGGCCATCCGCATAGCGATCTCATACAGGACCTTCGTCTGGACGGGATTGACTTGGTAGAACGATTTGGCGGAGATGCGGAACGTCAGACCGCACAGCTGATCCTCGATATACCCGGGGCCATACACGATCTTCTCAGGCTCATCGCCAAGAACCATGCTGGTATGCTGGTCGTTGAAGTTCAGCAGGATTGTCGTAATCTCAGGATGACGCTGGCGCAGGATATTGATGAAATCGGCCTTCGACGGTATCTGGGGCGTACCGACGACAATAACGACCATTACCTGTCCGCTTGCGAACCCACGTTTCACCAATACATGGCGGATACAGCCGGTCTGGGAGTCCTCATCATAAGGCTCAATGCGAAATGTCTTCATCAGGGTCCGTACCGTACCGATGATCCTGTCGGCGGTTTCATCCTCGATCATGCAATCCCGCACGGGGACTATGCGGTGCGTACCCGGTTGGTAGATCCCGGAGACAATCCTTCCCTCGCGGTCACGTCCGAAAACAGCCTGTACTTTGTTGCGGTAATGGACGGGCTCTTTCATTCCGATGATCGGCGCTACGGAACCAAAACGACCAAGTATATCTTCAACGGCATCCTGTTTCCAAAAAAGCTGCTCCTGATACTCCAAATCCTGAAGCTGGCATCCGCCGCAAGACCGTGCCAGCGGGCAGGACTTGTGCCGTTTTCCATCCGACCGCCTTCCTGAACAACCTTCAAAATGCCTTTCCGGTAATTTTTCCTCCCCTCTTGGGGAACGAATGAACCGAGTATTTTTCTTCATGGTGTCGTTTCGCATGGGTAGGATTGTACTATAAGACCTGTACCCACAACAATGCTTCCCTGTACATTAGATGCGATTCAAAAAGCTTTTCAGCCTTGCGATGCACATTATCAGACCGATTCCATCACCCAAAGAAAGAGGAAGAGAAGATGCAGGACGAAACCGACAGGGCCGCCAAAATATCACAAGCCTTTCGCAGATAAAAAGCCCGGGCATCGGACATCGACACCCGGGACTGCGATAGACAGGTAGCGCTACCTCAAGCAGCTACAGATTGGCGGGAGCGTTGTTCACGATGCTCTTCCACCAGTCGGAATACCCTTGGGTCTTCATCTTCTTGTTGCCCCACATATAGGTGCCAAGCAACTGGTCGCCCAAAGCCAACCACTGATCCTTCCATTCCACGGCGGTGTTGTATGCGAACGAGGAAAGGAGGTTGACCGCGGTGTCGGTCTTCCCCTGACGGATCAGACGGGCCGCAACGGTCTGGATTTCATTGGTCTGCTCATAGATGTCGGCCATGCGGGGATTGCGGAAGGCATGGATATCCTGAATCGCGCTCTGGTAGTTGATCCTGGCGATCTGCTGCACGTAGGAACTGATCCACCAGCCGGAATCCCTGCGGAATTCCTCGTAACGGTTGCCGGTACGATAGAATTCAGGCAATTCCTTCATGGAAGGCCACAGCGGAGTCAGGTAGGAGGAATCGGGGGCGCCGTATCCGTACCACACCAAGCACTTGGCCTCATCGGGCAACCATTCCTTGACATTTGCGATCATCAGATAGCAGGTCCTGAACAGGTTGATTGAACGCTCGCTATGCTGGGGAACGAGAGGATCCCCGTACGGGCCGGCCACAGGCTGCTTGGACAGATCGTATTCGGTTCCGGCATAGTAGTCGCCCTTGATCTCATAGACATCCTGGACGGACAGCTTGCGTTCGGGAACGACCCATAGAGGATATCGCTTGGCGTTCGGATCAAGGTGCAACGACGGAGCCACCAGATCGAAAGCCCTCCACTCGCGGCGGGTGCTGTACGTGCCGTAGTACGGCGCATAGATGTCTGCGGGAGAGAACGGTTCGCCGGAGTCTTCGGACCACAATCCGTTCTCAACGGCGAAGCTCTTGATGTTCGGCGAGTACATGTAGTTCTCTGGATCGTCGAAATCGATATGGTCGATTCTCGCGCGGTTGGATGCGACGAAGAACCCGTTGTCGGGGATACGAACCGCGGCCCAGAGATCCAGGCCGTAGAACTCCGCGACCCACACCTCGGTTCCATCGCAGATATTGATAGTCTCGCCAGCGTCCTTCCAGCCATAGGCCTCGACCAGATCGCCCATGACGCGAACAGCCTCCCGCGCGGTGGCGGCGCGTTCAAGAGCGATGTCCTGAGCGTTCCAGCAATCGATCAGGCCATTGTTATTGCCATAGATCAAATCATAAGTCTTCTTTCTCAGATCAGTGGAACGGTCGAAGTTCATGGTCGCCTCGCCCATCGCCACGCCTTTCTCGTTGATGAAGGAATACCGTGAATGGAAATAGGAATAGGTCTCCGGAGCTTCGGGAATCTCCAGAATCGGGTATCCATTACCATAATCCTTTACTTCGGGATACTTGCCGTAGTCCCCGTAGTTATGCGAATCAATGACCAGATCCCGGGTCGCACCTTCGGGCCATTCCCCTCCGGGGATAATCCATAATCGGAAGTCGGCTCCAGAGGAATCGTCGTTGTGAGTGACAATCGTAGAGCCATCGGCGGTAGCATCCTTACCGATGGCAAGAATAGTACAGGCGAATACCGGTTCGACGGCCAGGCAGAAGACTGCGGCGACAAGAACCAGCAGACATATGATCCGCTTTGTTTTTTTCATAGTGATCTCCCTTCAAGAAAACCAATCGCCCTCAATAACGAGGGCTGGAAACATGGACTACGATACAGTACTATTCCAACGATACAATGATCGACACGACACGGGACGGCAAAGCCTTGTCAAGCCTGATATCGAGGGGAATGATGCCGATGGCAAATTCTCGGGCCGCTATGGCGTCCATGACGGAGACAGCGTCATCCGCATAGAGGACGGCCCTCTCCAATGAAGGGTCAAAAGCAATCAGTTCCGCTTTCAGCGAAGCGGGCGCCAAGACTTCTCCCCAGTAACGACCGCCGAAGATATCGGCTACCGTCGTCGGAGAATCGGGTACAAGCGTTTCGTTGACTACGATCAAGTAGGGAAAGGGATTGGTCGAAATAGAAACCTTCATCTCTTCCCTGGCTCCTTGGGCGAACAGCCCGCCAAGCACGCATAGCCCGATCAAAAGAATCATTACTATTCTTTTTTTCATCCTCTTCTCCTTCTTGGTCTTTGCCCCATGGCTACATTATTCCATTCGTTCACATATACGTCATATGCTCGATATCTGACCAATGCTTCGTTCCTTGCCATGCTACGGGCAAATCCCTGCGAACGCCCCTTGATTGAGACAATCAAATCCGGCGGGCCGGAAATTCAGCCCGCCAGAATCCAAAAACCAAATTTTAGAACGGCTGGTCGGCCGGACGTCGCGGCGCGCTGGCCATGATGTCCTTCCACCACTGAGGCTGAGTCTGGGACTTCATGTCCTTGCGGCCCCACATGTAGGTACCCATCAGCTCGTCACCAAGTCCAAGCCACTTCTCATGCCAATCGACGGCGGTCCAGTATGCGTAAGTGGAAATCAGGTCCATGGCTTCATCTTCCATTCCCTGTCGGATCAGACGGGCCGCCAAGGTCTGCAAGTTATCGACCTGGGCATACTGCTTGTCCATCTTTTCCTGGCGGAATTCATGGATACGGGGCACGGCGCTCTGATAGTTGATCTCGGCGACCTGCTGCACATAGGAGTTGGTCCACCAACCGGAATCTCTGCGGAAGTCATCATAACGGTTGCCGATACTATAGAAATCGGGCAACTTCTCCATCGCGGGCCACAGCGGAGTTAGGTAGGTGGTATCAGCGCCACCGTAACCGAACCAGCTTACACCCTTGATCTTGTCGGGCAACCAGCTCTTGACCTGTCCGATATGGACATAGCAAGTCTGAGGAACACCGATGGAACGCTGGCGGGTATGTGCGTTGGGGTTGCCCCAAGGACCAGCTTCAGCGTATGTGGACTTGTCATACTCGGTTCCCTGATAGTAGTCTCCCTTGATCTCGAAGATGTCCTGTACGGAAAGCTTGCGCTCAGGCTTGACGGACAGCGGGAGAGCGGAAGCCTTGGTCGTGGGATCCAGATTGAGAGAAGGGGCCACCAGGTCGAAACCTCTCCAGACCCGGAGGTTCGCACCGGACGGGCAATAGATATCGGCGGGAGAGAAAGGAACGCCGGAATCCTCGGACCACAGGCCGTTCTCAATGGCGAAGGTCTTGATGTTCGGCGCCCACATGTAGTTGTCAGGATCGTCGAAGTCGATATAGGAAATACGGGCGCTGTTCGCGGCGATGAAGAAATGGTCGTCGGGGATACGGACGGCGCACCACATGTCCTTGCCATAGAACTCAGCGACCCATACTTCATTACCGTCGGTAATATTCATGGTTTCACAGGAATCGCCCCAACCGAACTCCTCGACCAGGTTTCCCATGATGCGGACAGCTTCACGAGCGGTCTTGGCGCGTTCCAAAGCGATATCCTGAGCGTTCCAGCAGTCGATGATGCCGAGGTTGCTGGCGAACAGAGCCTGCCAGGCCTTCTCCCCGGCTTCGGTTTTCCGGCTCAGGCCATTGGTGGCTTCGCCGATGGCGACGCCCTTCTCATTCATGAAGGAATAGCGGGAATGGAAATACGCATACGTCTCTTTCGGCTGAGGAATCTGCGCGGCGACATAGCCGTTGCCATAGTCCTCCACCTCGGGGAAATTACTGAAATCGCCATAGTTGTGGGAATCTACGGCGATATTGCGCATGGAGCCCTCAGGCCACTCCCCACCGGGAATGATCCACAAGCGGAAATCCGCGCCGCCGGAGTCGTCGTTATGGGTGACGATCGTAGAACCGTCAACAGTCGCATCCTTACCAACTGCGATGATCGTACATGCGAAAATCGCCTGCGCGGTAAGACCGAGGGCAATAAGCGTTACAAGCGCAACCTTCAGTGCCTTTTTCATAAAAGCCTCCCTTGTTCCGTGAAGTGCATCCAAGGCAAAGGGTCCGCGGCGTCATAAGAAGCGACCGTGCGCCGGGAATCCCTTCGCTTTGAATAGCGGCAAAAGCCGCATCCGTTAAATCTCGAACACCAGGCTCTGGTTCGGAGTAGAGCCGCGATGCCAATACCCATCATAGAAGAACTCACGGGCCGTCTCGGACATCCTGTAGTCGCCCATTTCAGTAGCTTCGGAAGGATCGTGCAGGAAGTAGCCGCAGTCGTTCGCTTCAAGCTCCTCATAGAGCGGCCAGGACACGTACACTTCCTTGTCAGGTTCGAACATGCCGACCTGGTTGATGAACTCCATGGCGCCGGACAGGTGCCTGCCTACGCGATACCACAACGGGAATCCCTCGAGGGCGCGCGAGTCGTTCTCCAAATTCCGTGCCAGCGCTTCCTCGTTGTAGCTGTACGAAGTGGTATAGACCAGCCCCTTGTCGGCCGCGGCCTGGAGGAACTCATCCTTTCCTTCGGTGAACAGCGCTTCGCTCATGGGCCCCGGGACGCGGTCGATGAACGGCTCGGGCGTCTCCATCAGCACGGCGTACGCATCGCTGAAATCGCCCCATTCGCGGTGGGACAGTCCGCGCAGTCCGCTCGGAGAGACCTCGCATTTCATATCGAAGTTCATCGCGGACAGCATCATGGAAGCCATCATCGCAGGATCCTCGGCGCGCTGGTGGGTGACATACGTCGCTACGACAGGATACATGATCGATGCCTCGTGGGCGTCGATAGCGATGTCGATGTCGTTCTGGCGAATCAGTTCCATGACGGCGTAGGAGGCGCGTTCGGTCAGGGTTCCGTCCTCACGGCCCGGGTAGGTCCGGTTCATGTTGCGGATATCCTGATAGGCGAGGTTCTGGCCATCGGGATAGTGTACGTAGGTGAACGGATCGGGCCACTGGTCGAGCGGGTTGGTCCCTCGGTCGCCGATACGGTACTTCTTCGACCCCCATTCGGTAGAGATGTTGAAGTAGGCGGGATACGCGTTGCCCAGCATACCGCACGTGGAACCGCTGCGGTTCGTCTGGGGGACGATGTACACCTTGCCCTTGTCGACCTGGATGTTCTCCATCATGACATAGGCGGCCAGGCTGGTCGCCGGCTCATAGGGATGCACGTTCGCCATGAACAGCACGGAACCTCCCTCGACGCCGGAATCATAGATGAAGATCGGAGTGTCGGCCCAAGTATCCTTCAGGCTCGGCAGGTAGTCGCTCAGCATCTGGACCTCGGTCAGATACGGCGATGAAACAACCGTCTCCTTGTAATGCCGCAGCTTCCAGAACTGCGTGCCGCTGACGAATCCCATCAACAGCGCCACGATCAGGACGATGACCTTGCCCCACACCGGCAGAACCGCGGAGCCTCTTTCTTTTTTATTCATTGTCATCCTCCTCTACCTACTTGATGTACAAGACGCGCAACAGGAACGGAATCAAGCAGTACGCGTAGACGATGTCATAGACCCAACCCTGCCGTTTCACCCTCTTGAAGAGATGCTTCAGGAAGTAGACGCAGACAACGGCGGCGAACACGAAATAAATGATATGAATGACTTGTTCCCAAAATACCATGCTTTATCTCCTTCCTATTTCAAGAACGTGAACCACATCGGTCTGATGAACATCAACAATGCGATCAGACCGAGAATCAGACAGGGAACCGCGATCTGCTTGAGGAACTCCATATAGGTTCCTTTGAAGCCGACCGTGTCGATGGAAACACGTCCGACGATGCGCGACGGCGGCAGACAATCGCCAAGGGGGAAGATCAAGCTGACGGCCGCGCAGACTACCGTCGTATCCATACCGCGGGTATTCATCATGAACACCAGAGGTACGCCGATGAGAATCGCGCTTCCATAGCTGAGACACCCCTGGGAGAACGGCCCGAAGACCAACAGCAGGATGTATATCCAGATGACGGGCATCGTGATGAACGTAATGCCGATCAGACCACGGACGCCGGTAGCGGCCATGACGTTGACCAAAGCACCTACGCTGATGACCGTAGCGACAAGCGGGAACACCTGCTCCATCGTATCGTTGAGGACTTTCAGGTAATCCTTGACGGTAGCCTTGTTCGGATTGCAGATCACCGCCACCACGGTCGCGATGAAGAACATCAGCGGCATGCCGAATACGGGGACGGAAAACGGGGTATACAGGGACAGCAGGATCAGGACGACCAACGTGAGCAACGGCAGCAGGATGCGGATCCAGTTCATCTTCTCAGGCGCTTCGGGCAGCTCGGCAAGAATCTTCTCCTTGGAATCCCGTTTGGAACCCCAGCCGAGAAAAATGATGGTGAACGCGCCGACGACTACCAGGGGTACCAGCAGCAGCCAGGTGAAGCCGACGTACGGCATGTTCGCCCCAGCCGTGATCAACATGGTCCAGAGGTTGATCGGAGGCGCGGCGGCGGACATGATCGCGAACATGAACACGAATGCGACAGCTTTCCTGTCGGACAGCCCCATATATTTGACGACTGTCGCGACCAAGGCGCCCAGTACGAATACCGAGACGCTCCCCGCTCCGGTCAAGGCTCCGGGAATCATCATGAAGATCGCCATGAAGACGAGTATCACCCATTTGTTCTCCACTTTACCGACGATCTTTCTCGTCACGGCCGTCATGGCTCCCGTATGGGAATAGACATTGACGAACAGAGAAGCGCAGATGAACAGAATGGCGAGGTCGAAGTTGGTGAACAGCCCCTCTATCAATACGGTGACGGACCGGGTGACATTCAGATCCCCGATTCCCATGATCATACCGGCGACCGCGCCGGCCACCGCTGAAAGGAACATGGAAATCTCAGGGGACTTGAGAAAGATGCTGCTCAGCACAAAGGCCGCGACCATCACAATCAGTATAGTTGATGTCGTTAAATACATTCACACCTCCACGTCGGGACGACATTGGACGTCCCGATCGGAATCATCGTCATTTCACGAAAACCTGCTTGCAAAGATTTGTGAAGTCGAGAGCGTTGTCAATGATCGTCAAAGGAATGCCGTACTGCTCGCTGATCTTGTTGAAACGCTTGTCCTTGTTGCCGTCCTTGACGACGATCAGCCATTCGCAATGAGGTGCGATGGTATCGATGCAGCGTTCGTTGGCGTTGGTGGCGATGCCGGGGGCGCGCTTGTCTTTTTCAAGCAACACGCCGATCATGGGTAGCTTCATGTTCTCAGCCCATTTGACCATCTTTTCAAGACGGGCGATTTCCTGGTCGATGGTGATGCCGGAGGCGCCGAGACCTTTGTCGGTGGAGCCGATGACGATCATCAGACTGGTATAGGCACGGGCTTTCAAATCTGCTTCCTGGGGTTCGGAAACATAATAGTAGTCTTTATCCAGGACAATGGTCTTTGTCTGCGAAGCCAAGAGGCGGGCCATCTTTCCGCCGGGTCCCTGACCCGCATTGGTAATGAGCATGGGCAGTCCATACTGTTTGAGCGGAGCCCCGGAGATTCCAGCGAACGCGAACGCAGGAACAAGACAAAGCATTGCCGCGACGAGCAGCAACATGTTTCTCTTACGCATATTTCCTCCTTACACGAAATACACAAATAGACTTATCTTCAACTCCGCCAACGCGGAATCAGATACGACACCGGATACAAGCATCAGAGAGAGAGAATTTATGGAAATGATAGCAATCAGCGCGCCGATCAGCGCCTCTGGCCGCCCCAGGGCAAACGCAACAAAATGTGGAAAAGCAATTGGAGACGGTTTCCAAACAGACGGAACGTCTGGAAAAGAAAAGACAAACAACACCTGAGCAGATATCCCGTTTCAATGAAGACAGAGGATATACAACGATTCACAATAGGTTTTTCGGAAGAACATACAACATACGAACGGCTTTGCAGGACTACGAACATCGCTCATCTCTCCCTGATGTCAAAAGCAGTATAGTGGCTTTTGTCCATTCTCACAACAAATTTTTTTGCAATTCTTTGCAACATCGTAGCAATAGAACAAATCATCAACACTGAATTACTCTATCAGACAAATTTACGATAAAGAATTTATGTATTTCACTATCGACAAGGAGAAAGCCTCAGTGTAGGATGAGGGCGAAGCATATCGTCCGCAGTCTTGGGGCTACCCAACTTCCAGGAGGAATCATGAATCTACTTGCTCAGCAGCTGAATCAGGCTTTGTCCGGAACCATTATCGACGCGATGTTGTCGGATTATGGTAAACGGATGTATTTCCCAAAGGGTATCATTTCACAATCGGCTGAGGCGAAACAGAAGGCCACTCGTTTCAACGCGACAATCGGTATCGCCACGGAGCATGGCAAGGCCATGTGCCTGCCCTCCGTCTACGCCTGCTTCTCTCCCGATATGGATGTGGATGAGCTATTCCCCTATTCCCCGACCGCAGGAGAAATGGCGCTACGCAAGGCATGGCTTGAGGAGATGCGTTACAAGAACCCGCCGATGAAAAACGCCACGGTGTCATTGCCGGTGGTCACCAGCGGGCTCACCCACGCCATCAGCGTGGCGGCTTCGTTGTTTGTAGACAAGGACCAGCCGGTCCTCTGCCCGGACATGTACTGGGGAAACTACAATCTCATCTTCACGGAACAGCGTCAGGCCAAGATGATTTCTTTCCCGCTGTTCAAGGACCATAAGCTCAATCTCCAAGGGCTTTCAGACGCGATCGACGCCGTCGCTTCCGACCGGGTCTCCATGATTCTCAACTTCCCCAACAATCCTACGGGCTACACCCCGACGGAAACGGAGATGGAGAGGCTGGTCGCTTTGCTGTCGGCGAAAGCCGACGCCGGAAAGAAGCTGCTGGTGTTTACCGACGACGCCTATTTCGGTCTGTTCTTCGAGCCGGACGTCTGCAAGTATTCGTTGTTCTCGAAGCTGTGCAACGCACATGAAAACATCCTCGCGGTAAAAGGCGACGCCGCCACGAAGGAAGAGATGGTATGGGGTTTCCGGATCGGGTTCATCACCTATGGGTCAAAGGGGTTGACCGAAGACCATTACGCCGCGCTGGAGAAAAAGACGATGGGAGCGATCCGCGGGGTCGTATCCTCATGCGACAAGCCGGGACAGAGCATCTTGCTCAGGGCCATGAAGGATGGTTCCTACCACAAGGACAAGGCCGCCGGCATCGCAACCATTGGCGAACGGTACGCCCTGTTGAAGCGAGAACTGGCCAAGCGTGCCGATGAGAAGGTCCTGATACCGCTTCCGTTCAACTCGGGCTATTTCATGTCCTTCATCTGCGCAGGAGACGCCGAAGTCCTTCGCCTACGCCTGCTCGACACGTACCAGACCGGCGCGATCTCTATTCAGGGCAAGTACCTTCGCCTGGCGTTCTCCAGCATTGACAAAGAGCAAATCCCAGCCTTGGTCGATACCATCTACCAGGCCGCGAAGGAAGTGTTCTAGAAAGACACCAAGAGGACTTTCTAGGGTCGCTTTAGGCTCAATCTAGGGTCGCTTTAGGCTCACTTTAGGGTCAATCGGTGGTCACGTCAGAGTCGATTATTTCTATAGTTCCGACAAGAGGCCTCCCGTCCAGGGAGGCTTCATTGTAATGGCGGACATCGTATGTTGCATTTCATTGGCTATAGAGCGTCCAAATCCAGCGCTTCAGGGGTATTGCCAAATTTTGGTGGCAACGGCACGGTCGAGGCGGGCCGAGGCTCCGTGCAGGGAGAGGTGAAGGCGAAAAGGTGCGTCATGTGGGGAAACAGCGGTACGGGGCAAGTCGCTTGGTTTGGTCGTCATCATCCAAAAACGATGGGTTTCAGTGGGGAGTGCTTCGGCGAATCGAGATTGTGAAAAAACACGGTATGTCGTAATAGTTCAAAAATATCACTGCATCCCCCTGTCGGCCGGTGCTATAGTTTTTTTGAGAGGAAAACTTTTGGCAGAGGGAGGGTTAGCATGAAAAGGACGCTATGCATATTGTTGATCGGGTTGAGTCTTCTCGTTCCAGTATTCGCCGGAGATTTCTTGAGCGCGAACGACTTGGAAGCGGAGAAGCTGGCGGCGAACAAGACCTTCGACGACTTCATCATCAAGGCGACTGGCGACAAGGGCGTCACGATTGAAACGGTCGACGAGGTACGAGAGGCGGAGGACGGTGAGATTTTCAACGCCAGAATCAAGCTCAACGGTAGCGGTAAAGTCGATTACCGCAGCGTGCAGTTTGTGGGGGAACGGGGAGAAACGCTTACAGTCTACCTCAACAGCGGCAGCAAGACCGACGCCCGCGTGCTGATCCTCGCGAAGGCTGACGGCACAGTAGTGGCGAACCTTACCGCTCCGCCTGATACCGGTATCGCGGGAATCGCAAGCTGCACATTGCCGGAAAACGCGACCTACGTCATGTATTCCAAGTCAAGCGGCATCAACATCTATCAGATCATCGTCAAATAGCCGCCCACCGGGAAAGTCGCATGCCATCCCCTCCTTCTACAAGCGTTGCGGGGTGGCTTGCGTACATAATGCCGCCAGCGCCGGATACATGAGGACGGTCGAACATTCCATCGGTTCCTGCTTGTCAGGGACGAAGAAGCAAGGCCGCTCGCCCTGCCGCATTTTAGCGCCATTGGCGGCGTTCACATGTTCATGGGCGCATACATAGGCGCAATCAATCATAAGGACTCCGCTATGCAGACAAAAAAACGAATCACAGGATTGTTTTTGCTGTGCCTTCTGACGGCATCGGCATTGTTCGCGGCAACCCCATGGGCCGATGTAGAACCACCGGTCATAGACAATGTCATGGTGACGGAAGAGGATTCGTACAGGATCGCCGTCCAGTTCATCATGCCCACAGGCGACGACGGGGCGGACAAGGGAGAAGTGTTCATCTACGACTCATCCACCGGCGAGCTTGTGGACTCCCGTCCGATAGGGCGATCTAAAAACGCGAAGAGAACGGTAGAGTTCAGTTTGGACCATAGCGCCGTCTACACTATCCAGGTCATTTCGGCAAGGCGTTCGGAAGAAACCAAGAAACAAAGCGTCGCCTATGATTTCTCCTATACGCTTCCATTGGAAAAGCCCATGGTCTCGGCCTTGAACAAGGGGAACGGTTCGGTGGCGGTACGGTTCGACGCCATAGCGGAGGCGGACCGGTATCTGATCAGGCTGCGCAACGTCTCCACCGACGAAGACCTCAGGCTCCAGCTCGTGCGGGAAGCGGGCGAATTCCTTTTCTCCGACCTCGCGATAGATCAGGTCTACGAGATTACGGTCGCAGCGTACCGGGGGCGGGAACAGGCGGTCAGCGTACCGCTGGCCAAGACGTCCAGGGCGGAAGCGGAACGGATATGGCGGTTCGCCAGCTTCGGACAGTCCTCGAAGAAGGATGCGCTCAACTACATGGAGATGCTCGACAGCGACGATCTCCGCTTCTCCTTGTACAGCTGTACCTACGACGCCAAAAGCGGCATGATCAACGACAAGGGGGGCAAATTCACCGCGTTCCACGACGGGGTGTCGTTCTACTATACTGTCATCGACCCCAAGACTGAGAATTTTGAACTGAGCGCGACATTCACCATCGACTACATCAATCCGACCGCCGACGGACAGGAGGGGTTCGGGCTGATCTGCATGGATAGCCTCGGTGAAGACGGGGTTTCTGGAACGAACCATTATACCAACAGCACAGCGTTGATCGCGACGAAATATGAAGCCACCATCGGCGGGAGCAAGAAGACCAGCAAGGACACGCTTGGGGCCAGGTTCGTCACGGGATTGACCAAGGAGATTATCGAAGGCGGGGATGAAGAGATCGCCAAGAACGGCAGGTCGGTGTCCCAGGCCTACAGCTATGACCAGAGCGAACTGGTCCGGCAGGGGGATGTCTACCGGCTGACGCTGAAAAAGGACAACACAGGCTATCACGCCATCTACAGGCGGGAGATCGCCAGTGAGGACACTATAGAGGAATATACGTTGTACGGTTCGGAAAAACTGGAAGTCATCGACCCCGACCACAGTTATGTCGGGTTCGTCGTCGCCAGAGGCTGTAACGCGACGGTCAGCGACGTCCGCATGGTGATTACCGACCCGGCGACGGATCCTCCCGCGCAGGCTGAACCAGAGGAATTGGTTCCGCTGGTCGCGAAGGTGGATTCCCCCACTACGTATGGCGACGACGACTACCCGTTCGTGTTCTGCGCCAATGCCGACGGCAGGCTCACGGTATCGCTCAACGACGGTACGAAGCTGGTGGATTCCGAACCGGTCAGAGCGGAAAAGGATTTTACCAAGACTTTCGCGATCGCTCCGGGGTTCAACGACTATATCGTCACCTTCACTCCCGACGCGACCTACAAGCCGGGGCCGAAGCAGACGCTCGCCGCCTACGACCGGACGTTGAAACAGTATGTGGAGAGCTATGCATCCGTCACCATCATGCACTCGGTCATCTATATCGCCTATGAAGGTGAGAGCCTGTATGTTTCTCGCGACGGCTCTCCGTTCGGGAAAGGGACCAAGGCCGATCCGCTGGATATTGCGTCGGCGGTCAGCTATGTCCGCCCGGGGCAGACGATCATCTTGGAACCGGGGACGTATTACCTGAACAGACCGTTGATCATCGAACGGGGCAACAGCGGCAAGAAGGGGGCGCCTAAAAAGCTCCTCGTGGACGGCGGCAGGGCGATACTTGATTTCTCCATGGCGGGCGGCGGCATGCAGCTTTGGGGCGACTGGTGGGAAATCGAAGGAATCGATATCGTCCGGACACAGGGCAACGTCAAAGGGCTTCAGATCGCCGGCGACTACAATATCGTGCGGAAGGTGCAAGCCTATGAATGCGGCGATACCGGTATACAGATTTCAGGAACCAGCATGGAGCCGTTCGATAAGTGGCCTCATGACAATCAGGTGGTCGGCTGCATCAGCCATGACAACTGCGATCCGGCGCAGAACAACGCCGACGGATTCGCCGCGAAGCTTACCTGTGGGAACGGCAACGAGTTCCGCAACTGCATCGCCTACAGCAATATCGACGATGGCTGGGATCTGTTCGCCAAGATTGAGTCCGGCCCTATCGGAGCGGTGCTGATCGAAAGCTGCGTGGCATATAGGAACGGGTCGTTGAGCAATGGCTTTGGCAATGGCGACGGCAACGGTTTCAAGCTGGGGGGAGACGGTATCGCCGTGGCCCATGTACTTCGCAATAGCGTCGCGTACCAAAACGGAGCCAGCGGTATCACCAGCAACAGCAATCCTGCGCTGATTCTCGACAGAATCACCAGCTACGGCAACAACGGCTACAATGTCTCGTTGTATGGCAAAGGTACGGGAGAACGGCTGTTCCAGGCCTCCGGCGTACTTTCCCTCAACGGAATGATGGCGGACAATGTCGATGAGATGCCTTCCCTGTTTTCCGTGGACAATTATTTCTTCGACGGGGCGAACAGCCGCAACAGCTTGGGGGTGGCCGTAGACGAGGGTTCGTTCATCAGTACCGACTTGACGATCATACCGACCATCGATGCGGAAGGGAAGGTCGATATGAACAATCTGTTGGTCTTGGACGATACGGCCCCGGCGCAGGCGGGCGCCCGACTTTAGGAGCCCTACGGTAGCCCGGGGTAGCCCAGGGGTAGCCCTACGGTAGCCCAGCGGTAGCTCTACGGCGATCCGACAGCGGTGGGAGGAGGCGACGGAAAGTCCCCCCTCCCCATCCGCTACGCTATTTTCCGTTTCTCGACACAAGGAATGAACCGGCGTCCAAGACTTTCACATAGCCTTGGGCATCGAGCTTTTCCTGCATCCTCCGGTAAGATGTCCACAGTGTTATTTACCGACCGGCAGAGATACGGTATGATGTTCATGACTTTGCGAGGGGGGACTGACATGAAATATGTACGAATCGAGTATCAGAATACGCCGAGGTATGGAATCATCGACGGTAATGACGTCAGGTTGATGGACGGCACCCCGTTCACTTCATACACGATGACCGAAACCGTAGTCCCGATGTCGCAGGCGAAGCTGCTGGCTCCGTGCGAACCGTCGAAGGGAGTGTGCATCGGATTGAACTACCGCGACCATGCCGAAGAATTCAACCTTCCCATTCCCGCCGAACCGGTCGTATTCCTCAAACCCTCCACAAGTCTCAACGACCCCGACGGGGGAATCGTCTACCCGCCGCAGAGCAAACGGCTCGACTATGAAGCGGAACTGGCGATCGTCATCAAAAAAACGGCGAAAAACATCGAGGAACGGGATGTTGATGAATATGTTCTTGGATACACATGCGCCAACGACGCGACCGCCCGCGACCTGCAACCGAAACAAGGGCAATGGACAGTGGCGAAGTCGTTCGATACCTTCATGCCGCTGGGGCCGGTCATCACCGACGAGGTGGATCCGAATACGTTGGATATCGAAAGCAAGGTGAACGGCAGGACGATGCAGAAGTCGAACACCTCCAATCTGATTTTCAAACCGGCGTTCTTGGTCAGCTATCTCTCCAAGGTCATGACGCTGCTCCCCGGCGACGTCATCCTCACAGGCACTCCGGGAGGAATCAGCGGCATGCAGATAGGAGACAGGGTGGACGTCATCATCGACCAAATCGGAATTCTGACGAATACGATCGTCGCTCCATAACCCGTACCTGACCATCAAGTTCCAGACCCGCGGCCCAATACTGTATGACAAGGCTGTAATAGTGCAAGGCGCCCCAAACCGACCATCGGACGGTTCAGACAAGACCAAATCGGCCAAGCACCACCGCCGCATCATTACAATGCCTCTACGCCGTTACGACGCCCCTTCTCCAACACCCTTCCGACATTCTTCCAACGGCGAAGACCTCCGTGAAAAACAATTCCGCGAAGGTCTTCACATGAAGTTTTCCATTCTCTCCTACAAATGGGAGCTCATGCCTTGTACGCTTGGTCGTGTACCCCTGCGATGGCACGACCGGAAGGTTCGTTCATCTTTTTGAATGCGGCATCCCATTCCAAGGCTATCGCCGTGGAGCATGCGACCGAGGCTTCGTGGGGCACGCACCGGGCCGCCGACTCGGAGGGAAAGTGTTTGGCGAATATCGAACGGTAGTAGTACTCCTCCTTGGTGGACGGGGTGTTGATCGGGAATCTTTTCGCCGCGGCCGCGAACTGTTGATCGGAAACGAGTTCGTCGGTCATTTTCCGAAGGGTATCTATCCAGTTGTATCCGACACCGTCGGAGAACTGCTCCTTCTGACGCCAGGTGATGGAGGACGGCATATAGTCCTTGAACGCTTCGCGGAGAATCCATTTCTCAATCCGGGGCTTGCCGTCAACCATCAGGGACATTTTGTCCTTGGGGTTGAGCCGCATCGCCACATCGATGAAATCCTTGTCGAGGAACGGGACGCGCCCCTCCACACCCCAGGCGGCGAGCGACTTGTTGGCTCGCAGGCAATCGTACAGATGCAGTTTGCCCAACTTGCGAACCGTCTCGTCGTGGAGCGCCTGCGGATTCGGAGCTTTGTGGAAATAGAGATAGCCGCCGAACAGTTCGTCGGAGCCCTCGCCGGACAGGACCATCTTGATGCCCATGGACTTGATCACCCTCGCCAGCAGGAACATCGGGGTCGAGGCGCGGACGGTGGTGATATCGTAGGTTTCCAGATAGTAGATGACATCGTCCAACGCATCGAGCGCTTCCTGGATGGTGAAATGCACTTCGTGATGGACCGTCCCGATGAAATCGGCCGCGACCCTCGCCGCGGCGAGGTCGGGGGATCCATCGAGCCCGATGGCGAAGCTATGCAGCCGCGGCCACCAAGCGACCTCGGTATCGGCGCTTTCAATGCGCTTGGCCGCATATTTCGCCGTGACGGCGGCGATGATCGTACTGTCCAGCCCGCCGGAAAGCAATACGCCATAGGGGACGTCGCTCATCAGCTGACGTTTGACGGCGGCTTCAAGGGCCGTTCGCAGTTCATCGATATCGCTGGCGTCGTCCTTGACGGCGTCGTAGGACATCCAGTCCCTCCTGTACCATTGGACGGGTCTGCCGTCGGGACTATAGTAGTACTGGCCCGGGAGGAATTCCTCGATCGTCGCACAGATGCCTTCCAATGCTTTCAGCTCGCTGGCGACATAGTAGTGGCCTTCCCCATCCCACCCCTGATACAGGGGGATGATGCCGATATGGTCGCGGGCGACCAAGTAGACGTCTTTTTCCATATCGTAGAGGGCGAAGGCGAAGATACCGTTCAAGTCCTCAAGAAAATCGGGGCCTTTGTCCCGGTAGAGCGCAAGAATCACTTCGCAGTCGCTCTGCGTCTGGAATTCATAGTATTTGCCGTCGGTACCGTCGTACCGTTTGCGAATCTCCTGATGATTGTAGATTTCGCCGTTCGCCGCCAGCACAAGCTTACCGTCTTTGCTGTACAACGGTTGTTTTCCTGATAACGGATCTACGATAGACAGCCGTTCATGGCTGATGATCGTATTTTCGCCACAATAGATGCCGGACCAGTCCGGCCCCCGATGCCGAATCTTGCGCGACATGGAAAGGACTCTGTCGCGATACTGCGCGGCCCCTTCCTCGACGTCGAACATTCCTACGAATCCACACATACCTGGGTACCTCCAAAAACTTCGTCGGCCAATTGGCGCCGACGGCAGACAATCCAATCCTTGCAAAAAACAGTCTCCGTCCGGTAACCGCCGTCCCCTACAGCACCTGGCAAGCATCCCGCCCTGTCGCCCTACCCTGCACGGTCTGGGAAAAAGTACGGCTCCAGCCCTTTCCCACTAAACAGCGACGTATAGCCCATCCCCCCCCTGCTCCTGCCGTCGGACGAAGGAAACGGACTGATCGGCCAGGCGGGCGAACAAGGACAGTACACAGGTACGGCCTTGTGAGCCCAACGCAGCCTAGCGGTTTTTATCCGAGCAGAAAAAAAAGACGCTCCACTCCCGAAAGAGTGAAACGCCTTTGTTTCTTGCCGTGATACTACTTACTTTCCCTAGGGAATGTCAACGACCCCTTCCCTATTTCCCATCGGAAACCAAGGTTGAGAAGACTTCGTCCAGGATTGCCAGGGCCCGGTCGATCTCATCGGTAGTGACGGTAAGAGGCGGGACGAACCGCAGCACATCGTACCCGGCCGAAGCGACAAGGAGACCACGCTCCATGGCCGCGTCGACGACGACACGGGGCGGAACAGTGAGCTGGACGCCAAGCATCAGGCCGCGGCCTCGGACATCGACGGCAAGCGAGGGATATTTCGCCTGCAAATCGCGGAGGGCGTCGATGAAGTAAGCGCTTGTGGAACGGACATGCTCGCACAGACCGCCTTCCGCCAGACGTTCCAGCATGACGCAGGCCCCGCTCATGGCGAGCAGGTTGCCGCCGAAGGTCGCCGCATGATCTCCCGGCTGCAGAATATCGGCGGCGACGCCGCAGGCGACCATCGCACCGGCGGGGACTCCACCCGCCAGAGCTTTGGCGAGGGTCATCACATCGGGCTTGACCCCATAGGTCTGCCAGGCGAACGGCTGGCCGGAGCGCCCCATGCCGCACTGCACCTCATCGAACATCAGCAGGATATGCCGTTCATCGCACAACGTCCGCAACGCCTTGAGGAATTCAGGATCGGCGGGAATGATTCCGCCCTCGCCCTGGATGGGCTCGACCATGATGGCGCAAGTATCGTCATTGACCTGGGCCAGCACGCTGTCGAAATCATTGAAAGCCGCATAACGTATCCGGGGCAGCAGAGGGTCGAAATTCTTGTGGTACTTGTCCTGACCGGTGGCTGTGATCGCCCCGTAGGTCCTTCCATGGAAAGAATGCTCCATGGTGATGATCTCCGTCCGGCCGCCTCCGTCCAGATGACCAAACTTTCTCGCCAGCTTCAACGCCGCCTCGTTCGCTTCGGCGCCGCTGTTGCAGAAGAACACCTTGTCCATGCCGGACAGCTGTTTGAGCGACTGGGCCGCGGAAACGGCGTAGGGGTTCCAGTAGAGGTTGGAGCAATGGAGCAAGCCGTTGTCGATCACACGCTTGAGAGCGGCCGACAGCAATTCATCACCATACCCCAATGCGTTCACGGCGATGCCCGCGACGAAATCGAGATATTCCTTCCCGTCCGCATCGACCAGAGTCCGGCCATGACCGGACACAAACGCAACAGGAAACTGGGCGTAGGTACGCATGATAGCGTCCTGTCCCTGCGCCACGATATCGGACATCAATCCATACGCACATTCTTGTTTATTCATCATCCCCTCCGCTATTTCTCGGAATACACCGACGGGGTCATCATGGTACCGATACCCTTCGTCGTGAAGATTTCCAGCAGGATGCTGTGGTCAAGCCTGCCGTCCAGGATATGGACGCTCTTGACTCCCTTGATGATACCGTCGATACAGCACTGCGCCTTCGGAATCATCCCGCCCTTGATTGTGCCGTCGTTGATATAGTCCAGCGCTTCGTCTATCGTCAGACGGCGGATGATGGTATCCGGGTCATCCTTGTCCTTGAGGATGCCTTCGACATCGGTCAGGAAGATCAGCTTCTGGGCATGAAGCGCCCCGGCGATAGCGCTGGCGGCGTAGTCGGCGTTGATGTTGTAGGTGTTTCCAAGCTCGTCCATACCAATCGGGGAGATGACGGGGACGAAGTTGTTTTCAAGCAACGTCGATACCAGCGCCGTGTCCACCTGGTCAACCTCGCCGACGAAACCAAGGTCCCGCCCCTTCGGGTCGAGCTTTTTGTGTGCCATCAGCGTCCTGCCGTCCTTGCCGTTGATGCCGACGGCCTTGATCCCCACGCTCTCCAAGTCGGCGACCAACGCCTTGTTGATGGAGCCGGAAAGAACCATCTCCGCCACCTTGGCCGTCTCTTCGTCGGTCACCCGCAGTCCATCGAGGAACACGGTCTCCTTGCCCAGACGGTCGAGCAAATTGGTGATCTCCTTGCCCCCGCCATGGACGACGACCGGCATCAGGCCGATATACTTCATCAGGGCGATGTCCT
Source organism: Spirochaetota bacterium (assembly GCA_023401595.1). GTDB lineage: Bacteria > Spirochaetota > Spirochaetia > Sphaerochaetales > Sphaerochaetaceae > Spiro-02. The sequence goes on from JAEXDQ010000002.1 coordinate 32,984, forward strand.
GAATCACCGACTTGCGGAGCTTTTCATCGACCATCGCGCTACCGCCGTACTTCACTACGACGATAGTACCGGCGAACCGCCGGATATACGGTATGGCTTCAATCAGCACCTCGGCTTTCTTGATTTCCTGCTGCATGTCCATACGCTAGCTCCTGTAGTCGCCGTTGATCCGGACGTATTCGTAGGAAAGGTCGCATCCCCAGGCCGTGGCTGTCGCATCGCCGTCGTTCAGTTTCGCCAGGACGGCGACATCCTTCTCCAACAGGATTTTCTTCGCCAGCTGTTCGTCGAAGGCCACCGGTTCGCCATTGGCGACGACGACGATCATGCCCTTGTCGCTGGCGAATGAGAGTTCCGTCCCCGCCGGATCGAAATCCGCACCGCTGTAGCCCATGGCGCAGAGAATGCGCCCCCAGTTCGCGTCGGCTCCGAAGAACGCGGCCTTCACCAGACTGGAGCTGACCACCGAACGGGCCAGGACCCGCGCGTCCTCGACGCTTTTCGCCCCGTTGACAGTCACCTCGATGAACTTGCCTGCCCCCTCGCCGTCCCTGACGATCGCCTTCGCAAGGAACGTATGCACATAGGTGAACGCTTCGCAGAAAGTCTCCCACTGCGGAGTTCCCTCACACAGCTCCACGTCGCTGCAACCGTTGGCCAGCACCAGCACCGTGTCGTTGGTAGACGTATCGCCATCCACCGAAATCATGTTGTAGGTGTCGATGATCGTCGTACCAAGCAATTTTTGCAGAGACTTCGCAGGAATTCCCGCGTCAGTGGTGATGAACGATAGCATCGTCGCCATGTTGGGATGGATCATCCCAGAACCCTTGGCCATGCCGGCGATCCGCACCGGCTTTCCGTCGATCTCGATTTCGACGGCGACCTCCTTGCGGAACGTATCGGTCGTACAGATCGCTTCCGCCGCCGCGACCGCCGCTTCCGGCTCCTTCGACAACCCCTTCATACAGACCTTGATGCCTTTCTTGACCGTATCCATCGGAAGCGGTACCCCAATGACCCCGGTGGAACAGACCAGTACCTGGTCGGCGGTAACAGCGCTCCCCCTGGCGGACAGTAGCTCGGCGGCTTGAGCGGCCATGGCTTTCGCATCGGCCAGCCCTTGCTCGCCAGTACAGGCGTTGGCATTGCCGCTGTTGACCACGACCGCGACCATCGGCTTGCCGCTGTCAACCAGCTGTTTGTCCCAGAGAACAGGCGCTGCCTTGACCTTGTTCGTCGTAAAAGCCCCGGCGGCTTGGGCTGGAACCTCGCTGACCAGTACCGTCATGTCCTTCTTCCGCTTTTTGATGCCAGCGGCAATGCCATTGGCCAGAAATCCCTTCGGGGCGGTGATACCGCCTTCAATCGTCTTCATATGTCGTATTCCTTATACTTTTTCCACAGGATGTCGCCCGTTGCCATTACATCGGAAACGAAGCGGCCGCTTCGAGTCCGGCGTCTTCATCCAGGCCGAAACAGATGTTCATGTTCTGCACCGCTTGTCCGGCGGCGCCCTTTTCCAGATTGTCTATCGCCCCGACGACGATGATGCGTCCGGTACGGCTGTCGAGCTTCCAACCGATATCACAACGGTTGCTCCCCTTGACCCAACGGGTCTCCGGCAGATTTCCTTCCCCCAGAACTCGGACGAACCGCTCTCCATCGTAACAGTTCCCATAGGCCTGCGAGATCTGTTCAGCGGTCACCCCACCCTTGAGCTTGGCGTAGCAAGTGGCGAGAATGCCCCGGTCCATCGGAACAAGATGCGGCGTGAACTGCAACACGATACCCTTGCCGGACGTCCCCCCGCTGGCGACCCAGGACAGCTGCTCCTCGATTTCGGGCGTATGCCGGTGGTTGGCCACCCCGTACGCCTTGATATTCTCGTTGCATTCGCAGTAGAGGGAACCAAGCTTCTCGGACCGGCCAGCACCCGACACCCCGGATTTCGCATCGATGACGATGCTGTCGGGTTCAATCAGCCCACTCCTGAGCAACGGCGTCAGGGAAAGGATTGAACAGGTCGTGTAGCAACCGGGGTTGGCGATCAGGCGGCTGTGGGCGACCCGATTCCGATACAGCTCGCACAGTCCGTACACAGCCTGCCCCAGCAAGTCCACGGAGCCATGCTTGACCTTGTACCAGGCTTCGTATACTTGCGGATCGCTCAGACGATAATCGGCTCCCAGGTCGATGACGACGCATTTCTTCAGGATATCCGCATTGACCTGGTTCGAAGCGATACCTGCCGGCAACGCAAGGAACAGCACATCGCAGGCGTCGGCGGCATTGGCGATATTGTCATCGTCCAGCACAAGGTCGCAGACTCCCCTCATATTCGGGTAGATATCGGAGAACACCTTTCCCGCGTAGGAATGGGAACCGGCGTAGACCAGCCGTACCTGCGGATGACGGCACAGCAGACGTACCAATTCACTCCCGGCATATCCCGTAGCTCCGATGATCCCCGCCTTGATCTTGGTCCTGACCATTGTCGTATTCTCCTATGATTCTCATCAAAATTAGCATAATTATACAACAATCATCCGTTTTGGCTAGTATATATGCATAAATTTTCATTAATATCGGTAAGAATATTCAAAAAACGCAACGTGGCATGGTTGAAAAAGGACGGCAAGGGCGATCAAACAAGAATGAACGCCTTGTTACGGGAGGTGATGGGGAAAAAAGCTGCCAGCACGATTCTCAGATGACGGGCAAAACAGCTAACGCCCTTGCGGGAATGGCTAGCAGCCTTCCACTAGCAGGACATCGCTCCTACAGGATGCCAAGGAACGCAACTTGTCGGTGAAGCCCCCCATGCTGAACAGGACATATTGAACGTCAGGAACACCAAACCACGACGACAAAGCACGTCCTCGACGTTCCAAAGCGAAAAGGACATCATCATCCTTTGGAGAAAGAGAGTATTTGCACTCCCCTACGACCATATTCCGAGTTCCCTCTGACAGCGCGACGATATCCGTCTCATCCGTCACCCTTCCCCAATAGCGTCCGACCTTCTCCACCGGGAATTTCCAGGAACCGGCCGCAGACAAAGACCACATACGTTCCCTGCAGACATCCTCATACACGAACGCCGCATGTCGTTGCACAAAGTTCCTTTTCAAGTTATCGAATACCACTTGATCTTCACCACGCTCCAAATAGTTCTGCCATGGATAGACAAATTTGAACCAGAAAGCTATATAATTATCGGTAATTCGATACAGGCCGCTTTTGCTTTTCTCAGGATTACTCTCAAAAACCGGAACCTCCCGTTCAACCAAATCCAAATCTGACAAGATTTTCAAATAACTTGTCAAATCAGTAGCCTTGACGGAAAGGACGGTAGCGATATCATTGAGCTTATGATTGCCAAAAGCTATTGTCCGCAACAAAGAAAAATATGATCCAATCTGCTTTACTTCTTTCTGTAACAAGAAATATGGCTCTTCATACAGAAAACTGCCAGGATTCAGGATATTTTGCTTGATCAGGCCGAACAAATCGCCTTGGCCTTGAAACGCTTCGATATACCTTGGGACACCTCCCGTTATTGCATATCTGTCAACCAAATCCCGTCCTTTGAGGCTTGCGAAAAAATCACCATAGCGTGCAAAGGGGATTTGCTTCAGCTTCAATTGAGCAGTACGACGTCCATACAATGGGGAGGAATATGCGAGCGTCTGTGTTTTCATGAGCGAAACCAAGGAGCCCGACAACACCAACATGATGTTGGCCTCGGAAAAGACAAGGTCCCATATTTTCTGGACGATGGAGGGAAAAGCTGGGTTGCAGACTCCAAGATACTGGAATTCATCTATCACCAGGATTTTTTTCCGCTCTGGGTGATATTGGGCAAACAACCTGCATGAGTCTTCCCACGAAGCGGTAGATACGGCAAGAAGGTCATTGCCTAGATACTCCCCGCACAGCTTCCTGAACACCGCAAGGTTTTGGTTTTCTGATTCTTCCGTCACCAGGAAATATAGAGAGTCGGCCTCATGCTTTTTCAGGAACTCTGCAATCAATCGGGTCTTGCCAGTACGCCTGCGTCCATATATGACGACAAAAGAAGCCTGAGGTAGCGCATACTGCTTTTCCAGCAGAGCCATTTCCTTGTCCCTGTCGATGAATTTCGTAGCCATGTAATTATTATAATCCTATTTATTATATTTTGAAATATATTATTTTAAAAACATGCATGGAAAGTACTCCGATATTGCAAACTGTGCAATACAACAGAAGAAGGTTCAGCCCCTTCCTTGCATCTCATCCAGCAGTTCCACCAGCAGGATCAGGTTCCTAGTGATGTGATAGGGATCCTTCACCGGTAGCGCTACGACCTTGTCCTCCGGCGTCCCGTCGCGGCGAAGTATCTGAAGCCATTCGCCAGTCTCCTTGTCCGGGTTCGGGAAATGACTGAACACATAGTCACGCACCCTGTCGTGCCATGTCAGAAACGCTTCGTCGCCGCTCAGACGATAACAGAGCATCGTCGTATACAGCGCCTCGGAATGAACCCACCAGAGCTTGTCGCCCCAGCCGGAGACCACTTGCCGGAACATCGGCTCCGCTTCGACCTCGGGAGGATTCGTCCCATCATCGACAGGAGCCCCGCCCTTGACCGCCGCATAATGGAGGACTCCTCCAAATTGGTCGTCCCACCCTACTTCCAACGCTCGCCTGACGATGGCGCAAATACGGGGGACTCTATCATTCTTTCCTAAAATCCGGGCAGAATCGGCTATGAACCACATGTCCTCGATCGTATGGCCGGGGTTTGCGTGCATGCCGAGCAGATTGTCGATGAACCCGTTGTCTGAACTGCGGATTACCTCGTGGACCGTATCGGAGGCATCGGCGAAATGCTCAAGGACATCAGATGAAAAACGATCGAGCTTCGCCAGCAGCTCATTACAATACCGTGCGTCCATGACCTGCGCGGCGTCATACAGTTCCTTGGTGACGTTGTCCAGGATCATCGGAATACCATGGGCCCGGTATTCCGGGGAAAGCGGATACGGAAGGGTGTTGAACCGGCCTTCGTCGATTCGGCGCAAGACTGAACGGTAGAGCTTCTTAGCAAAACCATACGCCGCCGTATCGCCGCTGGAAAGTCCGTACCGGGCGAGTCCCGCCACGACGAAACAGTCGGCGTAGACGCTGGAATCCAACGGCATGCCGTCGGAGACAGGCTTCGCCCGGCCAGCCTCATCCATCAGGAACGTACAACGCCAGTCTTCACACCCCAGCAGACAGTGAGCCATGAGGAAATCGGCGCCGTTCTTCGCCAAAGCGAGGAAACGGGAGCGTTCGTCGGCAGAAAACAGATTGGAGGGCGTGGCGGCAAGCTTGCTGAACATCCAGACGAAGCGTCCCTGGCTCCACGTATACTTGTCGGTGCTGACCAAATTCCGGCCTGAATTGTCATAGCAGTTGTAATATCCGCCATGAACCTCGTCGAGACAACGGGGCAACCAGTATGCGAGAATATTGTCTTTCAGTTCCCGTGCGTAAAGCTCACGGTACAGTCTCAAATCTTTCATATATCCTCCCGAACTTGCTTCACTGGCTGTTTGAATCACCGGGACTTCCGGACAGAACGCTTCATGCTGCCGGGGCTATCCATGTCGCCGGCATCGCTCAGGTACCTGGCATCGCCCATGTTGTCGCCAGCCCCACCAGCTACGATCCAAGGTGGCCGCGACAGGCGTCACGCTACAACCTTATGAGCCAACGGACAGGGACAATCCACAAGAGGCTCTTTCCCAAGGTAGACAAAAAGGGCGCCGCACAAGCTCAACGAACCTGAACGACACCCCGCATGGGAAAACACAAGGAGAAGCATCAACCCATCTTGAAAGCGGAAGACATCTTGTTGCCCTGGGATCTGTTCATGCCATAGACGATCGCAAAGACGACCACCAGCAGCACGACGGACAAGGCGCTCGCCTCACCGAGCTTGCCGTCGGCTACCGCCCCGTAGATCTGAATCGGCACGGTACGGGTACGGCCGCTGTACAACAGAATCGTAGTACTCAGCTCCTGCAACAGGGTGGTCAACGTCAGAATCGAACCGGAAATGATCGCCGGCAGAATCAAAGGCACGCTTACTTTTCTGAACGTATAGAACCAGGACGCTCCCATGATCGTCGAAGCCTCCTCCAGCGAAGGATTGAGCTGCGTCAGACTCGCCGCCACTGAACGATAGACGTACGGGGTACGGCGAATCATGTAGGAGATGACGATGATCGTATACGTACCAGTCAGACGGATGGCGCTGCTGCCGCTGAAGGCAGAGAGCAACGCGATCGAAACGACCGTCCCGGGGAGGATGAACGGAGCCATGACCGACAAATCGAGCAAGGCCGCGCCCTTAGGCTTCTTACGCTCCGTGATGTAAGCGACCAGGCTCCCCAGCACCGCGCAGAGCAATGTCGCGAGAATTGAGAGGTAGAACGAGTTGAAAAGCTCTCTGTGCGAATACTTGGGAATCCGTATGTAGTTCTGGAGCGTGAAGCCCTCAGGGAACAGCCCTACCCATTTTGTAAAGAACGACATGATGATGATCGTCAGCTGCGGCAGCAGGGAGGCGACCAATATGATCAGGCAGAATACCATGGCGACGATTTTGATTCCCTTGCCCTCGTGCAGCTTCATCTCGGAGCGGGAGGCGGAAATCGTTTCATATTCATGCTTGCTGACCATGTATTTCTGGGCCCATAGCACGATAGCCGTGATCAGTACGTTCACGACGGCAATCGAAGACGCCCCGTTGATGTTCCAGAAACCATTGACCTCGAAGTATATCAATGTCGGCAACACATAGGTGTCGCCACCGATCATAGCCGGAATACCGAAGTTGCCGATAGCTCGGACGAACACCAGCAGCGCCGCCGCGCCGAGGCTGGGCAACACCAGCGGAAACGTGACGGTCCGCAGGATACGACCCTTCTTCGCACCCATGAGCATCGCGGCCTCCTCCAGCAACGGATTGGCCGAGGCGAACGCTCCATAGGCAAGCTGGAATACGAACGGATAGTACGTCAACGTCATGCACAGTATCATGCCGAACATGCCGTAGATACTCGGAACCGTGATTCCGAACGGAGACAGCAACCAGTTGAGGAACACCCTGACGATACCGTTGCGGCCCATCAGGATGACCCATGTGAACGCCCCGACGAACGACGGCATGATAACCGGCAGGATGCCGAGGGACAGGATGAGGTTCTTGCCGGGCATCTTCACCCTGGCGACGAAATACCCCATCGGGATACCGATCACCAACGTCAGCAACGTGACGCTGATGGACACCACGAAGGAATTGTACAGACTCTTGCGATACAGCCGGGAAGTGGCGAACTGCTTGAACCCATCCAGGCTGAACCCGTGGAACGCCAGATCGTCGGCGGGAGCCATGAAGGCCCGGACCAGCGTCGTGAGCATCGGATACAGCAGGAAGACGGCGAGAAAGATCATCGGTATGGCGAAGACAAGGTACTGGGTGAAGTCCTTTTGAAAAAAGCGCTTCGTCTTGCTCTCCGCGCCGATCACCTCCATGGAGGGACCCGTTGTTTTCTTCATTCCCTGCCCTCCTTGGTGAAAAGCGAAGCCACATCAGGCTTCACACTGACATACACATCGTCGTGTTCCTTCACATTCGGAACCATTCCCGGCATATCGATCTCAAAAATGGTTTCGGAAACGGAAGAAGGAAGCTCAACCTCATACCGGACGAATTGACCAAGATGCTGGATGATCTTCACGGCGCCTTTGACGCTTTTTTCAACCGGCTCTTTCGAAACGACCAGCATCTCCGGTCGAGCCCCTACAAGGATATCGGCGCCGACAGGCAGCTGGTCGACATGGCAATGCTCCTTACGGACGGGGACTACGAGGCCGGTACCGTTGACCTTGCAGAACACGGTGGAGTTTTCAATAGCGGATACGGACGCGGAGAAGAAATTCATCTTGCCGATGAAGTTCGAGACGAAAGCGTTCTTCGGCTGAGTATACAGCTCATCGGACGTACCGATCTGTTCGACGATACCCTTGCGGAGAACCGCCAGACGGTCGCCTACCGCCATCGCCTCTTCCTGGTCATGGGTGACGAAGATGGTGGTGATGTTCGTCGCCTTCTGTATCCGGCGGATTTCCGCGCGCATGTACCGCCTGAGCTTCGCGTCAAGGTTGGCGAGAGGTTCGTCCAGCAGCAGAATGTCGGGATCATAGACCAAAGCGCGAGCGATGGCGACGCGCTGCTGCTGCCCGCCGGACAACCCGGTGGGGCTTGGGTTACGCTTCAGCTCCTCCTGCAGCCCGACTAGCTCCATCACCTCGGTGACCTTGCGCTTGACCTCGGCGTCGGGGGTCTTGCGAACCCGCAGCCCATAGGCGACGTTCTCAAAAATGGTCATGTGGGGATACAGGGCAAAGCTTTGGAAGACCATGCCGATGTTCCGTTTATACGGCGGAATAGTGGAGATATCGACATCCCCATACAGCATCTTGCCCGAAGAAATCGTCTCCAGGCCCGCGGTACTGCGAAGCAACGTCGTCTTTCCACACCCTGAGGGGCCCAGCAGGCAGAACAGCTCCCCTGCGTTGATGGTGAAGGATACATCCTTCAAGGCGTGTACGGGATTCTTCCCCTTCTCGTCATATATCTTGTTAACCGCTTCGTATGTCAAATTCTGGCTCATCTGGATGGTCTCCTGAAAAAGGTGTCTCGCAAAGAAAAAAAAGGGACTTGTCGGCATTGCTCGGCAAGTCCCCCGTAAACCGGCTTGCTATAGCAATCCGTTGAATTGGGTCACCAGCGATTTCTTGATGCTGGCGGCTTCCTTCGCATCGTAAGTGAAGAACGTCATGTCGGCGAGGTCGGGCAGATGCTTCGGCCCAGAGATCGCAGTGGAAATCGGGCGGCGGAAACATTCGTCACGGACGATCACGAACGCTTCGTCGCTCGTCATGAAGTCGATGAACTTCTGCGCGGAATCAAGGTTCGCGCAATTGGCGAGGATGGCGGAACCTTCGACGCGATGCCCCGTTCCCTCTTCAGGAAGGACATAGGCGACAGGGTCGCCGGCGTCGATCTTCTTGGCGATGTTCGCTTCGCCAGTCACCGTGATCGCATATTCGCCGCGGGCAACGGAGTCCGGACCGGCGGTAGAGGAAGCGACATAGGTAGCGTTCTTTACGACATCCGCCACGAAATCCATACCATAGAGCTTGTTCATCATATACAGCTGGGCATAGGAAGAACCGGAAGACGCCGGATTGCCGAGGACGACTTCGCCACGGTACTTCGGATCGGCGAGATCCTTCCAGGACTTGGGTGCGTCGGCTTCGGAAAGCATGTTGGTATTGTACATGATCGCCTGCAACGGCATGGAAGTACCGTAATACTTCGGAACGTCGGCGCCGTCGCGGTTTTCCGGTGCGAACGCATCGTGATTGGCGCACTTGTACGGCTGCAGCATGTCATAGATCTGGTCAAGGTTCTCGGTACCCATCAGAAGGATGACATCGCCTTCCGGCTTCGGCCATTCGGTCTTGACGCGGGTCACCAGATCTCCGGAACCAGCACGGATGATGGTCACCTTGATATTCGGATACAGCTCATTGAATTTCGCGACAAGTTTTTCAGCTTCGCCCTCTGATGCGGCGCTATAGATGGTCAGCTTGCCGGTTCCGCCAGCCACGCTGGTTTCCGCCGCTCCCTGAGCGGTAACGAATCCCACAAGAACAACCAGCATCAGAAGTACAGCGATTGTCTTTTTCATACTAATCCTCCTCCTATAGAAATCATACAGTTCTGAAGGCCCGTATCGCGGGCTTGCTTCGCTTCGACCAACCCCATCCTACGACATCGCAACGCCAAGGCCGTACAATGTACGGTCCACGACCATGCGTTTGGCAACATGGTTTTTACTATCGAAGATTTCCAGTATCAGTATATTCCGATATTTTACATTTCACAAGAAAAATTTTCTTTTTCTGTTCTTTTTTATTTTACAATCATACAAAAGAAAACAAACGAAGAACTAATTTGAGTAAAATGCAAGCAATTCATCCAAGGAAACCATATTCCCGACAGGGTTCTGAAGCGTTTCAAGAACCAAGTTCACCGGGAGGTCCTTTGTGAGACGGATTATTTCCGCGGCGGGAAACCCCGCGGCATTGAAATCACCATGGGAATCTTCGAGGATATCGCCGTCCGAAGGATTGGAATGCAGATGCAAGGATACGATACGTCCGGAACCAAGCATCCTTTCCACGGCGGGAAGGAACTCGAACCCGAATACAAAGTGGGACACCCACAAATGACCTACGTCAAGGCAGAAACGCAGCTGAGGGGGAAAGGCTTCCAGTTCTTCGGGCTGCATATACAGATAGCCGGCGCGGGGATTGAGATTCTCCACCGCCAAAGTGATACCCATGCCCAAAAGCCGCTCGGAGACTCTCGCGACATGTTCCGTCATGACGGAGAAACGGCGCCGATACCCTTCGGTATCCAGAATATCCCGCCGGGCGATATAGCCCTTCTTCCTCCCGATATAGTCCTGGAATTCGGGTCCTTTCATCAATTCGGCGCGTCCGGCGTAGTTGGAGCTGACCCGCTGGTCGGTCAGGTAGCCGGGGTGCAGGACCATGATATCGGCACCGAATCGAAGGGCGGTGCGGGCGCTACGCATCAGCATCGTCTCACTTTCCTGTATGACCACGGGGTCGTTGCTTCCGAAATTGGGGAAATAGGGTTCCATCGGTGAACAGGCGTGTAGCGACACGACCCTGCCGGCGATCAACGGCGCGGCTTTCTCCAGGAAATCCTCGCTCATGTTGTAGGCCAGCTCGAAACGAGCCTCGGGATACGCCTCGATACAGGCGGCAATCTCGTCGCATGTTTTGAAACCGACCAATGAAATAGCTTTTTTCTTCATACCATATCCTGTCGCCGGAATATAAGGGCGCGCCTCACAGGATTCATCCTCCCGGCTATATTCTTCCATACTCTTCTCAAGATATTGTACCAAGCTTTTCCAAACAAAACCAGAAAAAGAAAACAAAACGAAAGAAAAGCAAAGCCTATCGACATCCGTCCCCTCGATCTCCGGAACATCCATGCACTCAGCCGCCGGCACGACAGCTCGAAAAACACAAGGGTGGGGACACACAGGATACCCTCACCGCCTGGCGGTACAGAAGCGCTGCCGGGCGGTAAGCCGGATTCACAGGGCAAAGAGACGGAACGTCTTGGAAAAAATCCTACAGCGCGAACAGTTGCCGGGCCGACGCATCGTCTATGAACAGATTCCAGTCGGGATGCGTTTTCAAAAGCGTGGCGGGGACCTTCGGATCGACCTTGCCGGTCAAGGTATTGTAGATCGCTTCGGCTTTCACCGCATGGGGGACGGAAGAAACGATATGTTCACAGGACATGATTTGTCTCGGACACATGGTGATGGCCTGCTTCGGTACGTCGGCGACCGTGGCGAACCACCCCTCGCCCACCTGCTGCCGCTTGCACCGGTCGTCAAGGTCGACGACCTTGTAGGCGACGTCGGTCTCGAAGTCGGCGGGAGGGTCGTTGAACGCGATATGTCCGTTTTCGCCGATACCGATCACACCGACATCGACGGTCGCCTCCCTCAGCTTCTCAGTCAGGTCCGCGATATTCTTTTTGACGTCGCCTTCCCCATTCACGAAGTAGGCGCCCTTCAAGGGAAGCTTCGATACGAACCGTTCCTTGAGGTATTTTCTGAAACTGGCGATATGGCTTTCCGACAACCCGACATATTCGTCAAGGTGGAACATCTCGACCTTCGTCCAGTCAACCGGTTCACGGGTCAGGGCATCCATAGTCTCGAACTGGCTGGCTCCGGTGGAAAGGATAATTCTCGCGGATCCTTTGCGGGCGATGGCGTCATTCAGCAAAGCGGAAATCTTCTTGGCGGCGGCGCTCCCCAGCTCCTGGGGAGTCGGACTGATAGAAATTGTAATATGCATATATCATCCTCCTGGTCAAACGGCGCATTCCACGCCGCCGACATATACGTTCTTTATAGAGATGGATTCATCAAACAGAGCTAGGTCGGCCTGCTTGCCTACTGCGATGGAACCGGTTTTTCCCCCAAAACCCATGAACTCGGCGGGAAGAAGGGACGCCGCCCGCACAGCCTCCCACAGAGGGAGTCCGACCAAATCCCGCAGCACCCGTACCAGCCGGTCCCCGGTACAGACGCTTCCTGCGAAGCAGGTCCGGTCGGGCATCTTCGCGATTCCGTCCTCTATGACGACCGGTTGTCCGGTAGCGAGCGCGCCGAGTATCGACGGCCCTTCGGGCATTCCCGCGCCGCGCATGCTGTCGGTACAGGCGCAGACCTTGGTATGGTCCTTGTTCTTGAAGATCAGCCTCAGCAGCTCCTGCGGCAGGTGCATTCCATCGGCGATCACCTCCAGCGTCATGCCGTCGATCAAATAGCCGACTTCGACCGCGCCGAGTACCCGCACCCCCTGTTTCCTGACAATCGTGGACATACCTGAATAGAAATGTGTCAGATGGGTGATACCGTGGTCGAACCCCGCGCTGATCTCATCGTAGGTCGCGGCGGTATGGGCCGCGGAAAGCCTGACGCCCATCGGGACGAGCGTATCGGCCATTTCAAGCGCACCGGGAAGCTCCGGGGCCAAAGACCATCTCACGATAGCCCCCTCTGCCCGATCGAGGATCGGCATGTAATGTTCTTTCTTCGGAAGGAGGAGGAAGCGGCTGTCCTGAGCCCCCTTCTCCTGCTCGCAGAAATACGGGCCTTCCAGATGCAGCCCTTCAAGACGGGGCATGTCCTTGCGGCAATTGCGCGCCTTCTTGAAGTTGTCGATCGTCGCATAGAGATCTTCGTCCGAGCTGGTCAGGGTCGTCGGCAACAGCGTCGTGGTACCATGCTTGAGATGCATCCGCGCCGCGGTGACGATGGCCTCCTCCGTACCGTCCATGAAGTCGGAGCCTCCCGCCCCATGGGTATGGATATCGACGAAGCCGGGAGAAAGGTAGAGTCCGCGGCAATCGACGACGGCGACGGGGGAATCTTGGGGAAGCTGGGCAGGCCCCTGGCCGAAAGCCATGATTTTGCCGTCGTCCACGACAAGATGCCCGTTCTTGAAAATTCGCTGAGGCAGAATCAATGAAGCGTTGGTAAAGCAGATCATGCGGCGGCACCTTCTTTTCCCGTAGGATATTGAAATGGTACCACCATTGTTTTCGTATGAATATATAAAATTGTTGCAAGATTATATATAAATGTTGAATACCTCATTCGGCTTGGAAATATATCCGATTCGCATTCCGGTAGTATACGGCTTCCTGTTCCGCGGGAGAAAAGATATCCATCAAATAAGATATCTGCATATTGTACGGAACCTTGCAAAGCGTGCTTGGGGCGTCGCTCCCCCACATGAGATGATCAGACCCAACGATGTCCTTGGCCCGGGCCGCACAGTCTCTGATACCGAAGAACGGGAAATCGTTCGGAGAACAATCCCAGAACAGAGCCGACAGATCGAAATGCAGGTTAGGTCTCTTCATTCGTCCCAGTTTTTCAACCAACACCTTGACTCCATCCTTACGGGGTAGCAGCAAATGGCACACGACGATGTCGTTGCAGGGAAAAGCGTCGGCGATCGAGCAGACCGCTTCGATCTGGCTGCTGTCATCGCCAAATGTGCCGATGTCAAAAACAAACACGCCCCCAACAGCGGCGATCTGGGCGTAATAGGCCATCAGCCACGGCGAGTCCAGCGAAAAACCGGCATGATTTCCCATAATTCCATACATCGGCGACATTTCAAATTTGAAAATCTTGAAACGAAGGTTCTGGATATGGTTCTCAAGTATTTGTCGGGCATAGCGGCAAAAAGGATCGAAGGTCGCGGCGCCGGCAAAACGCCCGGGGAAAGCGTCAAGGATTTCTTTGATGTAGTAGTTCTCAAACCCTAGGAAACCGCCCTGCAAAAGCACGGCCTTCTCTACATTGTTCGAATCCATCACACCAAGCAGCGTTTCGGCGGGGAAGCCATCGTCATACAATTGCGGAGGAACCACCGCCGCGACTTCCCCCGTAGCCCAGACGCCCTTGCCGCCGCCAATTGACCTGAATTCCCCTTTCGCCCCAAACCCAGAGAGAGTTCTGAAAGCATGGACATGGGCATCGATGATTTTCATATGGACAAGCCTCTGTGAAATGATAGGATTTCACGCATGCGGCGGTCCCGCCTTCCTTCCCTACGGGAAATCCCGATGAGACCACCTTCAAGCCGCGGCGGAGATACAAACACCGTCTCCCGTTTCCTACAAATCAATCACTGCCTTGATGACCTCGGATTTGTTATGGAGACTTTCATTGAGGCCCCTGGCGATATCCTTGAACTGATAGCGGTGGGAGACGATTCCTTTCAGATTAACTTTTCCCGAAGCGACCGCCTCAATGGCCATTTGATAGATGTTCCTATACCGAAATACGGATTTCAACGTCAATTCCTTGTCCAGCACCATCCCAATAGGCAGCGTCATCATCCCCGAAGCGCTGTATCCGACGAAGACAAGCACACCGCCCTTCTTCGCCACACGGATTCCGAGCGAAACGGTCTTTTCACTACCGGCGGCGTCAATGACGATATCATACCCTCTTCCATCGCAAAGCCGCATCAGTTCATCATAGACTTCGGGCGCGCCGCCGTCCGTCACGGCGTCGGCGCCAAGCTCCAAAGCCTTGTCCAGCCGACTTCGCACAACGTCCACGACCACGACAAAAGAGACGCCTTTCGCCTTCAACGCCATCAGGCACATCAGGCCGATACAACCGGCCCCCATGACGACCGCAGTTTTTCCAAGTTCCGCACCAGCTTGATTCGCGGCATGAAAACCGACGGCGAGCGGTTCTATCAACGCACCTTCCATCGTTGAAACACAGTCGGGAAGCTTGAAGCACAATTCCGCGGGATGGGCGACATATTCCTGGAACACGCCGCCGATAGGCGGAGTAGCAAAAAACTCGACATCAGGGCATAGGTTGTAGCGACCGCTCTTGCAAAACTCACAATGTCCGCAAGTCTTTCCCGGTTCCAAGGCGACTCTGTCCCCTACCGAAAGAGAAGCCACCCCATCGCCGATCGCGACGACCGTACCGCCCGCCTCATGGCCGAGTACGAACGGTGGCTCCACAATGAAGTTCCCGATCCGGCCTGAGCCATAATAATGCAGGTCGGAACCACAAACGCCTACATGCTCTACCTTGACAAGGACTTCTCCGGGGAGGACTTCTGGAATGGGCCGCTCCACGAATTCAGTTCGCTCAATATCCGTCATCACCGCAACCTGCATCATCGTACTATCATCATTCATATCGTTATTTCTCCCGCCAGGGAACGAGGACTTTCGCTCCCATCGGCATATAATGCGGAAACGACATAAGAATATGTGCGTTTCGGTTCTACAGCACTATCGACATAATAGGAACCAGCGAGTGGCTTTGTATTCATGAGCGTATACGGTTCTCCGGCAAGACCCCGATACAAGCGATACCCTACCAGATCCTTTCGGTCACTGTATTTCCATGAAATGTATACCTGTGGAGCATCAAGAACACTTTGTTCAATTTGGCAGACGGGGCGTTGTCCGACGAAGCCTTCGCTCGGCGCGGCATGGTCGGGGCGTTTTACAAGCAGAACCAGGCTTACGGCGTGCATCGGCAGTTCAACAGACTTCTCAAAGCTGGACCGTCCCGTACAGGTTCCGGGTTCTTCATAAAGCTCCAGGCCATCATGCTCCCGAAGGAAGGAAATCTGCTGTGCGGAAAGCGGATACGGACGCCCCATCGACATCCACTGACCATAGGCGTTACTATGGTCGGCGTCGATGCGGAAATGAAGCGTATCGTATACGGAATTCTCATCCAGATGGTCAGCTTTCAACTGTATCGTGCGCTCATTGACATCAGAATCCAGACCATCTTCAAAATTCCAGACCATGAAGGCATAGTAGGACCGCCCGGTCCGTGTCGCCAGAACTCCGTATTTCAATCCGAATTCCGAATCTTCCACATCCATCGGCAAGCGTTCGTCGCCCAGGCGACCCAACAATTGAAACGCATTGAACATCGGTTTACGGAGGATATCCGTACAGGGGGCTTTCGCCAACGGCGTAAACTGGCTTCTGTTGCCGGAAAAGAACGATTTTTCCCACGTAAGATGACAATTGTCGCTATCGACGATGCTCAGCTTCACCCCCAGCTCGTCCTGCACCACAGAGCAATACGTATGAATCATCTTGCAGATAAAACCCGGGGCATAATGGGTGTTGCGGAAATTAAGCCAGCTCTTGTATGCGATTCCTCGGTTCCCGTCCCATACGATATCCGATTCATCGTTGAAGAATTCCGTATCGGCGAAACGGGGGAAACGTTTGAGGATGGCGATGTATTCCCGCAACGAATTGAACATGAAATCCATCGACGGACCGACTTGGCCGGGAATGCCGCCTTTGCAATGGACGGATATGAAATCGATCCTGCTGCCATAGTCGCCGGAACAATAATTGACTCCGCTGTCACAATGGGCTAGGAATTTCTCGAACAGCCGATGGCCGTCGTCCCATTGCTGGACGGCGGGGCCGCCGACCTTGAAACGAGAATCCACCGAATGGACCGCCCGTTCAAAGTAATCATACAGCGCAAAGAACGACGAAGGGTCTGAATTCCAGTTGGAGTATTGTTCCGGTTCATTGCAGATCTCAAAGTACCAGTTAAGCACCTCCTCTACGCCGTACCGTTCCACCCAATGCCGAACGAACGCCGTCACAACCGTCTCCCAAACCGTATTGTTCACAGGCATATTGTAATCCTGTTCGCTTTTACGGATGACCGACGGCATGTACACGGCTTCCACGATCGGGTGCATGCCATGGTTGACGATGATGTCATACACGCGGTCCACCAGCTCCCAGTCGTATTTCAGGTTACCGGCATCATCATATGTAACGACGATATCGGCGCCGCCGCTTCCGTTGATGATCGGATTACCATAATCAGACACTCCGTTGACGACATAATAGTCACCCTTCCCATGCAATGAGAAGATATTATGCAGCCGCATGTACAAGGGATGCCCCGCATAGGATGACAGACAATCGTACATACGTCGCAATGGCGGCGTATATGTGTAGTCGGCGTTGGCGTACCCTGTCGCCCGGAAGAAATGGGGAAAAGGCTTGCCTTGTCCTTGAACATCTATTGAAACCGATTTGACAATCATATCGAAAATCCTCCTAGCCTTTCACACCGGCGTTCATTAATCCGGCTTTGATATTTTTGTTACAGAACACAAAGACGAGCAGCAAAGGAACGATGCTGATCAGCACCGCCGCGGTCAGCTGTCCATACTCTTTGAACAGATCATTGGAAAATTTGCTCAGCCCCAACGTGATAGTCTTCATCTTTTCATTGGATACGACCAACAACGGCCAGAAGAAATCGTTCCAGCTCCACGTGCATTTGATAACGACGAACGTCACCAACGGCCCCTTGATCAACGGAGTCATGATCCGGCTGAAAATCCAGAACTCGCCCGCGCCATCGATCCGGCCGGCCTCGATATACGAATTGGGGATCGGTTCGAACGCCTCCTTGAGCAAAAACGTGCCGAATGCGGAAATAAAGCCGGGAATCATCATTCCGACATAGGTGTTTATCAACCCGAACCGAGACACGACCATGAACAACGGAATGGATATCATCTCCATGGGAATCATGACAAGCCCGAGAAACATATAGAAAAGGAAGGTCTTGCCCGGAAAATTGTATTTCGCAAAACCGTATGCCGACGTCAACGCAAGAATCAGGGACGGAAACAGGGAAAAGAAGGTGACGATCAGCGAATTGATGATGAACCTGTAAAACGGCACTCCGTTCAGCTGCGACGCATAGCCGAAGAACACGGCCTTGATGTTGGAAAAATTCGTCCAGGAATCAGGAAGCAGACGGTGCAGCAGCGTCCTGTTGGGCATATCATTGATTTCCGCGGGAGTTTTGAGCGCCGTAAGGATGATCATGATGAACGGTATCAATATGAAGATGAAGAAACAGGTCAGCAAAAGCGTGGAAACCACTTTGCCGGCGGTCCGTTTGATGTTTGCAGTATCCAAGTCTCGCCTCCCTAGTATTCTACTTTTTTCCGCAGGAACAACTGCTGGGCCAGGCTGATGCAGAACAGCACCAGCAGCAGAAGTACAGTCAACGCCGAGGCCATTCCATAATTCTGATTGAACAGATCCTTGATCATGTAGATCATCAGCGTCTTGGTAGAACCGGCGGGCCCGCCTCCGGTGGCGACATAAATCTGGTCGAACGCCTTGAAAGCAAAAATCGTCTCCAGCGTCAGTACCATAATCAACTGAGGGTTGATCAACGGCAAGGTGATATGAAAAAAACGCTGGACAGCGGAAACGCCGTCAAGCTCCGCCGCTTCATACAGACTTTCAGGAACAGTCTTGATACCGCCCAACAGAATCATGATGCTGAACGGGGAGCGTATCCAAAGGGTGATCACCACAGTGGCCCAAAGCGCGGTATCCGGGCTTCTCAGCCAGGAGGGCGGATTCTGAACGCCGGCGAACCGCAACACACTGTTGATCAATCCAAGGTTCGGGTCGAACAGCCAGTCCCAGATCATGCCGGCGCTGACCATGGAGACGATGAACGGTAAGAATACGATGGTCGTAAGGCAAAGGCCTCCGCGACCCTTGAATTTCGCCAACGCATTGGCGACCCAAAGAGCTACGACGATCAACAACGGGACGGTCATTACCACGTAAAGACCGGTGACGCCGACCGCCTGCCAGAAATCCGAACGCAAAAACAGACTCCGGTAGTTGTCCAGTCCGACGAACAGCCTCGTTCCGGCAAGGAAGTTCACTTTGCTGAAAGAATTGACGAAGCTCAAGCCAAGCGGATACAAAAAAATGAACAGGTAATATATGAACGAAGGCAATACGAAAAGAAACCCCGCCAACGCATATTTCTTTCTTACATTCATACACACCTCCTATAGGCTGAATGTGAACGGCGCAATGCTTGTACAAGTTTCCGCGAGGTGCGGGAACACCCCGCGGAATATGGAAACACGTTATTTCTGGTTCAGGACCACCTGCATCTTCTGAGCGAGCTTGTCCAGTTCGGCGGAAACGTCGGCGCCCCCCAGAACCGCGGCGAACGAGTCGCCGATCATATAGGCTACGCTACTCCATCTCGATGAAATGTCGTATATCGGCGCAGGATCTTTCGACAACGAATCAATGACGGCCTGAGCATACGGCATCTTGCCGAAATACGCATTGTCCAAGGTCATGGTCGCCGCCAATACGGGAGGATATCCGGCAGGTTCATGGAGCATCACGTCATATTCGGGTTTCGCCAGCTCCTTGAACAATGCGGCGCAGATATCGGCGTGCTTGGATCGGGAATTGATCATATTGCACCAGATACCGCTACCGGCATGGGAAATCGGATTCGCAGCGCCGGAAATGTAGGGAACAACCATGAAATTGATATTCGGGGCTTTGTCCAGAACATCCTGCGCAAACCACCCTTCCCTGAAAATCATCGCGGTCTGTCCGGACTGGAACGCAGTCTCAGGGGCTCCGAAGTCGAGGTTCACTACCTTGTCCTTATACACAAGATCCTTATTGAACTGGAACGCGGACTTCGCTTCCGGGCCATTGATATACCCCGTCGCCAAAGTCAGGTCTTCCGACAGCACGCGCCCCCCGAACACATGGATGAAGGGGATGAATTTTCCCGATACGCCTTCGCCGCCGCCAAGGTACCGGGGCTGATAGCCGGAACGGACCACATTGCCGGAGGCATCGTATTTGGTCATTTTCTTCGCTACATCGACAAACTCTTCGATGGTCTTGGGATAGGCGGTCTCCGGATTCAGCCCGGCTTCCTTCATGTAGTCGGTATTGATATACAGAAGCTGAAGGGAACCGCCTTCACTGGGGAAACCATATCTCTTGCCGTTGAACACCCCATCGCCGACGTAAACAGAAGCCAAGGCGTCGTCCCATGCTTTGGCCACGTCGTCGGGAAGCGGCAATGCGATAGGGTTCAATCCGCCTTCAAGGGCCCAGTCTGACGGACGGGCGAGGAACATGTCGGGCCCGTTGCCGCTTGTGAACGCCGTCAGATATTTCGTCTCATATCCAGAATACTCGATGACCTCAGCCCGGCAGGTCACATTATCATAGCCGAGGTTTTTCAATGCTACGTTCGCAGCGTCGGCGAACGCCTGCACGAATGCCGGGGACTGGCCATAATGGCTCCAGTACACAAGCTCGATCGGCTTGCCGGAAGCATCATCCTTCGACTCCGAAGAACCTCCGGCGAATATGACCGCAGGAACCAACAGCAACGCCAGACTCAACAAAACCACACTTGCTTTCTTCATACTACGCACTCCTTTTATTTTTCTCTTCATTTTTCTACATCCACCAGAATATGGATACATTCATTATTTTTGTCATTGCGCATGTCGAACGCTTCCTGAATCTGCGTCAACGGATAGACCCTGTCAATATATTCGCCCGTCTGTATCAGGCCGTCCTTCACCAAGCTGATTCCTTCCTTGAAGAACCTGTACATGTCGATATCCCGCTTCGGTTCGGTGGAGAGAATTTCCAAGCGCCGACGATGTACGGTGAAGAAATCGACTTGGGCGTGGCTGATGCCGATACCGCCGTACATGACGACCTTTCCTCCGGTACGGGTGACGTCGAACGCATCAGGAACGCTCCCCCCCTCCAACAGACAGGGAATGACGATGTCGAAACCGTCGGGATAGTCCTTTCCAACGACCTCTTTGGTCGAGGTTGTCTCGGAAGGGACCTTATACGTCCTTGTCGCCCCATATTTACGGGCCAGCTCCAGATTCCGGTCCTTCAGATCGGTAACGACCAGTTCTTTCGGAGAGTATAGGGACATGACCTGGGTCAGCATCAATCCGCTGACGCCTTGTCCGGTGATCAATACGGTACGGCCGGAATCGCATTTCGACAACTCCGCCGCATGAAGCACGCCGGGTAGGATTTCTATCAGGCTGATGTCAAGCATATCGAATTCATCGGGCATGACCTGCACGTTGAACGGCCGGCATACGATATACTGCGCATAGGCTCCCCAGACATACCGACAGGTGACCTTCTGCCCAGTCTTCAGCCCCTTGACGTTGGCCCCCACCTTGTCGATCACTCCAGCGACTTCATGACCGAGACGAACCGGAAAGGTAAGAAATTCCGGCTTGCGGTTTCCTCTATACGCCTCCAGGTCAGAACCGCAGATTCCGACATATTTGATCTTGATACGGATCTCGTCTTCAGAAGGTTCGGGAATTTTTGCTGCGACAAGCTTCAAGGTATAAGGCTTTTCCAGAATAGCCACCCGTTGGGTATCCGCGGCGGAAAAGTCGTCGGTATATTCCAAATCGGCAATTTTCATCTTCGTTGGCATAGCGCATCTCCTATGCCTTTGAGTCTAAGACCGGAATGCAAGTTCTGTATTTGTCCAAAAACGTCATGTTTTTATCAAATCAGGAACAACATGGTTTTACTTCTTCGAGGCATTCAGGCCGTCGTCGATAACTTGAATCAGCAATGTATTCTCAAATTCAGGATGAATTACAACATCCTTCCCTATACCCGAACGTTTCTGTTCTCTCCATTGTCCAGGCGGCATCCCAGTTACTTTCTTGAAGCTTCGGGAGAACTGGTGTATGTTGGGGTAGCCTATAATTTCACTGATATGTTTCAGCTCATAATCGCCATAACTCAATAACTCTTTAGCTTTTAATATTCTATAGTGTTCTGCGTATTCTATTGGGGTCATTCCGATTTCTTTTTCCAATAGTCGGCTGAGATACCGATAGGAATAGGGAATATGGTCTTCGAGCATATCCGAAGTGATTTTTTTCTGATAGTTGTGTTCCAAGAAACCGATAATCCGGCTGACGATCAAGGAGCGATCCTGCCCTGGCGACAATGTGGCCGGCAACGCCTTATCGGGCCGTAACGAGGTACTGCTTCTCACAAGCTTTATCAAAATCCGACCAAGCAGAAGTTGACAGTATTCCTGATACAGGCAATCCCGGTCCTCCCCTTCCTCGCGGATTTCCTCCAACGCCGAATAGATGTCATCTTCATAGATGGTCATGGCAGGTGGTATCAAACGGCAGATTTCAGACAGCGCCGGATTGGTGATTTTGAATTTTGTATCGAGCGTCTTGAGGCCTTTCACGCCGACGCCGGACAGGCCATGTTCAAACGAGGGCGGCAGGAACAAGATCGCCGGAGATTCAACGCGCCGCACATCGCCATTGAGCGTGACATTGCAGGATCCTTCAACAAAATAAATCAGCTGAAAGAAATCGTCATGGGAATGGGAGGAAAGCAGCCAGTTCTGCTTGTAGTCGAACCTTGCGATCCAAAGTACTTCGATGTCGTTGAAAATCCCAGAATCATGTACATCCATCGGCTACGCTTCTTGTGTATGGCGTTGTCCCGTCAAATCCACGGGTCCAATCGACCATAAGCTTCGCACCGAAAGTCCTTGCGGGTCAACAGGAACGAAGCGGAATGCGACATGAAAAAGGAGGGAAAAACCGTGTCTCCACAATCGTTTTCCTCCCCCGCAACCATAAACCTCGACGATGAGCGGTGCGCGCAAGCACGACCCTACCGCGACAATGAAGTAGCAGGTCTCGTCCTGTATCAGATTTACGAAGCACACAAGCCGCCGGGCAAGGCGTCCGAAGCAGGACAATGCCCCACAATTCTATTACGAAGCAAAAAACACATGAGACTAGGCCGTAAAGTAGGGACAGTGCGTAAGCACGGCCCTACCGCGACAACGAAGCAACAGGTCTCGTCCTGTACCAGATTTACGAAGCACACAAGCCGTCTGGCAAGACGTCCGAAGCAAGACAATGCCCCACAATTCTATTACGAAGCAAAAAACACATGAGACTAGGCCGTAAAGTAGGGACAGTGCGTAAGCACGGCCCTACTGCAACAACGAAGTATCATGGGTTTTTTGCGAGTAAGAAGGGGGGGGCGGTATCGTTAGGAGAAGTACCCAGGAACCACCCGATACCGACCCCCCGGGGAAGGCTATACGTAGAAGAGCAAGTCGCCGTAGGTCGGATACGGCCAGTACTTGGAACCGACCAAGGTTTCCAACTCATCGGCAACCGCACGAACCTCGTTCATGCAGGAAAGAACATCACTATGATAGAAACGGGCGTTCTCGGCCACATCGGAGATACCGCTTACGCGGAGAACCGCCGAATCCAGTTCGTTGACCTTCTTGCACAGGCTGTCGGACAACACGGAAAGCTGTTTCACAAGACCGACCTCGGTATCGCAGGCAAGCTCCGGGCAGAGCTGCTTTTTCCGCAACGCGGTCTTGCTCAGATCCTCCGTATAGGACACGACGGCGGGAATCACCTGCTTCTGAATCATTTCGATCATCGTCAGTGCTTCGATGTTGATGGTCTTGGAATACCCCTCCATCAACAGTTCATACCGGCTGTGCATCTCGGCGGGAGTGAAGATACTGAATTTCTTGAAGACTTCGATATTCTTCGGCGCGATGAACGCGGGCAAGGCTTCCGGGGTGGACTTGAGGTTGAGCAACCCGCGCTTGGCGGCCTCGTCCTCCCACTCCTTGCTGTAGCCATTGCCGTTGAACACGATCCGCTTGTGGGCGGCGTAGGTATCGACGACCAGTTTGGACAGGGCGGAGTAGAAATCTTCCGCCTTCTCCAGCTCATCGGCGAACTTGGCAAGTTCGTCGGCGACTATGGTGTTCAGCACGATATTCGGACCGGCGACGGAGAACGTGGAACCGAGCATGCGGAACTCGAACTTGTTGCCGGTGAACGCGAACGGACTCGTCCGGTTGCGGTCGGTGGTATCCTTCGGAAGGTCGGGCAACACATGGACGCCAAGGCTCATGGCGATCTTGGAACGGTTGCCGCACTTCTTGCCGTTGGACAAAGCTTCCAGAACCTCGGTCAGATCTTCGCCCAGGAACATGGAGACGATCGCGGGAGGCGCTTCGTTGGCCCCGAGGCGATGGTCGTTGCCGGCGCTCGCCACGGAAACCCGCAGCAGATCCTGGTATTCATCGACAGCCTTGATGACCGCGACGAGAAACAGCAGGAACTGGGCGTTGTCCTGCGGAGATTCGCCCGGCTCCAGCAGGTTTTCACCGGCATCGGTGGAAATAGACCAGTTGTTGTGCTTGCCCGAACCATTGACCCCGGCGAACGGCTTTTCATGCAGCAGACAGGTCAGACCATGCTTGTCGGCGATCTTCTTCATCAGCTCCATCGTCAGCTGGTTATGGTCGCTGGCGAGGTTGGTCGTGCTATAGATCGGCGCCAACTCGTGCTGGGCAGGCGCGACTTCATTGTGACGGGTCTTGGCCAGAACCCCCAGCTTCCACAGCTCCCGGTCCAAATCGTTCATGAAAGAGGCTACTTTCGGACGGATGGCTCCGAAATAGTGGTCCTCCATCTCCTGCCCCTTCGGAGGTTTCGCGCCAAGCAGGGTACGGCCGCAGAAGATCAGATCCTTCCGTTTGCTGTACATCTCCTTGTCGATGAGGAAATACTCCTGTTCCGGGCCGACGGTGGTGATGACCCGTTTCACATCCTTGCCGAACAGCTTGAGGATACGGACGGCCTGATCGCTCAACGCCTCCATGGAGCGGAGCAACGGAGTCTTCTTGTCGAGAACCTCGCCGGTATAGGAACAGAACGCGGTGGGAATGCAAAGCACCCCCTCCTTGATGAACGCATAGCTGGTAGGATCCCATGCTGTGTAGCCGCGGGCCTCAAAGGTCGCGCGCAGACCGCCGGAAGGGAAAGACGAAGCGTCCGGCTCGCCTTTGACAAGCTCCTTGCCGGAGAATTCCATGATGACCTCGCCGTCCTTCGTCGGGGAGATGAAGCTCTCCTGCTTCTCGGCGGTGATACCGGTCATGGGCTGGAACCAATGGGTGAAATGGGTGCAGCCATGTTCAAGCGCCCAGTCCTTCATGGCATTGGCGACGACATTGGCGATATTGATGTCCAGGTCCTTGCCGTCGCGGATGGTCTTCTTCAGAGCCTTGTAGGTGTCCTTCGGCAAGCGTTCGCGCATCGTTCTGTCGTTGAACACCAGCGAACCGAAATAATCAGTCACAGTTTCCATATCTCCTCCCCGTACCGATATAGGGTACTTCTGGTATAAGTTCGCGATACCGGAGGCGACTGACGTTCCGACCGGCCTGTCCTGAAGCAGGAGCCGGACGCCACAACGCCTTCCGAGCCGGCCTGCACACACCTGTCATCGCTTAGGAGGTCGTGCATGGACCGGCGAAATCCCGTCCGGATTCATCTGAACCATCGCAAAGTCGGGAGCATCAGCTCCGACATATCCGAATGAACCCGCGCAAACAAAAAAAAGGCGCTGTAGGCCAATAATGGTCTACAGCGCCTTTGCTGTTTGCAACGGGTTTTATACCAAGACACCCCTCCGTGTCAACAATTCCTGCGAAAAAAATCGGCATTATTTTATGCCGGTCTTATGGTAAATAATTTTAATTACATATATATTAAACAGATATTATCTACAAAAATTTGTAAATCAATGTGGACAGAGCTAGAAGGATGGTATATAGTCCTTTATATGATTAAAAACATAATGGAATGATACATGTCATGATCCCGAAAGCGACACCGTTACAAACAGAACCGACACGACGCACCTCCCCACAGGGCTTCAAAGTCCTGGCACTGGTCTTGTTGTTCTTGTTCTGTTTCCTGATCTCCTTCTCCATCGGCAGATTCGTCATATCCCCGGTGCAGACGGTAAGAATCCTCCTCGGCAAGCTACTTCCGTTGAAGCAGACCTGGACGCGGCAGATGGAGATAGTCATGATCAACGTCAGGCTACCAAGAATCATCGCCGCAGGCTTGATCGGCGCGGCGTTGTCCGCCTCAGGTTGCGTCTACCAAGGGATATTCAAAAACCCCATGGTGTCGCCGGATATCCTCGGCTCCTCCGCGGGGGCCGGGTTCGGAGCGGCTTTGGGGCTTTTCCTTTCCATCGGATATCTCGGAGTATCCCTTTCCTCCTTCCTGTTCGGCCTGGCGGCAGTTGTCCTGGCCTGCGCCGCCTCGGTCAAGTTCAAGGAAAACCCGACGCTGGGCCTGATTCTCGCGGGTATCATGGTCGGCTCGCTTTTTTCGGCGGCGACCTCGTTCCTCAAACTGGTGGCCGACCCGACGAACCAGCTGCCGGCGATTACCTACTGGCTGATGGGCAGCCTTGCGTCGATCAGGATGAACGACGTCAAGCTGCTGTTCCCGATCCTGCTGATAGCCGCCATCCCGTTGCTGCTGCTACGATGGAGACTGAACATCCTGACGCTGGACGAAGAGGAAGCGCGCTCCTTGGGAATCAACACATCGTTGCTGAGGGGCGCGGCGATCCTCTGTACCACCATCCTGACCTCGGCCAGCGTCGCAGTCAGCGGACTGATCGGCTGGGTCGGCCTGGTGATACCCCATTTCGCGCGGAAGATAGTCGGCCCCGATTTCCGTTACCAGCTACCGGCGAGCATGCTCATCGGCGGCTCGTTTCTGATCATGGTGGACGATATCGCGCGAATCCTCGCCACAAGCGAAGTCCCCATCGGAATCCTGACCGCTTTCGTCGGAGCCCCGTTCTTCCTCTACCTCATCATCAAGGGGGGAAAGGAAGCATGAGCATTTCAGTGCAGGACATCCATTTCTCCTACGGCGACCATCCGGTCCTGGACGGGGTGAGTTTTTCTCTGGAACCGAGCAAGCTTACGTTCCTGCTCGGCCCCAACGGGAGCGGAAAAAGCACGTTGTTCCGATGCATGCTCGGCCACAGACCGCCCGATTCCGGTACCGTCGCCGTCGATGGCGCCGACACGACGACCATGACCCCTGCCGAACTCGCCCACCATATCGCCTATATCCCACAGGTGACCGCCCCGACCTTCAACTACACGGTCCTGCAAGCGGTACTGATGGGCCGGACCTCCCATATGAAGCTGTTCTCATCTCCTTCGGCGAAGGATATCGGCATAGCCTATGAAGCCTTGGAACGGCTGGGCATCCGTCATCTCGCAAACAAGGGGTCGAACAAGATTTCGGGGGGCGAGCAGCAATTGGTGCTGATCGCCCGCGCGCTCGCCCAACAGGCGCAAATCATCATCATGGACGAGCCGACTTCCAGCCTCGACTACGGCAACCAGCTCATGGTGCTGTCGCAGATGAAATCGCTCTGCAAGGACGGCAAACTGGTGTTCCTCTCGTCCCACAACCCCCAGCACGCCATGTCCTACGCCGACGAAGTGCTTGTGCTATACGACGGAAGGGTATGGAGCCAAGGAACGCCAAGACAGGTGATCACAAAAGAGATGATTCGACAGGTCTATGGGGTCGATGTCACGATTCTCGAATATGTCGATGAAACGGGACAGGTGAGAAACATGGTCGCTCCGACCCAGGAGGGACTGTAATGTATATGTGGACCGATGACACGCTCCGATGGATGATGGCCGCTACACGCCGTACTCCGCTATATTCCGGTATCGTCGGTCTATTGGAAGGTATCATATCTTCGGATTCCATCGTCTGCGACGCAGGATGCGGAACGGGAGGGCTGAGCCTTGCGCTGGCGCCGAAGGTCCGTGAAGTCATCGCCGTGGATTCTGACAGGAAGGCCGTCGAGCTACTCACGGCGGAAACGCGGATGAACGGTATTGACAATCTGACGCCCGTCTGCGCCGACATCTTTACCGACAGGATCGCCAGTCGTTTCGACACCATGGTCTTCTGCCGGTTCGGGGGGCTGGGTGAAATCCTCCCCACGGCCTATCTCTACGACAGCGAGAAGATTGTCATCATCAAACAAAAGAATCGCAGGCATCGCTTTGATTTCCAGCGAACGGAGAATGAACGGCGTTCCTACGACATGTTGATCAAGCAGCTCGCCGAAGCGAGGCTCCCCTACCGGCTCCGTTGCGGGACTTTCGAGTCGGGGCAGCCCTTCACCTCCATGGACGACGCGCGGGCTTTCTTCCGGGCCTACGACAAAACCGACGGCCTCGGCGAGTTGACCGACGCACAGCTGCGAAAGCGGCTCGTCGTGACGGAAGAGCCTGATTTTCCCTACTACTTGCCCGCACAGGCGGAAATGTGCGCAGTCATTTGTGAACTACGGCCAGCCAGGGAGGAATGATAGGAAATCGTGGGGTTTCCGGTTCTTCCGGCGAACATATACCAACAAGGAGATTGTAGCATGAGAAAAACACACACTGTACGATGCATGGTCATCGCCGTCCTTCTCTTCTGCCTCATGGCCCCGGTCTGGGCCCAGGCGAGCTATGAAGCGGCGAAAGCGCCACAGACGATCGTATTCACCGATTCCACCGGACGGGAGGTGGAGCTTCCGGCGAATATCACCCGCGTCGCTCCCAGCGGTCCGGCGGCTCAGATGATCCTCTACTCCGTCGCTCCTGATTCCCTGATCGGATGGGGGACGAAGCTCAGCGACGTCCAGAAGAAATACCTGGACAGCAAGTACTGGAACCTGCCCGTGTTCGGACAGTTCTACGGCAAGAACAATACATTGAACATGGAAGCCCTGATCGCCGCCGACCCGCAGGTGATCATCGACCTAGGGGACATGAAGAAGACCCACAAGCAGGATATGCAAGGCGTGCAGGAGCAGACGGGAATTCCGACGATCTTCATTGAAGCGAATCTGAAGACATTCCCGGACGCCTACCGGCAGCTCGGCAAGCTGCTGGGCGTGGAGGAGCAGGCGGAAGCCATCGCCACCTACATTGAACAGACCATCGCCATGGCCAAGACGAACGCGGCGGCCATCCCGGAGAACGAGAAGGTATCGGTCATGTTCGGCACAGGCCCCACGGGCATGGACGTCAACGCTAAGAATTCAATCCATGCCGATGTCATTGATATCATTGGAGCGGTGAACGCCATTGAAGTACCAGACGTCAGCAGCAAAGGGGGCGGCAATACGATCAACATGGAACAGCTGATGATGTTCAACCCCGACGTAATCCTGTTCACCAACGACGGGCCATATGCCACCGTAGCGGCCGACCCGCTCTGGCAGGGACTGGACGCCATTACGAATGGAACGTACTACGAAATTCCCGGCACACCATACGGCTGGCTCGGAAGTCCTCCGTCCGTCAACAGGCTCATCGGCATCCCATGGCTGGGCAATCTTGTCTATCCTGAGCTGTATCAGCTGGACATGGTCGAGGAAGCGAAGAAGTTCTATTCCCTCTTCTGGCACTACAACCTATCGGATGATGAGGCGCGGGAGCTGCTGGCAAACTCGACGTTGAAGGCCAACTCCTAATACATCGCAGCTGATCGCCGGACATGCGTTGACCTGGCTTCGTGTCACCGTATGGCGCATGTCCGGCAAATCTCTTATAGCGAATACTCGTCCAGCTAGCTAAAAAACATAATGTGCTTCGGTGGGATATCAACGATTCGTTCGGCGATTGCATTAAACCAGATTTCACTATCGTCGCACATATCAAGAAAAGTCCACACCCGATCGATTACCGCTTATCAGCCGTCCTGCTGACAAAAGAAGATGACCTGAGATACCCGTCCACCGCTTCAAGCACGCCGCCCGCGACCGCACGAGCCTTGTCGCTGACTGTATGGATGAACTCCTGGTTCCCCCGCGGATCTATGTCCCCCACCTTGAAACCGGGGGTCACTTCCAGACCGTCATGGAGCAAGCCTCTCAGCACCCCGTCGATGGTCGCCTTGACCGGGCGGGAGTCCTCGCCGACCGTCGCCACCACATCGTCGGCATGGACAAGGTCGCCGATCTCGCAGACGGTTCTGAACACCCCTTCGCAAGGAGCCCGCAGCACGCGATCCGCTCCATGGCCGGCGATCACACCGGGAATCCCCGTATTGGGGGCGGCGGAACCATTTCTGATGACGGTTCCCAAGTAATGGCCGCGCTGCGTCTCGACCACGCAGTGGCAGTCGATCCCCGCCCTGAAGCCAGGCCCCAAGGCGACGACGAAAGGAGCCATCGTAATCTTCGTACCCATATTACGCTTGGCGAGAATAGCGTCGATGAGTACCGCAGGGTGGAACGCTTCGATGGTGGAGCCCTTCGGATCGGCTAGCACAGGGATGTTTCCTGACACCAACGCGCTGAGGGCCGCCGGAACGCTATCAACCTTGACGGCCCGGACGCCCTCCACCACGCAACTGCCGGAAAACAACGCTTCCGCGAACGCTACGGTACGGCGAATCACGGTCGGACGTTCGACGTCCAGGGCCACCACCATCAACCCGGCCCGGTACAATCTGAGAATAGTCCCCGTCGCCAAATCCCCTGCGCCACGCACAACTACGATATCCATTATATTCCCCTTTCACACGCCAACGGGCTCTCCATACACAACGTCCTTTTCCACCGAACCATACAGGTGTCCGGTTCCAAGCGACGCCATGGTCCGCGCCAGACGTTCGGGAGCCAGTATATCACATTGATTGAAGAACACCACTCCCCGACGATCCGCGCCACCATCGGAATCGGCGAAACCCTTGCGAATCCCCTCGTCCAGCCGCAGCAGATTCAATATCGTCCGTTCTGAGACCGTGGCATCGGTATCGGCGCTCGCATCAAGATATGCGCCGTAATTGAACACCGTGGCGTCGTCCAACGGCCGGTCCAGCGCGGACATGCCGGCTATCGCGACGACATCCGTAGTGAAACGGGGAATGACGGGATCCCAGGGGTTATGGTATTTCAGAGGAAGCCCCCGCGATCCGTCGGCTTCCATCAGCACGGCATCGTATCCATCCGCTATCTCCGCAAGCAGGGCAAGCTCGGGAGAACGGACCTTCCGACCATCATACGTCATCGCGAAGAAAACCCGTTCCCCGCAGTGCGGGACATGGTCGTATGAATCGAGCTGGACGACATCGCACCCATAGTCCAGCTCATACGGGCTTCGCACCTTAGTCGTAGTAGTCATGAGAACCGAACGTCCACGCCGGGCATACTCCTCGGCGAGGACGATCATCAGGGAGGTCTTTCCCCCGCAACCGGTGATGGCTATCCGTGGACGGGAGCCAAACCGAGCCGCAAGCAACTCCATCAGAGCCATATCACAGAACCTCCATGAAAATCTCCGGAGTTCCGTCTCCCTGCCGAACAGCATCCGCATATCCGATGCATACGGCCTCAGGCATCCGTTTCAGATATTCCTGCGCCTGGGCCGACGGCAGGGCGAACAGCAGTCCGCCGGAGGTCTGCGGATCAAAGAGCAAATCACGCAGATTCTGCGGGACGGCGTCGGAAAACCTGACATGTGAGCCGGCGAAGTCAAGATTGTTGTACATGCCCTCCGGCAGAATACCCATGGCGGCATATTCAAGGACATCGGGCATCAGGGGGACTTTCCGAGAATCGATCACCAGACGGACTCCGCTTCCCTGGGCGACTTCCAGCCCATGTCCCATCAATCCGAATCCGGTAATGTCGGTACAGGCGTGGACATCCAGTCCGTCGGCGGCTCGCTTCGCCTTGCGGTTGAGCGTCGTCATCCACCGAATGACAGCCTCTTGTGCAATGTTACTTGCGATTTCCGCTTTGACAGCCGTATTGAGGACACCGGCGCCAAGGGGTTTGGTCAGTATCAGGGAATCCCCCGCCTGCGCTCCCGTATTGCGCCAGACGCTTTCCGGTTTGGCGAAACCGGTGACACACAGGCCGTACTTCGGCGTAGGGTCGGCAATCGTGTGCCCTCCGGCGATAACCGCCCCGGCTTCCTTCACCTTGGAATAACCGCCTTCAAGAATCCGCTGCATCACGGAGATATCGAGACAGGAAGGGAAGCAAAGGAGGTTCATCGCAATGGAAGGTTCACCGCCCATCGCATAGACATCCGACAATGCGTTCGCCGCCGCGACCTGACCGAACAGGAAGGGATCGTCGACCATCGGAGGAAAAAAATCGACGGTCTGAATCATCGCGACATGTTCATCCACACGATAGACCAACGCATCGTCGGCGCTTTCAAAACCGACCAGCAGACGGGTGTCGGGTTCAAATTTCGGCAAGGCGTCCAGCACCTCCCGCAACAGGGCGGGAGCCAGCTTCGCGGCGCATCCAGAGGTCTTTACCATGGATGTCAGGCGGATATCGGATTCCTTCATGCTACTTCCTCCCATTCATTCGTGTCGCCGTATCGCCTTCAATCCGGTATATGCCGTCAAGCGCGTCGTTCTCATACCCGATATCCCATGAATCAGCCTCGAACCGGACACAAGTCCCGCAAGAAGAACTCAGGAACCGTGGGACGGGCATCAGTTTACAGGGGCATCCCCTTCCAGAACAATAGCGATGGAAGGAGACGGCCCCGTAATGGGTAAAGAACGTGGCGATGTACGTAGACATCGGATCACCTTCAATCCTTTTTCAACGTGAGACGGAACTCACCGGGGGCGATTTCCTCGGACACGACGGAATAACCGCTATGCCCGGCGAATCTCGTCACATTCTCCAATGCGGCCCGATGATTCACCAGTACGCACAATTCATTGATCTTTGTATCCGTCGCACGTTTCGTCATGATGACGGGCTGCGGACAGGGCAACCCTCTTGCGTCAATCTCTTTCATCTTCCATTCCCTCACTTTCCGGAAAGTCCCGTTTCCGATTTCGTATTGCATACCGCGACCGTCACCATGACGGCAAGTCCAAGAATCGTGGCGACCTGACCATACAAGGTGGGACCCGCGGCGGAAGACGCCAGCTTGAAATTGTGTGCGAACGCACCGCCGACCAACAGGCCAAGCACAGTAATGGCGCTGTCGGCGTTCCCTTCTCCCGCCAGAACCAGCTGACGCAACGGACAGCCGCCCAGCAGCACGCTGCCGAAGCCGACGACGAGCATTCCGATGAAGTTCCACAGTCCGTCGGTATGAGCGACAGGCTGGTTGGCAAAACCGAACTGGAACGCGCCTGTCGCGAGATTGAGTACCAGTATCGTCAGGAAAATCGATACGAAGCCGGTCAGCAACGTCCAGTCCCTAAACAGGATGGTATCACGGATACCGCCTACCATGCAGAGGCGAGTCCGCTGAGCCAGCGCACCGACGACCAGACCCGCGATCAGCGACGCCCAGATGGGGGCGTGCATCGCCCCCGGCCCGCTGACGCTGAAGATCAACAACGAGGGGACGAAAACAAGAATCACCAGCAACAGGAGGTTGATGGCGGGCAACGCGACGCCTTCCAGCATCGGAAGCTGATAGTTCCGTTTCAACGAGAATCCCCGGTTCAGGAAAAACACTCCTCCCCATATTCCGGCGATGAAACCAACCAGCCCCACCAAGGCGTTGAGGTCGCCGCCGGCCAGACGGATGATCATGCGGAACGGACATCCCAGGAACATCAGGGCCCCGACCATCACAAAGAATCCAAGGATGAACCGGAGCATCGGAGAAGAACCACCCCGAGGTGAAAATTCCTTTTTCATCAGCGCCACAATGAACGAACCAAGGACGAGCCCGATGATTTCAGGCCGCACGTACTGAACGACCTCCGCACGCTGCAAGCCCACCCCTCCCGCGATATCGCGCACGAAGCAGGCGATGCAGAACCCCATGTTCCGAGGATTGCCCAACAGCACGAGGGCGAACGAAACCGCTCCGATGACGACACCGGCGACAAGCAGCCGCTTTTTTTCCTTCGAGAAAACCATATTGTCCTCCAAACCAATTCAGCAATTAAGCACTTATGTTGTACCATTATTTTTCAAATAACACAATGGAAATTTTCGTCGGCTCGTGCTACCATTGTTCCATGCGTCGAATCTACATGGACAATGCCAGCACCAGCTTTCCCAAAGCTCCCGGCGTCGCGCAGGCGATGTCGGACTTCATTCTCAACAACGGCTGCAACATCAACCGGGGAGATTATCAACAGGCCTATGAGGCCGCCGATATGGTGTTCGACACCCGCCAGCGTCTAGCCTCATTGTTCAATGCGCCGAAATCCGAGAACGTCGTCTACACAGCGAACGTGACGACGGCCTTGAACTTCCTGATAAAAGGATTGTTCCGCCCAGGAGACCATGTACTCGTCTCATCCATGGAACACAACGCGGTGATGCGTCCGCTCGTGCAGCTGGAACATAGGGGCGTCGTGTTTTCCCGTATTCCCTGTACGGAGCAAGGCGAATTGCAATTAGGGATGATTGATGAAATGATAGCACCAAACACCAAGGCAATCATCATGACCCATGCATCAAACGTCTGCGGTACTATCATGCCGCTTGCAGAAGTCGGAGAAATCGCCCATAGGCACGGGTTGTCCCTGATTGTCGACGCGGCGCAGACGGCGGGGATTCTCCCGATAGACATGACGGCGATGCAGATTGACGCCCTCTGCTTTACCGGACACAAAGGCTTGCGCGGCCCCCAGGGGACAGGAGGGTTCATCATCTCCGATGAGCTGGCCCAACGCTTGGAACCGTTGATATCGGGGGGGACGGGCTCCATGAGCGACAGTGAAGAAATCCCACGCCTGCTGCCAGACCGTTTTGAAGCGGGAACCTTGAACCTACCGGGAATCACAGGACTCCATGCCGCATTGGATACCATGCGCTTGGAACGGCAGGAATCCCAAACATGCCGTTTCCTTGAAGGGTTACGCATGATTCCCGATATAGCCTTGAAAGGACTTGACCGGCTGCAAGGGCGGGTGGCGGTTTTCGGGGTCGATTTCCTGCGGAGGGACAACGCGCAGGTCGCCGCGTCGCTTGATGAACGCTACGGAATCATGACCCGCGTAGGCCTTCATTGCGCACCTGCGGCGCACAAGACGCTCGGAACGTTCCCCACCGGTCTCGTGCGATTTTCCTTCGGCCATTCAACCACGATGGAGGATGTGGAATATACGCTTGAGGCATTGCGGGAAATCGTGGGAGAATACTGAGGTAACCCTACGCACCGTCAGAACGACTGTGCGACCAAGGATGCCGAACGGGGACAGTACATTGGGTACGGCCCCGTGAGAAAGACGCCGGGCACGACACATTGCCAGACCAGAAGACCTGCGAAGGGAAATGCGGCGCGACCAAGGATGCCGAACGGGGACAGTACATTGGGTACGACCCCGTGAGAAAGACGCCGGGCACGACACATTGCCGGACCAGAAGACCTGCGAAGGGCAATGCGACACGCCCAAGGATGCCGAACGGGGACAGTACACCGGTACGGCCCCGTGAGAAAGACGCCGGGCACGACACATTGCCCGAGCAGGAGAAGAGAATGAAAGAAGATAATAATAAGAACCAACCCATTTTCCACCGCCTAACCGAGGGCCCCGTCACACTATATACATATATCGACGGCCCGAAGGCAGGCGGAAATGTCGAGGTGGAACCGTCTTTTCAGACGCCGCAACTCCCCGCCATTTTTGAATACCAAGGAAACAAGGTCTTTGGTGAGACGCTGGCGTTGCAGAAACGAATCGTCGTATTTGGTTGCGGACATGTCGGTACGGCCCTGTACAAGTTGGCCCGATTCGTGGGATATCCCGTTACCATGGTCGATGACCGCTCAGAATTCGCCATACAGGAACGGTTCCCGGAAGCCAAGGTAATTTGCGAGCCATACGATACGCTGTTCACACCCGGACGTTTCGGTGCCGAAGCCTGCTTTGTGATTGTTACCCGCGGTCACTCCTACGATGCCTTCTGTCTTGAAAGAGCGTTGGACGAACCCCACGCCTACGTAGGGATGATGGGTAGCGCCGGCAAAGTCGCCATCACCCGCAGAAATCTTCTGGAAAAAGGGGTAGATGAAAACCGGCTCGCCGCCGTCCACGCTCCGATCGGCCTCTCCATCGGCGCAAACACGCCCGAAGAAATCGCGATCTCCATCCTTGCGGAGATCATGCAGTCCACTGGTAGGCAAAAGCATGTTGGAGAATGTCCCGCCGAAGTATTCCAAGCCATCGAAAAGCGAACCGAAGCCGGAGTAGAAATCATCATCGTTGAACGAAGCGGTTCTGCGCCCCGTTCGGTCGGAAGCCGGATGTTCGTTACGCAGGATACTCAGACAGGCTCCGTCGGCGGGGGCCCCATCGAAGCGAAAGCCATTGAAAAAGCGAGGGAGCTGCTCCAGACGGGCGGTACGGCCCATACTGAACATTACTCGTTGAGCAATGCGGGAGCGCAGAGCATCGGCATGGTCTGCGGTGGTGCGGTAACGCTGTTGTTTGTACCAAGACCGTAGACTATAGCGCCAGCAATAGCTTGACATAAGACTTTCCCTCTTGGCTTCTTATCCCTCTTGGAACGAGAGGGGTATGTCTGTGTCTGTACCATTTCAAAAAACGAAACCGCCACCTACATGAGGGGCGAGCTTGAACGTCTTGTTCTCCCAGTCAAAGGACGCACCCGCCCCTATGGTGAAATAAGAATATTCACCTCCCCGCAGTATATACCCAAGGTCGCAGGCGATTCCTATCGTGTTCCATCGCTTGTATGTCAGCTCT
Organism: Spirochaetota bacterium; assembly: GCA_023401595.1. Classification (GTDB taxonomy): domain Bacteria; phylum Spirochaetota; class Spirochaetia; order Sphaerochaetales; family Sphaerochaetaceae; genus Spiro-02. The sequence continues at coordinate 69,704 of JAEXDQ010000002.1, forward strand.
TCGGGAAAACGGTCGTTGGACTCGGCCTCCTGATAGAACGAATGGTTCATGCCGGCCATTACGAAAAGACCTTGATCGCCGAACAGCTTCACATACGAAATCCCGTATTGCAGGTCAAACCGATGGTCACCATGGAGGGATAGGTACGAAATCGGCATGAGGAAGTCCCCTGACACGAACAGGCCGACCCTCTCGGCATCGAATGGGAACACAGTCACGGTCAGTCCCGGCCCGATAGCCCCGACATACGAATTTCCCCCATAAGTCCGGGAATAATCACGGTCGGCCTGGAAATCGGCGCCGATCCAAATCTCAGGAGCGGCGGCAAGGGGAAGCAAGAAGACCGGCAGAACAAGCAGGAATAGAAGCACGGCTTTCTTCATTTTCCACCCCCGAAACGGACTCCGCCGCTAATAAAGGGGGCGGCCGTCATCATGAAGAACGGTACTTCGTATGGCAACGGGCCAGCGGGGGTATATTTGCGGAAATGAAGATCATAGTGAAGACCGGCCGAAAGGAAAGTACTGTCAGGAAACAGGAACGTCAGCCTGGCTTCGGTCTGCAACCCCAGCGTGATATCTTTCCTAAAATCCAACGCACCAAGTTGGATGCGCATCGCCACAGCGAGCTCCAGCCAGTCCGTGAGGGACACTTTGAAGATCGGACCGACAGAACCGAACAGAGCCTGTACACCGGAGGTATCCATGACGACAGGCTCCCCTTTGCCGACCTGCTCAGTGTAGGAGAACGGAAGACGAAACGAAAGCGAGGCGGAAAGCCCCACCCGGCTCGCATCGCTAAAGAACATGTCGAGACCCAAGGTAGCTCCGACATCCCTCCGTTTTATGAAAGTCTTCGTATTGGATACGACGGGATCGGCGAAGGAATTGGTCATGTAGGCATACTCAACGCCCGCGGACGCATCCACCATCAGAGGGGCGGCGAGCAGTCCCGGCGAGAAGCATAGCGACACAAGCAGCAAAACAATCGGCAGCCTTCCGTTCATTTTCATTCCTCCCCTACACCGTCAGACGCAAACCGAGCTTCATCTGGAAAGAATCGTCGGCCGGTAGACTGAAAGAATTGTCAAGGATACATCCCAGCTCATAATAGGCTTCCAGCATTGAACAGACCATCGCGCCGAAACGTACTCCGCAGGAAGCGGATGGATCGGAATATAACGTAGAATCCGAGCTGTTGAGCAAACGCCCCCGAACATAGGCGACTTCGAGGAAACCGGCACAGGAAACATAGACATTGTCAATGTTCGGAATCGGCGCCACATACAGCGTAAGACTCAACCGATTGGAGACATAGTGGGTCAGGTTTTCAGCTCCGACGCCCCAGATGCCGCCACTTTGCATGAAGACGGGCACCTTCGGCCCGGAAAGATATCTGTAGTAGGTGTAGTTGTCCAGGACAAGCGAAAGATACGAATGGCCGTTCCGTGGAAGCGCAAACAAAGTAAGACCAAGTTCAAGTTTCCCCGACGCCCCAAAATATTCCGCCGAACCATCGCCCCAGAACATCCAGGGAGGACACCAGCGCCCCCGGAGTCCAAGTCTCGCGCCATTCCTTACAACGATGTCGTCCGCCATGAAATCAAGGTCAAGGCCCGCCAGCAGGAACCCAGTGAATACGGAGCGGTTCCCCGCCAGCTCAGGAGCGCCGGAAAAGGAGGAGAACCTCGCCACACGTTCGCCGTTTTCCACCCGGGAGAACAACGCCTCCATATCAGACGGAGTGTGAGCCCAGGAAAGTCGCTCATACGCGTTCTCGAAACGTCCGCCCGTCGCCAGCAGGACTGAGACGGAATCCTTGGAAGAAAGAGAAGTCTTGCCGAACCCCTGGCTGAACGAGAGTTCGAATTCGTTCATCAGCACGGTATATCTAGTCGGATAGCCGGGCGCTCCCGTCATGGCGTAGGGGACGCCGGTCTCAGGATTCTGCCGCAACGTCCTCGGATCCAGACCGTTGCGCAGGGAAAAGCGCAGGATGGTACTGTTGCCGCCGATGAAATCGGGCATGGGAAAGTCGAAGCCATAGTCGAGATACAACGGGAACGTCCCCGCCGCAAAATCCACGTCCACCCCGATATCGAACAGATTGTAGCCGAAACCGATGGAAAAAGCCGGAGACATCAGGGAGAGAACTATTATCAGGACCGCTATCCGTCTTCTCATATCCATCCCTCGCTCATACGGAGAAGTAGAAGCCGATGCTCCCACTGTTGCCCCAAACGGGGTCGCCGTCACCGATTCCGTGCATAAAGTTATACCACATGCCATAATCAAAATGCACAAAGCCGAACAATCTCAAATGGAACGTCCAGTTCAGGCTTCCTGTGAATTCCGAATAGGAGGTATCCAGAATACTGTTGACGACCGGACCGAACCGGTAGCCGTTGTTGATTGAAAAGCTGATGTAGGGATAGCAGTCCCCCGTAATGAACTGAGGCCCGTACATGATCAAGGTCAAGCTATTGGACAGTCGGTTGGAAAAGCGGTTTTCAGGCAGCACATGTCGCGGAACCTTGTTCCCGCCGGTATGGTTGTAGCTGACGGTATCCTTCAGCATCAGGTTTATCCAGTTCATATCGTTCTCTTGTTTCTTGGAAAACAGAGTCATGTAACCGGTAGCGGAAACGTCGACGGACCAGAAGTCGGTCGTGCCGACGGCAGGAACGATCGTATTGGCGAGAAAACCTGGACCATATTTCCCCGATACGGAAAATTCCAGACCATCGTAGATTTCAAACCCCGTGGTTTTGCGAAGATACACCGCGGTACCCGCGTACAGATAGTTGGACAATACCTGGCGGTCGTCCTGTAGCCATGGCCAGCCAGGGAACACCGAGCCGGGACCGAACGGTTCCTTATACGACCCGTCAGGATTAACGAAAGACGACCCGGTGGAGGTTCTTTGGAACGGGTAATACTCCATAGCGTATTCATATCGGATATCAAGCCCCGCCCATGAATAGAACAATCGTTCCCCGAAGGGGTTCCGCAGATAATACCCCTCGATCTGCAGCTGGATATCAGACCAGACGAAGGTATAGGAGCCGTCGAAGAATCCGGGGCTTCCGTCGTTATTCCACCACGGAGCCCCCGTATAGAAATTGAATCCGCCGTACCCGGCGTCGGACAGCCCGAAGGATGGGACGATCCGCATATTAAGCTCCGTATCGTCGCCTTTATATGGAAACCGAAATTCAAAGCTGGTTCCGGTCGGGAAAATCCCGCCGCCGAGTTCCCAATACGTACTGATTGAATTGATATAATGCACGGGCTCCACTTTCGCAGAGAAAAGAGACTGAGAAAGGAATAAAACGATACCTAGACATAACGCGAAGTATCTAAAAAATGTATTCCCAAGCCTATGCTTTTTCACAGAAGACATTATACTGGTTTCCTCTTACTTTTCAATCGCACGCCGTCACTTATATCAAATTTATATGAGAAAACCAATAGGCTGAGTAGTTGAACATCCCCCATGCAAAACACCCCGGAACCTTGATGTCAATGAAAGCACAAGTCGTTTCTCCATTACAGATACAATACTCCAGAACACGCAAAAAGTTACATTTTATATATGTCGCAGAAACGCTTTCGACCTGGACTGTTTACCACCGCAACGGAGAATCCCTTGTAAAGTTTTTTCATTTTTTTTCGTCAAGGCGATGACAAAAAAAACGAATATCGCTATCATGCCCTTCAAACGAACAATGTCGTTCAGGTGTTTTCGAATTCACCCAGGAATTCGGAAAGATGAAATAGCGTTTATGCGGTCGATGGATAGTTCCAGGAACCGCGGACAGTATACTTTTCGGACAAAGGCGTCCTCCAGAAAATTCTACGCAGCATAGCGCGGGTTTTCCGGTGGACGCCTTTTTTTATACGCGGAGACGGCGGTGACGCCTCAGTTGCGCCATGCCGCCGCCCGCGGGGGAGGAAACCGTATGACCGAGCTCCAGCAGGACTATCCTCAGGAAGGGGATGTCAGGATTCCATCGGGATGCGCCATAAGCGGCGTCTTTTCCAGAAACGGCAGGCGTTTCGGAGGGGAGGAGGCGATCAAGTCCATAGCCGTCATGCACGACCGGTCCAACGGTCTCGGCGGAGGATACGCTGGATACGGCATCTACCCCGAATACAAGGACTATTATGCGTTCCATGTGTTCTACTACGACAAGCAGGCCAAGGAAGCCTGTGAAAAGTTCCTCGATGAACATTTCGATGTAATCAACCTCTCCAAGATTCCGGTACGCAAGCACCCCCGTATCACCGATGAACCGCTGATCTGGCGGTATTTCGTAGCGCCGCTTCCGACCAGGCTGGCCGCAAGCCAGCTCGACGCGGATGAATATGTCGTCCGCTGCGTCATCCGTGTCAATACTGCCATCGAAGGCGCCTATGTGTTTTCCTCCGGCAAGAACATGGGGGTGTTCAAGGCTGTCGGCTATCCCGAAGACGTCGGTGAATTCTACCGGCTGGATGAATACGAGGGCTACTGCTGGACCGTCCATGGCAGGTATCCGACCAACACCCCGGGCTGGTGGGGCGGCGCGCACCCGTTCGCCTTGCTCGACTATACCGTCGTCCACAACGGCGAGATATCCTCCTATGACGCCAACCGGCGGTTTATCAAGATGTTCGGCTACCGCTGTACGCTTCAGACCGATACGGAGGTAATCACCTACATGATCGACTATCTCCACCGTAGGCAGGGGCTCTCGTTGGAGGAGGTCGCCCATGTGATCGCCGCGCCGTTCTGGACCACTATAGCGGCTATGCCGGAGGAAAAGCAGAAAGAGTACACCTACCTTCGCAACACGTTCTCGAGCATGCTAATCACCGGCCCGTTTTCAATCCTCCTCGGCTTCAACGGCGGGCTGATGGCCCTCAACGACAGGCTCAAGCTCCGTTCGCTTGTGGCGGCGGAGAAAGGGGACATGGTCTATTTGGCCAGTGAAGAGAGCGCGATACGGGTCATCGAGCCACAACCGGACAGGATCTGGTTTCCCAAGGGCGGGGAACCGGTCATCATCACCCTTTCCGAAGAGGGGAAGAAGGCTGTCGCAATGGAATCGAAGTAACCGCGTCTATCCATGTCGCGAAAGAGTGAGAACGAATTATGGGAATCAACTATTTGTATCCGGATTATGAAATCGACAGAAACCTACAGCGTTGCATAGCCTGCCGCGTCTGCGAACGGCAATGCGCCAATGAAGTGCATCATTACGATGAAGAGCTGAAGATGATGGTCAGCGACGAAAGCAAATGCGTCAACTGCCATCGTTGCGTAGCCCTCTGCCCTACCCGGGCGTTGAAGATCGTCAAGACCGATCATACGTTCAAGGCGAACGCCAACTGGACGGAAGAGGTGATCACCGACGTTTACCGGCAGGCGGACACGGGAGGGGTCCTGCTTGCGTCGATGGGGACGCCGAAGAACTATCCCGTCTACTGGGACAAGATACTGATCAACGCCTCCCAGGTGACGAATCCCTCCATCGATCCATTGCGCGAACCGATGGAGACTACGACGTTCCTTGGGCAGAAGACCGCCAAAATCCGTCGCAATCCCGACGGAAGCATCGACACCCGGACCACTCCGCAGTTGAAGCTCAACGTCCCGGTCATGTTCTCCGCCATGTCCTACGGTTCAATCAGCTACAACGCCCACAAGAGTCTGGCCTTGGCGGCGCAGAAGCTCGGCATCTACTACAATACCGGAGAGGGCGGGTTGCATGAGGATTTCTACCAGTACGGTCCGAATACCATCGTCCAAGTCGCTTCCGGCCGTTTCGGCGTACATCCGGGGTATCTGAAGACCGGCGCCGCCATCGAGATCAAGATGGGCCAGGGGGCGAAACCCGGTATCGGAGGGCATCTGCCCGGAGCGAAGATCATAGGCGACGTCTCCCGTACCAGGATGATTCCCGAAGGCTCCGACGCCATCAGTCCGGCGCCGCACCACGATATCTACTCCATCGAGGATCTGCGGCAACTGGTCTACACCTTGAAGGAGGTGACCAGCTACGAGAAACCGATCATCGTCAAGATTGCGGCGGTACACAATATCTCGGCGATCGCAAGCGGTGTGGCCCGAAGCGGAGCCGACGTCATAGCGATCGACGGCTTCAGAGGCGGCACAGGGGCGGCGCCGGCGCGGACCAGGGACAACGTAGGCATCCCCATCGAGCTGGCGTTGGCGAGCGTGGACCGCAGGCTCAGGGAGGAGGGTATCCGCAACAACGTCAGCATCGTCATAGGAGGATCCATCAGGAACAGCGCCGATATCGTCAAGGCGATAGCGCTGGGGGCCGACGCCGTCTACATAGCGACCAGCGCGTTGCTCGCCCTGGGGTGCCATCTGTGCAGGACCTGCCACCTCGGCCGTTGCAACTGGGGCATCGCGACCCAACGCCCCGATCTGGTCAAGCGTCTCAACCCGGAAGTGGGTTCTGAACGACTGGTCAACCTGGTTACCGCCTGGAATCATGAGATCAAGGAGATGATGGGGGGCATGGGCATCAACTCAATCGAAGCGCTACGGGGCAACCGCCTGATGCTCAGGGGAATCGGGCTGACGGAAAAAGAGCTACAGATTCTCGGCATCCCGCATGCCGGCGAATAAGACGCTAAGGGGTAGCCCTACGGTAGCCCAAAGCGGCAAGTTGAGCCTAAGTTGAGCCTAAGTTGAGCCTAAGTTGAGCCTAAGTTGAGCCTAAGTTGAGCCTAAGTTGAGCCTAAGTTGAGCCTAAGTTGAGCCTAAGTTGAGCCTGAGTTGAGCCTGAGTTGAGCCTGAGTTGAGCCTGAGTTGAGCCTAAAAAAAAACTAGCGATGCGATTGAAGGAAGTGAGCAATGAAAAGAGTATATGTCAACGAACAATGGTGCCTCGGCTGCCACCTCTGTGAATATTTCTGCGCATTCGCCAATTCCGGGCAGAACGACATGGCGAAAGCGCTCAAGGACGCCGTCATCCATCCCCGGATCAAGGTGGAGGAACACAACGGAATCAGCTTCGCCGTCAACTGCCGGCACTGTACCGAACCGCTGTGCGTGAAAAGCTGCATAGCGGGGGCGCTGAGCATCCGGGACGGCCTAGTGGTCATCGACCAGGAGAAATGCGTCGGATGCTTCTCGTGCATTATGGCCTGCCCGTTCGGAGCCCTGATGCCATCCGATACCGGCGTCATGCAGAAATGTGAGCTGTGCGCCAACAACAGCGCGGGCAAGCCCGCCTGCGTACAGGGATGCCCCAACAGGGCGATCGTCTTCGAGGAACGATAGGGGGAAAGGCATGAAGTACGTCATCATCGGAAACTCCATAGCGTCGGTCGGCTGCATCGAAGGTATCCGCAAGACGGACAAGGACGGCTCGATCACCGTGATAAGCGAAGAAGCCTACCAGACCTATTGCAGACCGCTCATCTCCTACCTGCTCATGGGCAGGACCACCGAAGAAAAGATGCGGTATCGCGCCGACGGATTCTTCGCCGACAACAAAGTCGTCAGCATGCTCGGTAAGAAGGCGGTCAAGGTCGATGCGGCGCGTAAGGAAGTCATGCTGGAGGATGAGACTGTCATCCCCTACGACAAATTGCTCGTGGCCACAGGTTCCAGGCCGTTCGTCCCGCCGATGGCGGGCATGGACAGGATCAAGAAACGGTTCACGTTCATGACGATGGACGACGCAAAGGCGCTGGGACAGGCATTGACGAAACAATCGCGTGTGCTGATCGTCGGCGCGGGCCTGATCGGGCTCAAATGCGCCGAGGGCATCCTTGACCGGGTCAAGGGCATCACCGTCGTGGATCTCGCCCCGCGAATCCTTCCGAGCATCCTTGATGAAACGGGATCGGCGCGGGTACAGGCATGGCTGGAACAGAAGGGGCTGACCTTCCACCTTGGAGACAGCGTCGCGGAATTTCTCGACGACACCGCGTTGCTGAAAAGCGGGACGGTAGTTCCGTACGACGTCGTCGTCCTTGCCGTGGGCGTCCGTCCGAACACGGAGTTGCTGCGGGAGGCGGGGGCCGCCGTCGGAAAGGGAATCAAAGTCAACGACCATTGCGCGACCACCCTACCCGACATCTACGCCGCGGGGGACTGCACTGAGTGCCATGACATCTCCTTGGGACAGGAGCGGATACTGGCGCTGTTGCCAAACGCCTTCCTCCAAGGGGAATGCGCCGGAGCGAACATGGCGGGACGCGATACGGTGTTCGACAAGGCGGTGCCCATGAACGCTATCGGATTCTTCGGCCTGCACATCATTACCGCCGGAAGCTATGTCGGAGACGAGCGGCTGTACCAGTCCAAGAACGGATACAAACGGCTGTTCATCCGGGACGGACTGCTGAAGGGGTACATCCTGATTGGAGACACGGTGTCCCGGGCGGGGATATATACGTCATTGATTCGCAATAGAACCCCGCTAGAGGACATCGATTTCGACCTGATCTGCGCCAGCCCGCAGCTGATGGCGTTCGCAAGGAAAGACCGCGCAAGCAAACTCGGAGGTGTCCAATGAAACATATCGACGCACAGGGCATGCATTTCAAGGACCTGAACCAACTCGTCCGCATCAGCACGGACAACCATATCGGTCTGGAACGGGTGGAGGGGCAACGCTTCATAGGCTGCGGTTCGGCGGACAAGGTGATCGACATACACGGAACGCCCGGCAACGCGCTCGGGGCCTACCTCGACGGAACGGATATCATCGTCCATAACAACGCCCAGGACGCCACGGGCGACACGATGAACGAGGGCTCGATCATCATCCATGGTTCCTGCGGAGACGCCGTAGGATATTCCATGCGAGGCGGAAGGATTTTCATCCGCGACAGCGCGGGGTACCGGGCGGGAATCCACATGAAGGCCTACAAGGAAAAACGGCCGTTGCTGATCATCGGCGAACGGGCGGGCAGCTTTCTCGGCGAATACCAGGCGGGCGGTACGATCATCGTCCTGGGACTGCACCAGAACGGCAAACCGCCGGTGGGATATTTCTGCGGCACGGGAATGCATGGGGGAAAGATGTTCCTCAGATGCGACACGTTGCCGAGGGATCTGCCGGACCAGGTGGTGGCCCATACCGCCGCACAAGAGGACCTTGAAGAAATTTCTTCAGCGATTGATGATTTTTGCATGGTTTTCTCTCTAGACAAGGAGGCCGTGATGCAGCAACATTTTTTTGTGCTGACACCCAATACCAGCAATCCTTACAAACAGATGTATACTTATGTATGATTCATCCGGCGACAACAGGGTATATACAGATTTCAAACCGGGGAGGGTTTCGTCCATGTTCTACGCAAAGGAAGAGGTGATGCAGTTCGTCAGGGAACAGGATGTCCGATTCGTCCGTCTCGCCTTCTGCGATATCTTCGGGCAGATGAAGAATATCTCAATCTCCGCCAGCGAGCTGCCCAGGGCTTTCGATACCGGCATTTCGTTCGACGCGTCAGCGGTCAAGGGCTTCCTCCAAGTAGAAGAATCCGACTTGCTGCTGTTCCCAGATCCCTCCACGTTGGCGATCCTGCCGTGGCGGCCGGCGCAAGGACGGGTGGTCAGGTTCTTCTGCGATATCCGCCGGCCCAATGGCGAAGCGTTCGAGGGCGACGCCCGCAATCTGTTGCGCCAAGCGGAGCATGACGCAACGTTGGCCGGTTATCAGATCGGTATCGGCCCGGAATGCGAATTCTACCTTTTCAAGCTGGATGATGAGGGCGACCCCACCGACCTGCCGATGGACAGAGCCGGGTACTTCGATGTCGCCCCGTTGGACAAGGGGGAGAACGTACGGCGGGAGATTTGCCTGACGCTGGAGGAGATGGGCTTCTATACGGAGCGCTCCCACCACGAGCATGGGCCGGGCCAGAATGAGATCGACTTCAAATACAGCTCCGCGTTGCAGGCGGCGGACAACCTGATCACGTTCAAGTCGGCGGTCAAGACCATCGCCGCACGTAGCGGGCTGTTCGCGTCCTTCCTGCCGAAGCCCCTTCCCGATGAAAGCGGCAGCGGTCTCCATATCAACTTCTCCCTGACCCGCGAGGGTTCGTACTCGGAGCAGATGGAGAAGGCTATGCTCGCCGGCGTCCTCAGAAGAATCCGGGAGATGACGGTATTCCTCAACCCTCTGGTCAATTCCTACGAACGGCTTGGCGCTTACGAAGCTCCGCTGGCCGTCGGTTGGGGACATGGAAACCGTTCGCTGCTTGTCCGCATCCCCGAAGCCAGCGGCGAATACCGGCGCATCGAGCTGCGGTCGCCCGATCCGAGCTGCAATCCGTACCTCGCCTTCACGCTCCTGATTCGCGCGGCGATGGAGGGCATTTCCGACAATATGCGGTTGCAGGCGGAGTCCACCGGCGACGCATATGCGGACACCTGCGGGAAGGAACCGTCGGCGCGGTTGCCGCTTTCGCTGACCGAGGCCGTAGCGTTGGCCCGTGACAGCGAATTCATCGATTCTGTACTGCCCAGGCGGATTGTCGATAGTTTTCTGCGGGAGAAAGACGCGGAATGGAAGCATTGCCAGGACGCTGGCAATCCGGCTGTCGAAGCGAAGCGGATGTTCTTCCGCACCATATAACGGGCGCGAAGTTCTCCTATCGGGCTACGGCGTCGGGAACATAAGGGAAAAAGATGGAATACGTGTTGGTGGTTTCAGGGACGGAGAAAGGACGAGAGTCCATCTCTTCCCTCCTGCGTGAAGCGGGGGGGTGTCCGGCCATCACCGCGGTTTCGAGCGGGAGCGAAGCCCGCCGTCTGATTCTCGACGGAGAGTGGGACCTTGTGGTGGTCAATTCGCCGCTTCCCGACGAATCAGGAGAGGATCTGGCGCGCATGGTCACGGAACGGACGCTGTCCGCCGTCATACTGATGGTCCGCATGGAGTTCGTGGACGAGGTATCCGCGGTCGTAGAGGATGCAGGCGTACTGGTCGTGCCCAAGCCGATCGTCAGGCAGCTGTTCCTTCAGACCCTCAAGCTGGCGAACGCCATGCGGCGCAGACTCACCGGTCTGCGCAGTGAGAACAGCAAGCTGCAACAGAAGATCGAAGAAATCAAGCTGGTGGACAGGGCCAAGTGCGCCTTGATTCAATATCTGAACATGGGTGAGCAGCAGGCTCACCGATATATCGAGAAGCAAGCGATGGATCTGCGGTCATCCCGAAGGGATGTAGCCGAACGGATCATCAAGACGTATGAAAAAGGTTGTTGATCCATAGGGAACGGCGACCATCTAAAATAGGAGTATGCGACGATGACCAAGTATGTGTTCGTAACGGGAGGTGTTGTTTCCGGCCTGGGTAAAGGAATCACAGCGGCTTCGCTGGGACGGTTGCTGAAGAACCGGGGGCTTCGGATCGCGGCCCAGAAGCTCGATCCGTACATGAACGTCGATCCGGGGACGATGAGTCCGTATCAGCACGGAGAGGTGTTCGTTACGGAGGATGGCGCGGAAACGGATCTCGACCTTGGCCATTATGAGCGTTTTATCGACGAGGACCTCAACAAGTACTCCAACCTGACGTCGGGCAAGGTCTACTGGAATGTCCTGACCAAGGAGCGCAACGGAGAATACTTGGGCAGTACCGTCCAGATCATCCCCCACGTGACGAATGAGATCAAGAGCTTCATCTATGCCGTCGGCCGTAAGACCGGGGCCGATGTAGTGATCACCGAGATCGGCGGCACCACCGGCGATATCGAGAGCCAGCCGTTTCTCGAGGCCATCCGGCAGGTAGGCCATGAGGTCGGCAAGGACAATTGTCTGTTCATCCATGTCACCTTGGTCCCGTACATCCACAGTTCCGGCGAGCACAAGTCCAAGCCGACCCAGCATTCGGTCAAGGAGTTGCAGGCGTCGGGCATATTCCCCGATATCATCGTCACCAGAAGCGACGAGCCAATCGATTCGTCGGTCAAGGACAAGATCGCTCTGTTCTGCAACGTAAAGCGGGACTGCGTCATAGAGAACCGCACGGTCCCGGTACTCTATCAAGCTCCCATTATGCTGGCGAACGAAGGGCTGGATGAGATCGTCTGCCGCGAACTACAGCTTGCCTGCGGACCGTGCGACATGACGGATTGGAACAGGATGCTCAAACGGGTAGACGACGCAACGACGCCAATCAAAATCGCCCTTGTCGGCAAATATATCCAGCTGCACGACGCCTACCTCTCTGTCATGGAGGCGTTGAAGCATGCGGGATGGGAGAACGGCGCCCGCGTCTCCATTGAATGGATAGATTCCGAGTCGGTCACCCCGCAGACTGCCGACGGCCTCTTGTCCGGCTGCGACGGCATCCTTGTCCCCGGCGGGTTCGGCGACCGCGGCATCGAGGGCAAAATCGAAGCGGCCAGGTACGCCCGCGAGCATAAGGTCCCTTACCTCGGCATCTGTCTCGGAATGCAGATCGCGGTGATCGAGTTCGCCCGCCATGTACTCGGCCTTGCAGGGGCCAATTCCAGCGAGTTCGCGCCAAGCGGCAAATATCCGGTGATTGACCTGATGCCCGACCAGTTGGGAAGCATCCCCAAAGGCGGCACGATGCGCCTTGGCGCCTACCCCTGCGTCATCACCCCCGGAACATTCATGGAACAGGCCTATGGTCCGGAAGCCAAGATGATTCAGGAGCGGCACAGGCACAGGTATGAGTTCAACAACACCTATCGCCAGCAGATGAGCGACGCAGGTCTGGTGATCGCCGGAACCTCCCCCGACGGCACGCTGGTCGAAGCGGTCGAGCTGAAGGGCCACCCCTTCTACCTCGGCGTGCAGTATCATCCGGAATTCAAAAGCCGGCCGAACAGGGCACACCCGGTCTTCCGGGAATTCATCGCCGCGGCGGTAAAACAAAAAGGATGATTTAAGGCTCACTCTAGGGTCAATCTAGGCTCACTCCAAGCTCACTCTAGGCTCACTCTAGGCTCACTCTAGGCTCACTCCGGGCTCATTCCTGGCTCACTCTGGGGTCGATCGGTTGCGAGAAAGATACGCTGAAGCTTTCATCAGACGAAAGGGGATAGGATGCGTTCCTTCATCATCAATAATAGGTATGCCTGGTCTTCCACTTCTTCAAGGAAATATTCACCCAGAAAAGATATATTCCCAGCGTAATGACGGAAAGCAGCAGCCATTTGACCCAGAGGACGAACAAGCCCGCGGCGGTTCCGTTGAATTGGAGCCGGTGTCCGTTGATTACCGTATGCTTTACCTCCCAGTTGTATTTCATGCAGAACGCCCAAGGATAGCAGATTCCCAGCGTCAGTACCGTCACGATCACCCCAAGGAGATTCCACCCGATTAGCTGAAGCAATCCGCCGTCAAAGAATGATTCATCGTTCATATATTCTTCCTCCATATAGGGAAACCAGCGAATTCATGATACCATGATGCGGGCCACAGGGATATCATTATCAAATGCGTCATCAAATTCGAGGATACAACTTGATACGAATCGACAGATTTGATACAATCCTTCCCAGTCGTAAGATGAAATGCGAATCGGGGGTGTAGCTCAGTTGGCTAGAGCGATAGGTTCGCAATCTATAGGCCAGGGGTTCGAATCCCCTCACCTCCAACGTTTTATTCCGTTTCAAAAAACGGATATGCAAAAACGCTACCGAGCTGACGGTAGCGTTTTCGTTTTTTAGCACGATTGTGAGAACCTTCACCATAGGTGTGAAACTGTTTTCCAGCGAGAATGAAAAATTCTCCTATGTCGTCTGTTTCTTGAGGCTGATCAGCATGGTTCTTTGCCTGATGACACTACCATGTATCCTGAGCCTGCCATATTAGCGCCCTATTTCCCACGAACGGCCTGAAGCTTTTTCAAATCTGCTGCCCATGTACAAGGGAAAGGCATATCGATGACTCAAGCGACTTCCATCAACAAGGCACGGTTCATTGTCTTTATCCAGCAATAGCGGGAAGAGAGATGGGAGGGGGGAAAAAGATTTCCGTCAGCTTGTCCATCCCGCGACCCGCATGCGCATATATAGTTCTTTGAAAATCATTCCGGTTTCATTGAACAAGGCGTCGATCAACGCTAATTCGGACTCCCGTCCGGTAGACAATTCGTATAGATATTTCCATTCCTCCAATGTCGTACAAGGAATCCGCTCGCCACCGATACGGAGGGAATGGGGAATCGACAGCTCATCGAACCGGTAGATATATACACCCTGTTCTGTTTCAAAACGCAAGCCCGACAGTAGGTACGGCAGTTGGTAAAAAGCCCTATTGGGTTGGATAAAAATAGAATACCCCGGGGGTCTGCCGACGCTTCAAAAAATTATTTGCATAAATATGCAGAAAATATACCGTATTCTCTTGCAATTCCCGTCTGTTTTTGTACTAATGGATAGAAACAATCCACGGTGGAGAGGGGGATGCTCATGCAAACGTCATCAGTCCAAGTACTGGTAGCGATGGTACTGTATATTTCAGTGGTCATCGGTATCGGAATCTATTTCGCGAAACGGGCGAATCTGAATTCGGAGAACTACTATCTTGGAGGACGTTCCTTGGGCCCCTGGGTAGCTGCGTTCAGCGCCGAGGCTTCCGACATGAGCGGATGGCTGTTGATGGGACTTCCCGGCGTCGCCTATTGGTGCGGCCTCGCCGACGCTGTCTGGACGGCGATCGGCCTGGCAGTCGGAACCTATATCAATTGGCTGTTCGTAGCGAAACGGCTCCGCAGATATTCCCAGATCGCAGGCAACGCGATCACCATCCCTGATTTCTTCAGCAACCGGTTCCATGAAAGTAAAAAGGTACTGATGGGGATATCTTCGGTGTTCATCCTCGTCTTCTTCTGCGTCTATGCGTCGAGTTGTTTCGTCACCTGCGGAAAACTTTTCTCCAGCCTGTTCGGAGTCAATTACCAGGTGATGATGTTCGCCGGCGCGGCGTTCGTCGTAGCCTACACCTTCCTCGGCGGCTTTCTCGCTGAAAGCGCCAGCGATTTCATGCAGGCGGTAGTCATGGTCATATCCCTGGTTCTGGTCCTTGTACTCGGCACCTTGGCCGCGGGAGGTCTCGGTCAAGTCCTGGAGAACCTTCGGAGCATTCCGGGCTTCCTTGAATTCTTCCAGATCGCCACTCCCCAGACCGATGCGGCGGGCATCCAACAAGTAGTAAACGGCGCCCCTGTGTTCGGCGCAGCGGGAACCTACGGGTTCATCACCATCCTGTCCACCCTTTCCTGGGGATTGGGGTATTTCGGCGTCCCACAGGTCCTGCTCCGGTTCATGGCCATCCGCAAATGCGAAGAGCTGACAAAAAGCCGCCGGGTCGGAACGGTCTGGGTCGTCATATCCTTGCTTGCGGCGGTGACTATCGGACTCATCGGACGGGCCCTGTATCCCACCACGTTGCAGACCTACTCCGCTTCGGAAAATATCTTTTCCATCCTTGCGACCACATTGATGCATCCGCTGTTCGCCGGCCTGGTCATGGCGGGCATTCTCGCCGCGACGATTAGTTCCTCCGATTCGTATCTGTTGATCGCCGCTTCCGCGTTCGCAAAGAACCTCTATCAGGGAATCTTCCGCAAGCAGGCGACGGACCGGCAGGTAATGCGGGTCAGCCGTATCATCCTTGTAGTCATCGCCTTAATCGGCGCGTTGATCGCCATGGATGAGCAGAGCGTCATCTTCACCATAGTCAGCTTCGCCTGGGCAGGCTTCGGAGCTACGTTCGGACCGATCATGCTGTTCAGTCTGTTCTGGAAACGGACGAACCGCGCCGGAGCTATCGCCGGAATGGTGGCCGGAGGGGCGATGGTGTTCATCTGGAAACTGCTAATCAAGCCGCTGGGCGGTATTTTCGGCATCTATGAACTATTGCCGGCCTTCCTTGTCTCCGTGATAGCGATCATAGCGGTCTCGTTGCTCACCGCTCCGCCGAGTACGGAAATCGAGTCGGAATTCGAGAATGCCAAGACCTTGGAGTGCTAGAATTCCCAGTCGTCGATTCAAAGCGGGGCCGTTTCAAAAGTCCGCGGCCCCGCCCGCAAAGGTTCTCTTTTCCTTCTCGTGTCATGCGCGATAGATACGCATCCTGGCGCGGTTCGTCCGTCTGACGCACATTGTGGAGTCTGAGCCCATGATATGACAGGTTCAGCGGCGGATCGATCGCGTCCGTCTGACGCGCATTGTGGAATCGCAGCCCGACATTGCCATGCTGCAATACTGTTCTGAGGATGGAAGATGAATCGCGCCGGACGACGATGCTTTTGGCGACCGTCCGGAAGACCGACCGATACCCTGAATCAGTATCCACGGATTCAAGGGCAGCAACATAAAGAAAATGCAAAAAAATCCCTGACATCCTTTTGTTTTGCTGTATGATAATCAGCAAGAGAAGAAACCTGAGGTAACATCATGGCGAAAGCATATGTCAGGCGCAGGCGCCTGGGAGATAGGAAAGACGGGTGGCGGGTACGGTCGTTGGCCCCGATCGAATCGATGATTCCATACATCATGGTTACGAGAAATGACGCACAGAACTTGATAAGCGATTCTTTCGAATGTTCCGCCGCCGACCGTTTCGTCCACAAGAAACGGGAAGAGGGATTGGACGGATTCGGAATCATGCATATCCTGCTCGCCGCCTATGTCCGGCTCGTCTCACAACGCCCCCGAATCAACCGGTTCCTGTCGGGGCAAAGGATATATGCGAGAAACGGCGGTATCGTCGTGAACATGATCGTCAAACGGAAAATGGATATCAATGAAAGCGGTACGGCCATCAAGGTAACATTCCAGCCCGGCGACACCGTGACCGACGTCTATAACAGGTTCAACGGCATCTTGCATGCAACCTTCGACACCAAAGAGACCGATTTCGACGGAACCGCGAAAATCCTCAACTTTATTCCCGGTCTGTTAAAGAAATTCGCCATCTGGTTTCTCAAGACGCTGGATTATTTCAACCTACTCCCCTTGGGGCTCATCAACGTAAGTCCGTTCCACGGCTCACTGTTCATTACCTCAATGGCTTCGCTGGGCATCCCGCCGATTCATCATCACCTCTACAATTTCGGCAATGTCCCCGTGTTCCTTGCGTTCGGAGCCAAAAGGACGGCGAACCACGTTACGGAAAGCGGCAATGTGGTGAAGAAAAAATATGTCGATTATACATTCGTCACCGATGAACGCATCTGCGATGGCTTCTATTTCGCCTCGGCACTGAGGTTGTTCAGGAAATATCTCGCCAATCCCGCGGAGCTTGACGTACCGCCGGCGCAGATATTCGAGGATGACGTCTGATGTATCTGCGAAGCCCGTACTACAGAACAGATAAAGAGCATGCCCCGAAAGGGAAAGTTTCCGGGGCATGTCTACCAAACCTTTGGAGAAAATTGTCTTATCCTGCGTACTTGCAGGGAATTCTAGAACAAAACGGTACCGATGACGATCGTCATAGTATGGCTGTCGTTGTCTTCCATTGACGTTGACACGACCACCGGTTTACCAGAGGAATCCATGGCGGAGAACAGGTATGCCCCCTCCATTTCCATGACCAGGTACTGCATGTCTACCTTCTTGTACCCGTCGCTTTCCGAATCTGAACGATAACAATATCCGTTGTTATAGATTTGGCGCGCATAATCTTTCGTAGCGGACATGACGTTTGAAGAGAAATTGTAGCCAAGGGCCCCCCAGCTTCCTCCCTCTACCTCATACATGACAAAATCCGTTACAGAACCACCCCGCGGCTGAGGAAGCTTTCCATAGCCAATCCGCGCGATCTCGGCGGTCGGCCAGACTCCATCGTCTGAGGTCGTGATTTTCATACCGAACATGTTCACCGTTTCAGTCTTGGCGAACAGGCAAGTCATGGACAACAACAATATCAGCGATATGGTCAACAGTTTTTTCATGGGCTTTCTCCTCATTGGAGGGATATCTTCCGTTGCGGCCCGTACCCACCGTACCAAGCTTTCATATCCGGATACCCCCCCCGCATCTCATCTCTATCAGATATCCCGTTTAAGGAGTCGGGAACACTATCGGTGTCACTCCGCTCGTCTTGAAGATCCTCGTCTCTATGATGTTTTCCTCAGTTTTCGTTCCTCCGACCTTTTGAGTCCAATCGATATCGCTCACTCTCAGACAGATACCATTGGTTTTGTCCACATAACACTCCAATACATGGTATGTCGGCGACGGAGCGGCTGGATCATCAACGGTATCGTCTGTCGTAATCTTGAGCCTTTCACAGGAATAGCTTGTTCCATTGATAGTCTGCGTGGCGTTGCGGTCGATTTCAAAGGTGATTCCAGACGCCGCAAGAAGCGTATTGAAATCAAAACCCAGTTGGCTGACTTGTCCCATGGCCTGTTCTATAGCATCGAACATGGCACCGAATGATCCATACCAAGTCATGGTACTGAACAAGGCGTCTCTCAGTTGTGTCTTTTGTGCTAACGCGGCGGAAAGTCCCAACGAATCCACTATCCCATAGCTTCCTGAGGCATATAGATAGAGAGTATCATCTGCACCACCCGTACCGTTCTTGATCATTATGCCCCCGTAAGTCGTGGTGGTAGATCCGTCGATGGCGGTCTGTTCCAACCATATCCCCGCGGAGGTCTTGACGTATCTATGTTCACGTATCTCACGGGATAAGAGCGTTTCTGTATTGCCATAGTTGTTTGTAGTGATCCTCATGACCAGTTCAAATTCCGCCGGCAACCGGGATTCAATATAGGCCGCCGCAGCTTTTTCCCAAGTAGTATATTCAGTCGGATGGGCCGCCATAAAATCGGCGATTTCACCGTACATGCCAATGGTCATCGGGTCGCCGCCGCTATTGGGGTTTCCATTGCAGGCCGCTAATATCATTATCAGAACCAACAGCAACGGTATGCAGAATAGATTTTTCTTTTTCATTGCATTCTCCTTGACCAAAAACAGGGGTCATAGTTAGCGTATCATTCCCCTCCCCCACACGGTATCGACCTTAAAGGTGTATTTACCGCCGGTCGGCCAGTTCCTGTCACTTACGAATTTGCTGAGAAGGCGGCCGTATCCAAGTAGATATTCACATGCGGACGATTATCGCCAGTGGTCGTTCAGAATTTTTTTGAGCATATTATGGGATGATAGATGAAGCATGCCGCCACGGCTGATCTTTGTACGATGGAAGCGAAAGACACATGAGGAAGACCGCATCAGTTGAAACCCTCATGTCCCCCTGTACTCCGGTCCGTAGGTACGGCCCCGCAAGGAAGACGCCGGACACGACGTCCGGCCGAACCAAGAAGACCTGCGAAGGGGAAAACGGCGCGGCCAAGGATGACGAACGGGGACAGTACACCGGTACGGCCCCGCAAGGAAGACGCCGGACACGACGTCCGGCCGAACCAAGAAGACCTGCGAAGGGGAAAACGGCGCGGTCAAGGATGACGAACGGGGACAGTACACCGGTACGGCCCCGCAAGGAAGACGCCGGACACGACGTCCGGCCGAACCAAGAAGGCCTGCGAAGGGGAAAACGACGCGGCCAAGGATGACGAACGGGGACAGTACACCGGTACGGCCCCGCAAGGAAGACGCCGGACACGACGTTTTACCCGAGCAGGAAGGAGAAGAACATGAGCGAATTTTTACACGCAATCCAGCATCGCCGATCGATATACGCCCTTGGCAAGCATCCGGACATCGAGCAAGAAGAAATCGTCAGAGGCATTGAAGAGATATTCACATATATGCCCTCGGCCTACAACAGCCAGAGCGCCAGGATCGTCGTATTGTTCGGTGACCAGCACGACATGTTGTGGGAGATGGTGATGGACACGCTCCGCCGGTGCGTGGCTCCGGAAAAGTTCGGACGGACAGAAGCGAAAATCAAGGACTTCCAGCAGGCGTTCGGAACGGTACTGTTCTACGACGACACGACCATAACGAACGGCTTCGCCAAAAAGTTCCTCACATATTCCCAGAACTTCGGTTCGTGGGCGGAGCAAGCCAACGGTATGCTTCAGTTCGCCATTTGGACGATGCTGGAAGACATGGGGCTGGGCGCGAACCTCCAGCATTACAATCCGTTGATCGATCAGAAGGTTTCGGAGGTTTATGAGATTCCTGCGACATGGAAGCTTTTTGCCCAGATGCCATTTGGCGAGAAGCTGGAGGAAGCGGGAGAAAAGAGCACCGTCCCTGTACAGGAACGTATGCGGATTCTCTATGACCGCCGTCTGGAACAGAAATAAAGAATATCGTTGAAAATCGATAGATCATGACCGCCGTTGAAACCTAGCCGCAGTCCAGGCTACGGGGAGAACGGTGGTTGTTTTTGTACTAAAATGACCGTGCTGTCATCATCATCCATATATGAAAACCGCCTTTTCCGCTATACTGGCAAGACCTTGATTCAAGAAGGATTCCGGCTCGAAAGGAAATCCTCAAAGGAATATTCACCAGCGACAAGGAGCGGAGCATGAAGATATACGTGGCCCGTCACGGACAGACGGAATGGAACGCCTTGAACAAAGTCTGTGGACGGACGGACCTTCCGCTGACACAGGAAGGAATCGAACAGGCGAAAAAGCTTTCAGCGGCGGTGTCACGGCTGCATATCGATCTGATCGTCGCTTCCCCCATGGAACGGGCGCTCCAAACCGCGAGGACGGTGGCAGAGAAGAACGGAATCCCATATATCGTGGATGACAGGCTGATTGAACAGGACTACGGCATATATGAGGGAGTCGATCGCCTGGATGAAGGGTTTCTGTCCAACAAACGTCAGTTCGCCTACCGGTATCCGAAGGGGGAATCCATGATGCAGGTGGCCCACAGAACCTACGGACTGCTGGACGACCTACGGAAAACCCATGCCAATGAAAACATCCTGCTGGTATGCCATGGGGGCGTCGCCAGGGTGATACGCACCTATTTCATCGACATGACGAACGATGAATTCTCCAGCTACAACACTGAGAATTGCAGCTGCGTCGAATATACGCTCCCATAACGCGCCGGTTTCAGATAGAGGGGGAAGGAGCCAGAACGAACACTAGAACGTCACGGCATCCAGCTTGGACAACAGCTCCTTGGTCTGGCGCTCCTCCTCGTCGATGAACGGATTGTCTTCTACCCGACCAAGCACGGCGTTGCGTTCGGCGAGACTTCTGTAGGTTATTTCCCTGAACGCATTGTCGTAGTCCTTCTGTTTCGTTTTGAACACCTGCTCTTCGATATATGTCCGGGTGCGGGCGACTTGCGCCTTCAGCTCCCTCCAAGTCTCCTGATTCAAAATCTCAATACCAAGCAAGGTCCGAAGCACCCGCAAGCCGTCGCAAGCTTTGTCCTGGGGATATTCCGCCCACCACCGGTCATAGACCTCGTGGACATCCTTCCATGAATACAGCTCCTTGGCGCAAATCTGCCGCCGCAACTGCAGGACCTTCGCCTCGGGGACAAGCTGGCCACCGAGATTCAGCCAGTTTCCGGAGAACTCCCGCGAAGCGCATTCCCGCTGGAACCGCTGGAGGGAAATTCCTGAATCGGCGCACCATGTCCCGACGCTTTTCACACCATAGTAGACCAGCATGTCCCGGTACGCCCGCCAGCCTTCAGCGACCTTCAGTATCTTGACCGGATAGACGGTATGTTCCAGATTCTCACCGAACACCTCCAACGTCCCGACGTTTTCGGGATGCTGTGCAAGCAGCTCAAACCCCTTGGCGGAAAGCCCCGCGACATCGCTGGCGTCGTAGGCTTCACCATTGGCCTTGTACCATGCGGCGGCCGTCCAGCGCTGCAACAATTCCAGTCCGTCCAGCAACTCCTGCGCGGTATCGGGGGCGAGATAATCGGTCTCGACATGCTGGACGATCTGCTTGCGGCGGTCGCGGGCTTTGTATTTCCAGCTGTTGCGTTCCAACGCATACATGTTGTACATCCACCAATAAGCGGGCATCAACTCACGGCGATGAGCGCAGACATTGTCCGCCAACAGACAGAACGGCAACGGGATGTTCAGTTCGGCGGGATAGTTTCCCTTCACCAACAATGTGAAGCTGGCGAACTTGCTGTCATGCTTCAGCGTACTGGACAGCGCAGGCCAGAAACCGCGTCCGGCGACGATCTCCCCATCGTTGCCGCGGCTGTTGTGGTTTGAACCGACGGTGGCTCCGGCGGCCATGTTGGACTGCCCCATCACCAATGTGGCGATCAAAAACGAGTTGTTGTGGTGCTGCTCATGACCGGGAAAGACGAGGTTGTTCAAAACCTCGCAACAGGAGACGGTGGAATTGTCGCCGAGGATCGAGTTGATCAGCCGCGCCCCATACTTGAGGTTGGTGTTGTCCCCCATGATGAACCGGATAGCCTTGCAACCATAGAAAATGTGACATCCCGCGCCAATGATTCCATTGACGAGTTCTATCCCCTCGCCCAACTGGGTCGGGAACTGCTCCGTTGACCGGATGGTGAGGTTTTTCAGCTTATGTGCGCCCTTGACGTAGGAAGCGGGGCCGAACAGCACATCCTTGATGATTCCGCAGCTTTTCAGCACCGAGCCGTTTCCTACCATACCGTACCAGCCTCTCCGAAGGTCGCAGCTCTGGTTCGTCAGCCACATCAGACGTTCCATGAGCAACGAATCATCCCGATAGGCGGCCCAAAGCCAGGCGTCGGCGCAGATCATGCCGTCGAACGGAGCCACGGCGCGGCCTCCGGCTTCGTTCATTACATGGATGGTGACCTGAACGGAGGGATCCTCACCCTCCTTCACTATCCCGTTCCCGAACTTGGCGTGATCGGTGGTCTGCATCTCATCGATCCTGTGGAGTATGACCCTGTCGCCGATGATATAGTGGCTGATATACGCGCAGTCGTGGATGGCGCAATGGTCTCCGATATCCGAAGAAATGATCCGGCACCCGGTGATTCCTTCCGGAACGGTAAAATCATGGTATTTGAGCAGGCTGTCCTGGACTGCGCCGATACGTACCAAGCCATGGAAGCTATTGCGGGCGATCCTGGCAGGGTCGAACGGATCCATGACAAGGATATCGTCCCAGTCGTCGCAGGTGTTGGAATTCTTCACCAGCAGTTCGATCTCTCCGGCGCGCAGATGCCGCCAATGCCGCTCCACCGACCGGGACTGCAGATTCCTAAGATAATATTCGTCCTTTCCTTTGGGGAGGAACTCCTTGGGGATGAACCCATATCCATACTTCGCGCCAGGGATGACCGTCACTGTATTGCTCATGCGAAAAGTATAAACGACCTCGGTTTCCTTGAGCAACAGACGCTCCTCGCGATAGGCGAAGAATTCTGACCGGCGGTAGGAAAACTTTTTATTTTCCTAGGTGATGGAACGTATATACTCAACCAGAGGAACCAGATTCTCCTGAGCCGTCCAGTCGGAAGAAGCGTCCATGCATTCCAGCAATCCTTTCTCCCAGGACTCCAGCGCGGCGGAATCTTTCTTCGCTACCGATTTCTTGAGCATGCCGCAAAGCGTCCGGTCCAAAAAGGTCATCTTCGACATATCGAACGCACCGCGCACATAGAAAACCGGCGCGCCGACCAGTTCCGTCCCCTTGAAGTTATGCTCCATCAACGCGCCAATGGCTTTCGGATCCTCCGGCGACGCACCTACAGCGAGAAATACTATCCTTTTCCCAGCGAGACGCCCGAAGTTCTTCTTGAGGACCGAGCTTCCGGCGAGGGCGGACGCATAGATGTTCCCGGCATACACGATCACCTCATATGGGGCCAGATCGTCAATTCGGCATTTCTTGCTTTCAAGCAAATTAGCGTCGAGCATTTGCGCCAACCATTGAGCGTACCGCTGGGTGGAACCGTATTTTGAATGATATACTACAACGATATTCTTCATGCCTTCATCTCCTTCTCCTTGGCCGACATTTCATCGAGCCGCGCAAACAGCTTCAGGAACACCCCGGCGACGATATCCAGCTCCTCGGAATCGACCGTTCCATACAACTCATCGAGGAACCTGTCCCCTGTCCGTTCATTCCTGGCGAAAAACTCATGGCAACGATCTGTCAGGCCGACATCCAACGCCCGACGGTCGGTAGACGAGGGGGTCATGACGACAAAGCCCTTCCGTGCCAGGACATCGAGCATCTTCCGGACATTCTGACGGGAAGTCCCGGTATACTCCGCTACTTCAGTCACCGTCTGCAGTTCCTTGCCGTTCTCCTTTTTCAGGATGTTCATCATGACAAGAAGGAACCACTGCTTGAGTGTCATCCCCTCCAGGATCCCGTCGCCGACGATTTGCAGCTTGTTCGACAACAACAGGATGTTCCCGAACACGAATTCCCTGGAAGACATGGAATCTATCGCAGTCATCGTCGCTCCTCTCCCCCGATCAGCTTGCATTGATGAGACGCATGATATGCGCAACCCATTGCGTATAATAGGCAATAGGTTGCACATTTGTCAATAGCCCCCGTCAGACACGTGAACCGAAATAAATGGAGCAGCGGATGATATGTTGCCATGACGCCAAACATCCATTCGGAAAACGAATACAGGCCATTCCAGAACCGGACACGGTCCGCGCGTCACCGCAACAGGAACAAAAGAATCCCCGCGCCATCGCCATGTATGCCGTCGTATCACCAGCCCCCTTGACGAGACATGCGGTAAAAATTAGTTTGTTGGATATGATCCAGAAACAGAATGACATGGGGACAGCTCCCGTCGGGAGGCTGTTGCTCCGTCTTGCGCTACCTGCGATTTGCGCACAGCTCATCAACGCCTTGTACAATATCGTGGACCGAATGTATATCGGCCATATCCCCAGCTCCGGTGCGCTCGCGCTGACCGGAGTCGGAGTCACGTTCCCGATCATCATGCTGATTTCAGCGTTCAGTTCACTGGTAGGCATGGGGGGCGCTCCGCTGGCTTCCATCAGGATGGGGGAGGGAAAGAACGACAAGGCGGAGGAATTGCTCTCCAAAAGCGCAAGCTCCCTGATCATCATCTCGGCGATACTGACCGTGTTCTTCCTCGCCTTGCAGAAACCATTGCTCCTAGCCTTCGGCGCCAGCCAGAACACACTCGGCTATGCGACGGACTATCTGACGATCTACCTGTGGGGAACAATCTTCGTCCAGCTCTGTCTGGGGCTCAATCCGTTCATTACCGCCCAAGGTTTCGCAAAGACCAGCATGATGACCGTGCTGATCGGCGCGGGATTGAATATTGCGTTCGACCCGCTGTTCATCTTCGTATTCGGAATGGGTGTCAAGGGCGCGGCGCTGGCGACCATCGTCTCCCAAGCGGTCTCCTCGGTATGGGTCGTCGCATTCCTGTGCGGCGACAGGACGAGACTACGGATCAGGGTCAAACTGATGCGCCCGTCGTTCAAAGTCATGATGCCGGTATTCGGCCTCGGAGTCGCGCCCTTCGTCATGCAGTCCACGGAAAGCCTGGTCAACATCATACTCAACTCCACGCTCCAACGAACCGGAGGGGACATAGCCGTCGGAGCCATGACAATCCTCAGCTGCGTCATGATGTTCGCCATCATGCCGTTACAGGGGGTGACCCAAGGGGGACAGCCGATCATCTCCTTCAATTTCGGAGCGGGACAGACACAACGGGTCAAGAAGACGTTCTCCCTACTGCTCACCTGCTGCCTCATCTACTCGACCGTACTCTGCGTTCTTGTCGAACTCTTTCCACGGGTGTTCATCGCCATATTCAGCTCTGACCCTGAACTGACCGTGTTCACGGAACAGGCTATGCGGATATTCCTCGCCGGAGTATGTCTCATGGGAGCGCAGCTCGCATGCCAGCAAAGCTTTATCGCGCTCGGGCAGGCGAAGATATCCCTGTTCCTCGCGTTGCTGAGGAAAATAGTCCTGTTGATACCGTTGGTGCTGATTCTCTCCAGGACTTCGCTCGGGCTGACCGGCGTGTTCCTCGCGGAACCGATCGCGGATATCACGGCCGCGACGACCACCACGATCCTCTTCCGTCTGAAGTTCAACGGTATACTCGCCCGTGGCCCGAAGGACTCCTGAGCCCCGGCTTTTCACCGGCAAAACATCTACTACCGGTTGCGATTTGTAAAGGACTCGGCTTGAGATAACATCTTTTTATGGCAAATAACCCGTAGGAACGTCTGCGGCATACTTGTCAGCGATAACAAACCATTATAGGATACACATATAATGGCGACATATGATATTTCACGTAAGTTGAAGCGTATCATCAAGCTGTCGAAACGGATCACGACAAGAGATATCACCGGATTGACGGAAGAACGCATCGACGAGATAAACAATATATCCATCCCAAACAATTGGGTGACCCGCAGGCTGCTGCGGAAACCGGCAAAGAACATAGACTCGAAAACATTCATCATCCCAGTCACAGAGGGAGTGATCACGGGCTATTTCTTTGAGAAACGAGGGAGCAAGGCGTTGTCGGGGCTCAGCCCGCTGATCATTTTCTATCATGGCGGTGGATGGACGTGGGGCAACATGGACTTGTACAACTTCTTCTGCGCAA
Organism: Spirochaetota bacterium; assembly: GCA_023401595.1. GTDB lineage: Bacteria > Spirochaetota > Spirochaetia > Sphaerochaetales > Sphaerochaetaceae > Spiro-02. The sequence continues at coordinate 96,244 of JAEXDQ010000002.1, forward strand.
GGCTCGCCGACCTGACCCAGGCGTCGGTATTGTCGGTGGACTATCGTCTGGCGCCCCGGTACAAGTTTCCTACGGCGGTCGAAGATTGTTACGACACCCTGCTTTGGGCGGCTAACGGAGCCCGGTACTGGAAGACCGACCCCGACAGGATATTTCTGATCGGAGACAGCGCGGGAGGGAATCTCGCGGCTGTCGTGAGCAGGCTCTCGCGGGACCGCAAAGGGCCGCCGATAGCGGGGCAGATACTCCTATATCCCGTGACCGACGGTAGGATGCGTACCGACAGCTACGCCCAGTACAAGGACTGTCCTACCCTTACCGACAAGGACATGACGTTCTTCATCCAGAACTATCAGCGAGAACCGAAGGACATCCTCAACCCGAACTTCTCCCCGCTTCTGGCCAAGGACCATTCCAGATTGCCTCCCACGTTGATTATCGCCGCGGAATACGATCCGTTGCACGATGACGCGATGCTCTACGCCGATGCGTTGGCCTCGGCGGACACCCCGGTCAAATATCTGGAAGTGAAGAAGACCGTCCATGGATTCATCAATTACCCCGTTGCGACAGGAGCCGAAGAGACTGAATGCGCGATTCAGCAGTTCGTCGGCGGGCGTCCGGTGGAGCAAGTTATCCTCACCACGCCAAAGCAATTGGAGAAACAGAACAAACGGGAACTCAAGCTGGCTCACAAGACCAACAAGAACTTGATCAGCGTAGAAGTCGAGGAATAGCATCAGCAAGTCCTGCAATCCAGATATTCCAGAAAACGCCTGACCGCGAGGGAGGCGTCCTTTTCAGCCCTCAGCGCCAATCCGATTTTCCGGTGGACGGGAACCTCCAGCTCTTTCGCCACGATCCGATACGGCGTGCGCCAAAGAATCAGCTCCGGCAGGACGCTGATACCCAGGCCGCTTTCCACCATGGACATGACGGCATAGTCGTCCCATGTCGAAAGCATAGACGACCGGACCGACCATCCCTTTGGCGGGCGGCGCAGGTTCCCGGCGTGGTACAGGAGGAACGAAAACCAAGCTACAGGCTACGAAACTAGCCGCACGGCAGGGAATCGACACCATCATCACCAACGGAAGGAACCCTTCCGCATTGTACGGAATCCTCAACGGAGAAAGCGTAGGGACTCTTTTTGTGGGAAGCGCAGTATGAGAAACTCACACAAAAGCATCACCAATGCCGTCGCCGAATCGACCTCATCGACCTGAGCAGAACCTCAGCGACCTCAGCGACCTCAGCGGAATCGCAACCCAGTGATCTGGCAAGGGTTTTGGTGACACTTTTAAAATTTGCATTAACTTTTTTTCTCTCCAACTTGCAGCATTCATAGTAACACCATGGTTTCTACGCGATTTTATCTTCTGTTCCAAGCACAATTGCGGTTCCATTCTTGTTCTGTGACAGGTATTCGTCTGGACTCAGTGATCTAAGTCCAACCTGAGGTCTGGTACTATTGTAATACTCAACAAAATCGACTGTTGCCGTCTTTATCTTCTCTG
>JAEXDQ010000009.1 GCA_023401595.1 Spirochaetota bacterium
TCAGGACAGCCAGGTGTTAATGCTCAAGAATACGGAAATTTTGATATTTTTATTCCAAACTATGAGGAACAAAAGAAAATTGGTGCTTATCTTACATCCCTTGACACCCTCATCACCCTTCACCAGCGATAATGATTTTGCCTAAACAGAAACGTACCCCATCCTGCAACGCAATTAAATTGTGCTTTCAGTATGTACGAATAGTCAAATAAAACCCTTGAACAGCCATACTTTCAAGGTATAGACTGTCGCCCATGGAAACTCGCATACAGAAAGCATTGGACAATCATCACAAAGGATATAATTGCAGCCAGTCCGTCGCCTGCGCATACGCGGACCTCGTAGGAATCGATGAACAGACCATGTTCAAGATCATGGAGGGCTTCGGCCTGGGAATGGGCGGCATGCACGGAATTTGCGGCGCGGTATCAGGCGCAATCGCCGTGGCAAGCATGAAGCTCAGCGGTGGCGACCTTGACGGCCCGTATACGAAGGCCGCCACCTATAAAATCGCAAAACAGATCGTTGAAGAGTTCCGCATCAAGAACCAATCCTGCGTCTGCCTGGACATCAAGGGCGTCGAGACAGGGACTATCCTCCGTTCCTGCGACGGGTGCATCGAGGATGCCGCGGCAATCCTGGAAGAAATCGTATTCAACGGCTAAGACGTTACGCCAAGACATCACTTTGACAGCCCGCTCCCCCAATCATAGGCCAAGGAACGACGAACGAGCATGCCACTGGGCATGTGAGCGAGGATGCGACGCTGGATGTACGTCTATACCCCCACGGAGAACCAGTGATGGAGCATGATTCCCCCCGCTACTCCCACATTCAACGACCCCTTCGTTCCCGCCAGCGGAATCGTCACCCTGCCGGCTGAGCTGTCGCAAGCTTCCAGAAACGCAGGGCTCACGCCCATTTCTTCCGACCCAAGCACAGCGATACCGTCGGAAGGAAACGGAAACCGGGACAACGGGTCGCCGCCAAGCTCCAATGCGAACATCGGACGACCGGATTTCTGAAGCTCATCCAACAAAGAACGTTCGTCCAATATGCGCCAAGGAACCGTTGAGGTACAGCCACGGGCAGTCCGTTGCGCCCTTGGATGGTCCGGGCTGGCGGCGCCTTCGACAAGAAGGATATCCTGTACGCCGAACGAATCAGCGCTTCGGAACAGGGAACCCACATTGAAGGGAGAACGAATCCGGTCAAGCACCAAAGTGTGCGGCAGTACCATCCTGCGGGAAACATCCAACGCGCCGGACGCATCGTCAAGGAAATCCCAATCGGCCGGTTCAGCGCCTAACGCGCTGAGCAACAGCTGATGCAGATCCTCGCAAGCGAATGAGAACCTGTCCTTGGGCAAGGACATCAATGAAGACGACAGGACAACCGCCCGAGCTTGCTCCTGTACGGACAGAACGTCGGTAAAAGGATAGTCGGAGAGCAGGCCGCATAGCGAGGAGAGGTACTCCGGTTCAAAATCGCTGGGACGCACGGCGGCCTCATGGAACAGACAAGCTATCTTGCGAACGCAGGTGCGGGGCTTCAAAGTCCTGAGCTTGGCGATCGTGATCATGAAAACCTACTCCTGATCGTCATCATCGGACACGGAATCCTCGACGACTCCTTCCGATGGCGACACACAAAGGGCGAACTCACCTTTCACGGCCTGCCTCATCGCCAAGACATCAGCGATGGAACCTGCCGTTCCCTCCAGGAATTCCTCATACGCCTTGGTCATCTCGCGCCCCGCAAGCACCCTCCGTCCGGGAGCCAGTTCGGCAAGCTCCCGCAACAACTTGACCACTCTGAACGGCGATTCATAGAGGATGAACGCCTCATCCCGTTCCAAAAGCTGTTCCAGTCGGGCCGTCCTACGACCTTTTCGGGGACTGAGGAACCCTTCGAACGTAAAGGTCTTGCCCACGAACCCCGCCACACTGATCAACGTAGTTACGGCCGACACCCCTGGAATAGGGATAATGGGGAAGCCCGCGTCTCGCACGGCATGTACCAACCGGGCGCCGGGATCGCTTACACCGGGAGTCCCCGCGTCGCTGACGTACGCCACATCGTTGCCAGCCTCCATGAGCCCGACGACGCCCGCCGCTGAATTGACTTCATTGTGGGCATGGCAGGCGATCAGCCGCTTGTGGATGTCGAACTTGTTCAACAGGTTCTGCGTATGTCGGGTATCCTCGCAGGCGATGATATCAACCCGTTTCAAGGTCTCCAGCGCACGGAGGGTGATGTCGTCAAGGTTGCCGATCGGCGTCGCAATCATATAGAGAGTACTCATGACGCCAAGTGTATACGCAAGCGTTCCGATGCACAAGACGGATCAGACTTCTCCCCCCCATCGCGGATGATGACAAATGAGCAGCGGGAAAATCCAGATGTCGGTTGTTAGCTGGTAATGCCCAAGACATGCATATGATGGAACAAGGAGACATATCACCGCTAAGCGGAAGTTTTCCCCCTTTGACTTAGCGGCGACCACTGGAGCCGTACAGGAATCGTAGGTACGGTGTTCCAGACAGAAAAATAAAGAACCTATTGGCGGACAAACATACAAACGAGGAATTCATCACCATAAAGGCAACCATCGGCATTTCTCACCATTGCATCAAAACAATCCTCGACAACGGTTGGTATTTTTCACCATACCGGCCTCAATCCACTCGAAAAACGTCCCTAACAGGATATCATCATCGCAAATGGAAATAAAAATCCGGCCTCCAGCATAGCTGGGAACAGGTGCGCAAAAAAGTTGGCACGGTATCTGCATTACCATTGACGTACAGAAAAACACAACCTGCCGGGTAGGACCGGAGAGAAGGAGCAATACATGAACGCTTTTAAGAGAATGAAGAACATCATCAATTCAAACGTCAATTCCACGTTGGATAAGATGGAAGATCCCCAGAAGATGATTCGCCTGATGATCGCCGAACTTGAAGAAACCTTGGCAAAGGCAAGGACATCTCTCGCCGCCCATATCGCGGACAAGACGGCACGGACAGAGGAAAAGAAACAACTTGAGGCATCCCTTCGCCGGTGGGAAGACCGTGCGAAGCTCGCCGTGGAAAAAGGTCGCGACGATTTGGCTCGCGAGGCGTTGATCGAGAAGAAACATGTTTCCGAACGGTTGCAGGTACTCAGCGACGAACTGGCGCAGTACGAAGGCATCATCGCCAGCCAGCAGGATCAAATCTTCAAGCTGCAGGAAAAATTGCAGGAAATCCGTGACAAAGAACGGACCTTGGTTGCGAGAGCCTACCATGCGAAAGAGAAGAAAAAAGTCGTGGAGACCCTGCGCGAGACCGACAGCAGCGCCATGTGTCAGAAATTCTCCGACCTTGAATCAAAGATCGAAAGAATGGAAGCCGATGCGGAGATGGCGGGCTTTACAGGGACAGGGGCGAAGGGTACGGAAGCCCAGTTCGCTGAAATGGAGAAGAACGACGAGATCGAGGCTGAGCTGAACAAACTGAAGGCTTCCATGGCAGCCCCCGCGCCGAAGGCTGAAAAACCCAAGGCCGCGGCCAAGAAGAACGAGGAGAAATAACGATGGCTACTTCCTACCGCGAACGCCGCGAATACCGCGCTTATGACGGCTCCTGGAGATACGAGGAAAGGGACTACGACCACGCCCCGCTTCGCCGCTCCCGCAACGGACTGATTTTCGGGGTCTGCCAAGGATTCGCCGACTGGTCGGGAATCCCCGTTGGGCTGCTGAGGGTGGCGCTTGCAATCGCCTTCGTCTGCACCGGATTCTTCCCAGTAGGTTTTGGATACCTGGTGGCCGCGATGGTCATGAAGCCACAGAGGTACTAAGCTTGGTTCCGGGCCATCGTGCAGTACAGAACAGTACCACTCGATGGCCCTTGTTGTATCCAGCCGTCCATGACCGTCGCCTACGGCCATGGAGAAACTTTTGAAGGAATTTGCCCGTGAGGTTCCGTCCCGCGATACGTATCGTATGCATACCGTCGGACCGGGAGCTGGCAGGGCAAAGTTGACACGAGGAGTTCTTTATGGACAAACAGCCACAGGTCCCGCGATCCTGCCGGCGGACGTCTTTGGTGCAGAACCATACAACGCGGGATTTCTTTCAGAACATAGCGGTACCCATCCCTACCGAAACCAGGGGCACGTCGGCGGTATCGCCCGTCATTCGCCTCCATACCCATGACGACAGAACGGAGGTAGAGAAACAGAACATGGCGATGCTGCTCGCCTGCGCTTTTTTTGTCGGAGCATTTCTAGGCGTCGTCGTAGAGACACTGTGGGGGATACTCAAGCTCCATACTCTGGAACGACGGTCCGGCCTGCTGTTCTTCCCTATTTTCAACCCTGTGTATGGCGCAGGCGCGATTCTTCTGACCCTAGCGAAGGGTACTACGGAAACAAAAGAAGCCGATGACTGGAAAACATTCTGCCGTTCAACGCTCTATGGGGCGGCGTTGGAATACATCATCTCCTTCGTACAACAAAAGACGACCGGCAGCGTCTCCTGGGACTATAGCGCAATGGCGCTGAACATCGGAGGCAGGATCCATTTGCTGTACTGCTTGGCATGGGGCGCGCTTGGATTGCTCTGGATCAAGGTGATGCTTCCGCCGTTGGAACGTATCTCCCGGAAACTGGATACCAACGTAGGACGGACGCTCATGCTTGTGACGGTATTGCTGTTATGCATCGACCTGGCCTGCTCCGGGCTGGCCATCTACCGTTGGTCAAAACGCACGAGAGGCATTCCGGCCCAGTCCGTAGCGGGCCAGTACTATGACCAACGATATCCCGATTCCGTCATGAAGCGGTATTATCCGAATCTAAAATTTGTTTCGGACCATTACTAATGACAAGGCTATCGACATCAGGCTTCCTAAAGGCTTAGGGACTCGACATCCCGAAGCCTTTTTTATAAACAATACCCAAATCAATCATACCGGTTCACACGATAGAGAAATCCCCTTATGGGTGATGAGGTCAAAAAAGTGTTCGCTTTTCTTTTGGGGAGGCGGGCAGGGAAAAAAAGTTATTCAACCGCCTTCCTGAATCGCCTTGGTTTTTTAGGAATCCTTCTATCACCCTATCCTATATTGCCCATAAAAAAAGTTGACAAATTCAATTTTACATGGTTAACCTAAATATAAGCGTTAATGTTAACGCCAATATCCATTAAAATAGCGTTAATGTTAACGCTTGTAAAACCGGAGGGACAAAAATGAGGAAAATCGTATGCATAGTGCTTGTGGCTTTTCTTGCCGCAGGGGTTGCCTTCGCCCAGGGGTCAGTGGAAAAATCACAGAACGCTACCATCGACCAGGACATTACGATGTATGTGACGGTCAAGGCCGGAGGCGCGTTGGACGTACGAGCGCGTATCATCGCTGATTACCTGTCCAAAGAACTCGGGGTGGGCGTTACAGTCGTCAATCTCCCCGGAGCCGGCGGCCTGACTTGCGCGACCCAAATGCTGACGAACCCCAGCGGCCCGTTCGACCTGATGTTCACTGCGGCATCAACATTTACCGCAGGCCCCGTATTCGAACCCTCCTGTATCTACACCATCGATGATTTCAAAGTCCTCGCCCCCGTCGATGTAGAGGAGTTTGGCTTGTACGTCGTTCCGTCAAGGACTGGATTCAAGACATTCGACGATGTCGTCAGCTTCGGGAAAAACAAAGAATTGATTTTCGGATGCGGCGGTATCGCAAATGTGACGTATCTCTATCAGGCGGCTTTGTACAAAACGCTTGGCGTCGGCTACAATACGCTGATACATAATGGCGGCATCGAAGGAATCACCAACTGCATGGGTGGACACAACATGATCACCATGTGCGGCCTTGAAACCGCCAGACCATATGTTGAAAATGGCGACATCGTTCCCGTCCTTACGTTCTGCGACGTTGATTATACAGGCTATAAAGGGTATACCGTCCCATCAGTTTTGAAATATGTAGACAACACCGAGAATGTATACCGGTCGCTGATGGAGGTAGTCTGCCTTTCCAAGCTCGACGACGCCCATTACGCCATTTTGAAGGCCGCCGTTGATAAATGCCTCGCGAATCCCGATTGCGTGGCGGAGCTGAAGAAAGTGGGCCTCAACTATATTCCTGAAATGACGGTGGAAGAAGCCACCCAACACATCAAGGATGAATATGACACCCTTCAGAAGTTCGTTCAACAACTTGTCAAATAACGAGTAGCAACGGAAATGGGAAGGAGGGCCATGCCACCCTCTTTCCCGCGTTTAGGAACTAAAATGAAAACCATCCGAATAAAAACTAATCTCATCTTTGGTATCGTCGCCATGCTTTTCGCGGGAGTCCTTTGGTTTCTCATTCCCAGCCAAGTCCCGGCTTCAAAAGTCGCGACTGAATATGTCGATGGAAGCTTCATGCCCAAGCTCATGTCCATAGTCATGGGCCTGTGCGGACTTATCTGCCTTCTCAGAAGCATCATTTTCAAAGACCACGACGAGAAGGAGATAACCTGTGAAATCGAAATCAAAAACTGCCTGTATCTTGGCATGGTCATAGCGTATGGACTACTCGCAATATATGCCAGCTTCCTCTTGGCGAGCCTGGCGTTCGGGTGCGGCTCCCTTTGCTTCATGAAATGCAGGAACTCCAAGAAATACATCCTGGTGACTATCGTTATCCTAGCGGTGACGCTGGTCTTCAAATACGGCCTGAAGGTCAGGTTCGGCGGGTTATGGGGGTTTTGAGATGGGACAGTTGATTCTTGAAGGCTTTATGGATTGCCTGAATCTGTATTCCTTGTCGCTGACGTTTCTTGGAGTTTTGATCGGTATCATTTTCGGCGCGATCCCAGGGCTGTCCGGAACATTGGGGATCATCCTGTTCCTCCCCCTGACACGGTCAATAGATTTAATGAATTCTCTCATCTTCCTTTCCTGTATCTTTATCGGAGGAGAATTCGGAGGCTCCATCTCCGCGATCCTGATCGGTACTCCTGGAACTAATTCAGCAGTCTGTACAATGATGGAAGGCTACCCCCTGGCAAAGAAAGGGCATGCCCGCAAAGCATTGATGATGGCCTTGGGGGCATCGACCGTCGGCGGCCTCCTTTCTGCGTTCTCGCTCCTGTTCCTAGCTCCGACGCTTGCGAAATATACTTTGGAATTCGGCGCCCCGGAGTTTTTCGCCATCGCAGTATTCGGGCTGTCAATCATCGCTTCCGTATCCGGGAAGAGTATTGAGAAAGGCATATTCGCAGGAGCCGTCGGCATCATCCTGTCTTTGGTCGGGCTCGATACGGTCAGCGGAATGCCTCGGTTCACATTCAAGAACCTGACATTATACAGGGGGTTGGAGCTCGTCGCTCTATTGACAGGCCTTTTCGCCCTCGCAAGCATTATTGAGAAAGTCGGGAACTCTTTCAAAGAAAACAAGACATACCGAGAAGAAATGAAGCTTCATAAAGCGGACAAGCTTTCTTTTGGAGAATTCCTACGTTGCAAATGGAACCTTTTGCTTGGCTCGGTGATAGGGATTATCATCGGTATCGTGCCGGGCATAGGAACGGGAGTCGCCAGCTTCCTTGCCTACGACACCTCCAAACGTTTTTCAAAAGAACCGGAAAAATACGGTACGGGACATCTGGAAGGCATCGCCGCGGTTGAAAGCTCAAACAACGGCGTAACGGCCGCGTCCCTGATCCCACTACTTACCCTGGGACTCCCCGGCAGTCCTTCCGCGGCCGTTTTGGTCGGGGCGTTCACGATGAACGGACTTTCTGCCGGCCCGCTCTTGTTCAAGGAACATGGTCCGCTTATCTATTCATTGATGACCGCGATAGTCATAGCGAACATCGTCATGTTCATCGAAGGACGTACACTTTCCGGCCTCATGGCGAAAATCACAAAAGTCCCCAACGACGTCCTTGTTCCGCTACTCATGGTCATCTGCGCCGCAGGAGCCGTTTCTGTCAACAACAGCGGTTTCGATCTGATGGTTTTCATCATCGCCGGAACGATCGGATATTTCCTTTCTCTCTTGAAGATACCCCTTGTCCCGGTCGTGATAGGATTTGTATTGGGAAATACCATGGACAGCAATCTACGGAAAGGACTCGTCATGACCAGAGGAAATTTCCTGACTTTCATCACGAGGCCAATCACGTTTACTATTCTTCTCATCACAGTCTCCTTTTTGATTTTTTCAATCGTCAAAGGGGAACTCAGGAAGAAGAAAAAAAATATTCCGGATAATGAGTGACAATATGAGCAAAAGTTTTTCCGAAAAAGGCTATGACATACTGATCTATCTTAGCGATCAGCATGCGGCCGATTGCGCGGGGTTCATGGGGGATGCAATCGTCAGAACCCCGAATCTTGACAGAATCGCCGAAGATAGCTTTGTTTTTCGCAATGCGTATACGACCTGCCCGTTATGCGTGCCCGCGCGAGCTTCGTTCATGACCTCGCGCATGCCGTCGAACATCGGCGTTTTTGACAATGCCTGCGATTTCAAGTCATCCGAAGTGACCTTCGCGCATGCGCATGCGGCGAAGGGGTATGACTGTACGTTGATCGGCCGGATGCATTTTGTCGGCCTGGATTATTTCCATGGGTTCACCGACCGGATAGGCGACGACATGACTCCAAGCTACTGGGGGTGTCCTTCTGAAGAACGGGAGGATCTGGGAGACTTCGGAAGAAGCCTGTATCAGAAACACTGCCTGGAAGTGGTCGGTAGCGGGGACTCACCCGTCTTGTCGTATGACAGGGAAATCGTCAGCCGGGCCTTGTCGTTCTATGACACAGACCATGAAAAACCCCAGATGACTGTACTCGGCACCTACGGCCCTCACTTTCCATATGTGGGGGATGAAGAGAAGATGTCGCGTTATAGGAAGATATTCGCAGAAAACTATACCGATGAATCGATGTTCTTCAATCTGCCGCCAGTCGATGCGAAAGTGCAGCGTACAACGAAAGAAGATATCATAGAGCTTCGTTCGGCATATTACGCGATGGTGGAGACCCTCGACGAACAGATTGGCCTTGTATATGACGCCTATACTCGGTATTTGCGTAGAACCAACAAGAAAGGCGTTTTCATCTATATGTCCGACCATGGCGACCAGCTCGGATGCATGGGAATATACGGGAAGCAGACGTTCTTCGAGAAATCGGCGAAGATTCCGTTCATCATGAAGCTTGACGACTTCTCAGGCGGGGATATCGAAGAACCCGTCAGTATCATGGACATAGCGCCGACGCTGTGCGAAATCAACGGTACGGATGCGATTCCCCTTGCGGAAGGCCAATCGTTTTCCCACTTGCTTACGGGGGAAGCCGACCCTTCCCGGTATGTGCTTTCTGAATACTACGATAGCCAGATCGCCGAGTGCGTACGGGGATATATGATATACAGGAACCACTTCAAATACATCGTGTATGATGGATACGAGGATAAGGAACTGCTGTTCGATCTCAGGGAATCTTCATCCGAAAGAGATAACGTATCCGCCACATATCCCGAAGTCTGCCGGGACATGCGGATATTGCTAGGAACGGACAAGAGAATAAGAAACCATACCCGCGAATTCATCGACTGCAAGAAACAACATAAGCTTCTTGATAAAGTCGGACGTAATCAGCACTATCTAAACAAATACATGTATTCGCCACCTAAAGAATCTCGGTTCATCAGCGACAGTTGCAAAAGACCACATAGAGACGGGTGATCAATATTGGAGTTTGACAATGAAAAGGATTACACTCAAGGAAATCGCGGAAAAAGCAAATGTCTCCATCGGCACCGTCGACAGGTGCCTTCACGACCGGGGAAAGGTCAATGAAAAAACTTCGAGGCGGATCAAAGAGATTTGCGAAGAATTCGGCTATGCCTCGAACGTCGTCGGAAAAGCGATGGCCTTGCAGAGAAAGGGAAAAGTCGTCGCGGTGGCTATCAATGCACGGGAAAGAAATACCTTTTCCTCTGTCATACACGATGGCATTGAAGATTTCGCGGCATCCGTCGAGGACTACAACATCCGTTTTGAATACTACGATCTCGCCGATGGCTCCCTTTCCGAGCTGAGCCAGAAGCTTGACCAAGTGCAAGAAGCTGAAATCGACGGATTGATCGTCAAACCGATCGACAGTACGATCATCAAATACAAGCTTACCAAGATACGGGAAGAAAAGAAGATTCCCATCGTGACATGCACCTCGGATATTTCCGGAGTGGAGACAATAGCGTACGTGGGGCAGAACCATGAGAAGCTGGGCAGGATGCTTGCGTGTACCCTGACAAAGGTGGCGCACAGCCCCTTGAAGATACTGGTGGTCGTCGGACCGTTGTCAGGAACCGCCAGAAGGGAAAAGCTCGAAGGCTTCATGGAATATCTCAAGGACTCAGGACAGGAATACGACATTTGCAATATTTGCGAAGTTCCTTACGACGATTCCGAAGCATATGGGATTATTCTTGACCTGCTACGTAGATATCCTGACGCCAACGCCTTGTACATCCATTCTCCGCAGGTAGGCCCCTGCAGCGACGCCATAGAAGAATTCGGAGAATTCAATGGCCTGAAGTTCAGCTATGGCCATACAAGCTATCTCGCGGATTATATCAGGAACGGGAAAATTGATTTCGCGATCTATGAGGATCCGTACCGGCAAGGGTATCTGGCCGGAGAGGTCATGTTCAATTACCTCCTTGACGGAGCGATGCCCGCGAATCGCAACAACCTTCTCGACGGGCAGATCGTGTTTGATGAGAATTGTTGAGAAATGAAAATCATACAAAACGGGGCTTCCAAATTCATTTCGGTAAAAATCGACCGGAAGCAAACCGCGCAAGGAGCTTTCGAGTCGATATACGTCTCAAGCGTCGAGGGGATCGAGTTCCATGTCGAACCCTGGCGCGGTCTGGACATTTCGTTTCTTTCCTTCGACGGCATGCCGATCTCGTACCTTGCACCATATGGGGTCCGGCATCCATCAGCATTCGATTATTCCGACGATAGCTTTTCCGACAACATGTTCTTCGGACTTCTGACGACCTGCGGCCTGGAGAACACCGGCCCCGGATGCGTGGACGGACAGGGCGTCCGGTATTCACACCACGGAAGCCTGAACTATTGCGCGGCGCGGCATGTATCGCTGACATTCGACGACGATGGCCGGATTCTGACGATAGCCGGCGTCGTACAAGACGACAGGTATTCCAAACACCGCTTCATCCTGCACAGAAAAATACATTTCACCTGCGGCACGAATGAGATATCCGTTGAGGACCGTGTCGTCAATCAGGGGGAAAAAGACCAGATATGTATCATGTACCACTATAATTTCGGCGCTCCCTTTCTGTCTGAGCATTGCAGGATTGAGATTCCCTACTCCAAGGCGACACCCAAGAACGATATCGCGAAAAGCGAATCGGAACATCTGCCGACCGTCTTCCCGCCATCAGAGACCCAGCGGCCGCATGTCTTTTATCTGGACTTCGCCCCTGCGGCCCTGCATTCAGCGACGCTCTACAATCCTGAAGCGGGCGTATTCGCTGAATTGTCGTTCAAGGGGGATACGCTTCCCCATATGGATTTGTGGAAGAACCTACGGCCTGAGCGGTATGTCATGTCGTTCGAGCCGTGCAATGCTTTTCCATACGGAAGAACGAATCAGGTGCAACGCGGCAACGCCTGCTATCTGGAGAAACATGAAACGAAGACATATACAACAATTTTCAAGGTAGGACGAAAATAACATGGACAAACCTAATATCGTATTGTTTTTTTCCGATCAGCAAAGAGCCGATACGGTCGGCCTGTACGGACAGGAACTGGATCTCACCCCGAATCTGGACGCCATGGGCAGGAATGGCGTCGTGTTCCAGAACGCATTTACCCCGCAACCGGTCTGCGGTCCGTTCAGGTCCATGCTGCAATCAGGGAAATATCCTACGGAAACAGGTTGTTTCACCAACCAGATCGCGCTTCCCAAAAATATCAAGACCCTCGCCAATTATTTTTCCGAAGCAGAGTACGATATTGGATATGTCGGGAAATGGCACCTTGCGTCCGATGGTGAAATGGAGAAAAAACCCATCCTCGACTATCAGCATTCCGCCATCCCGTTGGAAAGCAGAGGAGGCTACGACGGATTCTGGAGAGTTTCCGATATCCTTGAGTTCACCTCTCATGGCTATGGCGGGTATGTCTTTGATGAACACATGAAAAAGCATGAATTTACGAACTATAGATGCGACGCGATAACGGACTACGGACTTGAATATCTTGACCAGGTTCCAAACGACAAGCCGTTCTTCCTCACCATATCCCATATTGAGTCCCATCATCAGAACGACAGGAACCACTATGAGGGACCGGAAGGCTCCCGAACGAGGTTCAAGGACTGCAAGATTCCTTCCGATCTCACTTCAATCCCTGACGGTGATTACACGGAAGAATATCCCGATTACCTTGGACAGGTCGCCAGTCTGGATGAGAATCTTGGCCGTGTAATCGCCAAACTGAAGGACATGGGAGTCTATGACGATACAGTGGTCGTCTACTTGTCGGACCATGGTTCGCATTTCCGGACACGGAACAGGGATGAAAACAAATGCGGGTATGACGACTACAAGAGAACCGGACACGACGCGGCATTGAAAGTCCCCTTGATCTTTGGAGGAGGGGCTATCAAGGCTCCTCGCATGGTACAGGATCTCGTAAGTACGGCAAGCCTGCCCAAGACTCTTCTGGCTTTCGCAGGAGTCGATGTCGAAGACAAAATGGTCGGTGAGAATCTCATGGATGTCGCGACGGGAAAACTGCCGGACAGAAAGAACGAGGTGTTCGCCCAGATTTCGGAAAGCCGCGTCGGCAGGGTGTTGAGAACCAAGGATTATCTGCTGGGCGTCGTGGCGAAGGGGCTTTTCGGAGGAAAATACAAGGATTCGGATACGTATATCGTCGATTATTTCTATGATCTCACGAATGATCCCGATGAATTGCACGATATCAAGTCTGACGCAAGCTACCGCCGTACCATCAGGTCCCTCTGTGATGAACTCGAAAGGATTATCGCAAAAGAGGAGCGTATTACTTCCAAGATCATCTATTGACCGCTGGACGACCCTAACGCTTTGGAAGCAGGACTTTGGGGAGGGTTACAAAATCACGATGAAGCAGCTCAAGGATTATCCGCTTTTTTCTATGACTGAGAAACAAGAATCATGGATACAGAGTCATACCATGTATCTTGGCGACATACACAATCACTGCGGCATCAGCTATGGACACGGAACGCTTGCGAAAGCCATCGATTTCGCACGCCAGCAACTTGATTTCTGCAGCGTCACAGGACACTTCGCCTGGCCCGATATGGAAAACACCAAAGGCATGGATATCCCTAAGGAAGTCAGGGCATACCACAAGTCGGGATTCGCAAAGCTCAGACAGGGATGGCCGTCGTACCTTCAGCAAATGGAGAATGCGGAAACCGCCGCATTCCTACCGTTCCCCTCCTACGAATACCACAGCTTCCTTTATGGCGACTACACGGTTCTCTGTCGGCATCAAGGGCAGCACCTGCCCGAAGATCCTCCGGCAGGAAAACCCGACCTGCGGCTCAAAACGCTCATTGAACGCAATGACCCAAAAGTAGCCCCTTTCCTGGCATTCCCTCATCATATAGGGTACAAACAAGGATTCAGGGGAATCAATTGGGATGCGTACAATGAAAGGACATCGCCGATCGTCGAGATTCTTTCCATGCACGGCTGCGCGGAAAGCCACGAAGCCAAGCTCAGCTATCTCCACACAATGGGACCTCGTTCGCAAGAAAATACTATGCAAGGCGGACTCAAAAGGGGGTATCGTTTTGGCGTGGTGGCAAATACAGACCACCACAACGCCTCTCCGGGAAGCTATGGGTTCGGCAGAACCGGCGTCTACGCCCCCGCCCTTACCCGGGACGCCATCTGGAATGCGCTTGTGGACAAGCAAACCATAGCGTTCTCAGGCGACGGTATGCGTATGGCGCTCTTTTTGAACGACCGACCGTTCGCCAGCGAGGCCGCCGCCACGCCAGCCCATATCGATGCTTACTTGGTCGGTTTTGATTGTATCGACCGCTTTGAACTCGTCCATGACGGAAAGGTCGTCGCATCGGGTCTCAATCCAACCGTACAGGCGGAGGGAGGCTTTCTTCCCGTCACATTCGGTTGGGGTGAAAAAGACGCCCCGTGCTACTGGCAGGTAGAAATCAGAACGGAAGGAACACTCGTCGCGGACGCCGTTCCCCGGCTCAGGGGCAACGATATGGTCGACCCGCTGGAAATTCCCGACCAAGACGACAAGGAAAAGACGTTCTTTGAAAACAAAGGCGGACGCGTCATAGTCAAAGCCACGACCAACGGGAACAAGACCGCGACCACAAACAGTACGCAAGGCTGCGTAATCGAAACGGCTGGCCGCGACGGCAAGATTTTCATCAAACTTCATGCGCAATGGAAAAGACATGCCGTCGACAAAGAGTATGAATACTCCATCGGAGATCTGGCAGAGGCCCCTAAGACCGAATACATCCATGGCTTCGTGTCCCCTGCGATCGCGGTAGGCCCTTTCACTCCGCTCGCGGAAGCGTCTTCCGAAATCCACATCGATATCCAGGCAGGACAGAGCGGGGCATACTATGTACGGGCATACGAAAAGAATGGAGACGGAGCTTACTCGACGCCGGTATGGGTCAATTCCAGACACTAACGTATTGAGCGGAAGACACATCCTTCCTGGAATATCTTTTTCCCCCAGGCCCCAGCGCCCCCTGGTCAGACGGAGGCTTCTTCCCGGCTTCTGATCGGTAAGGACTGCTTAGTGTCTCAGCAAGCCTCGGCTAGACGGAGGCTTCTCCCGGAATACCTTTTTCCTCGGCGTCCTGCAACCGATCCTTGAATTTGCGGTACAGGCCGCGGAACTGGTCATAGGTCAGGTTCAACAGCTTGGCCGCCTCGCGCTGGTTGTCCGCCGCCTGGACGAGCGCCCTGCGAAGGAAGGAGACATCCAGAGATTCCTTGGCCTGTTCATATTGGGAAAGAGGCAGCGATTCAACACCGGACGCTTCTCCTCCCGCGCCAGGAATCGCGGAGACGCTCATAACGGAAGAGGCGGACGTCCCGGCGTTTTTTTCAATCGCTTGCAACGAGGCGGGAACGTCTGAAACGGACTCTTCGGACGTCAGCAACGCAATGACGGACGACGCATCATGGCGGGAACGTCCAGGGCATTGGGCGTAGGGGTTGGCGAACGGATCGAAATCGACATGATCGATCAACGGAGTCTCCGAGCGGTAGACGGCGCGTTCAATGACATTCTTGAGTTCCCGAACGTTTCCCGGCCAAGGGTAACGCATCAATTGGTCGCAGATGGGTTCGGACAATACCGGCATGTCCTCCCAACCGCATTCCATCGCCATCTTCGCAGCGAAGAAATTGGCGAGAAGCAGGATGTCGTCCCCTCGCTCCCGGAGCGGAGGAAGGAACAGCACCTCAAAGGAAAGCCGGTCCAATAGATCCTCCTTGAACTTGCCTTCGGCGCAAAGCCGCGGTAAATCAGCGTTGGTCGCGCCCACGATACGGACATTCGCCTCGTGAGTCTTCGAAGAGCCTACCCGCTCATACGTTCCATATTCAACGACACGGAGAATCTTTTCCTGGACTTCCAGAGGAATCAGCCCGATTTCATCGAGGAACAAGGTCCCTCCCTCCGCCTCTTCAAAACGCCCCTTACGGGTCTTCTGCGCCCCAGTGAAGGCGCCTTGTTCATACCCGAACAGTTCAGTTTCGATAAGAGACGGCGGCAACGCCGCGCAGTTGACGGTAATAAGGCTGTTCTGCCATCGATGCGACAGATAATGCAACCTGGAAGCGGCGATCTCCTTGCCGCTCCCCCTCTCTCCAACCACCAGGACGCTGCGGTCCACCGTGGCCGCACGGCTCAGCTGACGTTGGAAATTCAGGAACACCTCGCTTTCACCCAAGGGTTGTTGATTATACCGTCCCCTATCTTCGTCCATAGCCTTCTCTCCCCTGCGTACTGGAATCCACCGACGTCCGTCCGGGCATGAAAGGTCGCCGACCTTTTGCCCGCTTACGGACAACAACCGACTCCCGTCTGGCAAAATATACCATTCTTGGTTCAAATCACCAATAGCGAGGAGAGCTTTACTCTTCGGAAAAAAGAGGCGTCCAGACGTCAAATTCTTCAAAACCCTCTTGAAAAAGAACATATTTCGTGCATATATAACAAATTAAAAATCACATAGTTTTTTTTCATGCATTTCATCTCATATTGGCACGGATACTGCATATCTATTGTCGAGAACATACGCAGCCGGTCACGGCCGACTATAAGAAGAGAGGATACAATCATGGGAGTTTTTTCACGATTCATGGACATTGTAAACGCCAACATCAATTCGTTGCTCGATAAAGCTGAAGATCCCGAGAAGATGATCAAGCTGATGATGCAGGAGATGGAGGATACCCTAATCGAACTCAAGAGCGCCTGTGCAGCGAAAATGGCGGCCAAGGCCAAGGTGGAACGCAACAAGCAGGAGTTGGAGGCGTTGATATCCCGCTGGCAGAGCCGGGCGGAGCTGGCTATCGCGAAAGGTCGTGAGGATCTTGCCCGCGAAGCGCTGGTCGAGAAAAAGAAGGCGAACGCTGACATGCAGAAGGTTCTGGAGGATATCGCCCGCTACGATGAAATGATCAAGAGCAGCAAGGACGACATCAGCCAGCTTGAAGAAAAGCTCCAGGGCGTCAAGCAGAAGTACCAGTCGATCG
This sequence comes from Spirochaetota bacterium, assembly GCA_023401595.1. GTDB lineage: Bacteria > Spirochaetota > Spirochaetia > Sphaerochaetales > Sphaerochaetaceae > Spiro-02. Next base: position 16,848 of record JAEXDQ010000009.1, read on the forward strand.
TCGAACGGGCCAACCGCGCCCGCGAAGAGCAGGCGGCGAAAGAGACGATGAAAAAAGCGTCCGATGCCGACACCTTCACTCGATTCTCCCACATGGAGGACAGGATCGATCGTATGCAAGCCGAGAACGAGTTGAACAAAAACGGTTCCCCCGACCTGGACGCCAGGTTCAAGGACTTGGAGGAGCTGGATGAAATAGAGGCCGAACTTGAAGCTCTGCGCAAGCAAGCTGAAGGTAGGTAACCGATGGAAAGCTGGGCAATCATCGCGATAGTGGCAATTGTGTTCGGCAGTATCGTCAGTATCGTCAGGGCAGGATGCGACCATGAGCTTCAAGAAAAGAAAATTGAAGCGGCGTTGCGCCAGCAGGAGATGGAAAATGGCGTCGCACCAGGTACCTATACCGGCAAAAGAGCCCGCAAACAGGCAGAAAAGGCTTTCAAGGCGGCGGCAAAGCAGGAACGGTATCGCAGACGCCATCATCTCGATGAGCAGAAATATGAAGAACCGGATATCGAGACCGAGCGTGAACGACTGAAGAAAGGCATCGACAATCTTCAGCAGAGAATCGACAATATCGAGATCATCATGAAAAGCCGGAACAATAGCGCGAAGAACAACGACAACGCGGAATGATCGGCAGCTCCGCACAATAGACATAAGACAAGAAGGAAAATCATCATGGCAACTAAGAAACTGTATAGATCAAAATTCGGGCAGGTCTTCGGGGTCTGCCAGGGCATCGCAGACTGGAGGGAGCTTCCGGTCGGGCCCGTCAGGCTCATCGTCCTGCTAGCGGTCGTCTTCACCGGTATTTTCCCCGGAGTGGCGATCTACCTGCTGGCGGCGCTGTTCATTCCGGCGAACCCCTACGAAACGGAACGCCCGGCGAACAACGGGGCGGACTGGCGCCGCAACGCCCATCGCCCCGGGCATATGTATTCCGGCGAAACCGTCCATGGGACATATGAAGAGGACGACGACACCCGGTCCAACGATGAACTGAAGGAAGAGTACGAACGTCTGAAGAAGAAAGTCGAGAAGATGGAAGAAGAGATGTTCGACAAAGAACGGGATTGGGATCAGCGATTCCACGAGGGGAACTGACCATGCTCAGAGACTCAAAGGGACTGAAGATCACTCTGCTGGCTATCGTGCTGATCGTCATGTTCATCAACTTTTTGCCGGGAGACACCTATCCGGCGAAACAGGAGGTGGTCGCCTCAACGAAGGACGTCTACGATTTGACGGTCAAAGCTACCGTGGGGGATATTTCCGTCATCGTCGATCCGAACGCGACACAGATCAGCGCCAGTTATTCCGGCAGCGGACGGACGAGGAGCAAACTGCTCCTGGAACAGAACGGTTCGAGCGTAACGGTCAGCGAGAAATATTCGGAGAACGGCTTCCTTCATTTCTTCAACTTCACCTCCACCCCGAGGATGATGGTGGTGGTTCCGCAAGGGGCGATGCTCGAAGCCCTGACGATCAGTACGGTCAGCGGAGATATCTCCATCGACTCGGATCTCACCGTCGGCAGAATCAAGTTGGCGAGCGCCAGTGGAGAAATCGATTTTCTCAATCTGAAGGCTCCAGGGGGAACCGCCCAGATTGCAACGGTCAGCGGCAACGTCGACGGTTATTCGGTAGCGGCGGACAAAGTGAAGGTTGCGACGACCAGCGGAGATATCGACGTCTACAGGGTCGAGGGGAACGATATCGACCTGAACAGCGTCAGCGGAAGCATCTCCTGCGAAACGGCCTCCGGCAACGGGAATGTGAAGCTGACGACTGTCAGCGGAACGATCGACATGGAGCTTGACGAGAGAACCAACGCGACCGTCAGCGCGACGTCCTTGAGCGGCAGCATCCAGCTGGGACAATCGGATAGCAGAAGCTTCGAGAAGTCCGCGACCGCTGTAGTCGGAAACGGAACGGGTTCCATCAATGCGAAGACCACCAGCGGTTCCATAACGATTTCCTGGTAAACCAAACATCATCCATGGCGGTATGACGCATGGCGCACCATATCGCCGGTCTTTTTCTTCAACCGTTGGACACCATACGACATCACACAGCTCCACGGAGTCGATGAACGACGAATTCAACCTTTGCCCAAGCGAAAGGAGGTATGACGATATGCAAGAAGAATCAACACAAAAGAAGTACGTCCCCATTTCCACCTGCTCACATGTCCAGATCAAAACGGTGGGCAACGATATACAGATCATCCGGGACCCCGCCGCGACAAGGCTCGAGGCTTGGCTTTCCGGCGGCGGAAGACCGAGGGGAAAATTGAATGTCAATACCGATGGGACGACGATTCTCATCGAAGTCAGCCTGCCGTTGACCGAGCTGTTCTGTTTCTTCAACTTCCGTTCACAGAAGCTGGTCGTCGTCATACCGGCTTCCGTAGCGCCGGCCAGCCTACTGGTTTCAAGTACCGCCGGAAGCATTGAATTCTCCCAAGGGTTCCGCGGCGGCCATATCGGAGCGAGAACCATCAGCGGCGACATCAGGTTCAGATCTCTGGAGGCCCCCAGGGGCGAACTGGTATTGGAAAGCACCAGCGGTACGATCAGGGGAGAATACATTGTATCTTCCCAGGCCACGGTCGGAACCTCCAGCGGCAGGATTTCCATTGACAAGATAGATAGTGAGAACCTTTCGCTCAAAAGCGTCAGCGGGGGAATTTCTTCCCATGTGGCGCCACGCAACGGTAAGCTGGAAGCGAAGAATATCAGCGGGCTCATCGAATTGATGCTCGCCCCGGATACCGATGCACTGGTCCAGGCGAAATCTACCAGCGGCAGGGTGGAGCTTCAAGGCGAAAAAGGCCGTAATGCGGCAAGCCTCGGTTCCGGTTTCGGTTCCATCGCGGCATCGACGACCAGCGGAGCGATCTGCATCAATTGGTAACGCCCAACGCACCGACAACGTACCGACGGAATCCCGACGCACAGCCCGCACCCCGACATCCATACGGCACGACACAGCAGACCGACACCGGTATTGCAAAAGAAAATATCAACAGGAAACAGTACCCCACCCTATTGCCCCCGCCGACGGTATTTCCACCCACTTGATTGTACCTGGAATATCATTCGGCTTTTCGGCATTTCGCCTTTTCTCCACGGCGAGATCGATATCTCTGATCGACAGCCTCCATATTATCAAAAATCATGTCCGAAAATGGCGAGCCATTCTATATGAATCGTGATATTGTAGCATATATCGCAGGGAGGATTTGCCATGACAGACAACCACAGCGCTTTATATGCCGCATTCAAGACAAAGGATGTGCGGTTCGACGGGCGCTTTTTCGTAGGGATATCCTCCACGGGGATATATTGTCGCCCCACATGCCGGGCAAAACTGGCGAAGGAAAAGAACTGTACGTTCTTTACTTCCGCCGCCGAAGCGGAACAGGCGGGATATCGTCCCTGCCTGCTCTGCCGGCCCGAACTGGCCCCTGGAGACTCCATGACGAACGGCTCATCGGCATTGGCCCGAAAAATGGCGAGACTGATGGAAGAATCCTGCGGCAACGGGCAGAGTTTGGAAGAGTGTTCCGCGAAACTAGGATATACCGACAGACACATGCGCCGGATATTCATGGAGGAATACCATGTCTCGCCAATACAGTATGCGCAGACATGCCGTCTGCTGCTGGCCAAAAACCTGTTGACCGATACGGACCTGTCGGTAGTGGAAGTCGCCATGGCGGCTGGTTTCGGCAGTTTACGACGCATGAACGACCTGTTTCAGAAGCAATACAAGCTTTCGCCTACCAGTCTACGGAAACAGGCGGCGCAAGGGAAGTTCTGTACGGGCAAGATCACCGTATCGTTGGGATATCGCCCACCCTACCAGTGGGACACAATGCTCCGTTTTCTCAAGGCGAGAGCCATCGAAGGTGTTGAGCTTGTCAAAGACGACCAATACGCACGCACTGTATGTTTCAAGAACCGTGAAGGAAACACATTCCGGGGATGGGTGCAAGTGTCCCACCTTCCTCAGAAAGCCATGCTGACCGTAACCTTGAATGAAACGCTCGTCCCGGTGATTTCTCAGGTACTTGCATGCGTCCGGCGACTCTTCGACCTGTATTGCGACCCAGATGCGGTCTATGAAGCATTACAGACGATGAACGACCTCCGGCCGGGCCTCTGCATTCACGGTACCCGCATACCGGGTTGCTTCAACCCTTTCGAAACTGCGGTACGGGCGATTCTGGGTCAGCAGATTTCCGTAAAAGCGGCCAGTACGCTGACAGGAAGAATCGCCAGGACACTGGGAACCCCCATCCGTACACCCATGGAGGGACTGACCCATACTTTCCCATCCGCAGAGGATATCCTGGGCGTAGGCCATGATATCCAAGAACGGTTGAGGGGATTGGGAATCGTCTCCGCCAGATCAAGAAGCATCCAGGAGCTTGCAGAAGCTCTGGCACAGGGAGGCACCAACCTCGACCAAAGCGCGGATGTGGAACAGGAGATGAAAAAGCTTCAGACAATTCATGGCATCGGAAGCTGGACCGCCCAATACATCGCCATGCGTACCATGGGATGGACGGACGCCTTCCTGGAGACCGACGCAGGTATCAGAAAAGCGTTGCAGGGATTCTCCCCCCGGGAGCTTCTGGAACTCGCGGAACATTGGCGACCATGGCGTAGCTACGCCACCGTCAATCTATGGAACACCTTGTAAGGAGACATATCATGTTCTATTCGACAAAATACCCTTCACAGCTGGGGATGATCACGTTGGCCAGCGATGGCGAAAACCTCGCGGGACTCTGGATTGAGGGCCAGAAATATTTTGAGGACACGGTTTGCGAACCGATGTCTGAAACGGACGAGCTGCCGGTGTTCGTCGCCGCGAAAACCTGGCTGGACAGATATTTCGCAGGGGAAGAACCAGCTATCGCAGAACTACCCCTCAAGCCCATCGGCGGAGAATTCAGGCAGAACGTATGGAAACTCCTGTGCGAAATCCCATATGGCGAAGTGGACACCTACGGCGGCATCGCAAAAAAGATGGCCGCACGGCTGGGCAAGAAATCGATGTCCAGCCAGGCGGTAGGAGGGGCGGTGGCACATAATCCCATCTCCATTATCATCCCCTGCCACAGGGTGGTGGGAACCAACGGCAGTCTGACGGGATACGCCGGCGGAATCGATACGAAAGTGAAGCTGCTGGAACATGAGGGCGTTGACATGGCAGGACTGTTCGTCCCCAGAAAAGGAACGGCGCTCTGAATGCGACATGGCGCTGTGGAGGGTCGGCCATAACACGACGACCCTTACCTCCGCCTGATGAATCCAACACTGCATAATCCAACATTTCAAGAGTAGTTTGTTGTATTATTATGCAATTTTGTTGCAATACAACCAACTCATATGTATATTGTTGCATTTTTCTCGTACATATGTTGCATAAGTCATCCATTTACGTTATCATCCAGTCAATTTGGACTAGCGAGGGGGCAAGCTCTCAGCGACCCCCCTGTGCGACAAGGTAGGTTCACCACATGGACAAGACGTTCCTAGTACTTGACGACGGTACCGTCCTCAAGGGCATCGGGTTCGGGGCCGCGGCTCCCTACTGCGATCAACTGCAGGAGGGATTGTTTCCTGCTGGCGAAGTAGTGTTCAACACAAGCATGAGCGGATATCCGGAAATCCTTACCGACCCCTCCTACAATGGACAGATGGTCGTCATGACCTACCCTCATATCGGCAACTACGGGTGCGATGAAGCCTGGGCGGAAAGCGTCCTTTCCGGCGGGGGCGTCCATGCGACCGCGCTGGTCGTCCGGGAAGCCTACGACGGACCGCTCCCCCCCGGAAGAATCGCGCTGGATTCGTTTCTCAAAACCCATGGAACCTGCGGCATCACCGAGGTCGACACTCGTTTTCTGACGCTGCATTTGAGAACCAACGGTTCACGTAACGGCCTGTTGGTCAGGAGCAAACATGAAGCACTTACGGAACACGAACTGAGTGTAGCACTCCAGACCGTCAAGAACTTCCCCGACATCACCGAGCGCGACCTGATAGACGGCGTGACGATCAAACAGACTGTCATCGACCCCAAGCTTGGGCCGGGAACCTGTCCGATACCGACAAATCCCGACCTGCGTTTCGCCGTCGTGGACTATGGCGTCAAGAAATCGATCATCAACGAACTGTACAGGAGAAACGCCGCGGTGACGCTCCTCGGCGCGAAGGCGACGGCGCAAGATATCCTGCAACTGAATCCGAAGGTAGACGCCGTGTTTCTCTCAAACGGACCGGGAGACCCCGCGCTGTTGCAGGACGCCGTTGTCATGGCCAAAACATTGGTCGGCAAGCTGCCGGTCGTCGGTATCTGCCTGGGGCATCAGCTGATCACCTGGGCCCTGGGCGGCAGGACGGTGAAAATGAAGTTCGGTCACCATGGCGGCAACCATCCGGTACGCGACATGCTTACCGGCAAGGTGTTCGTCACTAGTCAGAACCATGAGTTCATGACCGATCCGCAAAGTCTCGGCGACGATGTAGAGGTTTGGTTCACCAATGCGAACGATGGCTCGATAGAAGGGATTTATCATAAAACACTGCCGGTCATGTCGGTTCAGTACCATCCGGAAGCTTCTCCAGGGCCACAGGATGCGACATGGATATTCGACAGGTTCGTCGCCTGCGCGAAAACCGGACGAACGGCAGAATAGCATTCATCATCCAAACGTCCCCCGTAGCTATGGGAAGACGGGGAACAGACGGATGGAACGAACGGCTACTTTCATGGAAAGAAGACGTCAAAGGAAGGATACAGTATGGGCGCGCGGACAGACATACATCGCATTCTGGTGATAGGAAGCGGGCCGATCGTTATCGGTCAAGCCTGTGAATTCGACTATTCGGGAACCCAGGCGGTCAAGGCGCTCAAGGAGGAGGGGTATGAGGTTTTGCTCGTCAACCCCAATCCGGCGACCGTCATGACGACTCCGGGCATAGCCGACCGCATCTATCTCGAACCGTTGAAGGTCGAGTATATCGAACAGATATTCCAGCGGGACCGTCCGGATGCGCTGCTTTCCACCATGGGTGGACAGACTGGTCTGAACCTGACCATGGAGCTTCACAAACAGGGGCTTCTGAAAAAATACGGCGTGCAGGTGATCGGAGCGGGTATCGAATCCATCGAGCTCGCCGAAGACCGGGGGCGATTCAAGGAAGTGGTGGAAGCCCTTGGCTTGGAAAGCGCCCGTTCCGTCGTAGCCCATACGGTGGAGGAAGCTGTCGCCTTCAAGGATCAGATCGGCCTGCCGTTGATCATCCGACCGAGTTTCACGCTGGGGGGCATGGGGGGCAGCATCGCCAATACCGAGGAGGAGTTCGTCCCGCTCGTCGAACATGCGCTGGCGGAAAGTCCCGTCAATGAAATTCTCGTCGAAGAATCCCTGATCGGCTGGAAGGAGTTCGAGATGGAGGTCATGAGGGACAAGCATGACAACGCCATCATCGTCTGTTCCATTGAAAACATAGACCCGATGGGCGTCCATACCGGGGACAGCATCACCATAGCTCCGATCCAGACACTCAACGACCGCCAGTATCAACGGATGAGGACCGCATCGATCGATATCCTCCGGGCCGTCGGCGTCGACTGCGGCGGCAGCAACGTGCAGTTTGCCATGCAGCCGGACACCGACCGCATGATCGTCATCGAAATGAACCCTCGTGTCTCCCGTTCCTCTGCGCTGGCCAGCAAGGCGACCGGATTCCCGATCGCCCGGTGTTCTGCGAAGCTCGCCGTCGGCTATACGTTGGACGAGGTCCTCAATGAAATCACCGGACAGTCAGTCTCCTGTTTTGAACCGGCGTTGGACTATTGCGCGGTGAAGGTGCCACGTTTCGAGTTGGAGAAGTTCCCGCTTCCCTGCAGCGCCCTCGGTACGCAGATGCGGAGCGTCGGGGAAGCGTTGGCCATGGGGCGAACCGCCTTGGAAGCCCTCAACAAGGGCATCAGGGCGTCGGAACGAAAATTCGAAGGCATTACCGCGCTCGACGGTCGTACCGGACATACACCGGAGGAAGTCGACAGGCTTCTCCACAGCGCCCACCCCCTGCGGTTGCTGGCGGCCTATACCGTCATCAAGCAGGAGGGGCCGGCGAAGCTTGACGAAATATCCCAAATCACAGGTTTCGACCGCTGGTTCCTGATGCTCCTCGTCCAGCAGGCGCAGCTGGAGCACGAACTGGAACAGCTCAACGGCAACGGCACGCCCGACGCCGCACTCACAGCCCTGTTGTCGGGCGGACTGTTGGAGCGGGTCAAGCGCGCCGGAATTTCCGATAAACATATCGCCACGTTGACCGGTGCGACTGAACAGGAGATAGCGACGCTCCGCAAACGGACGGGACTGATTCCGGCGACCCATTTCGTCGATACCTGCGCCGGAGAGTTCTCCGCCCTCACCCCGTACTGCTACACGACCTATGGGGAAATCGACGAAGGCGAGCCGATGGGAGACAAGGCGGTGGTCATTCTGGCAAGCGGGCCGAACCGTATCGGGCAGGGGCTTGAATTCGATACCTGCTGCACCCTTGCCTCGCTGGCCTACCGCAAGCTGGGACGGAAGACCATCATGGTCAACTCAAACCCAGAGACAGTCTCGACCGACTTCAACATCTCCGACAGGCTCTACGTCGAGCCGCTGACGGCGGAACATGTCCAGGCGATTCTGGAAAAAGAGGGAACGAACGATGTCGTGGTACAGCTCGGCGGACAGACTCCGCTGAACATGGCGGCCACCTTGCGGGAGGGGGGCGCGAACATCGTCGGAACGTCCCTTGAAGGCATAGACGAAACCGAAGACCGCGGTCTGTTCTCCTCACTGGTGCGAAGGCTTGGCCTCCGTCAACCGGAGAACAGGATGGCGGGATCCAGGGACGATGTCCACCGCTGCGCGCTGGAGGTCGGTTTTCCGGTCTTGCTCAGACCCTCGTTCGTCCTGGGCGGAAGGAGCATGTTCATAGCCTACAACGAAGAAGATCTGGACGAATTCTTCGCCAGGGGGACTACGGTCAGCCCCGAAGCGCCGGTACTGGTAGACCAATTTCTGGAAGATGCGTTTGAATACGACCTTGACGCCGTGTGCGACGGCAAGAGCATCTATGTCGGCGGTATCCTTCAGCATATCGAGGCGGCAGGTATCCACAGCGGCGACTCGGCCGCGGTATTCCCGCCGTACAAGTCGTCCCCGGCGATCCTCGAACAGATGCGGCAGGCAGCGTTGTCCATAGCCCGGGCCCTCCCCGTCAAGGGGTTGATGAACATCCAGTTCGCCGTCAAGGAGGAGAAGCTCTACCTGATCGAGGTGAACCCCCGGGCGTCGCGGACCGTCCCGTTCATATCCAAGGCTTCGGGAGTCAATCTGATCGAAGCCGCCGTCAGGGTCTGGGAGGGCGAGGATCTCGTCGCCCAGAAGCTGGTCAGGCAGGAAGGCGGCATCGGAGAAGGACATTGCATCACAGGTTGGGCGATCAAGGAAGCGGTGTTCTCCTTTGACCGGTTCGTCAATGTGGACCCGGCGCTCGGCCCGGAGATGCGTTCGACCGGAGAGGTCATAGGTATGGCTCCGACTTTCGGAGAAGCGTATGCGAAGAGCCAGGCCAGCGCGGGAAACAAACTCCCCGACAAGGGTATCGTGGTAATTTCCGTCAACAAAAAGGATCGCCAGACCATCATCCCAATAGCAAGGCAGCTCCAGGAGCTGGGCTTCCAGCTTGCGGCGACACGGGGAACAGCAAGGGACCTGTTCGACGCAGGTATTCTGTGCGAGGTCATGATGAAGGTCCACGAGGGGCATCCGAACATTGTAGACAACATCAGGTCGCGCAGGGTGGCGCTGGTGATCAATACCCCGATGGGCTTCCACGCACGCAGAAGCGACGACGACATCCGTACCGAAGCGATGCGCATGAAAGTCCCCTACACCACCACGACCAGTGCGGCAGCGGCGGCGGTGCAGGCGATCGAGTTCATCCAGCAGAGACAGTACACGGTCCGGGAACTGCCGGAAACGTCGTTGCGGTAACGTGAGGGGCAGAGCCTGGCCAGTGCGAAATCTAGTCCAACGGGTTGTCGGAACCCGTTGGGGAGCTAGGGATATCGTTACGATGGTATGGCCGCAGGCAACAGGCTACGACAGGAGACGGCCCACGGACATGAGTTCACGCACCTCATCTTCATTGGGCATGGCTGGAATCGCCCCGTATCTTGTCGTCGACAAGGATGCGTACGCATTGCAGAAGTTCAGTATCTCTTCCAGCTCTTCCGTCGGCAAGAAGGCGATTTGTTCCCGGCTGTAGTTCCGCAACCGATACAGCAAAGAACCGACAAAAGCGTCTCCCGCCCCCGTCGTATCGACGACAGGGACATCGAAGGTCGGCAAAAACCCATGCGCATGCCCTTGACGATAGAAGACGCCATGCTTGCCCAAGGTAACGACGACCAGACAGGCTCCGCAATACTCCATCAACCACTTGGAGCCATCGTCCAATCTGGAATTGCCGCTGAGCAACTCCATTTCCTCTTCAGACACCTTCACGATATCGGCGAGCGCCAGCCCCTGGAGCAACACCTTTCTGGCCGGGTCCGCATCGGGATACAGAAGGCTCCTGTAGTTCGGGTCATAACTTATCAGAAGCCCCCTGCCCTTCGCCCTCTTCACCGTCCCAAGCGTCGCGGACCGGGCCGGTTCTTCACTCAGCGAGACGCTTCCAAAATGAAAGAAACCAGCTTCGTTCCAGCTTTCTTCCGGTACCTGGTCAACCCGCAGCATGGTGTCCGCGCAGTGCTTGCGATAAAAGGTGAAGCTTCTGTCGCCTGCATCGTCAAGACAGACAAACGCCAGGGATGTAGGACAATCGTTCGCCATGACCAACCCCTTGACACAGATGCCCAGAGATTCCAATGTCCCCCTCAATTGCAGACCAAAAGCATCGCGACCGACTTTCCCGATAAAAGAGGATTTCCCTCCCAGTTTGGAAAAAGCCGCGCAGACATTGGCGGGAGCGCCGCCGGGATTCGCTTCAAAAACAGGAACGCCCTTTTCATTGCTTCCCGCTTGAACAAAATCAATCAGAATCTCGCCCAAAGCCGCCAACTCCATACCCATGGCTCACCTCGGCTGACGATAACGCCGATCGGGCAGCTCCGGAAAAACGACATGCGGTTCCTGCTGATACCAATAAGCCACCGTGGCCACATCATCCTGCCGTTCGAACAATCCCGTATCACAGGTGCCGATCTGCTGGACGGTAATCCGCAAATCCTTTTCAAACCGAACCGGATCCAAAATATGGAACCGATAGAAACCGCGCATGGGGGGGCAAGCGCCTTCAAAACGCCAGCTATGATGCGGTTCGCACTTTGAAAAATAATGATACCCCAGAAACGGAGTCTGATACAGAGTTTCGACAGCGGACGTCTCGCGTCGCTGATCCACGACGAACCCGAAGCCGCCGCCAAAATAATCTTCAAGGCCGGTTCCGCAGATGGTGGGATATTGCTCATCTCCATCCAGATAGAACTTCAACTCGCCTTCCCCGTACCAGTAACGCTCAAGGCAGGTCAAAGCCATGAAAGTCCCGACATACAGCCCGCTTCCCCGGACATTGTCCAGAATTGTGTAGTCTTTTCCCTTTTCGGTCAGCCGCTGTCTTCTGTATTGTGCATGGAAATAGCAGGTATTCTCCGGCAATTCATCATACAGGGTATAATCGACCTGATAAAAGAAACTCTTCAGGATTCCGGGATGCTGGTTCTCAACAGTGATTTTCATATGCCGGGAGAAAGGCATCTGAAAATAGCAGTTATACCCTCTGACAGGATTCACGACGATCGGCATTGAATTGACCTGGGTGTATGTGGAAAAACCGTTCAAGAAAAAATCCCCGATGGGAACTTCAACCGAAGGAGTCTCTTCATTGTCCCAGTACATACGCAGGACTACGTCGCTCAGGGTAAAATAGCCGTCCTCGATCTGGTCGGTCAGGGTAAACCAGATATGGTTGATGACGCCGGGGCCGTCGACATCCCCGATAAGGATAGTCTGGCCGGGCTTGATCATCCGATAAGCGGGAGAGGCTTTTCTCATTGGCCCCAGAACTCCGGCGGACATGCCGCCCTTGCCTTTTTCTCCCGTGGGATTCTCCATCGACAGGGAACGACTGCGCCCGCCGTCTATTACCGGCAGACCAGCCAAAGGATTACCAAATTGATTTGAAAACATTTCTATCGTTTCCTTTTTTGTCAGGCTTTGACGCCGCCAGCCATGATTCCATCCATGATCTGGCGTTCAAAAATACTCACGAAAATAATGATCGGCAGAATGATCACCCATCCCATGGCGCTTACCAGTTCCCATGGGATGCTATACCCGTCAATCGACGGCAAAGTGGTTATCGCTACGCTCAAAGTCTGGATACGGCTGGCATAGAACAACGGGGTGAACAAATCATTCAGGCAACTAATGAAGTTGATCATCAGTATCGTGGCGATAGCGGGCTTCATCAGAGGAATGATGATGTAGACCAGTTTCTCGAAAGTCGTGGCTCCATCTATGACCGCGGCTTCATCTATGGACATTGGAATATCGTTCAGAAAATTGGAAAGAATGACCATGGAAAACGGAATCAGGTTGCTCGTATAGAGGATTATCAATCCAGGGATTGTGTCATATAATCCGACCACCCTGAAAAAGGTGAAAAGAGGACGGGCTTTTACAACTGCGGGAATCATTATTGAAAAGACAATCAGGGCATAGGCAATCGACAACCCGCGGCTTTTGTATCGTGAGAAGCCATAAGCCGCCATCAAACAGATAAGAAGGTTCACCAACATCGAAGAAAAACTGACGACCAGTGTATTCAGAAGCTTTGAACCGAGTCCGCAATCGTTTATCAACTGGCGATAATGGGCAAGAGTCGGGTGCCGGGGAAAATAATTGATGGGGCTTGCAAACAATTCTTCCGCCGGGGTGATGGATGAAATAAAAATCCAACAGAGAGGAAAAAGTATTATGAAAGCCACGACGACCGTAATTGCCCAGACCAGTATCCGACTGCCGACGCTTTTTCGCATAGCCATCTCAGTTGCCTCCATTACCCAGCTTGTCAATCAATTTCATGCCACCTTTGCTGATAGTGGCCATAACCACGAACAATACTATCGCAATCGCCGAGGCGTACCCGACATTCAGATTCGTAAAGGATTCCGTCATAATCCGGTAAGCGAGCAAAGACGTTGAATCGGCAGGACCACCGCTCGTCATGGCATAGACAATGTCATAGCTGGTGATTCGCCAGATGGTAAAGAAAATCGAAAGCGTCAGTACCGTCTTCAAAATACTTGGCAACGTGATAAAGAAGAAAGTCTGGACTCTCGTCGCCCCGTCCATGTAAGCCGCTTCATAGATGTCATCAGAAATGAACTGGAGGGCGGCCAGGCACAAAATCGCGAAGTACGGCACGTTTTTCCAAAGGTCGACAGCTATCACGGCCATTCTCGCCGTTGAAGCGTTCATCAACCAATCCATCTGGAAACTTGGAAGAATCCTTCGTATCAGATCGTTTATAAACCCGAACTGGTCATTGAAAGCCCAGCGGGCGGCCCGGCCGACGACTACCATGGGCATGGCCCAAGGTATGAGTACTATTGTCCGGAGAAATTTCTTTCCCATGAACTTTATATTCAGAAGCAGTGAAAGAAGCGTTCCCAAAATTACCAGCATGCAAACCGAGCATATTGTGAAGATCGCGGTAAACTCTATCGATGCAAGCAGCTTCGGATCCGTAAAAATCTTCGTGAAATTGGCGAAGCCGACAAATTTCGGAACAGGACTTTTCAACAGCCTGATTTCGAACAGGCTGCTCTTCAATGTATCCAGCATTGGGTAGAGGGTCGTAAAACCCCGGACCAGCAACGCTGGAAGAACAAACAGCCAGGCGACCGCAAGTTTCTTTCGTCTCAGCGACTTTCTGTTGTCAACTAAAGCCTTTTTCAAAATATAACTCCTAACGACAAAGTCCATGAATGAGCTTGAAATAAGTATGAGCGAGGGGCCTAAGGACGACATAGCGTCCCAGCCGAGAGTGTTTCAAGAAGTCCATCCTTAGGCGCCCCTCCTTACGCTCCAGTCATGGAGATACCGGCAGACATCTCCGTGCAGTCAATTCGAGAACTTCAATCAACGAATTTCTTCGTCGACGCCTGCGCCTGCTTGCAGAACTCGGCTTCGTCAATCTGTCCAAGAACAAGACGATGGAACAGGTTGCCGATTTCAGAGATATACTCCATCGATTCAGGAACGATCGGCCGACCATGAAGAGTGACGTTGTCAACATATTGTCTCATCTCTTCGATACCCGTGAGATTGTCCAGCCTCGAATCCTTCAGAAGGCTCAAATAGGCGGGATACGTACCGAATGTCAGCGTATAATCGAGTTGGCCCTGCTCGGAAGCCGCATAAGCCAGGAAACGTTTCGCGGCGGCCTTGTTCGGAGACGCTGCGTTCAGCACATAGTGCCAGCTGGAGCAATAGGCGGCGGGTCCTACGGAAGCATCGGCCACGGGCGGGACGATCATCTCAATCGGGCCGACGGGAGCGAACAGACCGGCCTTCTTGAACTTCGCGATCTGACCGGTATACAGCAAACAGACCGCACGTTTTCCAGAAACCATGTTCTGATACAGTTGGTCATACTGGTCGGCCATCTGCGCGGTAGTAGTGACACCGTCCTTCAACAGCTGAACCATGGCATGCAAGCCAGCTTGGGTCTTCTCATTGGTCCAGTCATAATAATCGCCGCCGAAAAGATTGATGAAGGAACCAAGCGTATTGAAAACGTAGGTCGGATCCCACGCGTCTCCATATCCAAAACGCTCGGAGTTTGTCGCAGCCTTTACAAAAGCTTCAAAATCGGCCCAGGTAGTCAAGGATTCAAAACCAAGTTCTTTCATGATATCCGTATTGACAAACCAGCCAAGGGCGCTGAAATACATCGGAACGGAAAAAATCGAACCATCTGGCATGATGACCATCTCGTTCATATATGTCGTCGGATATTCTTTAAGAATATCGGCGGTCATTACGTCTTTGATATTTTCCAGCCAGCCGGTTCCCTTGAAAGCGGTATACATTTCATCGTTTATGGTGATAATGTCGACGCTCTTGTCGGCCGTGGAAAGAACCGTGGTTATCTTCGCCTGCCGGTCGCCGCTATTCGTCGGGGTCGCGATGACCGTAATCTTCAAATTACAGGCTTCTTCCACTTTCTTGATCCAGTCGGAAAAACCAGCTGTAGTCGAATCCTTGGTCATAAGAACCAAATCCAGGGTTGCGTTCTCATCGACCATTTCAGTCTTTGCTTCGTTCGTTCCACCTGCGAACAGGCCGAAAGCCAACAAAGCAATACACAAAACCGCCCATACCTTTTTCATTTTTCCTCCTCCTCATGCGATATATCGCAAAGTATCATGAAAGGTATCCGTCTCATTTTTCTCAAACAAGAATCATCAGTTCAAGAGAAACAATTCATACAGTAGTTTACAAGTGAATATACATCATGTAAAATTATCTTTAATCATATAATACATACTAAAAATGATATATATTGAGGTACTTGGAAATGACGTTGCACCACCTTCAAGTCTTTACGGCGGTCTGTGAGGAACAATCGATGAGCAAGGCGGCTTGCAAGCTCAACATGACCCAACCCGGAGTATCACGCATCATCGCAGAGTTGGAAGAATATTATCAAGTTATACTTTTCCTCAGAAAGAATAGGACTCTTTATATCACGCCCCAAGGACGGCAATGCTTTGAAGACGCGATGAAAGTCCTGAAACAGTTTTCACTTCTTGAAGCGAATCTCAGGCAAAACCAACCTAGGGAACGCATCAGCGTTGGGTGTTCAACCGGTATCGGTTCTTTGATCATGCCAAAAGCATACAGTCTTTTCCAGAAAGAATATCCGGCCTGTCAGGTCTATATCACGGAAGGAACTTCCGAGGACATTCAGAAAGGGGTCATTGACGGTAAGTTTTCCTTCGGCCTCGTCCAAACTCTCATCATTGATAAATACCTTACCCAGGAAGCGTTCTGTTCAGACAAGGCGATGCTCGTCTGCGCACCGGATTATCAGCTCAAATGTATGAATCCGACGCTTTCCCTTTCCGACATGGCAAAGGAGAAGCTTATCCTGACAATTTCCAACACGGGGCTGAGAGAAGTCATCGAGCGCTTTGCGCTCAAAGAAGGGATTTCATTGAATCCGATCTGGAGCTGCACTACGGGAAACAACGCTCTGGAACTTGCCAAAAAGGGTTATGGGGTCGCCATGCTTTCGGATAAGACGGTCATCTCCGATATAAAAAAAGGAACGTTGCGGGCGATTCCCCTGGACTTTGAGATCAAACGGGATTTCTATCTCATCTGGCGCAAAGATTCCTGGCCTTCGGAAGAAGAGACGTTCCTCATCGACACATGCAGGACATTGGGGAAAAATCAGCTACAAAGCCTAACGCATTGATACGCAGATATAAGAAAACGCAGGGGTCTATCAGAAATGATGGAAGTACGGTAGGGACGGGGTTCCTTCCCTGTAAATCGATGCGAGGTCTACAGACTGCCGGAAAGCTTCCACCGCTCGTACGCACGTTCATAGGCGGCCTTGGTTACATCGTCGAAACAGACCATCGACACCTCCAATTCCGGGCGTTCCCGAAGCACGTCCATGATCGTGGTCACGGCGACCTCCGCCGCGGCGTCGACCGGATACCCATAGACGCCAGTGCTGATCGATGGAAATGCAATGCTCCGACACCCCGCCCGCAACGCCAGATTCAGACAGTTCCTGTAACAGGAGGCAAGCAATTCAGGCTCTCCATGGGTTCCTCCATGCCAGACGGGCCCCGGAGTATGCAATACATATGCCACCGGAAGACGATAGCCTTTCGTCAGTCGGGCCTCGCCGGTCGGACAGCCCCCCAACGCCCTGCATTCAGCAAGAAGCCCGGGACCGGCGGCGCGATGGATGGCTCCGTCCACTCCGCCCCCACCGAGCAATGTACAGTTGGCCGCGTTCGCGATGGCGTCGACCTTGCATGTAGTGATATCACCTTTGATAATCTGAAACGGCATACAGCACCTCACAATTGATAGAAACATCATTGGTCAAGCGTTCATTCAAGGCCAAGACCCCCGGTCAGCCAAGCCAGTTCGGTCAGCCAAGCCAGTTCGGTCAGCCAAGCCCACCAGGTCAAGCCAGCTCTACGAACCCAGCTCGTCAGGCCGCCTTATTTTGGTCGGCTCAGTCAGCCTGGGCAGTTCAGCGAGTCCGATCAGACCGATTGCGCCGGGATATTCTTTTGGACTGTCCCATTCCGACTACCACCCTCTCGGCATCCCCCTTGAAGAACAGCCCCTCGCCCCAATGGAACAGCAAGGTCAAAGCCAGCGCCACCAGACACCCCAGCGCGACAGCACCCATACGTTCCATCGCGATACGCCAATGACCGCTCTCATTCTCCTGAATGAACACAATGATGATAGCAGCCAACGCCGAACGGGTCGCGTTGCCGAACCCAAGACCGTAACAGATAAAAATCGTAAGCGGAACGCCAACGCACAAGCAAACCAGCGGCGGCAATGGCAGGAAATAACAGAGCAGGCCGACCGTACCGCCGGCGAGGTTCGCCTTGATACGGGCGAGCGGCAGCTTGATGGAATCGGCATGGTCGGGAGCCAGTACCAGCAGGACGGACACCAAGGACCAATACAGATGGTATTGAGGAATCATTACATACAAACCATAACAAATTACCGTACCAAGAAGACATTTGATGAGATATAGCAGAAACGCCCTGTTGCAGACCTGTGCCCGGAGTCGTCGTCCATACGATGAGAACCACCCCTTTTCCGTGTCAGCCATCTTTACACCCTATGCTCTGAAACCAGAGCCTGTGAGATACATTGGAGTATAAAGGGCGGAACAGGTTGATGCAAGGAGTGTTCGTCGGAGCCTCTTCATGCCCTGCGGCGACAGCCGGTAAACACACAGGATAGCGGTGATGATTTTCATCATCGTCACGTGAGTGATACGGGTGAACATTGCAAAGCCTCATGTGAAATGATACTATATGAGGCGCTTCGCAAGCCGACGGCGACGGAATCGACCATCGTCGGCATATGGCCAGGAAGCACACAATTGAAGGAGGCCCGCACCGGGACCCAATATGGCAGAAGAAGCTTTCATGAAACGAACCGCCACCTGTGGCTCGCTCACCCGAGCAGACGAAGGCAAGACCGTTGTTCTCAACGGCTGGGTGCATCGTGACAGAAACCACGGCATGCTCCATTTTATCAATCTCCGGGACAGATACGGAATAACCCAGGTCGTGGTTGACGATGACGCCTCCCCCGAGCTTCAGCAAGCCGCCGCGGAGCTGAAACTTGAATACTGTATCGCCGTCGAAGGTATCGTGCGGCTTCGTCCCGACTCCATGATCAATCCCGACATG
Organism: Spirochaetota bacterium; assembly: GCA_023401595.1. Taxonomy (GTDB): domain Bacteria; phylum Spirochaetota; class Spirochaetia; order Sphaerochaetales; family Sphaerochaetaceae; genus Spiro-02. Next base: position 35,426 of record JAEXDQ010000009.1, read on the forward strand.
GCCACCGGCGAAATCGAAGTCAAGGCGAATACGATCGAAATCCTCTCCAAATGCGCGCCGCTTCCGTTCATGATCGAAGAGGAATCGAGCGCCCGCGAGGATCTGCGGCTCAAGTACCGTTTCCTCGACCTCCGCTGCGACGGTATGCAAAGGCGTATCAAGCTCCGTCACGATTTCGTCCGGGCCATCAGGGAATTTCTTTCGGCGCGTGACTTCTATGAAATCGAGACCCCGACCCTGATCAGATCCACCCCGGAAGGGGCCAGGGACTTCCTCGTTCCCAGCCGCCTGTACGCGGGCAAATTCTACGCCCTACCCCAGAGCCCCCAGCTGCTCAAGCAGATTCTCATGGTCAGCGGTTTCGACAAATACTTCCAGATCGCCCGTTGCTACCGCGACGAAGACGCCAGAGGCGACCGCCAGCTTGAATTCACACAGCTTGATCTGGAGATGAGCTTCGTCAACCGCGACGATGTGCTGTTGCTGATGGAAGAGCTGTTCAACCAGGTCTTCAAAACCGTAATGCACTACGACCTCCCTACACATTTCCGCAGAATCAGCTATCACGACGCAATGAACACCTACGGCTGCGACAAGCCAGACCTTCGCTTCGACCTGCCGATCGTCGATGTCGACGACCTTGCGAAAGCGAGCAGCTTCGGCAACTTCCTGCAGATATTGGAAGCGGGCGGCCATGTGAAAGCGCTTTGCGTACCTCATACCGAGGGCGTCGATTTCTCCCGGAAGTTCATAGGTGAACTGGAAGAAGCCGCCAAGGTCTACGGGGCCAAGGGCCTGGCTTGGATGAAGGTCGGCGCTGGTTATGCGCTCAGCGGCGGCGTCACCAAATTCTTCGGCGGGCAGGAAGAGGAAATCGTCAAACGCATGAACGCCAAGGATGGCGACCTGATTCTGATGATCGCCCATGAAAACTGGAAGAAATGCTGCACTTCGATGGGAGCCGTCCGTTCCAAGCTTGGCAAAGACCTCAACCTGATCAGGGAGGGCTTTGAATTCTGCTGGATCATCGACTTCCCGCTGTTCGAATACAACGAGGAAGAGGGGCATTGGGAAGCGGCGCACCATATGTTCTCGATGCCGCAGGTCGAATACCTCGACACTTTGGAATCTGATCCGGGCAACGTGAAGGGAGACCTCTACGACCTGGTCCTCAATGGTTACGAGGTGGCCAGCGGTTCAATCCGTATCCACGATGTCGAATTGCAGAAACGAATTTTCCGTATCTGTAATATTCCGGATGATGAAGCTGAAAAACGCTTTGGATTCCTCCTCAACGCCTTCAGGTATGGGCCGCCGCCGCATGGTGGTATCGCTCCCGGAATCGACCGTATGGTCATGATCATGGCGAACCAGACCTCCATCAAGGAAGTCATCGCGTTCCCAAAGAACACGGCGGCGATTTCACCCATGGACGATTCCCCTTCTGTCGTAGACGCCCATCAGCTGGACGAATTGCATCTGATCATCGACTATCCCAAAGAAAAATAGCCGAAGATCATACTGCTACATTTTTCAGCACGAAGATAGACCAGACCGGATTCCGGTCTGGTTTTTATATCGTCACAAAAGATAACAGACACATTATCTGGTTCTGTTTATAAACTTTTGATATAGTGGAGCCATGAAGTTCAAAAAAGGCCTCGCAGGTATCCTATCGCTCTGTCTGTTCGGCGGTATCGGCTGGCCCCTTGCGGCTTCGCCACGGCTTCATGTCAGACAGGCCGTATCGTGGAACAGAAGCGTGAGCGCCATATCGGAATTCTCCCCGTCGTTTTCCATCGGCTACAGCGATTGTAATCTGCTTGTGCTTGGCGGCGTGCGCCAACAAACCCCGAATACGGATGTCGGCCTGCTGGTCAGGCTGGGACTTGGGAGCCGCGCATGGAACCCTGACCTGTACATGGACGGGCCTGACGCTACGACCGGAGCCATATCTGACGCAGGATATGGTATCGGACAGGACGCAGAAAACCCGGAGCGCGACATCGCATATCCTGCGTTATTGACCTTGCAGGGGCATTACAATGTCCAGCAAGGAACAGGATGCAATCTTGACCTGTCCGTATCGGCAGGACAGGAGCTTCGAACAAGAAGTAGAGAAAACTGGTGGGGGTTCTCATATAGCCTAGGGCTACAGACTACGCTCAGCTTCTCCCCGTACCTTGCGAAACCCCTTTTCAACTTCGGCCCAACGGTCTTGCTCTCCACGTCAAAAGCGTTCGGAAACAGGGTATTTCTGGCATTGTCCTGCGGGACCAACACGTTGTTCCATTATACTTGCCAAATAACATTCAGCGTCGGAGGCTCAGTTTCCGTCAGGCTGTCGGATTCATTTCTCCTAGGACTGTCGGGACAAGTCAGGTTCGCCGACCTGCCGACGGAGTCCGCATTCATTTCCATGGGAGAAGCGACCTTGTTCCTCAACTGGCAGGAGAAACTACCATGAAACGTCGAAAACTATCCATATTCCTGCGGTCATTCGCATTCCTGACGATAACGCCCGCCGTCACGTTCCTGTTGTGCGGCTGTGTCTTTCATGAAGGATACTTCGTTACAGGAGCCGACCTCTATTCACCGGCGAAAAATCCCTTCCAGGATCCATTATACGTCAGCCCCGCGGGAAATACGGCAGAGCCGGAGTCCTTCACCTTCCTGCTGTTCACCGACACACATTTCATCCGACCAGACAGCGGTGTATACTATGCGACGGAAGCTTTTGAAAACTGGCTGAGCAGCGACGAGACCCGCGCCCTGTCGATTGAATTCGCACTTTGCCTAGGCGATGCAACAGATGATTCCTTTGAATCGGAATACCTGACCTACGTCCGGTTCGTCGAGAAGTTGGACACCGTATATGGACTTACCTGCTATTCAGTCATGGGCAACCACGACAACCGCGGCAGCGGGACGGACAGGTGGAAGAAACACATAAACACTCCCCCCTACTACCGGTTTGTCCATAAAGGAATCTCCTTCTACATGCTTGACACCAGCTACCGGACGCTGGGCAAGAAACAGATGGGATACCTTTCTGAAACCATCGCCGAAGACGGGAACCAGAAACTTTTCTGTACGCATTTCCCCTTGTACGGCAAGCCGGACTTATTTTATTTTGCACTCGCCGATACACAAGAACGTAACCTTATCATCAAGCTCATGACGAAAAATAATGTCGGGATGTATCTTTCAGGCCATCATCATAAGGGAGATGTCGTCTATCAGTATACCGACACTTGTACGGAATTCATCGCCGGGGCGTTCCACGGACGAGACAATATCCTGGAAGGGCCTGCAAGATGGTATGTCTGTCAGTACGACGCAAGCCGGAACACCCTCAAGATAACCCGCCACACGAAATACAACTCCACGTCCAGTGTCGATGACATTGAGAAAACATGTATGGGGATATTTCAGCTTTAGAGACGAATTCAAACGTTCATCTATGCCATCCGTGACAAAATCACTTTTCAACGATACGCTTTTATACATATATTTTCATTATCTGAAGCATAGGAGGAAAGATATGGGAGAGCATAGGCATGTACGGGCGGATTTCGTACCGGAGCATTTTCAGTTTTCCACACCTGATGGTAAAGCATATGAAATCGGATCGACGGGTCCCTACGAATATCTGTTGGGAGCCCTGAGCGGTTGCCTGTTCAAGACGTTTGAATCGCTGGCACAAAAAATGAAGGTAGGTTGGGAACACGTCTCCTTCGAGGTCGAAGGAGAGAAACGCGATGAAAAAGTCGCTACCTTGAAAGACGTATCCATCGCCGTATCCGTAACCGGAGCTTCGGACAATGAAAAATTCACCAAGGCGTTCGAAACGGCCACCAGATATTGTTCAATCTACCAAACCTTGAGCCATGTGGCTGAAATGCACTGGACCATAGATTTCACGTAGAAGTTCTAGGGTCAATCTAGGGTCAATCTAGGGTCAATCTAGGGTCAATCTAGGGTCAATCGGTGGTCGCTCCAGGTTCATTCACAAAGCACGGTACTCGGTTCGATCTCTGGGTTAGCGCTTGGAAACGATATGCACGACTCCGCTTCCTATGGTACAATGACCGTATGATCAACGTCGAGAATGAACGATATAGCAAGATCAGACTTTTTGAGATATTCGTCGATGCACTGCGACATCTCGTCCAACAGGACAACGAACTGTTTTCCTGGCCACGGAACAAAGCGGCGGTCGTACATAGGTTGGCGAGTCATCTTCATGCTGCATTGCGACGAGATTTTTCCTTGCACGCCGACGAGGCCAACGCAAGCTACATGGAGCTTCCCGGCAAGCTCTATTTTGACGTCGGTGTAGCGATCGACACCGAACAGAAGACTTTTTTCCCCGATATCGTCTTGCATGACCGGTCCCAGGAACAACCTGTGCGGCTGCTCGCCGTCGTCTGTCGCGACAACTACCTGTCGGAGGACGAACAGATATCCCTGCATGAGCTTCAGGAGACCGGCAACTGTGAACTGACGTTGGCACTTTCCTTCCTGCCGCAGAAAAACTATCTGCTGATATACCGGGCGGACAACTACAAAATGGAGTATTACCATTTCTTGCGCGACGAACTCGACTGCATCATCCTCAAACGCCGGGAAATCGAAGGGACAGGAGATGCCGAACAGCTCAAGCTTGGCATCTCGCTACGTCGCAGACGGAAAAAGCGGCAACCGCTCCAACAACCGGCGGAGCAGAAGGAGCCCACGGAGGGAATGGCCGAAAAGATGTCCGAAGCAGGAGAACCGACAGGGATGAAACCCCAGAGCGGGCAAGAACAAGAACAGTAACTGCGACCTCGCGACTCTATCGTCTATCGTCCAGCGTTATTTCGGCATCTTGTCCAGCGCATCGCGTACCCTTCCCCGCCCGATCATCTTGAATACGGCGCGCTTTTGGGCGTCTTCGCATCCATTCCAGGGCTTGTCCATGTTCTCCGATTTATATTTCTGCGTCATCCATAAAACGTCAGCGGCAATACGGTCGAGGTTTCTTTCAGTCAATTCGACCAGCGCCTTGCAGAATTCGGCCCTGGCCGAAGCCTCCAACGCTTCGCCCGACATTTTCAACAACGCTTCAAGATGATGCAGGCACACACCCTTCGATGCCGCCAGCGCCTGCCGGAATTCCATATCCTGCTTCCACAGATAGGCGGTGGTGAAACAATACCGATCCAAACGCCCCTTCATCTGCGTGCAGATCAGACACCCCGACTCACGAGCCCGCAAGCCGTCGGAAAAGCCTTGTACGGCGGCGTCCAGCTTTCTGCCGGGCTTCGCCTGCGCGATGGCCCTGAAGGAACCGGCAAGCTTCTCCCGCGACCTAGCGAGATAGGTATCGCACATCAAGGCCAGCGCCTGCGGCTTCCCCGCCTCCACCAGCTTTTCAAAATGCTCCGGGCAGAAACCATGTTCATTGACCCTCATCCGGGTCTCAGGATTCATTACGGAACTGCCAAGATAGAAATTCACCGAATGTTCCTCCGCCTGTTTCATCAGTTCACAGAGAAAGCATTCACAATCGCTTTTTACGCCATCCCAGACGGGGATGGTCTCCAGTTCATATTTCATGTGCCATATAGTAGCATATTCCTGCCAAGTTGTCGGCAACTACTCCGTTTCAATCCTGTACCATCAGGGATCGACAACAGGCACGTCCTTGTTCAGTTATCTGAAAGAAACCCACCTCACGGCATTCCTCTATCAAGCCTTGGCTCATGGCCGGTTCAAGATGTTGCCAATAGAATTCTCCGGCGTCGGCTTCATGGAAATAAGACTTCAGCTCCTCGGCGGTACGGGGTTCCCGCAGCAGATCGAGCAACCGCCTGAGATTTTCTTGCCCCCTCCTATGCGAACAATTCCTCTGATACAGCGTATCTGGCTCACTAACGGTCGCGGCATTCGATTCCGCTCCTGCGGCGGGAAAAACAAAATTGGGAACATGAATCGTGGCCGTAAAAATGTGCCCCTCTTCAAATACGGGATCGGCCCCGCCATAGATTTTGCCATACTTGCGCATGTTTCTGATACCGGAACCAAGCTCGTCGGCATAACCGATCTCTCTCAGAAAACGGAGGATATTCGGGTTCTTGGGATGGGAGACCATCTGTACTTCGGGTATCATCGAATGTTCGGGCGCACTACTGTTTCTGATACATACGGAATCCTGGCCAATAACGACCTGCGCCATCATGGGATTTGAATAATCCCTGTGGGCGAGAAGATTACTGAACGCCTCCCTGAAAATCAGACTGCGCAAACTCATCCGTCCGACCCCGTCGGTATAGAAAGGGTCGGGCAGATATTCACCGATGAACCACATCATCCGGTCATAGCTTTTCACTATGTTCGTTTCAATGGTTTCACGGACATCATATCGGTCGACATTCTTCTTGCGCACAAGCAGGTCAACGGAAGAACAAGCGGAAACTGAACGCAAAGCGACATCCGTTCCCAAAAGCAGGACAGCTCCCATGGTCAGGCCTTTTTCCTTTGTCTCCGGATTTTCCCGGTACAGCCCCACGCTTTGAAGCAGTTGCAGATCATCAAGCATTTTCCATGGATGATTGTCTCGGTTAACAATCGCCAGCTTCCTGCATTTTTGTATCGTTTCGCCATCCAAGGCATCCAGGGAAAGGTATGGCAGGATTCTATCCTCGACGGCCATCCCGTTTTTTCTGGCATATAGGGAAGCGACCGCCGCCTGATTCCTGGTAATATCGAAGTCTCCGCTCTCATTGCGATAAAACACCTTGCCTTTGTGCCGATGAACCAATCGACTTTCCGGTACGTTTACCGTCAAAATCGTCCTGTCTTCAATTTCATATTGTTCAAGTCGTAGCTGGACAGGAGGATCCAGCAGATTCGGATTGTTCGCCTGTTCGACAAACTGCTGGCGAATCGCCACGATGTCCTCCCGCCCTACTCCGATAATTTCACCTGAGTCCTTCACCCCCAACAGCAAGACTCCTCCACATCCATTCAGAAACGCACAAATAGTTTCGAATGCATTTTCAGGAAACAGGAATCGTCCTGTCTTGAATTCCGTAATGAGATTCTCGCCCCGCGCTATTAGATTGAGAATGTCTTGCGTAGTATCCATACCCCCACTCCTGCTCCAACCATCAGCCTCGACCATCAGCTCTGCCGCCTGAATATCATGATACCAGCTATGTTACTCCACCGCTATCCCCTACTTGGCATACGCTCATTGAGGTATTGACGAATCGATATTCTTCTGCATAGTGAACGCGACATAGGCGGACAAAACAAAAGGGGCGTCGAAAAGTCATGCTGCATGGCTTCGCGACACCCCTGAATCATCATATCGGTGATGAAAGGCTATTTCATCAGACCTTCCACCATTTCAACCATGTGTTCGGCGGTGAATCCAAAAGACTCCGCCAGATATCCCAGCTTACCGACTTCTCCGAACCGTTCGCCGACATTCATGAAGTCCATCCTGGTCGGACAAGTCCGGGCCAGATGAGCTGCGACAGCCTCGCCCACGCCGCCTGCGTACCGTCCATTTTCACAGACCAGCAGCTTCCCGCACTTCTTCGCGGCTTTCTCTATCAACGCCGTATCAAGCGGCTTGATGGTGTGCAGGTCAATCAGCATGGCGTCGATACCCTTCGCCGACAACGCTTCAACGGCCTTCACAGCTGTATTGACCATTACTTCGCCGGTAGCGACGATGGCGACATCAGCGCCATCCTTCAGTACGATACCCTTGCCAAGCTCGATTTTCGTCCCTGCCGGATACCGGTGGGTGATTCCTTTACGGGCTATGCGAGTATAGGAGCTCTTGCCGGTATCATACGCCTGACGGACCAGTTCGTAGCAGCTCTGGGCGTCGGAAGGCTCTATCACGATGATATCGGGAACCTGGCGCATCAGGGCGATGTCCTCGAACGGCATATGAGTCCCGCCGTTGAGCTGGGCGGTGATACCGGGGTCGGTGCCGATCAGATGCACCCGCTGACGGGCGTACCCAACGGAAAGGAACCACTGGTCGTAGGCCCTGCGGCTGGAGAAACAGCCGAAGCTGTGGGCGAATGGAACCATCCCCATCGACGACAGACCGGCGGCGACACCGACCATATTGGCTTCGGCGATACCGCAGTCGAAAAACCGGTCGGGATACAGTTTCTTGAAAGAACCGGATCCCAGACAACTGACAAGATCGGCATCCAGCATCACGATTTCAGGATGCTCAGCGGCAAGATCGTTGATAGCCGCCATCATAGCTTCCTTCATATGGCTCAAATCGCTAGTGTCTCTCATACGTTGCCCCCTTTGCTCCGAGCTTCTAGTTCCGCGATAGCTTTCTCGGCGGCTTCGCTGTCGAACGCCATGCTATGGTTCGCGGCGATACCCTCTCCAGGAATGAAGCCCTTGGACTTGACGGTATCCAGTATGATCATGCTGGGGCGGTCGACGACGGCCTTCGCCTTCTCAATCGCACCGGCGATCTGGTTGAAATCGTGTCCGCAGATGCGCTGGACATGCCAGTTGAACCCAAGCCAACGGGTATCGATATTGTCCATGCTGACGATGTCTTCAGTCCAGCCGTCGAGCTGAAGCCTGTTGAAATCGGTGAACGCAATCAAATTCCCGAGTTTCCACTGAGCAGCCGTTTCCGCGGCTTCCCAGACCTGGCCTTCCTGGCTTTCGCCATCGCCAATGATCAGGAACGTCCTCGCGTCAAGCTTGCGGAGCTTCTGTCCGAGGGCGATACCTACGGCTGCGGAAGCACCCTGCCCCAACGAACCGGTAGTGAAATCAACACCGGGGGTCTTGTTCATGTCGCAATGGCTGGGAAGGTTGGTACCTCCCTGATTCAGCGTCTGGAGCCAATTCTCAGGGAAATAGCCTTTCGACGCCAAGGTTGCGTAGACCGCAGGGCCGGCATGGCCTTTTGAACAGACCAAACGGTCGCGGTCGAATTTCTTCGGATCAGAAGGATCGATACGCATCTCATGGTAATACAGATACGTCAACAGTTCGATGATTGACATGCTACCGCCGATATGGCCGGAACCTAGGTGACCGATCTCCCGGATCGTCAACTTGCGAAGTTCCAACGCCTGGGCCTGCAACTTGCCAAATGTTTGGGCATCAAGCATCTTTATTCTCCTCTTTTAGGCCCTGTATCACAGAACCTTGCTATACGATAATACATAATCCGGTTCAGTCTCCGCCGTCCGGAATCCATCATTTCTTCATGGCTGACAACGCTTCACATTCCGCATCGTCCAGGCTTTTCACCACACATCCGCCGTTCGCCATCGTCTGGGTGATGACGGACATCCGGGCCGCGTTCTCCAAAACCTCGACCCGGTCAAAGGCCTTGAGCAACGTCGGACCGACAGCAAGCACCCCGTGGTTCTCCATCAACAGTACATCGCATCGCCTCGCCGCATCGGAAACCGCCAAGGCAAGCTCCTGGGAGCCCATCCGATAATATGGAACCAAAACGGGTTCCCCAAGAACGAACCATGACTCTCCGATCAGACGAGTATTCAACGCAAGGAAACCATCCGGCTTCCTGATCGTCGTAAACGCCGTGGCATAACAAGGATGGGCATGAACCACCGCGTCGATATCGGGACGATTGAGCAACGTAAGCCGATGCATCTCGCATTCAATGCTGAGTTTCAGATGAGGGGTCAGATTCTTTCCATCCAAAGTCACCACGGCGATGGTGTCGGCGGCAAGACAGGCTTTATCCAAAGAAGAGGGAGTAATGCAGAACAACTCGTCATTTAACCTAAGACTGATATTTCCGCCGCTCGTAGTAGTCAGCCCGGTCCTATACAGACGAGCCATGCATTCCGCAACTTCACTCCTCTGTCGCTCGAATTCACTGAAATCCATCTACAGCTCCTATTCCGCCCCAACACCCCGACTGCCGTCGAATTCACTATCGAACTGGGCTTTACGACCAGCCGCCTTTACTACTATATCATATCGGACGATGATAGCGGAGAGACATTTTATGTTTCTTCTCCCCCTCGCTGGACAACCTCGACGAAACAGAGCCATCGCCCCATATCCGGACTCGTCCCCATGCAGCGTAACCATCGACACCAAAGACGGACCTATCAAATTCATGTCAGACGTACGACGTCTTCAAGACTGCCACTTTTGGAGCGGTAGTGTCAATTCTCCAGATACCCCTACCGGCCTTCCCTATCGGTACGGCAATCCTGCCGAGACACAGAGATACAGCCATTCTTCGAGCCTACGGCGAAGCCGGAACGACACGAGGCAAGACCGCGAGGAGACGGCAGCGCCCAAGCACGGCGTTGACGAAACAACGCTGGATTGTGGTGTTCCGGCGAGCCCCGGCGAAGAAGAATGACGGACAGATTAAGGAACAACGGGATCGACAGTACTTCGGTACGGCAATCCTGTTGAGACGCAGAGATACAGCCATTCTTCGAGCCGGTTGCCTTGAGAAGATACGGACGTTCTGCTACAATGCGGCAGAGTACGGACCATCCCGAAACGTCCGTGGTATCCAGAGGAGAATCATCGTCATGAGAATGTCCACTTTTTTTTCACGTACCCTTCGCGAAGCACCCAACGGCGCCGACTGCAAAGGATATGAATATCTGCTTCGCGCAGGCTATATCCGCCAGATGGGCGCGGGAATCTTTTCCCTGCTGCCGCTCGGTTTTCGCAGTGCGAAAAAAATCGAAGCCGTCATCCGCGAGGAAATGAACGGAATCGGGGGACAGGAAATCCTCATGCCGCTAGTGAACCCCGCGGACATCTGGAAAGAAACCGGTAGATACTACAGCATCGACAAGGAGATGAGCCGCTTCCAGGATCGCGTAGGCCGCGACATGGTACTGGCGATGACCCACGAAGAGGCGGTCACCGACGTCGCCCGCGGGGAGATAGACAGTTACAAAAGGCTACCGCAGCTGGTCTACCAGATTCAGACAAAATGGCGCGACGACCCCCGTCCGCGCGCTGGGCTGATCAGGGTCCGCGAGTTCACCATGAAGGATAGCTACAGCTTCGATCGCGATGTGGCGGGACTGGAAAAGCAGTACAAGGCGCACTATGCCGCATACTTCAGGATTTTTTCCCGTTGCGGGCTTCCTGCGATCGCCGTCGGCTCAGACAGCGGAATGATGGGCGGTAAAGTCGCCCATGAATACATGTACCTCTCCCCCATCGGGGAAGACACCATCATCACCTGCCCCGAATGTGGCTACACCGCGAACAGGCAGGTCGCGACTTTTAAAAAGACCTACTACCCAGCCGACCAGCTTCCAACCGAAAAGGTCGCGACTCCCGAAGCCAAGACTATCGAAGAGTTGTGCGATTTTCTCAAAATCCAGCCGACCCAGACTGCGAAAGCGCTCTTCATGGTCGGGACGTTCGTCAATCCGGAAACCGGCGAGGAACATGAAAAACTGATCGTCGGCCTGATCCGCGGAGATATGGACGTAGAAGAAAACAAGCTACAGAACGCGGCGAGGGCGAACGGCCTTCGTCCCGCCCATGTCGATGAAATCAGAGCCGCAGGCATGGAGCCGGGATTCGGTTCGCCGATCGGAGCAAAGGACGGAATCATCGTCATCGTCGACGACAGCGTGGCGCAGTCGAACAATCTGGTCGCCGGGGCGAATCAGGAAGGCTACCACCTGCTCAACACGAACTATGGACGGGACTATCAGGGAACCGTCGCGGATATCGCATCGGCGGCGGCAGGCTATATCTGCCCCGTCTGCGGCAAACCGCTGGCCGCCAGCAAGGGCGTCGAAGTCGGCAACATATTCCAGCTCGGCACCCGGTACAGCGAAAGCATGGGATGCTACTACCAGGACGAAGACGGCGTCCGCAAACCAGTAATCATGGGTTCGTATGGTATCGGCGTCGGCCGGTTGCTCGCCTGCCTTGCGGAGGAATACAACGATGAGAACGGCTTGAAGCTGCCTATTTCAGTCGCTCCGTACCAGGTGCATCTGGTCAGTCTCGTGAAAGACGCGGAGGTAGGTGAGAAAATCTACAACGATTTGCAGGCCGCGGGAATCGAAGTCCTGTACGATGACCGCAAGGAATCAGCCGGAGTCAAGTTCGCAGACGCCGACCTGATGGGACTTCCCATACGGATGACGATCGGCAATCGATCCCTCAAGGAGGGCAAGGTCGAGATCAAGCTCCGCAACAATCTTGAGGAGACCCTCAATCTCGACCTCGACGGACTCGCACAGGAGGTCAAGGACCTGGTCGCGAAGATGCAGGGAGCAATCGATGCGAACATAGTCCACAAGGAACTGGACTGACTACCGGTTCCACTCGAACCCTACGATGCAAGCCTGCCGCATATGGTGTCCTCAAGGACATGACTGTGCGGCAGTTTTTTTAATCTTAGGAAGAACTGCTTGCATATTAAGTAGTTCTTCTGTCGTTTTTCTGTATATCGCCCCCCACTCGAACAAATGTCCTCCATATGCCCATTGACCGTGCATACGGCAAACCATACGGCGTCGCCATATAAAAACCCCCATCCTTCACAGAATGGAGGTCTCCTTGATGAGAATGGACGCCGATACCAGGAAAAAAACGGAAACGATTAGTTCGCGCCGAGCTTCTTCAACTGGTTGATGATGTAGGTCCGCTGCGCGGCCTTCGCATATTCAAGGACGGAATGGCCCTGATAGTCGCGGGCGTTGACATCGGCGCCGGCCTTGATCAGAGCGGAAATGACCCTGGTCTCAGGGTTCGACATGACGGCCATGATCAACGCGGTCTCACCGAGATAGTTGCGGGCGTTCAAGTCAGCGCCAACTGCGAGCAACGCTTCGATGACCTTCGGATTGGTGGACTTGTTGGCGGCGAGGTGAAGGGAATTTGACCGATATTTCGGCTCGGCTTCAACAATGTCCGCACCGGCGCCCAGCAATGCGTTCAACACCGGAACACTCGGATTGTACTGAGACGCAAGCATGACGGGAGTCAGTCCCCATTCATTCTGACAATGGATGTCAGCCCCCTTGTCCAGCAGTTCCTTGATTTCCTTCGCTTTTGTAGCGGAAACAGCCGCTGCAAGCAATTTTTTGTTCAAAGCTTCTACATTACGAGGCATATGGCACCTCCTCCTTACAGTTTTCTTACACGGAACGGTACCTCTAGTATCATACTAATCCTCAGCGGGGTAAAGAGTTTCTCATCTGAAAAAAGAAAGAAATCACTGTTTTTCTACGATTTTCCGTATATTGGAGGTAAAATGTATAGAAATGGCAGAACAAACGATCTTACAACCGATGTCCTCGAGTCCGTCACAGGACGGTCAGGTCAGTTCCCTGAACGTCCTGATCTCAAACGGACCGAAGGAAAGCTCATCACCATTCCGACATACCTCTCCGGGCTCCTCGCCAAAAGGCGCTTCAAGGAGATCGCATTCATGGAAACACAGGCCCTCGACACATTTCAGACGCACCTTCGCATGATGTCCGTTGTTTTCCACCGCCCTCCAGACAATACCCGAACCATCTTCACTTCGTTTAATGACGGACAACGTTACATCAGAAGACGAAAGGGACACGGGCAAGTCGACCGATTCTGGCCGTTCGGATGAATATACCGCTATATCAGGAGAGTTCAGGGAAGCCGAAACATTCCTCACATCGCTTTCCGCAAGCTCTTTGGAATGTGGTACGAACGCATAGGTGAACTCATGATATCCGAGATCCGCATACGGATCAGGGTCGATCGGACTTCTCAAAAGGCTCAAACCGAGTACTCCGTTCCTACAGGAATATCCATACTTGGAGTCCGAAGCCACGGCGGCTCCGCCCTCCGTATCGCTCACATCGGTGAATCCCCGTGAACAGAACTCGAATTTCGCAAAATCCTCTTCGGTCTGAACATGAGTCTTCCGCTTGAACAGCCCATACGGGATATCGCAGCCAACCCATTCAATGTCGGGGTCTACAGGGAAATCGACACGCAACAGCTTGCGGCATTCTCCCCAGTTCACGCCAGTAATGAAATACAACTCTTCGCCCTGTTTCGGAAGTACGATGTATTGTGTAATTTCCGAAGACGGAGTACGGAACTTGGCGAGCAGAACGGCAAAGGCATCGTTGTCCGCCACTTTCATACATCCGGTACAGGACAAGATGTCAAGCTCCTGATCCTGATAGTAGAAATCGATATCCCATGCCTCCCAATTCTGGGGAACGTCGGCATAGAGGCGAAGGACGTTGCCGGATCGTCCGCCCATGAAGTCCCTTCCCGTCTCCTTCTCAACCGCCGCCCGGATCCGGCCATTGGAATCGAACTCGTACCGGATCAATTCATTCTCAAGGACCAAGGACGCATCCACAGCCCGTCCACAGTCAATTTCAATGAGTTCAAAGGAATTCCACCCGTCAGTCACCAGCGGAACATATACATAATGAAGATTCCCTATCTTCGTCACCGGATATTTTCCATCCAGCGCATAGGAGTTGCCGTCGTCCGGGAAATCATGGAGTCTCACAAACCGGGGAACATGGTTCCCGGTAAAGTTGAACAACGAGGCGTATCGCACCGTCCCCGTTCGGGACGCGCTTCCGAAAGAGGAAGAAAAGGAAGTCCATGCGAAGTTCTTCCCATCCAGATAGACTTTCAGCAGATCGACGAACCCCGCGAACATCTTCGCATACATCTTTCTTGCTTCAGCATAGGCCTCCCCGATACAGGAACCAGGGAGGATGTCATGGAACTGCAAGGTAAGACCATCATGCAATATGGCCTTCATGGCTTCGGCGGGATAATCTCCGGCCGTCGCGTACAGCGCTTCCAACACCCTGAAAGCTTCTTCAAAAATACGGTTTTGCTTCTTGGTGAACGCCTGGCTCGTCAACGTCCCGCGATGCAATTCAAGATACAGCTCTCCCCTGTAGGTCTCCAACCTGTCCGATTCCCGGGACAAACGGTCAAAGAAGTCGCTGACAAAGCCAAAACAGGCTTTCGGAACCCCCTCGAGATCGGCAGCGAGCAAAATCCGTTCAATATGTTCCTCTTTAGGCCCTCCTCCGCCATCGCCAATCCCAAGAGCGGTAACGAATTCGTTCAGACGATCCTTCTCCAGGAAATTCTTTTCAGCCTGCACAAGAGAATCGGCGGTTCCATCGGAATTATAAGTACGTTCCGGCAAGAAGTGGGCAATGACAGAAGACCCGTCGATACCCTGCCATATGAAGCTTTCGTATGGGAACCGGGTATGGGCGCTCCACGAGATCTTCTGGGTCAGGAAATATGGTACATCAGCTTTTTTAAGAATCTGCGGCAAGGACGCCGGATATCCGAATACATCGGGAATCCAGCAATTGCGTACATCGATCCCGAATTCAGAAGCAAAATACCGCCGGCCTTCAAGAATCTGACGCACAAGAGATTCCCCGGACACCAAGGAGCAGTCCGGTTCAACCCACATCGCGCCCAAAGGCTCCCAGCGGTTGTCATGGACAGCCCTCCGAACCTCGGCATATAGTCCTGGATGCTCCTCCTTGACCCATGCGTAGTGTTGAGGAGAAGAAGCGCCAAACACATATGACGGATAGTTTTTTAAATTTTCGACCTGACTTGAAAAGGTCCTCGCCACCTTTCTATGAGATTCCGCAATCGGCCACAACCAGGCGGTATCGATATGGGCGTGGCCGACGACTACGGTAGAGAGGGCGGAAGCGACCGCCGGTTTCGACAGTTCCGTCCGAAGCAGTCCATAGGCGACTTTCGCGCCATGAACAGGGTATGCGACCGCGGCGTCGAACAACGCCCCCAGCAGCCTGACCGCACGTGTAGAATCCATGTCCAAGCCCCTGTAGAGATGGAACAGAAATTCCTCCGCGATGAACAAGTTCCAGATGTCCACGTCGAACACACCGAGCCTGGCGTAACGCAACACGCCGTTCCATCGACCTTTCACATCGGTCATGTCCCGGTTCAGCTTCTTAGTCTCTCGATCCAGTCCGAACAGATCGTTCGCGGCGGTCTCGACATAGAGCCGCAACGACCCGTCACAGATACCGATTCTATGGATATCCTTCAGATAGTGATTCGCATGTACGCAACAGCTGGTAAGGCCATAGAGGGGATGTCCGGTTGCATCATACACCAGCATCTCCCCTCCCAAATTCAAACGTACGGCAAGTTCCTTGCCATGGAAACAGGCGGGAATATCGATGTCCAGGACAAAATACGCGGACTGCCAGTTTTCACCCCATTGCGTGCCCTCCGCGATCGGTTCACGCGGCAGGGAGATGGTATCGCGAAGAGGGAGCCGCTCATCGGTGACATACACACTGGTTGAAAACGGAATTTCATTTTGCAGGTACGTCCGATACAGCTCATTGATACAATCCCTGATTCTATTGACGGCGGTATTTCTCCTGCCATCATGTATCCATCCCTTCACAGTATCATCTCCTATGTCCGCCTCCCGTAATGCGCTTGCCCCCAGTCTAAAAAGCATGTACAGCAGGGTCGCCGCTGCAATCCGCAAGATGCACAAGCTTACGCACACAATTCCGCATCAAGCATCCCCTGCTGTACAATGCCATACGTCATAGCTTCACCAACGGGAGGAAACGGGCCACCAACACAGTCCGGCCGTATTTTCCTGTCGAATATGTTCAGGTCCTGTTTGTAAATACCCTACGGTACTCATCGATGTCGCATTTCGGGGTTCTATCGGAATAGAGTAAACCATTGACTTCCTGTGAGACATCGGTAAGCTGCGTATAGCAGAACCCTTTAACTCTCGGATCCGAGAAAATCGCCGCCAGCAGCTTTTCAAGTCTGGCAAGCAATTCCTCCTTGCTGCTCGCGGGCTCTCGATACCCCCAGGCCCCCGCATGGATATCATTACGTAAAGCGATACCACCGAATTCGGTCAGCAACACGGGTTCTCCGGCATAGGCGCCGCCCTCGCTGTATATCTGCCGGTGACTCGCAGCCGTCTTCATCAACCCTTCAATATTCTTCCAAGTGCGGTCATAACTGTCCTTGTCATGGATATCATAGTCATGGATAGCGCAGAAATCGGTAATGGTTTGCTCCCATCCGTCGTTGCCGCTGACAAGACGGTTCGGATCCAAGGTCTTCAACAGATAATAGACGGACCGTACGAAATTCTGCTGCAACGGATCGGTGAAAACATCGCGGATACCCCAGGATTCGTTGAAAGGAACCCAGGTGATGATCGAGGGGTGGTTGTACAGGGCCCTGACGGACTGTAGCAGGTCGCGATGCACGTTCTCCACCTCGTCGGTCGAAAAGCAATATGCACTGGGAAGCTCCGCCCAGACAAGAATCCCCATCACGTCGGCCAGATAGTAGAACCACGGGCTCTCGAACTTCTGATGCATCCGTACGCCGTTGAATCCCATCTGTTTCATCAAATCAAGATCCTTCCTCAAGGCGTCCTCGTCCGGTGGCGTCAGAAGTGATTCCGGCCAATACCCCTGGTCAAGAATCAATCGCTGGTACAACGGCCTGTTGTTCAACAGGACCTGTCCGTTCCGTACGCTCACCTTCCTCATGCCGAAATAGGTCGATACCTCATCCAGAAGAATCATGTCTGAGGTGTAGAGCCTCAGCTTCACGTCATACAGACGCGGCCGTTCAGGCGACCAGGCATGGATATCGTCCACACTATTGGGCTGTGTAATATGGAGGTGCAGGAACTGACGATACTCGTCAACATCGGTGAGCAACGTCGTCGTGACCGCCCCTTCGTAACCCAATTCGATCTCGATTTTCTGTCCCTTTCCGACGGCATGGGAATATTCAATCTCGAACGTGGCCATCCTCTTGTCCAGATCAGGCGTTATCCTGCACGCCGTAAAACGTGCCTTCTTGGTAAATGACAGCCATACATCCTGCCAGATACCGCTTGACGGGGTATACCAGCATCCCCAGGGTTTTTCCGTCCATATCTGTTTTCCACGAGGCTGGGCGTTGTCGTGGTAGTCCTCCACTCGGACAGCGATCATGTTCTCACCTTTCTCTACATATGGAGAGATCGGAATTGAAAACGGCGAGTAGCCTCCCTCATGGACGGCGACCAGATTCCCGTTGATCCATACGTGGGCCTTGTAGTCAACTGCGTTGAAGTTGAGAAGGACTTCATCGTCCGGCAAAACCCCGTCCAGCATGAAGGACCGGCTATACCACAAAACCGGATGATACGGAGGTTCCTGGCCATTGAAGCCGAGCCTATGACCATCATGGTCGGCAAGCTCCGCCTTCTCGCATTGGTAGACGAACGGCACGGTAATCCGTAGCTCCAGCCGCTTTTTCTCCCAATGCCGCCCAAGTCCTATATTTTCATCGTCAAACGCGAAGCTCCATTCCCCGTTGAGATCCATCCATCTGTCCCGTCTAAACGAAGGCTCCGGATAATACGCCATATCTCTCACCCATTACTCCTTGACCGCTCCCGCGATACCGTTGATGAAGTATTTCTGTAGAACAATGAAAACCAAAACGATAGGAAGCAAGGCAAGCGTACCCGCCGCGGCCATGCCGGACCAATCGGTTTCATTGACGCTTTGGAACGCCATCATGCCTACCGGCAACGTCCTGTATTGAGGAACACCGAACGTGAATACCAACGGTATCATGAAATTGTTCCAAGCGGTCATGAACGTCAGTATGATTGTCGTCGCGGTCACAGGGCTCGTCATCGGCACCATGATCCTGGAAAAAACAGTGAAGAAGCCCGCCCCGTCGATAATCGCGGCTTCCGAGATTGACTTTGGTATATTCTCGAAGAACGCCTTGTACAGGAAAATCGACGCGACATGCCCGCCACCCGCAAGAGCGAGGATTACTCCGGTCCGGCTGTTCAGCAGTCCGAGCTTGTCGCTGATCTCCACGATGGGGATGATCGTCGTACCCGTTGGAATCAGGAAGGTCGCTACCAGACAAGTCATGATGACGGCCTTGCCCTTGAAGTCATACATGCCGAGCGCATATCCGGCGAGAGTGCAGCGTACAACGACGATCACTATCGTCCAGACGGTGACAAGCACACTGTTGAAGAAATAGTCATTGAAACCTCCCTTCACCCAGGCGCGGACATAGCTGTCGAAGGAAAAACGTTCAGGAATCAACGAAAGCCCGTTCTGGAAAATCTCCATCGTAGACTTGAAGGAGGCGCTGATCATCCAGAGAAACGGATATATCCAAAGAAAAGACAACAATGCGATCAGAATGCCGGCTACGACGGCGGTGATTGTTTTCGTCTTCTTGTTCATGCGTTCTTCCTCTTTCCAATCCGGCCATAGGCCAACTGCGCGACCGTGATCACAATGAATATCAGACCGAAGATCATAGCCGCCGCGGAAGCGTAGCCGATACGGGGGACAGTCGCGGTGAACGCCTGCCGATAGATGAAAAGCTCAATCACCTCCGTCCGGTAGAACGGACCTCCTCCGGTGAGCGTCAGCATCATATCGAAGACTCGCATGGCATCGCTGATGGTGATGATCAGAATGATCGCGCCGAACGGCACGAGCAACGGAGCCGTGATGTATCTGAATTTCTGCAAAGTCCCCGCTCCGTCGATGGTCGCTGCCTCGTACAGCTCGTTCGGGATGCTTTGCAGACTCGCTATCCAATAGATCAACGAGGTCCCCGTCCACTTCCATATCCAGATGACCGCCGATGTTATCAACGCCGTGGACGCGTTGCCCAGGAAAAATATCTGTTCGTCGATAAGACCAAGTTTTGTCAATATCAGGTTCACAGGACCATTGTTCGGGTCAAAAACCATGTTCATGATGGTCCCGACGATAGCGCCCGTCGTTACGACAGGAATGAATATCACGGTACGGAAAGCCGATTTGGCGGGACACCATTTCGCAGTGACGACAAGCGCGAGCAGCAGTGAAAAAAAGAATCTTCCGGGAACTGCATAGAGCAGGAACATGAATGTATTCTTCAAACTGTTCCAGAATAGGGAATCCGAAAAAAGCTCCGCGTAGTTCCCGAATCCCACAAAGGTCCCGTGCATGCTGAACCCCGTCCAGTCCAGCAGGGAATACCACAATGTCGCAAGCAACGGATATATGGTATAGATCCCATACAGGATGATGGTCGGAGTCATGAACAACCATATCCATCCATACGGCTTCCTGTTACTCAATCTCATCGTTCCTCCCTCGGTTCGCGATTCCAACGTTTCCGGCCCCCGCGACAAGGACCGGAAACGGATAGACAGCTACATTATTTCGCGTACATATCGCTCAAGAAGGATTCGCCATACGTGAAGTTCGGGAAAATCCAATCTTCCAGAGAGACGTCCACCCCTTGGGACTGTACTTTCTTGATCGCCCTTTCACGCTCCGCCGTCATAGCCTCATTGTATTTGACTAGTTCCGACTTCCAATCCTTGAGAGCGCCGGAATAATACCCCTGCAGAATTTCAGCGGGATTGGGATGGATGTCCCTCATCTCTGTATTCACCTGCGCTACGTTGAGATTCCCAAGAATAGGATCCGGCCGGTATCCCATTGTCTCGGAGAATATCCCGCATAGCTCCTTGTAGGAGGGATGGACATTCGCCTTGTCCACGGCGGAAAGATCCAACGGCGGCTGGTCCATGTTCTCCGCCAGACCGATATAGTATTCGTCGCCCATGAACTTCAACAACGTATGCGTGGCCGCTTCCACCACGTCCGAATTGGCGGAGATAAAGAAATTACCCTTGGGAGGCGTCTTGTAGATCATATAGTCGGCGTTCGCGTCGACGCGCAGAGGAGCGGAGACGCCGACGGCATTGTAGATCTCAGGAAAGCTCGACTTGACGACGCCGATGTTCCAGGAGCCATCCATCAGCATCGCGGCTTCGCCTGCCGCCCAACGTTCGCGTGCGGCTCTCATGTCGAGGTTGACGGAAGCGGGATGCACGCTGCCATCGTCATACAATCCAGTAAGGAACTCGAACACCTTGAACGCTTTTTCAGAAGCATACTGATACTCGCCGGTTTTCCAATCAATCCAACCGGGGCTGCCAGAAGCCATCATGAGATCTTCGATAGTATCGTTCATCCGCTGCGTGAAGGAAATCGGGAGGATGAATCCGTATTGCTTCTTCCCTGATTCTCCCGTGATCTTCTTGGCGAGCGCACGAGCTTCCTCAAAAGTTTCGGGAACGTCTTTTTCCGCCAATTGGTCGGAATGATACCACAGCAGGGCATTATGGTTGATACTCATTGACGGGAAGGAATAGACCTTGCCGTCAAACATGGTATACCCCTCGAACAACGCATCCTGGATATACTGGGGAAGGTTCCCCTTCTCAACGGCGAGCGGGCTGAACCACCCCTCCTTGTACATCGCCACTTCGGAAACCGACATGGTCTTAGAGAACACGTCAGGGCAGGAATTGGTCCTGAACGCAAGCATGAGGGCCTCGCTTTGTTTTGCCGGGTCATATTGCGTATACACGACAGGCACACCGGTCTCGGCTTCGCTTTCCGCGAACAAGCCCTTGTGCAATTCCGCGAGCGGCAGGAAATGATCCCACCATTCAATGGTTTTCGGTCCAGCGGAAGCTGCGGGGCTTTCACTGGCGCCACCGGCGAATACCATGCCGCAGGCCAATAGAACAAGCATCATGGCTACTAGAATTCTCTTCGTCATTTTTTTCTCCTTTTGCAATCTTTATATCCGATCTGTTTTTACCAGTCCGATTTTCTCACAGGCAGGGGATCCGGCATCCTCGCCCATCTTTCCAGCAGTTGAGCGTACAACATATGCTGGATGTCCTTATAGGCGGCGTTGCCGAACAGATTCTTCATTTCATCGGGATCGGCGGTCAAATCATACAGCTCGCCTTCTTCGTTACCGCTATGCGAAACGACAAGTTTCCAAGCGTCCGTCCTCACCATAGAGGCGAACGCTTTCGGAGCCGTATGCCAGGGCATCGCGTTGAGATACTCACAATAGACATTCTCATGGATACGGACGTCTCCATCTCCAAAAAGAGGAACCAGGGATTTCCCCTGCATCCGGTCAAGGATTTCAAAACCGCACAGTTCAAGCAAGGTCTCAGGGATGTCCATGAGTTCGACAAGCTGTCCATGTTTCTTCGCCGGTATATGGCCAGGCCAGCTGATGATCAACGGAACCTTGATTGAACAATCGTAGAAGAACGGTCCTTTTAGATATATCCCATGGTCGCCCAGCAGTTCCCCATGGTCGCTATGGAACAGGATGATCGTATTTTCATACTGTCCTGTCTCTTTCAAGACATCGATCATCCGTGCGACCTGCATGTCGATCATGTCGCACATGGCGTAATACGCCGCCTTCTGCATCTTGTGGTCCGTCTCGGTCATCTCGGAGAAAGGATGGCCCGCATGGTGGTTGTAGGCTCCGGTATGGTCCTGCCGCTGCCAGACGGTCTTGGTATTCTCCTCCCCGGCGAAATAGTGGGGCAACGGCAACTCGGCGAGTTTGTCCATGTACCTATCCAACAGCTCCTTGGGAGGATCGAACGGATGATGCGGATCAAACATGTTCACAGAAAAGAACCAGGGCCGGCCATTGTTCTCCTTCATGAAATCGATCGCCTTCTCAGCGCACCAATACGACTGGTGCCGTTCGACCGGCATGCCATAGCTCACCCACTTCGACTCGACCGTAGGCTCGGTGTGATACTCCGTTCCATGTTTTTCCTGAAGCCAACGGTAATACTCGTTGTTCAGTCCCCAAGAAGCCCCTGTATCATGCGACCAATGGAATTCATCGTATCCATCGTCTATGCGGCTTTCCATCTCCGTGCACCCCGATTCGGGGTTGCAGGCCCTGATATGCAATTTGCCTGAAAGTCCGCAGGTATAGCCGTTGTCATGAAATATCTTGGAAACAAGTATTTCCGTATCAGGGATATCTGCGCCGTTCTGTCTCATACGGCAGGTCACGGGATATCTACCGGTCAGGAAGGAACCCCTGCTGGGGGAACAAACCGGGCTCTGGGCAAATGCGTTCTCAAACAATGCCGCGCCAGAAGCCAGCTGATCCAGAGCGGGAGTAGAAACAAAGTCGTTGCCATAACATCCCAGGGTATCGAACCGTTGTTGGTCCGTACAAATCCACAGGATATTAGGATGTCTGTCTGTTGATTGTTCTTTCATGTTTTTCATACTACCGTGTTATATCGATTCCACAAGTTTCATAAAAATCATTTTTTTTTGAATTTGACTCATTTTTGTGTATACTACTTACTACCTATGGCGAAATTCAGAGAATTCAACAGGATACCGCAGAACAGCATCGAACAGTTCATTCCCATGCATCTGCTGGATAAAGAATACTTCAGAAGTATCGGAATCCTGCGGGGAGGTATGAGCATCCTGAGGAAAGGATGCGTTATCAGCCGGCCGAAGGACAGGGAATACCATATCATGATCATTACCATCAGAGGCAATGGTAAGTTCATTATGGAAAACGGAATAGAGTTGGTATCGGAACAAGGGCAGTATTTTTTCTCAGCGGCGGAGGGGCAAGGGCACAAGCATCTGCCGATATCCGATGAATGGCAGATATGTTGGGCCCAGATTGAGAAATCTAGGAATTGGTTCATCTGCCCGCCGGAAGACTACATGCTGTCAAAGTGCAACAGTTTCAAAGAAATCGGGAACTGCTTTGAATCAATCATATCAGAATACTCTGAACAATACAGAGATCACACCATGATAGAGGAGCTGCAGTGCCAGTTGCTCATGCGGTACATCAAGCGGGAGATCGACCTCAACAACTATTCAGGCAGGAACATGATGTATCTGAAGAAGTTCAACCAGCTGTGGCATGACGTATCACGCAATATCGGTATGCCTTGGGATATAGGAACACTATGCGACTATATGGGTCTGAGCAAGGCCCATCTGGTCCGGCTTTGCAACGAATTCTACCAGACAAGCCCGGCGGACAAAATCAAGCAGATCAAAATGGATCATGCATACGCCCTTCTCGCGAACCTGGACTACAGGGTGTCGGATGTCGCCGAGGTAGTCGGCTACAACAGCACTTCATCGTTCTCGGTCGCTTTCAAAAAGCATTTTCAGGTACTTCCGAAGGATGTGCAGATGAAATGACGGGTCGCCCCGCCTACGCCGCCGCCAAGGACCGCTTCGAACGCACCCGGTCGGACGGATACCGCACGTCGTCCGTCCGGAGAATGCGGCGTCTCGTTTTTCATTTGCCCCGCAAGGGCCACTCGTAGTATGATATCGGCATGTTGACACAAGAAATCATCCATCGCATTCCAAAGGTAGAACTGCACGATCATCTGGACGGAGGGCTTCGCCCAAGCACGATCATCGAACTTGCCGATCAATACGGAATACCCCTTCCGACACACGATCCAAAGGAACTGACGGATTGGTTCGCCCGAGGGTGCAGACAAAAAAGCCTGGCGTTGTATCTGGAGACCTTCGCGATTACTACAGGGGTGCTGCAGACCTCGGAAGCGTTGGAAAGGGTCGCCTTTGAAGCTATCGAAGATCTCGCGGCGGAAAACGTCGTCTATGCGGAAATCCGTTTCGCTCCGGTTCTGCACCAAGAAAAAGGGCTCAACCTTGAGGAAATAGTAACGGCGGTCCTCGCCGGACTGGAAACGGGCCGGAAGAAAACGGGGACAGCCTACGGGCTGATCCTATGCGCCATGCGCAACCAACGCCCCGACCTTTCATTGGAGATCGCCGAGCTGGCCGTCGCCTTCAGGGAAAGAGGCGTCGTCGGTTTCGATATCGCAGGAGATGAATACGGGCATCCGCCAAAAAAACATCTTGAAGCGTTCCAGTACATACGTAACAAGAATTTCAACATCACCATCCACGCAGGAGAAGCGTTCGGTCTGGAATCGATCTGGCAGGCCATCCAGGTCTGTGGCGCGCACCGGATCGGACATGGGACAAGATTGATAGAGGACATGTCGATCGACGGAACCAGGATAGAGAAGATGGGAACGCTCGCGCACTTCATCCAGGACAGACGCATACCCATGGAGATGTGCCTGACCAGCAACGTCGGTACCGGCGCGGCGGCGGACTACGCCAGCCATCCGTTCATCATATTCTTCAGAAACAATTTCAGAGTGTTCCTCTGCAGCGACAACAGGCTCATGAGCGACACCAACCTGACGAAGGAAATGGAGATCGCCGCGAAGCAATACAACCTGACGCTCAGGGAACTGGAGAAAATCACGATCAACGCCATGAAATCCGCGTTCATACATCACGATGAGAAAATCAGAATCATATACGATGTCATAAAAAAAGGGTATGCGGACATCCGCAAGGAATATGGAATGCAGGATTAGGCGGATATCCTGCGGCACGACCCGTCGTCGTCCAGAATCCGAGCGACGACGGAACGAATCAGAACATGCCTACCGATACCTTCGTATCGCCGCCCCTCCCGACCTTCGCCATGTGAGAGGAACGGGGACGCAAGCCCTCCGCCGTCTCCTCATAGATACGGATTTCATACAAACCCGCCGGAAGACCGCCGATCGAGAACTTCGCCGATTTCCGGACATCGGGGATAGCGATGATTCTGGACGGCGATTCTTCCATATCCCAGATCTCAATCACATAGGGGCGGTCGCCGCCGCTGGAAACAGGAGCGACGGACCTCGAAGCTGTATCCAGCTCACGGACGGTCACGGTCAGCCCGCCCAAACTCCTATCGGAAGCATTTCCGCTACAGGCCACTGTCGTACCGAGGACCAGCCACAGGCAGAGGCTCAAAGCGAATACGCTACAAAGCGTCTTTTTTACCATAGACAGTCTCTCCTACAACGACATAGTGCAAATAGCCCCATAGGACAGCACCTTACGAAGATATCAAGACAACAAATAGCGCATGCAGGTTCCCTTTCCTGAAGCATCATTTCCAATTTCTTGATATAACTCTTATATAAGAGTAATGCAAAAATATTATATGAACAAGAAAAAAATTCAAATCGTGATGAAAATAAACAATATCGCTGCAACGTCTTTCGTCCCGCAACGCCATCCGCCAATCGACACATGCCACTAGCATGTCAGTCTCGCTTGTCAGATATTACGCATCATGCTACTCTTCTCCCTAGGAAAGGAAGGCCATAGAGAATATTGCCACAGGTTCCCGTAGGATGAAGAATCAGGAAGTAGGTACTGTTTTCGTTTCTCATCCTACATGCAACGCATTTTGCTCCAAGGAAAGAAGATGAGGTCAAAAGATTCGGAAAAGGCCGCGGACTTTGTTTATACGACAATCAGAAGCAGAATCCTGAACCTTGAATACAAACCGGGACGGGGACTCAGCGCCGCGGCGCTCTCCCAGGAACTCAAGATCAGCCGTTCGCCGGTCAGGGAGGCCTTGCTACGGCTCTCGTTGGAAAACCTTGTGGAGATTTTTCCTCAGAGCGGTTCCAGAGTCTCCTTGATCGACTTGAACAAAGTCACGGAAGAACGTTTTCTACGCAAGAATCTGGAAACCGCCGCCGTCGTGGAGTTCATCAGCAACAGCCCCGTTGAATACCTCGATGAAATGAGGCGGTTCATCGATTTGCAGATAGATGCCTGGAACAAACAGGAGATCATTGATTTTCTGAACTATGACGACGCCTTCCATGGCGTCATATTCAGGGCGATCGACAAATACCGCTGCTGGGAGCTGATCACCTCGTTCTGCCCGAATGAACACCGGCTCAGGCTCCTTTCCTCATGGGTAATCGCCGGCACACGGAATTCGGTCATTTCAAACCATCAGGACCTGGTGACCGCCTTGGAACGGAAGGACCGGGAAGAGGCGTTGAGAATAGAACACCAGCATCTCTCCAGAATCTCGGAGGAAAGCGCCAAGCTGGTAGCGATATACCCGTCGATTTTCAAAATCGACGCCCCGTGGTCCCAGACGGAACCGACGACAGTCCAGCCGCACATACGTTCATTTCAGGAGGGGAATGAGAACTTCCTTGTGAGTCTTCGGCGCTAAAGGCTTCAGTTTCCGACATGGCCGTCCCCCTCGCTATTCCGGCAAACCTTTCCAGTCCTCGTTACATCAAGACGATGGAACGTAGCCATGCGAGACGACCTGCCGCCCCTTCGGCAATCAACGGCGTCGCCACTCCTTGACCGGATTGAGCCGTAACCGAACCAGGCAGTACAGATACGCGAACAGCAATCCCGCCAAGTGGGTCAGGTGGGCGACGCCCCCGTTCAGGCCGGTAAGCTGGCTGACCAGTTCTATGACGAAATAGACGGCGACCAGTAGCGGCGCCCGCATCGGAATCAGCCCAAAGACGTAGACCACGGCATAGGGATACAGCACGGCGAACAGCAGCATCACCGCATACAACGCCCCGGAAGCGCCCACCAGCACGACGTTCACACCCGCTAGCAGATAGGCGACAAAGCTGAATATCCCCGACAGGGTTCCGGTCAGCAGATAGAACAACAGGAACTCCTTGCTGCCGATACGCCGCTCCACCATCGACCCGAATATATAGAGACCGAGCATATTGAACAGCACATGGGAGAATCCCCCGTGTACGAACATATAGGTAAAGAATTGCCATACATACCCATGCAGGACGAACGACGGAATCATCGCAAGATAATAGACGCTCCTCGGATACAAATACTCAGTCAGGAAGAAGACCAGGACGTTGATGATGATCAACTTCAAAGTGACGTTGGTATAGCTATATCGTATGCGTCTGTTCAAAAAGGAATCTTTCATGTCTCTAAGGTACTTTGACGCAACGGATTCGTCAATTATGCATTTTTTGCACAAAAAACGGAGGTGTTACAGGACTGCACGCCTTTTTTTCGCGATTACGGCACGATTCAGATATGCCAGGACAATCCACAAATCAACAAATCCTGCATTTTTGCCATGAATTCAAGCATCAGAGACAAATTGCAGCCATTCCAAGAAAAGTTGGCACGAGGATTGCAATACTATAGGCGCAGAGCAACAGTTTTTTTCATACCTCCTTTAGTGTGATTTTCCATTGGCGCCAGACGGTTTTCTCTCCCCACCCCATAACTCTCCGTCTGGCGCCTCTCTTTTTGTCCGGCATCCCCCTGCCGTACAATCATTTTCAAGATTTCCTCCGACGTAGCCAATCGCATAAAAAAGCAGCAAAACCAAAGTGTGAAATAATTTTACATTTTTATCCAAGTGTGACAGGAATTCACGCACATATTGTACGGTTACGACACCATTACCACAACCAAAAGTACTATAAAATAACTAAAAGACTTCATTTCAGGCGTATATTCAAACATTTTTCGGCCAATCAATGCGATTTCAAAAAGTTGGCACGTTACTTGCAGATACATTAATACAGAGCAACAGTTTTTTCATACCTCCTTTAGTGTGATTTTCCAATGGCGCCAGACGAACCTCTCTCCCCACCCCACAAACCTCTCGTCTGGCGCCTCTTTTTTATGGCTCAACTCAGAAATTTGGGGGATAGGTAACGCAATCTCGGCTTTAAGCTCTCAAATTTGATTTTCAAGAAGAAGTATTCAGTATCTCTGAAACCATAAGCTTTTCTTCTCAGGGTCTTGATCATGTT
>JAEXDQ010000034.1 GCA_023401595.1 Spirochaetota bacterium
GCGACGGGGAGATGGTGTGGAAGTGCAGCAACTGCGGGCACATCCACGTGGGGAAGAAGGCGCCGGCGATGTGCCCGGTGTGTTCGCATCCGCAGGCGTACTTTGAGCTGGCCGACTGCAAGAACTACTGACCCTCTCACTCGGATAAAATGCGCCCTGCGGCGTCGTTGCGCCAAGGCCGTGCGTTAGGCACTGTCCTTGGCTGTACTTCTTGCAGGGTGGCATTTTCTCCTTCGTGATGCTTACGTAAGATTCGTTGGAATGGACATTGGCGAGTCGCGTTGCTGCGGCGAGGCCGTGCGTTGGGCACTGTCCCCGCCTTGCGGCCTAGCCTGCCGATGATTCTCCTTCGTGATGCCCGTTCGGACAAGACGCGCCCTGCGGCGTCGTTGCGCCAAGGCCGTGCGTTAGGCACTGTCCTTGGCTGTACTTCTTGCAGGGCGGCATTTTCTCCTTCGTGAGATTTGCGTAAGGTCGTCCGAATGGTTTACCCAAGCATCCATCGGCATGCCGCCGCACTTTCGTTGGATACCGACCGCAAGCCCCTTTTTCTCGCCAAGGCGTGGACAAGGGGTTTGGTTCATGTATGCTTTTCCAATAACACGACCAGTTATGAAATGTCCGGGTATTCCTGTATACATCAAGGAATTGTCTGAGTCCTTGGAGTGGGGGCATCGTCGAAACGTTGTTGATATGGAGGACATAACGATAACGAACGGGGATCAGAATGTGGACGATAGGTGACGTTGACCTACAGGACCTAATTTTGTCATGCCGGACGGGGATATGTTGATGAGGATTTTGGAGAGGCCTGTTTCTTGTCTGGAAGGCATCGGTAGAACAGAGAATTTCCGGCCTGTCTTTATCGTCTGGTATTTGGGACGTCTTCCGTGCCTGAATGTGTTTTCTTATAGCAACGCATGCTTCCTAGCATGATCGCGACGCTTGCGAACAATAGACTGGCAATCAGCACGATTGTCGGTATGGAAGGGGAGACCGCCCAATAAGGCAGATGTACCAACACTATGGAAACCATGGTTACGAGTCCGACAAGAATGAAGGCGAAACCGCCCCAGCGGTGCGTCTTGCGCCAGACGTCGGCGTCCTCCATGACCCAACTGAGCTTGATCGCTACCCCAGGATGACCGAATGGCAATTGGCGCAGATATATTCCAATGGTCAGCATCATCAATGCGAGGCCCAGTTGGGCGACGATTTCCCCGGTGATGGAAAAACCCAAGGCGTTGACGATCACAAGCCAATGATATACGCCCAGTGCCAGCGCGAACAACCACATGAGCGACTGATAGTAGAAAGGTCTTTGTCTCGCTTCGCCCTGTTCATCCTCATACGGTACGCAGGAGAACAGAATCGTGGCCAGCCCTGGTAGCAACGCCGTCAGAAGCAGCAGGAAAACTGATTTTTGCTCGCCCGTCGGCCGGAGCGTCATGACAATCATCTTTGGCAACACCGGTAGCAGACAAAGCGTGCCGACGAATGTCGCTGCGGTAAGCACATAGAGAACCGCCGTCTTTTTGGATACATAGGCGAAAAGCTTCATGACATCCCCATTTCGGTGCGGTCGTCTACGCCACAGTCGGGAACAATGCGGTTCCCTTGATCCGTATCTTGCTTCCTAGGAACGGGTAGAGACCGATCGCCCAGAAACCGCAGAGCAAATATCTGATGAACCCAAAGACGATATGAGCCGGCAGAATCGCTTTCGCTCCCATGATCAGGAGCAGGACGGCGATACCGACAAGATAACGAAGTACTTTCCTTCCCTTCGTTCCCTCGACGGAGTAGTCGACGTATTTTTTTTCCAGCGCGAAACCAAGATAGCCGCCTCCTGCGAGGGCGAGCGTCTTCATCAAGTCGGTCAAGGCGACCGGATCGCCTTTCCCAAAGGATAGGATGATGGTGATTACCGCCGCGGCGACGGTACCCGCGGTTCCGACTATGAGGGCGTACCGTAAAGACGCCTTGTAGTCGTCGAACAGGTTCTCATACAGCCGGTAGGTCGTGAGACTGATCGTCATGCCTAGGATCAGGCCTCCGGCGACATCGATGGGCCAGTGTACGCCGAGATACATCCGGGAGACGCCGACCAGTACTATGGCGATGGCGCAGATGATGGAAAGAGGGCGTTTCCTTGCGGCGAAAGCGCTGGAACTGTAGAAGGCCGCCGCCGTTGTCGTGTGCCCGCTCGGAAAAGAGTACCCAGTGGCGGTGCCGAGCCGTTTGCCCTCGATTTCCGGCAGGACTTGGAACGGTCTTGGAGCCCTTACGATCGCTTTGAGGATGTTCATGGCGACAAGGCTGGTCAGCAGGGTGGAGCAGATCGCGAACCCCTTCTTTTTGTTGACACACCAATAGACAGCCGCCACTACGGCGATAATGAATCCGGACTCTCCGAGCAACGAACAGATGTTCGCCACTGTATCAAGCGTCGGACTGGCGATCCGCTGGAAAAATCCGAGAATTGCTTCTTGCATGGTTTCCTCCCTGTATTCGGCGGCTATGTACGTCAGTATACTTTGGTTATGCGAAGTGAACAACCTCTTTGACTAGCCTGTTCGTGTACACCTGTTTTGGACGATAAGCCGCAACCGCCATATCTGATTGCATAATAGTGAAATACATAGTATGCCCTTCCTGTTTTTGAAAATTTTCTCAGGAGGTGTTGACAAAAAGAGCAAGGTACAGTAACTTAGCTTCTGCTACGAGGGCGTAGCGAAGCTGGTTATCGCGACGGCCTGTCACGCCGTAGATCGCGGGTTCGAGTCCCGTCGCTCTCGCTCCAAGGACCGCCTTGATTTTTTCAAGGCGGTCCTTTTTTTGCTATACTGATCTTGATCCGGACGCCGGGTGCGGACGCTTTTCGCCCATGGCTCAGGAGCCTATGGGTTCTATCGGACTCAAGCTCATCATACGGGCTTTGCAATGAGGAGACGACGATGAAAGTATTGGTCGGAATGAGCGGCGGCATCGATTCCTCCGTAGCCGCCCTGTTACTCAAGGATGCCGGGCATGAGGTCGTCGGCGTGACCATGACGATCTGGAAGGAGGACCTTCCCACCGCCGAGAGGCTTCGCAAGGCGACCGCCGAGACAGGCGTCAAGGTGAACAGCTGTTACAGTCCCGATAAATCCGAGGATATCGAGACTACGAAGACCATCTGCCGCCAGCTTGGCATCGAACATTTTACGCTGGATTGCAGCGACTTGTACGAAAGTACGGTCCTGCGCAACTTCCGCGATGAATATCTGGGGGGCCGTACTCCCAATCCCTGCGTCTGGTGCAATGCTTTGGTAAAGTTCGGGGCGATGGTCGACTACGCGCGGCAACGAGGCATAGAGTTCGACAAGTTCGCTACCGGCCACTATGCCCGCGTCCTGCATGATACGGCTTCCGGCCGGTGGGCTCTTCGCCGCGCCGTGGACATCAAGAAGGACCAGACCTACTTCCTCTATCGGCTGAGTCAGGAACAGCTGTCCACCGTTCTGTTCCCATTGGGGGAAATGACCAAGGATGAGGTCAGGAAAATTGATGAGAAGTATGGATTTCATCGTCCCGGTCAGGATGAGAGCCAGGATTTCTATGGAGGAGACTACAGCGACTTGCTCGGGGTGTCCTCCGAACAGGGGAATATCGTCGATACCGACGGCAATATCCTCGGCCGCCATGAAGGTGTCTGGCATTATACGATAGGACAGCGCCGGGGGTTGGGTATCGCGGCGCCGAAACCATTGTATGTGCTGGCACTCCGTCCCGCTGCCAACGAGGTCGTGGTCGGGTACGAAGAGGACACCTACCAACGGACTGTCCGCGCGGCTCTTGTGAACTGGGGGGTGGCGGAGACCTTGGACGGCGACGCTCCCGTAATGGCGAAAATCCGTTCTACCGGAGAGCCTCGACCCGCAACCGCCAGACTCCTTTCCGACGGCAGGCTGGAGGCCGTGTTCGATGAACCGGTGAAGGCTGCGACGCCCGGGCAGAGTCTCGTATTATATCGCGACGACACCATAGTCGCCGGGGGGATTATCGACGAGGCATTCTGACGTCGGTTCTCCCATCGGTTCAGCCTGATATCTTTTCTGGACGATGAGGTTGTGTCGGAGCTTTTCTTATGGTTTAATGGAAGCGTCCATAGCTTATCACCAGGAACCGAAGCATCTCGCATATGCGGATATGAAATGCACGAAGGAGATCGTGGCTGCGTCTTGTATGCCGCGCTGTCTCCGAGTGGAAAGGAGAGTGTAGTAATGAGAGTCATCATCCAGCCGGATTATGAGAAATTGTCTCTTTGGGCCGCTCGCTATATCGCGAAAGCCATCAGGGATTTCGCCCCTACCGCTGAAAAGCCGTTCGTCCTTGGGTTGCCGACAGGTTCGTCTCCGCTTGGAACCTATCGGGAGCTGATTCGTTTGAACCGGGCCGGCGATGTCTCCTTCAAGCATGTCGTCACCTTCAATATGGACGAATATGTGGGTATCCCCGAGGACCATCCCCAGAGCTACCATACCTTCATGTGGACCAACTTTTTCTCCCATATCGACATCTGCAAGGAGAACGTGAATATCCTCAACGGCAACGCTTCCGACCTGCTTGCTGAATGCGCGTCGTATGAAGCCCGTATCGCCGCCGTGGGCGGTATCCGCTTGTTCCTCGGCGGGATCGGCGCCGACGGTCATATCGCGTTCAACGAGCCGTTCAGTTCGCTCAATTCCCTGACCCGTCTCAAGAACCTGACCTACGATACCAAGGTGATGAACAGCAGGTTCTTCGACAACGATATCAGCAAGGTTCCTTCCACCGCTCTGACCGTCGGCGTGAAGACCGTCACCAACGCCCAGGAAGTGCTGATCCTGGTCAACGGACACGCCAAGGCCCGCGCTTTGCAGGCTACGATCGAAGGCGGCGTCAGCCAGCAGTGGACCTGCAGCGCATTGCAGATGCATCCCAAGGCGTTGATCGTCTGTGACGAACCGGCCTGTGGCGAGCTTAAGGTCGATACGTGGAAGTACTTCAAGGATATCGAGTTCGTCAATCTCGATCCCGACAAGCTGCTCAATTGATATCGCCGAATAAACGTTGATAGTCCTCTCCCGTATCGGTTCCTCTGGTATGGGAGAGTATTTTTTTGCCACCGTTTCTCACTCTGTCTGCCGATTCTTCTTGTGGCATCCTCCGAACTTCCTCCAGCCGGAAAAATTCTTGAAATTTTTTTCGGCGAAAAACTTCTGTCAAACGCGTCCCGGGCACCCCGTTGCTGTCCGATGTCACAAGGGCGCACATGTCACACCGTCCCTCACCCCCATTTCCGCCCAGAACCCCCGAACGGCGCGTCCGGCGAGGGGATGCCTCCCTGTCACAAGTGCCCGCGC
>JAEXDQ010000004.1 GCA_023401595.1 Spirochaetota bacterium
TGTGCTTATCCACAGTTGTATATCCTATTTTCGTAGCGGAAAACGGTTGAAACAGAGCTTCTACCTACGAATCAAGAAACATTTTAGATTCTTGAAGAAAACACTTGACACCTACGGACAAATAAAATTCCCTGCGCTATGGGGCGCGAGGGAACTGTCCTGCATGTATGAAATTGTTAGTAAGGAACGCTGATTAATGCGTTCAGCCGATGATCGTACCGAAGAATTCCTGCCTGCGTAGAATCGCCATCGTATTCTCGATGTCCCGTCCGTCGGCGCAGATGACCTTCATTCCGAGTTCGCTCGCCCGCTTGCTGGCGATGGGGTCGAACGGCGTGTTCTTGCCCGGCGTCCAGGTATCTCCGACCATCTTGCGGAACGACTCCCATGAAATGGAATCAAGAGGACGGGCGTCGGGATTTTTCTTGGGGTCGTTGGTGTAGACCTTTGCGATATTTGAAAGGTTCACGATCAGCCTGCCGTTGAATTTCTCAGCGAGATAGACGGCGTCTGTGTCGGTGGAGAAGCCTGGTTTCCATCCTGCGGCGACGAGGACCTGTCCGCCGAAAGGGATATCCGCCGTCGGATCCGTCACCAGTTCATCGGGGCACAGGTCGCTGAAGATCGCCCTGAGCAGCTGGCCGTTGAGATGCGTCGCCTTGATGCCGATCCAATCCTGGTCCGAAGCCTCTGGAGTCTCCACAACTTCCCTGTATGCCTGCTGGTATATCCTGGCCGGCGCTCCGCCGCCGCAGACAAGTATCACCTTTCGCCCGGTATCTTCCGCAAGGTATTTCCTCAGTGCGTCGTTGAATTTTTTAAGAAACGGGAAATCCACTTTGTCGGGGGCGATGATCGAACCTCCGAGGGATAGGATAGTCAGTTTGTCGTTCATCTGTGTTCTCCTTTTCTGCTACAGCGTAACGGACACGTCTTGCTCCTGCGGACATGTATGCCGTCGTACCCGCGATCCGTTTCTTCAGAACCCACCGGCGAAGATCCATTGCGATGTCGGCGTCGGTCGTCTCCCCCTACGGTTTGATCTGGAGCCGCACGTTCCGCGGCACCGGTTCCATACTGCATCGCATGCCGCTGGATTCGCCGCTTCTAGGATTTATTCCATGAAGCGGAGCAACCCGCATTACGGTCCGGGTATCGGGATAGTATCCGCCAGTGGTCGGCGTTGTGTGGACTTCCGTCGTCAGGTCTGAGAATTCGATGTTCGAATACTGTCCGTCAGTGTAGCAGAAAACACACCGTGCCACAATGGAAGAATCAATATCCGTTCACTCCTGTCGGGAGCGATTGTTCGATACATGTGTTTGCACAAAAGGGCTCAGTCCATGGGGACGTATCGTTTTCTGAATCGGTCCGACCAAAGTGAAGCCACCCGGAAAACCCTCAAATTTCTATCTTGTTTGATGCCGCTGAATCACCACGCCGGTTTTTTCTTCTCATGGAGGTGTCGGATGGCGGTCGGCCGGTGGGCCGCGGGACCAAGCAGGGCGTTCGCCCATGCCCCGCGTGTATCGCCCAGTCGTTTTCATCACCCGACGAAGGGGCTTTCATGAACAATCTCAATTCTGTACTGATCGAGGGAAATCTGGTAAAGGATCCTGAACGGTTCGACTTCAACACCGGTACCATGGCAAAGTTCAGTATCGGAGTGAACAGGTACTATCGCAACGCGGCGAAGGAGCCGATGAAGGAGACTTCGTTCATCACCGTCCAGACCTGGGGCGCTTTGGCTGAGGGCTGTTGTAGATATCTGAAGAAAGGAAGAGGCGTCCGCGTAGTGGGACGATTAAAGCAAGAAAAATGGACTGATGATAAAATAGTCCGTGATAGGCATGTTATAGTAGCTGAACATGTGGAGTTCAAACCTGAACCGAAAGAGCAGGCGGAACCTGTCAGGCGGTCGGATGCTATAGGCTCTGATACGGCTCAGCATTGTCCGGGGGTAGGGGAGGTTCAGGCTCCCGCCGAATCCGAAGCCTCCGAGTCGATTGTATTGGAACAGACTCAGGACGTGAATGATGTCCTGTCCGCGCTGGAATTGTCCCAGGACGTTGACGAATCGTCCGCTGAATTCTGATTCTGACGGACTGTAGCGCAGGCCGCCGCGGATCACGGGAATGTATTCTCAGTCCTCGGCGGCGTTTTACGTAACGGGTAACCTCGCTCTGTATCTAAAGAAAGGCGACTTTGGCTTCGGCTACTTTATTTTTTCATCCCGACAGGGTATTATGTCCCTTGTTCAATTCGAAAAGAATGAAAATATTCTTGTGCGGACGGGCCTGAAACCGGTCTCCGATTGGAGCGCGGGAGTTTTATCCGAGGCGCAAGCTGTTTTAGGGGGAATATAAATTGAGTGAAGTTACTATTACGGCGGCTAATTTCGAGAAAGAGGTACTGCGTTCCGACAAGCCCGTCCTGCTCGATTTCTGGGCGGAATGGTGCGGGCCGTGCAAGATGATTTCCCCTGCGATTGCCCAGATCGCGGAGAAATACGCCGATAAGCTCACTGTCGCGAAGGTGAATGTCGACGAAGTGGCTCCTGTCGCCGCACGGTACAACGTAGTCAGCATACCCACGCTCATGGTGTTCAAAAACGGCGAGGTCGTCGATCAGCGGGTTGGGGCCGCTTCGCTGAGTGTGATCGAAGCGTTTATCAGCGCATACATCTGAGCGATGTGGTTGTAAAACACATCAACTTTGTTTGATTGAGAACGGTATGGCGGTGGCTGTACCGTTTTTTGTATGGAGAGGCGGTATGACGGATAACAATAGGGATGTTTTGACGAAGACTTGGGGCGTATGCTTGTTGGCGACCATTTGCTGTCTGTTGTGGGGGAGCGCTTTCCCCTGTATCAAGATCGGCTATCGTCTTTTCGCCATTCAGTCAAATGATACCGCCTCGCAGATTCTTTTCGCCGGATGCCGGTTTGTCATAGCCGGCGTCATGACTGTCCTGATCGGATGCGTCGCCCATCGTCGGCTGTCGATTCCGGCTCCAAGGACATGGAGGAAGATTTTCAAGATCAGTCTTATCCAGACGGTGGTGCAATATCTTTTTTTCTATATCGGGCTGGCACACGCCTCAGGAGTCAAGTCCTCCATTATTGAAGCTTCAAGTACGTTCTTCGCGATTTTGCTCGCAAGTCTGATATTCCGCCAGGAGAAGCTTTCGTCGAAGAAGGTCGCCGGTTGTCTGATCGGTTTTTCAGGCGTCGTGCTTGTCAACCTGTCCGGCGGCGGCCTGGATATGCATTTCGCATTCAACGGAGAAGGCTTCGTCCTGATTTCCGCTCTCGCTTACGCCTTGTCCTCGGTATTGATCAAACGATATTCGGTCGATGACGATCCGGTGCTGATCAGCGGATATCAATTTCTCATTGGCGGTGCGGTATTGGCCCTGTGCGGTCTTTCCTTCGGCGGGAGCCTGCCTCATGTGACAGGCGCGGGGGTGGCGATGCTGTGTTACCTCGCCTGCATCTCCGCCGTCGCATATACCGTATGGGGAATTCTGCTAAAGTACAATCCTGTTTCAAAAATCACGATCTTCGGATTCATGAATCCGATGTTCGGAGTGGTTCTTTCCATCCTGCTGTTGGATGAAGGCGGCCAGTCTTTTGGGGTGAAGGGGGTGGTCGCCCTGGCCCTCGTCTGCGCCGGAATTTTCATCGTGAACGCGAAACTGCCGGAACGCCCGCATTCACATGACGCTACGTAGCCGGAAGCGGGTACGATGTACGAAAAGACGATTTTGCTCTGGCGGGAGGCGGTACGGCGCGCGCCCGTGACATAGCGCGCGGACAGGCTCCAATCCTCTGCAACTTACTTGCGAAATTTGATCGATAGGTATTCACGTAGCGAAGCTTTTTCTGGTCTGCGACAAAGCCTGATATAACCGCGATTGAGCGGTAAGAATGACGGTTTTCCCGGAATCCCTGCATATGATGAAGTGGTTGATGAAAAAAAACAAACGCAGGTTCGTCAGACACGGTACGGTGAACCTGCTTGCAGCCGGGGGGACCGCCATCGATGCGAACGACGCCCCCTGGATGTACGCAGTGCGAAGGCTTCCGTCATTCTGCCGGAACCTCTGGGCTACGGGCTGTATCGTTCCGTTGTGTTCCCTGTCCCGAACGTGGCTCCTCGTGTCGGTGTCACATGCCAGTCTCCGTTGGCGTCCGTGTCCTCGCACCCTGGCGTGCGGCACATCGAGCGGGTGGCGGTCGAGTATGTCGAATCAATTCCGCAGGTTGAGTCGATTGTTTGTGAGGATGACTTCCAATGGCCTGATTCTACAAGTTTCTCTACTTTCTGATGGAGTTCCCTGCTTCCAAAGCCATTGAACGTAGTAGTCGTCCTGTTCGTATATACTACCGCGTCAAGTACCTCCGAATCCGGCGCAGGGTCTGCGGATAGGACGAGGAGCCCGTTGTTGCCCGGAAGCCCCGGTTCTTCCGGGACGGCGTATGAGTATGTCTGGAAGCCGTTTCCCCCTTCCTCTATCGCTTCTAAAGCCGAACCCTTCCACCAGATTACGATGAAATCTCCCGTCTGAACCCGTTGCGGCGGCAAGATGATTCTGTCGGTCCAAAGATCTTCCGGCCCATTGGAAAGGGTAACTCCTGCGATATCGCCATCGGACAAGACCGCCAACTCCGTTCTGTCTGGATTCGCGTCCGTACCCTTCGTTGTAAATTCATTGATCAGCAGTGATGGGATTTCCGCATTGTATCCCCAGCAGGAAGATGAGAACCACGTAGAATTGCCGACAGCGTCCCTGACCCGGCCTTCGACCATGACGGCCGTCCCCAGTGGGATGTCCTTTCCTGATATGATGCTGATTTCATGCTCTGTGGCAATAAGCTGCGTGGGCTCCGTATCATGTATCTTCCAATGGAACGCTTCATCGTATCGCACTGGTTCATTGAACCGGCAGACAATCCTCGTTGAAGAGACCGCCCGCACGGAAAGCAGGACCGGCGGATACCTGTCCTTGCCGGTCAACATGTTGTGCAGCGTCCCGATATCGGCTTCACATCCGGTGCATGCGCTGAGTATCAGAAGCAACAACGGTACTGATACGGCCAGTCGAATACGTGTGTTTTGCATGGTATCCTCCTCTAAGAGCCATCGTCATCCTTATATAGGGAAAAACTTCCTGGCGATTCAAACCGCTCAAACAGAGATGTTCCGATGCGTTTATGACGCTTCGATCTCATGGTATCGTAGGGAAAACAATTGACAGTGCTTTCCCAAATTCCTAGACTGACGGTGATTCTACGATGATTTTGGAGGTGGTCATGTCCAAGCTATGGCAAAAGGAATACAGTCTTGATTCCCTGATGGAGGAATTCACCGTGGGCAACGACTATATCATGGATCAGGAGCTGGTCGTAGCGGATTGTCTCGCCTCGATCGCCCATGCCCGCGGACTTGTGAGGATTGGGATTCTGACTGATGATGAGCTGACGTCCTTGGAAAATGGACTGCGGGAGATTATCTTGCTTAAACAGAAGGAGCAGTTTCCCATCACCCGGCAGGATGAAGATTGTCATACCGCCATTGAAGGATACCTGACCGTCCATGTGGGGGAGGCTGGGAAGAAGATACATACGGGTCGCAGTCGCAACGATCAGGTCCAGACCGCTTTACGGCTATGGATGCGCGAGTTCTCCGTCCGGATGGCGTTGGAGACCGTGCGGTTCTCCCAGAACCTGTTGCTGTTCGCTGAAAAGCATGAGAAAGTCCCGATGCCGGGACGGACTCATATGCAGATCGCCATGCCGTCTTCTGTTGGGCTGTGGGCCGCCGCCTACGCCGAAGAGCTGTACGATGAAGCGCAGCGTATCATGCAGCTCTCTTGGACGCTGGATCAGTCCCCACTTGGTTCTGCCGCCAGCTATGGCGTTCCGTTGCCGCTTGACCGGCATTTCACAGCGGAGCAGATGGGCTTTACCAGAGTGCAGAACAATGTCCTGTACGCCAACAACAGTCGTGGAAAATTCGAAGCCATGCTGTTGGATAGCTGCGATTACATTGCCCTGACCATCAGCAAGATGGCTCAGGATCTGATTCTGTTCACATTGCCTGAATTCGGATATTTCTCCTTGCCGAAGGAACTTTGCACCGGCTCTTCGATCATGCCGCAGAAAAAAAATCCCGATGGTCTGGAACTCGCCAGGAGTAGAAGCGCGTTGGTTTCCTCTTGCGCCAGCCGCGTCAAGGAGATTGTCCGTAGCCTCCCGTCAGGGTACAACCGGGACTTCCAGGATACGAAGGAACCCTTGATGACCGGTGCGCGGACGACGCTCCAGCTGGTTCGGATCATGTCGAGGATGATTGACGGTCTTGAAGTCCATCCCGATCGGCTGATCGCCGCATGCACTCCGGAGCTCTATGCCACGGACGTAGTGCTTGAACGTATCCAAAGGGGCGGGAACTTCCGCGATACCTACAAGGATGTCGGCATGCATCTCGATTCCGTATCGAAGCTGGACCCTGTCGCGACGATTCTCAACCGTACCAGTGAAGGGACGACCGGCAAGCTGAACCTTGCGGAAGATGCGTTGTTCGCCAAGCTGCTGGCCGACAGCTGCCACGAGGTGCTTGACGGGTGGAGTCATGTATACGAGGAGCTTTCTGGTCTGGAAGGGCTTGGCGTAGTTTCCTATTGAACCTGCCTCCCCCTCAAGGGGTAGCCCAGGGGTAGCCCTACGTTAGCCCAGGGGTAGCCGTAAAAACAACAAATTGAGCTAAGCGCACCGGGTAAGCCCAAACTGACCTTAAAGTGAGCCTAGAGTTGAGCCTAAGTTGAGCCTAGAGTTGAGCCTAGAGTTCGTGAGCTTGCGTGTTGTGTGTATGCGGTCAGTGCTTATCTGCGGCGCTGAAGCATCGGAGTATGTTTGACCGCTTGATGGTACGCTTCGGCGATATTGGTACAATAATCGCCGATATGTTCCAGATGCCGGACTTTTTCCAACGCAAGCAGTTCGACCTTCACATCGGCGACTCCGGTGTTCAGTCGTTGCTGGATCACGTCGCTCAGCTCATAGCGCCACTCATTGATCTTCTGTTCGAAATCGTTGGCGCGCTGCATTTCCGCCTTTGTCAGCGTGCGATCCATATGATCCCTGATGTAATCGAGGAATTCCTGTACAAGCGTCTCGTACTGGGCCAGCTTTTCGGAGATTTCGGGGGAGAACTGCCAACCGTTGTTATAGCGCCGTTCACTGAGGATAATCAGATTGTAGCAGCTGTCGGTAATCGACTCCAGCTCGTCGAGGACCCTGATCAGGCAGTTCAGCGACGAGGCGTTGGTCGGCGTCTGGGAATCCTGGAGCATCCTCACGCAGAAATCGGAAAGCTGTTCCTGCATCTGGTCGGCGTATTCCTCCATGTGCTTCAGGGCCTTGACCTCGTGCCCCATGTCGACGTTCGGATTGTCGAATACGGTCCTGTATCGGGAGAACATGTTGGAGGCGAGATCGGCCATCTTTCTGATTTCATCCCTGATGGTGAGCATGTATATCTCAGGGGTATCCATGAAAGTGCCGCCAACATATTGGAAGTGGTAAGAGTCCGCATCGAATTCCGTCTTGGCAGGAATGAATTTCTCGATCAGTTTCGCGAACGTCTTCACGAACGGGAAGAAGATGAGCGTGTTGATGACGTTGAACACCGTATGGAACATGGCGAGGAACGTAGGCAATGTCGCCTGAAGAGTCGGTCCCGTCATCGTGTAGATGTCCCCGGGGGTGATGCTGTTGACGAACCACATGAGTGGCTTGAAGAAAATGATCGCCAGGACGCTGCCGATGACGTTGAACATGATATGTGCCCAGGCCGCCCGTTTCGCCGCGGTGCTGGCGCCGATGGATGCCAGGTAGGCGGTGATCGTGGTGCCGATGTTCTGTCCGAGTATCAACGCCGCCGCGGTGTTCACACCGAGCCACCCCTGATACGCCATCGTCAGTGTGATCGCCATTGTGGCGGAAGATGACTGGACGACAAGGGTGATGGCCATGCCGATCAGCACACAGACCAGTATCATGGCCGGAGAACCGCTGTTGAACTGCGCCAGCCAGGAAAGTATCGTCATGTTTCCGGAAATATCGGGCATGGAGCCCTGTAGGAAATCAAGACCGAGGAACAGGAGTCCGAATCCAAGGAATATCTCCGCTATGTCCTTTGTCTTGACCTTTTTCGCGAACATCATCGGCAACGCTATCGCGACGGATACCAGCGCCAAGGCCGAGATATTCATCTTGAAACCGACGATGGCCACAATCCATCCTGTGATCGTGGTTCCAATGTTCGCTCCAAGGATGACCCCGATGGCCGGTACGAGCCCCATCAACCCAGCGTTCACAAAGCTGACCACCATGACCGTCGTGGCCGACGAACTCTGGATCAGCACTGTTATGAGCAATCCGGTGAGCACCGCCATGAGCCGGTTGGACGTCATCATGTTCAAGATGCTCTTCATCTTGTTGCCGGTGGCCTTCTGCAATCCTTCGCTGAGGATCTTCATGCCATAGAGGAACAACCCGAGACTTCCGGCGATTTGGAAAATGATGAGGATGATGTGCATAACAAGTCCAGCCTAACAAAAAAATCATCATTCAGTAAAGTGTTTTTGATGTTTATGTGATAATTATGATTTTCGGGACAGTTTCCCGCCGTTGCTTCGTGACGGAGAGAAAGCAAGGGAAACGGCGTCAAGACCAATTGAACTTTCAGGACGCTTGTTGTATGGTAGCGGTATGAGCATCATCAAACCCCATAAGCTCGGTATCATCGCTGGTCCGGGCTCTGAGTATTTTACCAGCAAGGTAATCAAACATCTGAGAAGGTTGTACGTCGAGAGGTATGAAAAGCTCTCGGCGACGCTCGCCAAACGTCATGGCATGACGGAGGAGGAGATTCTCAAGACCGTTACGTTGCTGGATGACCTGAACAACAAGAAAATTCCTCGGAGCAAATGTCCCGGTACGTTCCAGTGCCCGGATCTTACCATCGATGTGAAATACACTCGTTTCGCCAACGGGGAAGTGAAGGCTGAGATACTCAGTCCTGTCAGAGGACTCCGTATATTCATCATCTACGATGTCTCCAACCAGTCACCGATCCGGGTGGCGGGCTTGGACGAGCCGATGAGTTTCTCGATCAACGACCATCTGATGTTCATGTTTACCACGGTCAATGCGTTGAAGCTCGCCGGCGCTGATTCCGTCACTTTGGTGCTTCCTACGTATCCGTATGCGAGACAGCATAAGAAGAGCGGGCGCGAAGCCTTGACCGCTTCGATGTTCGGCCATTTCTGCGAGATGCTCGGCGTGGACAGGATCATCACCCTCGATATCCACAGCAGGGAGATCGAGAACAGCTTCAATACCTTGCATCTTGAAAACCTCCACGGCTCCTACCAGACGTTGATCCAGCTGCATAAGCTGATCGATTTCAGCGATCCTGACCTGGTGGTCGTATCGCCTGATACCGGCGCTGTAAGCCGTAATAAATTCTACGCCCAGGCGTTGCATCGTCCTTTGTCCATCCTGTACAAGGAACGCGACTATTCCATAGTCAGCAAGGATGCGAAGCACAGCAACATCAAGAGCGTCAATCTTCTTGGCGATGTCAGGGGCAAGACCGTGCTGATGTCCGACGACATGATCGCGACCGGCGGTACCATGATCATCGCCATGAGGGAGCTGATGAATTTCGGCGCCAAAAAGATCATCTGCATGGTGAGTCTTCCGTTCTTCAACGGGAGCGCCATCGAGGCTTTCGACGCCGCGTACAAGGAAGGGGTCTTCTATCGTATCATCGGAACGAACGCCGTCTACCATGGAAGGGAACTTACCGACAAGGAGTGGTTCGTACAGGCGGACGTCACAGAATTGTTCGCCAGGGTCATCAGCCGTCTCCATCATGGGCGGCCTATCAGCCCGTTGCTGGACAACAGGAAGTTCATCCAGCGGCTTATCGACAATAGTCAGGCGAATCCCCAAGCGCCACTGCCGGACGCCAGCGCTAGCGACCCGGACCGTGATTAGTCATAGACTAGGGCGGTACCGGGTTACTCAAATCGGATACGCCCTTTCTGTAAAGGGTGCGGCCGATAGTGCTGAGCGGGCTTGCGGAAGGTGTTCCCTCTGGAGCAGCGCGAGTAATTAACTTTCAACTTTGCCAGCAGGAGTTCACCATTATGAAAATGTCGGATCGTATCTCAGGATTCCAGTGTTCACCCATCAGACGGCTTGTGCCGTATTCCCGTGACGCGAAGGCTCGCGGGATCCATGTATATCATCTGAATATCGGACAGCCGGACATCAAGACTCCGGAACAGGTCATCAAGGCCGTCAACAAATACAGCGAGCCGATCATCGCCTATGGCAACAGCGAGGGGATGCCCGAGCTTCGCGAGGCGTTGCCCTGTTACTACAAGACCTTCGGCGTCGATGTGAAGCCGGAGGACATGCTGATCACCACCGGAGGTAGCGAGGCGTTGCAGTTCACGTTCATGACGTTGTGCGATCCCGGCGATGAGGTCATCATCCCTGAGCCGTATTATACGAACGTCGATTCCTTCGCCCGCATCGCGATGGTCAGGCTTGTTCCGATCACCAGCAAGATGGAGGACGGCTTCGCGTTGCCCGACGCGGCCCATTTCGAGGAGAAGATCACCAGCCGCACAAAGGGCATCCTGCTGTGCAGTCCCAACAATCCGACGGGGCATATCTACACCCCTGACGAATTGGTCCAGATTCTGGAGCTGTGCAAGCGGCATGACATATTCCTGATCGTCGATGAGGTGTATCGTGAATTCTGTTATGACGGCAAGAGCTTCACAAGCGTCCTCGCATTCCCCGAATACGCTGACCGCGTGGTCTGTGTCGATAGCTTCTCCAAGCGT
Organism: Spirochaetota bacterium; assembly: GCA_023401595.1. Taxonomy (GTDB): domain Bacteria; phylum Spirochaetota; class Spirochaetia; order Sphaerochaetales; family Sphaerochaetaceae; genus Spiro-02. The sequence goes on from JAEXDQ010000004.1 coordinate 10,931, forward strand.
TACAGCATGTGTGGGGCCAGGGTAGGGGCGTTGATCTGCCGTAACCACGAGGTCCTGGAGTCTGCGTTGAAGTTGTCGCAGGCACGGCTTTGCCCCCCCGATATCGAGCAGTATGCCGCTTGCGCCGCGTTGCTCACCCCTGCGTCGTATCTTGCGGAGGTCAAGGCGGAATATGAACGCCGCCGTGACTTTTTCGTCAAGGGGTTGCAGAGCATTGAGGGCGTCAAATGCATTTCCCCGAAGGGGGCGTTCTACCTGGTCGCGGAGCTGCCCGTAGATGATGCGGAGAAGTTCGCGATCTTCATGCTCCGGGACTTCAACCTGAACAACGAAACGGTCATGTTCGCCCCTGCGGAGGATTTCTATGTGACCAAGGGTATCGGTAGACGTCAGGCCCGTTTCGCCTATGTGCTGAACACCACCGACCTTGAGCATGCCGTTGAGTGCCTCCGGGCCGGCTTGAAGGCTTATCAGGCTGTGATGGAGAAGTAACGGTCGATAAAGTTCGTCCAAATGGTTCAAGGTGGCGTCGTGCCCCTTTGAAGCCTAGGCTACGGCAGGCTTCTTGGATATATATGAAAGGGCGTTGCTATTGGTTTTCGACCATTGCGACGCCCTTTTTCTATCTCTTTGCCGTATGTTGGGGACGGCCTTGTCCCGCCCCGGAATCGGACGAGCAGTTGCCGCGCGTCATCCTGTGTTTTCGCAACGATGCTATAGCGGGGAGGTCTTTTTTAGCAAGAGCCGCGTGGTGATGCCCCCAGCAGCCTTCTCCGCCATGACGGAATGCTGTCAGGCGCTTGTGAGCAACTTGTTCGCCTTCTCGCAGACTTCGTAGATTTCATCGTACTTTTTGTCAATCAGGGGGGTGAGGGCGTTGGTTTTCTTCCTGCGGACGCTCGTAAAGCAAAAATATGGAAGAATCCAACCGACAAAGCCGGGGATAGCCAAAATCGCACACAGCATGATATTGGGGCTCGCCGAGGTAATCGCAAATACGGAGCCCGCCATGAATGCACAGCCAACCAGGCCGATTACATACGCAACGATAGACGCCACGGTCGATTTTGAGCGTTCCAACGCTACAATCTCATCCACACAGGCATCAAACTGCCGTTGGAGTCTTGTCAGCTCCGCCTTGTTCAGAATTTTACGATTGCGTTTGAACCGCATGGAAACCATTCCTACCGTCGCGGAAGATTCCGGCGTCCCTTCCGTTTCCCAGCCGAAATTCTGATAGCCGTCCGCATAGACCGATTCCATCTGATGGTTGACGGAAACGGTTTTGTATTCATATCCGATGAATTTGTTTTCAATCATGACAATTGCTCCTTTCACTGTTTGGGGAACGACGTCCTTTTGCCGCGGAGGGTGTTTCTCCTCTTTGGAAAAATACTGTTCTTGTAGCCGGCCGTCCGACGTCAGGCCGGACGGCTTCGTCCCTGTCGTTTTGTTCTGCGTTTCCGACCAGGACGCCGCATGAGTTTCAACCGCCCTGTTCACGGGGCTTCGTTCCATCGATTCAGTCTTTGATTCCCTTCCACAGGGGAATCAGGAATATCAGCACAATGATGCCGAGCAGACCAATCATGATACCCGCCATCATTTTGTCCCAGACCATGACCATGCACATTCCGATGCCAAGGCCCAGAGCGCCGACAATTCCGACAAGGATGGTCAGTGCGGTCTTTCCATTGAATTTGACCGGCGCTTTATGCTCCATCTTCCTCCAGATGACCACGGTGATCAGATCCAACGCCAGACCGATGCAACCAAGGACGACGCCGGTCGTGAATGCGCCGAATTCTGGAACCAACGCCATGCACATTCCCAGTGCGAAAAATACGCCGGCCACGGTGCCGAGGACCATTGCTACGAAACTACTTTTTTTCATTTTCTCCATCTCCATTCGTTCGGGGTGGTTGCCCCTGTGTTTGATATTCGGAGTGTATCTGTCGGATATTTCTGAATTGCATGAGAATTGTTTCGGAAATGTACATATGAAAATTTTTCACTGATTATTTTCGGATTTGTTCTGCGTTCAGCCCGGCGATTCTCTGAAGTTCCACTGACGGACTTTTCCGCAAGCTATCGATAGGCTTCAATACCGGTCGCTGACATAATGACGGCGAGCGGGTTTCTATTCCAACATGAAAGGATGAGCGGATTGTCGTTCGAGTCAGTCTCCTCGTATCGGTTTGCCGCTGAGGTCGCTCAGGTCGCTCAGGTCACAGGACAAGCAGGGCTCTGCCGCGGTGAATGTGTATCGAAGCCTAATCGGGGTGGGCCGTCTCCCGTAGATACAAGCGTTCTGGATATGTGCGACTGATTTCATCATCCAGATAGAGCCATCCACATGAGCGGGGATCTGGCATGGGCTTTGGGACTGGACGCATTGGCCCGATGAGATTGACTCATTCATCCTTTCGAGGATGGGACATAAACTTTGGGACTGGACGCATTGAAGCTAGCGGCGTATTTCCTTGATTCGGCTCGCGGCTTGGACGATCATCATGATTCCGAGGAGGATCAGCAGCAGGCACACCGCCGAACCGGTCAGCGTATTCATCAGCCGTTGCTGGGAGGCTTCCATGGTCTGGTCGCCGAAAGAAGCGAACATCGCCGTTTGCAGGGACAGGATAGCCACTAGCGAGGTGGCGAAGCTGATGCACTTGATGGCGACGACGGAGGGCGAGTGCTTTTTCCTTGTCTTTGCCATGTATACGATTGATGAAATCAGGCAGTAGAAGTCATATGTGGCTACTACATAGATCAGTAGTCCATGATATGCAAACGTGTTCCCTTCTCGGACGATCAGGATGACCACGCCTTGCAGCGTCAGCGTCAGAAGCACCAACAGGATGCCGCATGTACGAAACGCTTTCCAGGCCCGTACCGACCGTTCCTTTTCGTCGGGTATGGAAGTGATTCTTCTGCCGTTGCGCAGCATCAACGCCTTTGCGACACAAAGCAGCAGATAATATCCGGCCAGCGCCGACAGCCATACTGATGAGAAATACCAGCCCGCCACGGCTTTCGATATGGCCAGCAAGCCATTGACGCCCAAAGAACCGTAGCCGAATGTCATTGTACGATAGGCGTAGTCGTCCCACAGGCGCGCCGTGAAGTCCCCTCTATGGGCCGTGGTGGACAATGCCGCTTTCAGCGTATGGGTTCGGAAGTAGAGTACCAGCGCCCAGACCGCCAAAGCAAGGAACACGCCGGCGCCTGCGTAGATTGCATAGACGCACGCCGCCGGTATCTTTTGCCCCAGCTCCGTACAGACCATAGTCAGCGATGCCGCCGAAAAAAGGACGGCGGTGATACAGGAAAGGTGCAATGGCGGTCTGAATTTCCTGATTCTTTCCTTGAATCCCGGGTTTTGGCTTTCGTTCATTTCATCGACGGCAGGACAACTTTGAATGTACTGCCTTTCCCTAGTTCGCTGGTTACGGTCATCGTGCCGCCGCAGGTGTCCACAATTTTGCTCGCGAGGGCGAGCCCCAGCCCGTTGCCTTCCGTAGAATGGGATGTGTCTCCCTGATAGAATTTGTCAAAGATATGCTTCATTGTTTCTTGACCCATGCCGCAGCCGGTGTCCGAGATTTCCACGATGACGTTGTAAGCGTCCGAGCGCTGTCGCAGGGTGATTTTCCCACCCTCCGGCGTGAACTTGATCGCGTTGGAAATCAGATTGTTCCAGACCAGCTTCAAGGTTTCTTCATCTGTATGTACCATGGCGCGGTCCTCCATGTCCACATCGATCTCAATGTGTTTCTGTTCCCATAGCGTTTCAAATCCCAACGTACATTCGGAAAGCTGTCCGCACAGGTCGAAGTCAGTGTCGTGCCGATTGATTTTCTGGCTTTCCAGCTTGTTCAGCTTCAAGATGTTGGTCACCAGGGAATTCAGCCTGTACGATGCGCCGACCAACGATTCGACGCAGTCCCTGCGCTCCTGTTCCTGGATATCCGGGTTTTGCAGTATGGTGGCATAGTTGCAGATTATAGCGAGAGGCGTTTTGATTTCATGGGATACATTGGAGATGAAGTCATTCTTCAGCGTTTCGATAGAGCCGAGTTCGGCGACCATTTTGTTGAAGTCCATGAACATCACATCGAGATAGTCGGCCTGGTTCCCCGTGTGGACGGGTTTGACATAGACGGAGAAATCCCCTTCCGCCACGCGCTTTGCGGCTGCGCTCAGCATTTTCATCGGCGTGTCGTAGCTTCGTCTGACCTGCCAGTTCACGATAGCTATGAACGCGGCCGCTACCAAGGCCCAGTACGCCATGATGACGGCGACCTTCGGCACACTGCCCAGCCGGTTGAAAAACGGCGAATAGATGATACCCATCTGCCCGCCGACAAGGAACAGCATGGTGATATAGGTAAGCAAGAGACCCGACCATGGCCACACCCTTTTCTTGACGCGGGCGTCCATGCGGAAGTCATCCTGGGCGTTTGCATCCGCATGGTTTTTCATATTCATAGTAGCACCGCCTTGTAGCCCAGCCCGTGGATGGTGACGATCCTGAAACCGTCGCAGGCGGAGAACTTGTCCCGTAGCTTCGCGATATAGATGTCCACCGCCCGAAGGCTGGTGTCGCTCTCCGGTCCCCAGAATTCGTCCATAAGAGAGCTGCGGGTGAAGCTCTTGTTGGGGTAGGAGAGGAGTTTGTACAGAATATTGAACTCGCGCAACGTCACCTGGACGTCCTCTCCCGCTACCGTCACGGATGTGGCGTCCGCGTCCATCATCAGATTGCCGACCGACAGCCGCTTGTCCTGCGCAATGCGGGAGCGACGCAGCAACGCCTTGATTCGTAGCTCCAGTTCCATCGGGTCGATCGGTTTAACCATGTAGTCGTCGATACCGGCCTGGAAGCCCTTCTGCTTGGAGCCGATGTCGTCGCTCGCCGTTATGAATATGATCGGTATCGTCTCGTTCACTCGGCGAACCGATTCCGCGAACTCGAAGCCGTCGATCTCCGGCATCATGATGTCGGAGACGATCAGGTCGTACAGGCTGCCGTCCATCTCGTCGTAGGCGTCGTTCGCGTTGAGACAGCCCTTCACGGTATAGCCGCGCCCGTGCAGGTATTTGCAGACGAAGTCGTTGAGTTTCACATCATCCTCGACCACCAGAATACGAATCATCAGGGAACCTCCTTTTTGAAATCATTGTATGATTCATTTGTTTGAGAATTGTTTCGTTCCCCCCTTCATATTCATTCCCCGATGATCTTGATCAACGCATGCTTGTCCCGCTTCCCGTCGAACTCGTAGTAGAAAATCTGCTCCCAGGTGCCGAAGTCGAGCTTGCCGTCAGTAATCGCCACGACGCATTCCCGTCCCATGACCGTCCGCTTGAGGTGTGCGTCGGCGTTGTCTTCGTAACCATTGTGCCGATATCGGTCATACGGCTTCTCAGGGGCCAGCTTTTCCAGCCAGACCTCGTAGTCGTGGTGCAGGCCACTTTCATCATCGTTGATAAAGACGCTGGCCGTAATGTTCATTGCGTTGACGAGTACCAGCCCTTCCCGTACTCCGCTCTCTGTGATCGCCCGCTGTACTTCTTCGGTAATGTTGACCAGCCCCCGTCGCGAGGGAATGTTGAACCATAGCTCCTTCCTGTACGATTTCATCTTCGGCTCCTTTTGGATGATATTGTCGCATGGCAGTATATCATGCCGTTTCATCCATTGCATCCCGATTCCCTTGGATGGCGGGAAAGCGAAGACAGGGAGGGAAGATACCTACGGATACGGGTGATGAAAAATCCCGTTTTCATACGCCCGTCTGTGTTTGCGGACTACTTTTTCTCTTGCAAAACTACTATACAAATGTTACCCTGTTTTGTGACTGGAGATGTCAGTACGCCAATGAGATTTGGAGGTTCCTGATGGACGTGCAGGAAAAGCTGGATATACTCGCCCGTGACGCACAATATGACCTGTCCTGCGCCTGCGGTACCAAGAGACCGGAAGAGCATCGGAAAAAGAACGCGGTCGGCGACCGGTGGCTCTATCCTGTCACCGTAGCCGGCGGAGGGTCTGGAATCATGCTCAAGACGCTCATGTCCAACGGGTGCGGGAACGACTGCAAGTATTGTCCGCTACGGTGTCAGCAGGATTTTCGCCGTGTATCGTTGGAACCGTCGGAACTGGCGTCGTTCTTCATCGATTTCCAACGTAAGAAACACCTGATCGGGCTGTTCCTCAGCAGTGGAGTCGTCGGAAACCCCGACAGGACCATGGACCGGCTCGTAGGTACTGCGGAATTGTTGCGGAAGAGGTACAGATACCGCGGGTATATCCATCTGAAGATCATTCCTGGCGCGTCCCAGGCGGCTATGGACAAGGCCATGGCCTACGCTTCCGCAGTTTCGCTGAATATCGAGACTCCGGGAGAAAAGCATTTTCATAAATTGACCGACAGAAAACGGTATGAGAGCGATATTATCGCGCCGTTACGATATATCAGCGCGCAGACGCGCAAGGACGGGGCGTTCCCGCGGGTGCATACCAGCAGTCAGTTCATTGTCGGAGCATCCGATGAAACCGATCGTGAAATACTTCAATACGGGTGGGCGATGTATCGCAACCTGGAGTTCGGCAGGTTGTATTTCTCCGCCTATCAGAACGGGTTGGGCGATCCGTCTATTCCTGGGGAACGCCAACTGGAACGGGAACTTATCGTCGAAGAACAACCTACGTTGTTCGATCTTCCTCCTCTGTACCGACCTGTCGGGGCACAGAAATTGCTGGTTCGAGAACATAGGCTGTATCAGGCTGATTGGCTGTTCAGGCAATATCGGTTCAATTACGACGATTTGCTGTTCGATCCATCCGGCAATCTCGATCTGACGAAGGATCCCAAACAGCTATGGGCTGACGCACATCCCGAATACTTCCCGGTGCGTGTCAGAAAAGCTTCGTTGAGCCAGCTTCTCCGCGTGCCCGGTATCGGGCCGACTTTCGCCAGACGGATAATGGATTTGCGGAAGGACGCCGTATTGTCTTCAATGGAAGATCTTCGGTTGCCAAGCTCATATCTCAACAAGGCCCGTCCGTATCTGGAACTATGAAACGACCCTTTACACGACCCCCGATACTATGAGACGATGGCTGTCGCGATGAGATACTATTGTCTGTTTTGCAGGGCTGGCGCCGAAAAGACATTCGCCAAGAACCTCCGGTTTCTGTTGAAGCGGGACTATCCGTGTTGTGACGACGCCTCCGTCATATTTCCCGTCCGGTTGCTCACTGAACGGAAGAAAGGGGTATGGAAGTCGAAGGAGCAACCGCTGTTGCCCGGATATGTCTTTCTGTATCTCGACGACGGCGAGCCGTTTCCTAGCTTCCAGGTCCGTCAAAGCGATGGCTATTACCGGGTTCTGAAGTATCCTGACGGAAGTTCCGATCTTCGTGGCGCAGATCGCGAATACGCACAATGGATTCGTTCGCACGAAGGCGTACTCAAGCCTTCTCAAGTGTCGCTTGACGCCGGCAACATGATAACCGTCATAAGCGGACCGTTGAAGGACATGAAGGGGAAAGTCGTAAAACTCGACAAGCACAAGAAACGGGTGGTAGTTGCGTTTGAATTCGTGGGAGAGCTTCGCGAGGTCAACCTTTCAGTGGAATTCGTGTCGAAAGAAACCGACTGAAAACTAGTATTCTTCCCGGCTTGTCGATACAATGGGGCCATGTTGCCGTTGTACTTTTCGTTCTTTACGGTTCAGGCGATCAATGCCGTCGTGGGGCCTTACCTTCAAGTGTTGCTTCGCAACGCAGGCTATTCGTATGAGACGATCGGCATCCTGTATGCGTTGTATGAAACCTCCGGTATCGTCGGTCCTCTCCTGGTCGGTGCGATCGCGGATCGGACCGGAAAATACAGAAGGGCGTTGATGCTGTGCGCCGTCGGGTGCGCCGCCGCTTATTTCCCGCTGGCGTTGTCATCGTGTCTTGCGTTGACCGTGCCCGGTCTGTTTCTCGCCGCTTTCTGCTTGAGGACTTTGTTTCCGTTGCAGGATACGATAGCGACCAGTTATCTGCGCAATGATGCGGGAAAGTATTCCCATATGAGGGCTTTCGGAACGTTGGGGTACATTGTCTTCAATCTTTTGCTTGCCGCGACCTCTTTCCCGAAAGCGGATTCCAATAAATCCATCCTTGTGGCTGCGCTGCTCGGGTGCGGCGTGTTCTTCATTTCCACGATAAGCCTGCCCCGGAGCCTTGGGACGGACGACAACTCACACCTCCAGACCCCTTCCGCCGCTGTCGTTCCCCCCGTGTCCGACGTTCAGGGAAAATGGTTCGATACAGCCTTTCTGATCGGCCTTGTCGCTATGGGGTTCAGCCGGATTTCCATGACTGCGGTGACAAGTTTCCTATCCCTCTATATGGTTGAAGAGCTGGGGATTACCCAATTGAACTTCCTTACTGCGGTAGGCGCGATCAGCGAGATGCTGATGATGCTCTACAGCGGGTATCTCCTGCAAAAAAAGCGGGTCGAACCGATTACCCTGATCATGCTTTCCGGTGTCGGCATGTTCGTCAGACTGCTAGTCTACGCCTTTTTTCCGTCGTATGCCGGGGTATTCTGCGGGCAACTGTTCCATTCCCTTGGGTTCGGTGCGTTTCAGCCGGCTGCTGTGCTGTTCGTGGCTCGCCGGGTACGGAGACGCCATAGGGGAGTGGGAATGTCGATGTACATCTCCCTGGCTACCGGTCTGCCCGCTGTGATCGGCTCCGCTCTCGGGGGAGTGCTGACATCGGACTATGGGTACAAGACGATGTTCATCATCCTATCCCTGTTCAGCGTAGTGTCCGTCGGTATCTGCCTTGCGTTCAGAAAGACGTTGACCCGGCCTGCGCTGGAAATGTGTTGAATGCTGCCGCGACCCCGATTTCCTGGTGGTCTCTTGTTTGCCGATATGATATAGTTTTCGCAAGGAGTTGTACGTAGTGATTACCAAGCAGTCGTGGGATTTATGCTCCATGCAAAATATCTCCGCCGAAAAGTTGCAACGCAATCTGCGAGAATTGACGATATATCTGGAGCTTGATGCAAAGAAGCTTGCGGAGACGGTGCGCGGATACCATCCGTTGGAGCTTTTGAAGATGGCTTGCTGGGAATATCGCCGTATCGAGCAGACTGCGAAACCAAGCGACGATATATCCCGTCTTGTCGCATTGCGGACAGTGGAGTACCTCCAGTCCGTTGTAACTACGCTTCCTTCTGGCACCAAGCCGTCGTTGAACAGAAATCTCAAGTCCAAGGACTGGAAGCGGCTGGGGCAGCTGATGGAAGATTTCTGCAAACGGACGATTCGGTATATCGACAACTATACATTGCTCTGCTCCCGCCGGGGGCTGTTCGGGGACGAACTCGCTCCGCAAGCCCAAAGCCTGATGCTGCAATTCCAGGATAGTTGTCTTTCCTGGTGCTTTCCTTCCGCTATCCGGCAAGATGAGGTCGATGACCGGATCATGACTTTGCGCCAACGGCTGCTACCGTTTTCAGAGTCGGTCGCCCAGACGTTTGGTTGTGCTTTGGACGACTTGCTGTCGGCTTTCGCATTGTTGTCGCACAACGCCTTGGAAGGAATAGACAAGCTGCGGGAGGACTGCGCCGTCTTCAAGGATTCCAGCATGCGCCAGATTGACCGTCTTCGGGCAGAACTTGGCGACGGCCCATCGATGCAGGAACTCATGGAGCGGGCGATTCATGAGCAGGGGTGGGAGTCCTGGGTCGCGAGTCTGGTCGACCGTCGCGACGATTTCGGATTGTTCGATGTCCTGAAACTGACGAACCTGTCACCTTCGGTGTGTGAACAGCTTTCGGTATCCATTGGTGACGACTCCGCGTTGTGCGATTCTGTCGGTCATGTGGGCTGGTTGCTCCGAAAGTCACCGAGTCAGAAAAAGCTTTTTTTCAAATTTGATGGTAGATACTATTGCTTCACTGGCCTTTTGTTGCTGTCAGATGCTTATGAGGCTATCAAATCGACGGTGCTACAGGCTTTTCCTGGATATGCCTCGCAGTGGGATGACGTGGAGCGTTCCCAATGGGTCACGTCTCCTGTTTCAATTCTGGAACAGCTGTTGCCTTCGATGGCTGGGAGCCGTGACATACCGTGTGAGTGTCCCGACGGTTCGGTTGTTCCGATTACCGCCGTGTTGCAGGATGAACAATCCATCCTGTTGGCGCAAATCTCCCCTTACATTGACACCCCGTCTCCATTTGACGCTCCTGAAAGGGCGGTCTCGGTCTTGAGGGAGTCCGCCGTCGCATTGGATACCGTTGATGGAAGTCTTCGATCCTTGGACGATGCCCGTACTGGAACGGCTGTATACGTAGATATGTCCTCCGATATTGTGGCGTTGCCTGAGGCTTCCTCTGAAACAGACTGTCTACGGTTGACTTTTGGAGCCTTGGTATCCCTTGCCTCGCGTTGGGACGGCGCTTCGGTGCTTCGCGCACTTTTGTCCTTGCCTCCTGTTCCGACTTTTGCACCGCCTGTCGCCGATGGAACCTCCGACATGGCCCCTGTGACCGCAACGGAATCGGAAATCATGGAGGACGCCGTGGTTGAGATGCCTCAAGAGGAGACCTTGGAATTGGGCTGTTCCGATGCCCGCCCCGCTTCTCCTCCGCTTAGCGCCGAAGCCTCACCCTCCGATGCGCCTGCTCAAGAAGACGTTGAGACCCCCGGCCTTTTCGATTCTTCCGAAGCTGGACTTAGAATGTCCGCCGAACCAAATCTGGCGATGTATGAGTCTGAACCTGCTTGCGAATCATCAATTGTACAGTCCTCTGAGGAGGAGTCTGAATCAGAGGACGAATCGGAGTCCGACGGCGACTTGGTATTTGCAGCTGAACAGGGACGTCCTATTGATTTGGATGATGCCGAACCCCGGCTTGCCAATGTTTCTTCGGCGGTGCTGGATCCTGTTCGCGTTCCGTATGATCCTTCCGAAGGGATGGCCGGGAGTCCTGATCGTAAAGAACAACCGGAATTATTCGCATTCGGGGTAGAGGATTTCTTCCCGCGCGTTTCGGATTCATTGACGGATGCGGCCGTACCGTCGTCCACTGGTGATCTTACAGGTACAGATGAACCTTTGCCGGAAACACACGCTGATTCAGTCGAGGAGCCGGTGCAGAAATCTGTTTCTGAAGGCAGAGCGGAATTGGAATCACAGTGCGGGCAGGAGCCTTACGCTCCGTCTCAGACGATGCAAGAACAGCCGATTGCTCCGGAACCGAGCGTTGCCCCTCTTTTTGTCTCCTCCTTTCCTACGGCCGAACCTGAACCTGAACCTGCGGCAGAACCTGAACCTGCGGCAGAACCTGAACCTACGGCCGAACCTGAACCTACGGCCGAACCTGAACCTATGGCTGAACCTGAACCTATGGCTGAACCTGAACCGATGGCTGAACCTGAACCTACGGCTGAACCTGAACCTACGGCAGAACCCGAACCTGCGGATGAACCTGAACCTACGGGTATAGCCGGTCGGTATCCAGCGACGGTCGAGGCTATCGTGTCGCGACTTGGACGTAAGGAGAACGAATTCAAAAACCTTTGCGAAACGTCCGATGCTGATTTCCTCAACGGGGTTTCAAAACTCATCAATCAGGCGAGGTCTGCGCAGCAAATTGATGGAAAGGACAAGATGTTCACACTGCCCGGGACTGATTTGACCGTAGTGCTGTGCGTACCCAACGTTGATACATTGCGGGAAATGGAACGGCGCAACAATGTCGCCGCGGTCATGTATACCCAAGGGAAGAACGCCTGGCATGCGTTGTACATCACATATAATGTCGCTGGGGTACTTGCGGACGCTCGGGAAGCAACGTTGCGGCAGAGTGAGTTCTCTCCTGCGGACTGGAAGCTCGTCATGGCGATGGGCGAAAAAATTCTGGCGAGGCGCAAGAATGGAAATACGTAGGCATCTCGAAGTCGCGATCGCCGCGGCGAAGAAGGCGGGGGAGTTCCTGCTTGGGCAGGAACATTCACCACAGCTGACGATCGTGGAAAAACATGAGAATGATTTTGTGACGAACGCCGACGGTGCGAGTGAACGGCTCATCATTGATTTCCTTCATGAACACTTTCCCGACGAGCATGTGTTCGGCGAGGAGGGTGGTTCCGACGGGATGGGGAACTCCGGCCGATGGATCATCGACCCGATTGACGGAACTACGAATTTCGTTCGAGGTATACCCAACTATACGATCAGTATTGCCTGGGAGCTGGAACCCTTCAACCCCTTGGTCGGCGTCGTATACAACCCGCGGCAGGGGGAGCTGTTCTCGGCAGGCAGGGGACTTGGCGCTTGGTGCAACGATAGGGCTTTGCGAGTTTCAGAAATCGCCGATCCCGTGAAGGCTCTGCTGGTCTGCGTACCGCCGCACCGGCATCATGAAGTATCCGAGGAGTATTTTGCCGTGATGCAGGAACTGCTCCTCCATACAAGCGACCTGCGGAGCTTCGGATCCGCCGCCTTGGAACTCAGCTATATCGCCGCTGGCCGACTTGACGGCTACTATGAACGATTTCTTGGATACTATGATATAGCAGGCGGCATGGCTATCTTGCTCGAAGCCGGCGGAAAAATATCCTCATCCGATAACGACCTGCCGTTTTCCGATATGCGATGCGATGTCGTGGCGTCGAACGGGACGTTGCATCCTTGGTTGGAAAAGATGGTCCGCCCACATTGAACGAACATTTTCAGATTCCCCGTCGGGGTATCGTCCGCATGATTTCTCGGAGGCTCCATGTATTCTATTATTCTTTTTGATCTCGACGGGACGTTGATGAACACTTCGCCCGGAATTTTTGATACGGCGAACTATACGATGCGGCAGCTGGGCTTACCTCCTGTTCCTGAGCGCCAGCTCCGCAAATTCGTGGGGCCGCCTCTGAAAGAATGTTTCAAGGTCGCTTGTCGGCTCGACGATTCCCTGATCCCCGAAGCTTGCGCCATATATCGCAAGCGGTACGATGAGAAGGGACGGTTCATGGCTGAAGTATATGACGGTATGACCGGGGTGCTGGAAACTCTTAGGAATGAAGGTCGTCAGATTGCCGTCGCGACGCTGAAGCATGAGAAGCTGGCGAATGAGGTTTTGGAGTATTTCAAACTCAGTCCGTATTTTGATGCGATCGTCGGCGCCGATCTGGATGGAGTCAGGACGAAAGCCGGAATCATTGAAATGGCTTTGGAGCGGCTAGGCGGGCGCGACAAGTCCCTGTCCCTGATGATAGGCGATACTCCGCATGATCTGATCGGAGCGCAGACCGCCGGCGTCGATCTGCTTGCGGTCGACTATGGGTTCGGTTTTCCCCGTGGCGTGGATCTTTCCTCCGAACCCGGTGTCGTAGGTGTAGCCGATTCCCCTGTCGCGATTCTGCCGATCATTGAGGCGAGGGGGTAAGTTCCTCGAAGATGCCGGCCTCCCTGTTCTTGCGGACGTTGTTCCAGGAAAATACTTTTCCGCACATGCAGATGTATACTCCCGGCGGCAATAGCTGGACTGCGGAAAAAGAACATCCCAGATTGAAGATTGCGTCGGAATTCTCCAAGGAATAGGGAATCATCGCCCCAGTGAACACCACCGTATGGCGATCATGGTCTCCCAACGTTTTTACGACCGTTTCAGCTGTCCGTACCATCGTATCGGTCCCGTGGATGACGATGATTTTCCGTTCTTCACTGACCAGGCATCGCTGTGCCACCTCGTGCCGTTGTTCATCGTTCATATATAGGCTGTCTATCGCGAGCGGCCCTTCCAATTCAATCTGGAGGGTACAGCGTGTTTGCTGGAGTATCCGGGGAAGCTGGGACTGCCGGAAGGTCAGCTCCCCCTTGATTTCATCGTAGAGCTTGTCAAACGTTCCGCCCGTCGTGATGATTCGCAGGTCCTTTGCCATGGTCCTATGCCTTATAAAGGGCTCTTGCGGCCTGTACGGCTGTTTTGTTTTCTTTCGCGGGGTGATCGTCGTCGGCGCTGACCGGAAGATAGCCTGCGAAATCAATGCCGCAGTAGTCGCAGATTTCAACGAATTGTTTACGGATCAGTTCATACTGAATTCCTTCTACGTCATCGGCTCCGACCGCTATGACATAGAGCTTCTTCCCGTTGTGCGGTTCCATTCCGAGCGCATAGAGCCTGTCGAGGAACAGTTTGAGCTGGGCGCTGATGCCCCACCAATAGACTGGAGTCGTATATACGATCGTATCCGCCGCTTCATATCGGCTATACAGCGGTTGCATGTCATCCTTCTGGATGCATTTTCCGCCGTTCTTCCGGCAGGTGTCGCACCCCATGCAGCCTCCGATGTGGAGTTTCTGTAGTTCAGTCTCGACGATAGCCGCCGTCGGATCCTGTCGTTCTACTTCTGCGATGAATTCCTTCCCGAGAAAGGTGGAATTCCCGAAATGCCGTGGACTGCCATAGACCGCCATCATGTTCATATATGAAATATACCATGAAGGTCGGTCTTTGGTAAGGGTGAATTCTGATAGGAGCCACCGCTTTGCCGGCTGGTCGTCGTGATGGGAATTTTCTACGATTTGCCATTGCCAGAAGCGTTGCTTCGGGGTACTGTTGAAATATCTTCAAGTTATTCAAGAGGTGCAACATGTACGAAAAAAAACAAGTTTCGACAAATGCCGCTCCCGCGGCCATCGGTCCATATAGTCAGGCTGTCATTGCCGGTGGTTTTGTGTTTGCGTCGGGGCAGATTCCCGTGGATCCCGCGACGGGCGCGATAGTCGAAGGGACCGCCGCCGTACAGGCTCGGCGGGTATTCGAGAATATCAAGGCCGTGCTGGCTGAAGCCGGCAGTTCCCTTTCCCAAGTGGTCAAGGCGACGGTTTTCCTCAAGAGCATGGATGATTTCGGTTCTGTGAACGAGGTGTACGCGGAATACTTCGCCGGTGGCATCCTCCCCGCGAGATCAGCCGTTCAAGTCGCGAAGCTGCCTAAGGACGTCCAGGTCGAGATCGAGGTCATCGCCATAGCCGGTTGATTGTCCTGAAAAGGAAAAAAGGGGAAGGAAAGATGAAAAGGACTCCATTGTTCAACGCCTACAAGGATTATCCCGGCGTCAAGCTGATTGATTTCGGTGGGTGGGAACTTCCCGTTAATTTCGAGACGGGAATCATCGCCGAGCATCATGCGGTACGGAACGCCGCCGGCATGTTCGATGTATCCCACATGGGAGAATGTCTTGTCTCCGGCGATTGCGCGAAGGAATATCTCAACTGGCTCTGCACCAATGATATCGCATCGATGGTTCCCGGTCAGGTGATGTATACCTTCATGTGTTATCCTTCCGGGACCGTAGTGGATGACCTGATCGTCTATTGCATCTCCGAAACCGCCTATCTGGTTGTTCTCAACGCATCCAACACGGCGAAAGACCTTGATTGGATGATTCAAGGCAATCCGAAGGCCGGCGATGGCGGTGCGCTTCCCCTGATTCAGGATCTTTCCCCGGAGACCGTGCAGATCGCATTGCAGGGGCCTATGGCGGAAAGGATACTGACGAAGCTTCTTACTTCCGCCCCTCAAATCGCTTTCTTCCGGTTTGAGCCCCATTGCATGGTCGCTGGCGTCCCTTGTCTGGTTTCCCGGACCGGTTATACCGGCGAAGATGGTTTTGAACTCTACTGCTCAGCCAAGGATGGCGTTGCTTTGTGGAACGCTTTGCTCGAAGCCGGCAGACCGGATGGTTTGGTCCCCTGCGGCCTTGGCGCCAGGGATACGTTGCGTATGGAGGCCAAGCTGCCGTTGTACGGACACGAGATCAGCGACCAGATCACTCCGCTGGAGGCGAATCTCGCGGTTTTCGTCAAGCTTGACAAGGATGGCTTTTGCGGCCGTGAGTCGCTTGTCGCTCAGCAGGAACATGGGATTCCTCGCTCTTTGCGTGGCATAGAGATGATCGATGGCGGAGTCCCTCGCCAAGGTTATCCCGTTTATCTCGGCGACCGGGAAATCGGATTCGTGACAAGTGGGGCGAAAAGTCCGACGCTGGACAAGTTCTGCGGTTATGTCCTGCTGGACCGGACTACCGGCCTCAAATTCGGCGACATCGTTGAAATTGAGATTCACGGGAAGAAAAAACGGGCGAAGCTGGTGAAGACGCCGTTTTATAAGCGTGGTGTCCGCAACGACCAACTCCCTGCTTGAATCTAGGTCTGCCTTCTGCGTCGCTGTATTCGGGCTGTGCTTGCGCACTATCCCTCATTGGCTCCTTGATTGCCGGCCTAGCTTCTGCGCAGGCAGGCTGTTTAGGTCCGGTTGTCATACGTCGTTGCTGCGTTCGGGGCGTACTTGGTTTTATAGGTCAAGTCAGACGCTTCTGAATTTCCGCTACGGATTCAGCTTCACTCCCGCTTTTCGGCTACCCCTGGGCTAACGTAGGGCTACCCCTGGGCTACCCCTATGTAAAGTCGGCAAACTGTGCGTCGGCGGCTTTCGCCAAGTCTTGGGGCGCGACCTTGAGCTGTATGCCCCGTTGACCTGCGCTGACATATATATGGTCCTGCAACAATGCCAGCTCCTCGATATAGGTCGGGTAATGCTTCTTCATGCCCAAGGGGGAGCATCCGCCTCGGACATAACCTGTCAGGGGTTGGAGTTCCATCATCTTGATCAGATCGATATCTTTGCTTCCTGTAACGGTTCTGGCCTTTTTCAGACTGATTTCAAACTGCGCCGGCAGACAGAATACATAGATTTCATTCTGAATGTTCTTCAGGACTATGGTCTTGAACACCTGCTCGGGATCCAGTCCCGCCGCTTCCGATGCGTGGACGGCGTCCAGGTGTTCATCATCCCATTCGTAGGTCTTCACCTCATATGGAATTCCCATTGCCTCCAGGATGCGCATAGCGTTCGTCTTTTTGATTTCTTCTTTCATCAACAATGAGTATGCGAATCTCAGCGATGTTTTTCAAGTATCTGTTTCCGTATGGGGACGACGGACGATGGAATAAAAGCATACGGCGAGTATCATTCTGTCATGCTTCAATTGTTTATGGACTGTCGTCGGCATGTTCTTGACGGAACGGCGTAGTATTCCTGACGCATCTTCTTTGGGTGAAAAGTGAACGGCCGGTTTTTCCACATGTCGTACCTACGGTTTTTTGAGCTTGTAATAACTCCGTTATCATGGTTGCGTTGCAATCTGAATCTTGTATAATCGTTGAGAACATGGTACGGTCTGTATGTCATTTCATGTTGTTCGATGGAATTGTAGAGACTGTCCCTAGGGTATGGAATAAATGAATAATAGTATAATCCAAAAGAACAAGCGCAGAATCGCCGTTGTTTTCATCGTCTTGGTGATGTCCTGCAATTTCTTCCTTGTCGCGGCGGCGGTTTCCTCCGAAATGTTCATGCTGTCTCCGTTCTATGGGCAGGGGGAGGGCGTCGGTGTGACCGTTCCCGGCACTGTCGAGGACAATATCGCTTCCTATATGGAACAGTTGGGGATTGCGCCCGCTGCGTCCGGCCAGCCCAGCGCTGATGCCGGCATCCTTCCTGCGGAACGGGTGCTGTCCGCGATCAGCAGCGGCGAGTATCCAGTGACTCCCGGCGATGTCTACAGCCTCTCCTATGTCGATGGACAGACCTCGGTTCTCAATGAGCTGCAGGTCGATGGCTCCTGTTCCGTTTCCATTCCCGGTATCGGCGTGGTGGAGGGTTTTGGGCTGACATATCCGCAGATGAAGGCGGCCATTGAAAACCTGGTGCTCCTGTACCATCCGTATGCCTTGCCACAGTGCAGGCTGATCAGTACCGGCGTATTTTCCGTCGTCGTGAAGGGTGAGGTGTCCTCGACCCAGAGGGTTCCGGCCTGGGGGCTTTCCCGGTTGTCGTCCGTAGTCGGCCTGGCTACGCCCTATGCGTCTACCCGTTCGGTCGAGATACAGCGCCGTGACGGTGTTTCCGCTACATACGACCTATATAAGGCGATGCGCGACGGCGACCTGTCCCAAGATCCATTGCTGGCTCCTGGCGACATAGTCGTCTTGAAGAAGGCTTCGAGGATCGTCACCTTGGGCGGCGAGGTCTATCGTCCTGGGACGTATCAACCTCTGCCTGGTCAGCAGCTGTCCGTTCTGCTTGATATCTATGGAGGCGGCCTGCTCTCTTCCGCAGACAACTCGAAGATCCGTGTGGAACGGTATGATTCAACGGACGGGACATGGGATGCGGCGTTCGTGGACCGGAAGACCGATGGAGGATATCAGCTCCAGCATCTGGACAAGGTCGTCGTGGAGAAGGTCGTGCCCACTACTCAGAGCGTATCCGTCGAAGGCGCGATTGCAGTCAACCGTTCGACGACTACGAACACCGACTCCGTCTCGTTCCTGACCAACGCTACGACCAGCAAGCTGTTCTACCAGTTCTATCCAGGTGAGACTGTGCTTGACATGCTCAGGGCGATTTCCTATCGATTCAATACGACCAGCGATCTTGCGGCGATGTACATGGTTCGCGAAGGACAGATGATTCCCTTCAACGCCCAACAGATTCTCTATGGCGAAGGCGCCGGCGGGGATGTGAAGCTTCAGGGGGGGGATCGGTTCGTCATTCCGTTCAACCAGATGTTCGTGACCGTCAGCGGCGCCGTCACAAGTCCCGGAACGTTCGCATACGTGCCTGACCGTCCGGTTTCCTACTATCTGGCGTTGGCCGGAGGTATCAGCGCCGATGCCTCCAAGCCGAATTCCATCAAGATTACAGACGCCGAGGGGAACACCTTGGACACTGATTCCATCGTTCCGTCGGAGGCTATCATCACGGTAGCCCGCAATACGTTCACCAATGATATCTCCAAGACCGTGGCTATCGTCGGACTCGTCAGCTCCGTCGTGACGATCATCGCGACCGTGGTGACGATTCTCGTGAATACGAACGTAATTTCCAAGTAAGAGGTCAGGGGGAGGCTATCCATGGCAACCAATACAGATAATGCGCAGATCATGACCGAACCGATGGAAGAAGGGATCAGCATCAAGGAGCTGCTCCATATTTTCCGAATCAGGTTCGGGTGGTTCCTGGGGTGTTTCATCATCGTAGTGGCGTTGGCCTTCGTCTATCTCCAGTATACGGTCCCGCAGTACGAGTCTCAGGTGACTATTCTGGTGGAACCTATCAAAACGTCCTCCTCCATTGAAAGTCTGATGATGGGTAGTTCCACCGGCGGCGCCAAGATCGCTACGGAGGTGGAACTGATCACCAGTCGTAAGAATATCGACCATGCCTTGTCTTCGTTGAACCTCAGCTCATACACGAACAGCGAAGGCGTTTCGTATGACGACCCTCTGACGGGCATGAACTATGCGAAAGCCAAAGAGAAGGTTTCGGTGGGGACGGTCAAGGATACCAATATCGTCAGGATCACTGTTTCCGATCAGAATTTGGTTTTCGCCGCCGATTTCGCCAATGCGCTGGCCGCCAGCTATGACGAGCTACTGACTTCCATCGCCCGTAATTCTCAGGCGGCCCAGCGGGAATTCATCGAGTCCCAGATACCGGTAAACGAAGACCAGCAACGCGCCGCGGCTGACGCGCTGGGCAAATTCCGGGAGACTACGGACATCATCCAGTTGTCCGAGAAGAGTAGCCTGCTGGTCCAGAAGATCGCTTATTTCCAGATGCGGCGGGAGCCGTTGCGCTTGCAGAACGAGGAAGCGAGCAGCCTTGCCCAACGGTATTCCACGCAACTGGCTGAGTATGGAATTACAGGTCTGGTCAGTTACGAGTCCTTGTCCAAAGCCCCGGAGACGCTTCGGTTGCTTGCGGGGCTCAAGACCTGGAAGACTGAGTTCACGATGTACGAATCCGTCGGTCTTTCCTCCGCGAATACCGTAGCTACGGGGTCTTCGGCCAACCAGACCCGGATAAATACTCTGACGAGCGCCATCAACCAAGCCACGAAGGAGTTCCAGGATTATGTCACCAACCAGGTGATGGAAGGAATCTCCGGGCGGGATGCCTGGGCCGATTCCCTGCTGAGGGAGTACTCCAAGGCTATGTCGCAGCGTCTTGTCTCGGACATCGATCTAGAAGTCCTGCAACTGATGGAGAATCTGTATTCCGATGAGCTGGCTCAGCTGCCGACATTGGAGCGCCAGCTGTTGGAACTGCAGCGGGATGTCGATGTCTATGCCGCGTTGGGCCTGAAGCTACGCGAGATGCTGGAGGAAGTGAAGCTGGTGGAGGCTTCGGTGACGGGGAACGTCATCATGATCGACCCCGCCGTCATGTCGGATCCTGGCAGGCCTGTCAGTCCCGACAAGCTGAAGATTCTCGCCGTGTCGGTCCTGCTCGGCGGCGCCCTCGGCCTTTTGCTGGCGTTGGGCATAGAGATGCTCGATGTTTCGATTCGTGATGATTCGCAGATCAAGAAGATCATCGGTAGGGAAGTCCCTTTGCTCGGCTGGTTGCCGTTGCTCAAGATCGATTCAAATGAAAAGTACCCCTCCTTGGTTGTGTGGAATGATCCGCAGTCCTTCGAAGCGGAACGCTACAAGCTTGTAGCCAGCAACATGATCTATGGAAAGAACCGCAAACGGAAGATGTTCTCGATTACTTCCGCGTCGATGGGCGAAGGCAAGAGCAGTGTAGTCGCCAATATCGCGACCTCCTTGGCGCAGCTTGGCTCAAGGATTCTGGTGATCGACGGGGACCTGCGTCTGCCCAGCATGGAGCATTTCTTCAACCTGAAGCATTCGGAAGTCGGGTTGGTGGACCATATTGTCAACGATGTGCCTCTTGAGCAATGTATCATCCAGCCGTTGTCCAATGTTCCGAACCTGCACCTGTTGCCGCCGGGCAAGGCCCCTCTGATTCCTCCGGCGATTTTCGCCAGCGAGGAGTTCGATTCTACAATGGAATACTTGAGGAACATCTATGACTATATCATCATAGACGCTCCTCCTTTGCAGTTCGCAAGTGAACTGCTGGCTATCGCCAAGCGTGTAGACGGCCTTGTCGTCGCCGTTCGCGCCGGTATCACCACCAAGGGAGCCCTTGAGGATTTGATGGTCAGTCTGCGTACCGTGGACGTCCCAATCGTCGGTGTTGTGTTCAACGGGGTGATCACCAGCCGTGTCGGCAATATTTCGAAGGGTGGAAGGTATTACTCGGCTTCGTATGCCTACAGCTACCGATATGGCAATACCGGTAGGAAAAAGAAGCGTTCGGCCGGCCGTCATACGACGTTGTGGACCTATCGTAAGAAATACAAGCGGGACTTGAAGCGTCGTGAGAAGGCGCAGCGTTATGGTACCGACGAGCCCGTGCTTGCTTTCCGAAGCGGTATCGAAGGCGCGTTCATTTCCGTCGCCGCCGCTGCTGGAGAAGCGCCAGCCGATGGAAACGGTATGGTTCAAGGTGTTCCTGAAACTGCGGTGTCTATGGCGGAGGAGTATGCCGCGGTCGATATCGATGCGTTCCTCAGTGACATTGAATCAGATCCGTTGGCTGTCGGCAGGCAGCCGAAGGGCGACAAGGATGTGAATCCTGATACAAAATAACTGTCGGGGACTGGACAGATTCGATGCTGTCTGTTATGGTAGTCCAGAAAAATATGAAGGAGACGGGCTGTGTTCAGAAGTATCATGCATTATCTGACTGGTGGCGAGTATTTCTCGCTCTCGCTGTTTCCTTTTTCATGTGGAATTGTAGACGTCGGTCTTTAGGGCCGACGTTTTTTTTACCCTGACGACCGGAGCGCCGCCAGGGGAGGATATCGCCCGTATGGGCGGGAGGAGAGCGGTATGGATACGAATCCAAAGAGTGTATTTGTCGGTAGGTCCTTGTGCGTGATCGACGATCTGTCGATCGCCGAACGCAAGTATCTTTTCTCTCAAGTGAAAAGGCTGAAGGCGGCGATTGAAAGCAACGACCAGTCTGTAATGGATGAGTTCAGGATCAACGACCAGGATTTCGGTATCTATGAGGTCTTTCTTGAGGACAGCACCCGCACGCGGGAATCCTTCCGTAATGCGGCGAAGTTCCACCATGCCAAGGTCTCCGAGTTGAGCAGCGACAGCTCGTCCTTCAACAAAGGGGAGAGTTTCGCCGATACGTTCAACACCTTGGCCGGATACTCCAACACGATTTTTATCATCCGGAGCAAGATCGAGGGGGTGTGCCGGTGGCTGGAGGATGAATGTACGGCGTTCGCCAATCGCAACCGGCTGTGGCGCAAGCCGGCCTTCATCAACGCCGGCGACGGCAAGCATGAGCATCCGACGCAGGAGCTGCTTGATGAATTCACATTCTTGGAGGACAACGACTGGAAGACCGATAGCATCCATGTCGCTCTGGTCGGCGATTTGTTCCATGGGCGGACGGTTCACTCCAAGGCGGACGGGTTGAAGGTGTTCGACCATGTGAGGGTCGATCTTATCGCTCCGCCCGAGCTGGCGATGCCTGAGTCCTATGTGGAGAAGATGCGGGAGAACGGGTTTGAGATTCGAATCTTCCCGTCGATCGACGAGTATGTGTCGCAGGACGACATCGCCGGCAAATGGTATTTCACCCGTCCGCAGCTGGAGCGTATGGGCGATAGAATTCTCCAACGGCAGGCTGAGCTTCGCGAGGCAATCACGTTCCGCAGGGACTTGATCGACAGGATGCCCGAAGGCGCCAAGTTCTACCATCCGCTTCCGAGGCACAAGGAGCATCCGACGATACCGACGTTCCTCGACGAGACTTCGTTCAACGGGTGGGAACGGCAGTCCATCAACGGTATGTACGTGCGTATCGTGCTGCTGGCCTTGATCGGCGGCCGTATCGGTGAGGATTTTCTCCCGCCCCAAGTCGCTCCCGCTGCCAATGTCAATGATGAGGAGTATATCATTGAAGTTCCCGTTTCCTCCGCGGTCAGGAAGGATGTGAAGACATACAGCGAAGGGGTGCATCCGATCCGTGACGGCATCGTGATCGATCATATCTGCAAGGGTGACAGTCCTTCCGAAATCCGCAACCACATGCGCCTGATCAGCAGCGTTCTCGAACTCGACGAATCCAAGGGCGGGGAGTGGGTTTCCACCGGCAAGGAACCAGATTCCTACAAAGGAATCATTTTCCGTCCCGGAGCCAGGGAGCTTACCCGCAAGGAGCTTAAGCGTCTGGCCGCCGTCGCTCCCGGTTGTACCCTCAACATCATCAAGGACGGGAAGGTCGCCGCGAAGTACCGGACCCATATGCCTCCCCGTATCTACAATTTCGACGATCTGTCCTGTACCAACGATGCCTGTATTTCCCATCCGTCCCAGTCGGAAGGCGTTCCCGCTTTGTTCTACCGGACGGTGGACAACAGGTTCGCATGTGCGTACTGCGGAAGAAGTCATTCGTTCAAGGAGATATGGAGGGGCAAAAACAAATAACCCTTCCTGCTCGCATCCCGGCCGTCCTGCGGCGTTGCCTTCGCAGGGCCGTACACGAGGTACTGTCCCTGCTTGGCGGCCTTGCGGGACGTTCCGGTCTGCTTCGCGGTACCGTCAGCACGCGGTCGTTCCGGTCTGCTTCGCAGTGCCGTCAGCACGCGGTCATTCCGGTACGGACCGGCCGTCCTGGGGCGGGGCTGGCGCGGAATCGTGAGGAAGGGGCGATGGGAATATGTGTTTCCGTTGTTTGACAGGGTCGTCCTGCGGCGTTGCTTTCGCGGCCGTACACAAGGTACTGTCCCTGCTTGGCGGCCTTGAGGGACGTTCCAGTCTGCTTCGCGGTGCCGTCAGCACGCGGCCATTCCGGTACGGAGCGGCCGTCCAGAGGCGGGGCTGGCGCAGGGGGTGCCTGTCGTACCGCCTGGGGCTGGCACGGGTGACGAATGGTAAAATAACCGTGGTGCAAGCTACGGTTTTGTCGTAGAATGACAAAAAGCCTTTGGCTGAGAATGAAAGGATTGGATCATGAAGAAAACGATTGATGAAATTACCGGTTACTATGGACCGTTGCTTGCTGAACAAGCCCTTGAAATGGGAGCGATCAGACTTTCCCCCGACGAGCCGTTCCAATGGGCGTCCGGATATCGTATGCCTATCTATAATGACAACCGCCAGTTCTTGGCGAGAGCGCAGGCCCGCAAATTGATATGTGATGCGTTTGCGGAGATGCTGGAGGCGTTGGACTACCGACCGGAAAACATCGCGGGGACCTCGACCGCCGGAATTCCTCACGCTACGACACTGGCGGACCGGCTCCAACTGCCGTTGACCTACGTTCGAAGCGCAGGCAAGGACCATGGGCTGCATCAACAGATTGAGGGACTTGGACGTGGCGGCAGCTATGAGGGGCGCAAGGTGGTGCTGATCGAGGATCTGGTTTCTACCGGGGGAAGCTCGATCAAAGCCGTTGAAGCGATTGTCGCCGCTAAAGGAGACTGTCCCCACTGTCTGGCGATATTCACCTATGGACTGCAAGCTTCACTGGACGCTTTCTCCGCATTGAACCCGCCGTGCGATGTCCATACGATTCTGAACTATGACATCATGGTGAATACTGCGTTGAAGACCGGATATGTCGATGCCAACGGAGCCTCGTTGTTGCGCGAATGGCGGCAAGATCCATTCGGGTGGGGTGAGAAACATGGTTTTCCCCCTGTGAGATGATATCGTCGTAATCGTGGAGAGGCGTCTAGCCTGTCTTTGGAGTACCGCCATTGCCCAGATAGTCTTGTGGGATAAAATAAAAGGAGAATGTCATCTATGAGTACGTATATTGAGTTATTGCAAGAGTCCGCGGCGGAGGTGAGGAATTGCGCCTGCATGGGACTGGATCCCCAGCTTTCCGCGCTTCCGTACGACAGCGGCGACCTTCGCGCTGACTTGAACGCATATTTCCAGGAGTTGTTCAGGAGAATGAACCTCGCAGGAACCATCCCCGCCGCATTCAAACCGAACATCGGATATTACCAAGCGTTGGATCGGCCACGGGAAGAGGATTTCTCCGGTAGTCTCGCTCTGGTCGATGTCCTTGAGCTTGTGGAGAATTTCTTTCCCGGCATCCCTGTGATTCTTGACTCCAAGCGGGGGGACATCGCCCGGTCAAGCGCCAACTATGCGATAGAAGCCTTTGACGGCTGGCAGGCTTCCGCGGTGACTGTTTCTCCGTATATGGGGAGCGATTCCGTCGGCCCCTTCCTGTCCCATGTTCCTGGAGAGAAGGGGGTTTATGTCCTTGACCGTACCAGTAATCCTGGCGGAAGGGATTTCCAGAATCTCGTCGTACTTGACAAAGTAGATGAAAAGGAGCTGTATCCGCTCTACATGTCGGTGGCGCATCATGTTGTCGCTTGGAGTAGCCAATGCCCCGGCATCGGCGCGGTAGTCGGCGCCACGAGCCTTACGGAACTGGAGGATATCGCGGCATATTACAGCGATAAGGAGATACCGTTGCTGATTCCTGGCGTCGGGAGTCAGGGAGGGAGCGCCGTTGAAACCATGGCTGTTCTCAGGAAAGTTGGATATCCGGTGGAACTGGCCAGGATCAATAGTTCCAGCGGACTGACTCACCCTTGGAAGAAAGGCCCTGCGCCGGACGACTGGCTTGACCAGTGTGCGAAGAGCATCGCGCAGATTATCTCTGATACGGCGGTATGACCAATGGCTTTGTATGAAAACAGGGCTTCTCTGGTTTTGAGAGGCCGGCATCTGGAATGCTTGGAAAATCCGATGGATACGCCGCCCTTGCTCGCTACGGTGAGCGGGGTGGCCTCCACCAAAACCCCTCTGGTCCGGTATTTCGACAAGGATATTCCCGCGGTTGGAATCATCACCACGAAAAGCTTTCAGGTAGTACCGAATCCCGGTAACCGGGAACCGGTGATCTGTGAGGTCGCGCCCGGTGATTTCGGCAATTCCGTAGGGCTGCGCAATCCCGGTATGGAAGTGGCGTTGAAGGAGCTGGCCGCATTGCGCGCTTCCCATGAAATGCGTGCGCTGCTGAACGTCTCCGTGTCAGCCAGCAATCCGGCTGACTTCATCACATTGATACGGCAATTTGAAGATGTCGCCGATATCATTGAGCTGAACTTTTCCTGCCCTCACGCTTCCGCCGGCTTCGGCGCGTCGATCGGTTGCGACATCGACATCGCGTCCTCGTACATGGCGGAGATCAAGAAGTCGATTCCTCGATGCAGGGCTTTGATCTTCGTCAAGCTGACTCCGAACGTAGAGGATATCGGGGCTATAGCGAAAGCCGTTGTTGAAGCGGGGGCGGATGGTCTTGTAGCGATCAATACGGTCGGTCCGAACATCCACATGGATCCTGTGGCGAAGGCCCCCATCCTCCAGAACAAGCTGGGCGGGAAAGGCGGTTGCAGCGGCAGGTGGGTCAATGGCCGTGCAGTGGAATGCGTGCGGGAAATCCGCACCGCCGTTGGCGATTCCGTCCCGTTGATCGGCATGGGGGGAGTCTCTACCGGCAATGACGTCGCCACGATGCTCCAAGCTGGAGCCGACGCGGTTGGCGTAGGCAGTGCGTTCGGCAAGGTTCACCAGCGGTTCTGGAGAGATTACACCGACGCCTTGGTACAGGAAGCAATTGCAAGCCTGATGGCCGTCCATGGGAAAAAGAGTATCCTGCCCGCAGATTCCAGCGCCTCCTATATCGATGGGACCAGGCAGATGGAGTATCATGCCCATACAATCCGAAAGGTGCTGTTTCATACTCCCGATATCGCTGTGTTCACCTTGTCTGGAACCCTTGACTGCCAAGCGGGACAATTCGCCTTCCTTTGGATTCCTGGAGTGGGGGAGAAGCCTTTTTCCGTCGCGGAGAACGATCCGTTGACATTCGTCATCAAAAAAAGGGGGGCGTTCACCGAAGCGATGTTCGCCTTGCGGGAGGGGTACGTCGTCTATGTCCGCGGACTTTATGGTGCAAGGATTGAACAGGAACCGTCCCCTAGGGCGTTGCTGCTGGCAGGCGGTACCGGCGTCGCCGTCCTGCCGTCTCTTGCCAGGCTCTTGAAGTCCCAAGGGACGGAAATGGATATCTATGTCGGAACTTCGACCAGTGTCCCGACCGCTGACGGCAAAGCTCTGCTCGAAGACTCCCTGTCCGCCTATGGACGTTTCGCTTGCGTCGCCGACGATGGCAGACCGGGACGTGTACTGGATTGCCTTGACGCCGTCTTGTCTGATGTGGACGGCCTTGCCTGCTACGTCGTCGGACCGGAGAGATTCATGGCGGTCGCAGCCGGGAAGATGATGTCGGCGGGAGTGCCGGCCGAACGCATCTATCTTTCAATGGAGCGAAACACCCTCTGCGGTATCGGCATGTGTGGCGAGTGCGTCTGCGGCGACAGGCTCGCCTGCCAGTGGGGCACGTTCATGCGATACGACTATCTGCTTGCGGAGGCTCCTGAACTGGTATGCTGATGATAGACCCCCATGTACATCTGCGCGACTGGTCGCAAAGTTCCAAGGAAACCCTGGTGCATGGTATGACCGCGGGGGTACGGGCCGGCATTGGAACCTTCTTCGACATGCCCAATACGTCTCCCGCCCTTACGGATCGTGCGACGATTCTCAAACGGCTTGCCGATGGAGAGGCCGCGTCAAGATCTGTTGCGGAGGCTACGGGCATATTGCCGTCCTACCATGTCTATGGGGGTGTGACGGCCGAAGCGGGGCAGGTGGCGATTATGGCTTCAATCGTCCAGGAACTGTTCCCAAAGGTCGTAGGGCTGAAGATGTTCGCAGGGCATTCCACCGGCAACATGGGATTGGTGACGGAGGACCTGCAGCGACGGGTGTACCGGGAACTGGCGAAGGCGGGCTACCGGGGAGTCCTTGCGGTACATTGCGAGAAGGAAGCCTTGTTGCGTCCTGAATCCTGGAATCCTGCCGTCCCGGCTTCCCATAGCCTTGCCCGACCTGCCTCCGCTGAAATAGAGTCCGTCAGGGATCAGCTGAGGTTCGCGACTGAAACGGGTTTTCAGGGGACGCTTCATGTCTGCCATGTCAGTACGGCCGGTGCGTTGGAGCTGATCAGGTGCGCGAAGGTGTCCGGCCTTCCGTTTTCAGTGACCTGCGGAGCTACCGCGCACCATGCGCTGTTGTCTGAATCCGCTTATGATGTATCAGGCAATCTGGTGAAGATGAATCCCCCTTTGCGCGATGAACGGGATAGGGGCGCCGTTTTCAATGGATTGCTTGACGGTTGCGTCGACTGGGTCGAAAGCGACCATGCTCCCCATACTATGGCCGACAAGCGGGAAGGAGCGTCCGGGATACCGGGGTTTTCAGGGACTTTGCTGTTGGCTCGCGCTTTGCGCAGGGCGGGGTGTTCTCCTCTACGGTTGGAGGAGCTCTTCGGGCGGAAAGTGGGAGAAATGTTCCGATTGCCCTGTAGTGAACGAATTGAAATCCCGGACGACTCGGAGATAGAGCTGATTTTACCTGCTCTCAATGGGATGTATCCTTGGAACCCGTACTGTTCATTATCATAATTATCAAACAGATTTGAGTGGTTTTGTTCGATAAAAGCCTGATGAAGTATTGAATTTCTCCTTGGTTTTGTTGTTAGATATGGGCTATGTCTTCAAAATCATCTGAAACTGTAAAGAAAAAACTGCCGGCGTTGCTGGGTTTGACTATATGTTGTCTTCTTTTGTTTATCTCCTGTCCCATGGCACCGCCGGAAGATCCGTCGGGAGGGTTCAATCCTTACCTTGCGCCCTCTTCTCCAACCAATGTCAGTGCTACGAACGGTCTGCCGAACAAGATATCCTTGCAATGGGAGGCCTCCGAAAATGCTACTAGCTACCAAGTCTGGATGTTGAAAAGCGATGACTATGGCGCTGTGAATACTTCCCGTTCCACAACTCTCAGCTATTCCAATCTGCAGGAGAGAGGGTTCAAGTTTGTTGAAGATGTCACGACGACGAAATACGACTTGCTGAACCAGTCGGCCGGGTCGGCATATATATTCGCCATCGTCGCGATGCGGGATCTGGGAGCTTCCGTCACCGCTGTCGGACAGAGGGTGTTGTATTCCAATCCCAGCGTCTTGTTTGAAGGGAGTACTGTCGGTGGTATCACATTATCCGCTGTCGCTACCAGCCAGACGATCGCCTTGTATTGGGATGTCCCGAATATATTCAAGACTATTCCTTCTATGCCTGGCGCCGACGAGCCTCTATATGACTATGCTTTCGCATTGGAATATAAATTGAAAAACGCGGCGGATGTATCCGCCAACTGGACTTCCGTCAATGGGGTGGGGAAAGACTTCCATCATGAGCTTAGTATCGCTTCCGACGGCCTTTCCGTGGACACTGCCTACGAATTTCGTATATCAATGACCGTATTTGATGCCAACGGAGCGGAAGTGACGACTGTGCGGAGCATCAAGCTTCCTGTTACAACGGAAACGAACATGGTTCCCGACAAGATTGAGTCGGTCAATGTGACGGCCGGTTCCATTGCTGACGGTATCAAATTGACTTGGATTGCTCCGAAGATTCCTTCCGGTCTCGACGTCACGAACGTGTTCCGCATAGACCGCAAGGTGGACGGGGACGAAGGCTCCGGTTGGGAGACTGTGTTGGCGGCTTCAAAGGATTCCGGAGTCCAGAAAGGCCAGGACGAACGCGAATACTTCTGGGTGGATACCACGGTCGCCGACAATGTGAAATACATATATCGTATCCTGAATGGATATATCAATGCGTCGGGTGTCATTACAATGCAGGATGACAGCGCCGTCACGACATCTTCCGCTGGTTGGAAGTTGTGGTTGCCTACGGATGTACAGGCTGTATTCACGCCGGGAGAGGGTGTGAATCCCGACAACGGCATTGTCGCTTTGTCTTGGAATTACCGCGGCGGTACCTTGGACGGTATTACTTGGAGGTTCAAGACCTCTGTGTGGAGTCAGAAAGACGGTACGACGGATAGTCAGACCGTAGACATCGTTCCCACCGTTTCTGTGGACGCCTATTCATACAACGCCCCCATTTCCATCGTTGACACGAGCTTTGTTCATACATTTGAATTCATCCTTGAATTCCTGTTCAATGGAGAGGTGGTAAAATCCTTGCCTGTCAGTACGACGCCTGTTACGGTTTCTCTCGGCGAGTCTGCGGGTGAGGTATTGTTCAGTAATTTCCAGGCGACGCAGAATCTGGTTGGCAAAATCAAGCTTTCCTGGGTCGTGATCGATGGCTTGTCGGATGAAAACTATGAAATATGGGCGGACGGAACAAAACTGGAAGTCGTTCCTACAATTACCTCGACCGAGAATGCCAGAAGCGTTGAACTGGAGACTTCCGGCATCCATACCTATCGTTTGACTTCCACTGCCACCTACAATGGGGCTTCCCAGACTTATTATGGGCCCGACCAGAAATCAGGTTCTACGTTGAGTTCGCCGCAGAACTTGTCCGCTACGGACGGTAGTTCTCTGACCCAGATCGACATCACCTGGGATGCTCCTTCCAACAATGAAGACGGAACCGTCAGATACGAACTTTGGTACAAGCTTGACTCCGCCGATGATACCGGTTGGCATAGTATCGATATCTCCTCTTTGCCGATACCGGCGACGACCCTTGCGGAGGGGGCTGGAACAGCCCGTGCCGGTGAAATCTATGATTTCAGGATGCGGGCCTACAATACGGCTCAGACCGTCGGGGGGACGAATGTCTATACAGAATGGACCGCGATAGAAAAGGGCAGTATCTTCGGACCTGGGAACATGACGCTGACTGCGTCGCAAGGTACGGATCCTCAGAAGGTCGATCTTGTATGGAATGCGGTGGACGGCGCGGCTTCGTATACCATCTATCGTAATGGCGGACGTTTGAAAGGCAACCACAAATCCACGACGTTCTCAGATGAAGAGCTAGTCACCTTGACGTCCTCAGCCGATAATCTGACTCCTTTGTCCGAGAAGTACACATACAAGGTTGTTCCTGTTCCGGCATTTGAGGCTGATGTCAATACCCTGTTGGGTAAAGAGGCGCAAGGTTGGTTGTTCGGACCTCCAAAGAACATCAAGGCTTCAAAGGGCACCGCTGTAGGTGTGATCAATGTCACCTGGGATGCGGTCGACGGCGCGAACTCCTACATCGTCCATAAATATACGATTGATACGAATGGAGTTCCTGTCTTCCAAGGGACTTCCGAGGCTGTCTCGACAAATTCCTGGGATGATTCTAAATCGACGAATCCTGTTTATTATACTGTCCATGCAATTTCCTCGACGGGTCTGGAATCAGCGAAGCAGAACGGGTTCGGTTCTACGGTCAATATGTTCAAGGAGACGGAGGCCAGCAATTATGGGTATCGGTTGACGATGCCTTCGACATTCTTCGTTACTGAGCAAATTGATGCAAGCAATGTATATCGGCCATACGTCCGGCTTATTTGGGACAGGGTGGATGGTGCTACGCAATATACGGTCAAAGCGTTGGATGGAACTACGGACGTTGATGTGAGCGGTTTGAATTACCACGAGACGAATGCCGTGGACAATGGCATATCCGCGACTTCTGTCGGGTATCTGCAATATGATCCGGCAAAGAAGCAATATGTCTATAATGACGCCACAGGAATTTTTACCGACTCGCTGATCATCGGGTCGTATAAACTGAATGCCGTGAATAAAGCTTCCTCCGCAAGTACGGGGTATGCTGAGGACGCGACGAAGGTACGTAGGAGCTTGAGGGCGTTGGATGTGGTGAACCTTGTCAATGGTTCCTTGTATCCACTATTGCATAGGGCAGACGCTGCCTTCGGTGGCGATTGGTTTCAATACACGACAAGCACCATCCAGTATACGGATGATGCAGGTGCGGTTATTACTGCCGCAAATACGTTCTGGAATCCTGCCGGGCACTATTATGGAAGCGTTGACCTTGATGGTTTTGCCAGTGCGATAAAAGACATCGTCCTTACTACTGAGGTCGCTTTACGTACTGATACTGGAAGTGGTGTAGGTTCAAGCGCACTGATAAGCCTCAGTGACGATAGCAAAGGTATCATCACTGCCAGTTTTGGAACCGGATATAGTAACGCTACGATAAAATATTACAACATTCGAGTTCCTTCCGCTGTTGAAGGAAGTGACCATTGCTATCTTGTAACTTTGGGAACGGAAGAGGAAGTCACCGTTCCAGATTCTTCTTCCATCGTCAGACCGTTTTGAAAGGAGTAAGGAATATGAAACGAAATCATATGCTGTTTGCGATGATCCTGCTCCTTGCGGGGTCGTTGATATTGACCTCCTGCCGCTGGGACATCTGGGGAAATTCTCCCCATGATTATGGCAAGGGTACGGGTTCGACTTCTTCGTCTTTGTTGTATACGGGAACCGCCCCTTCCTTTGTGACCGCCACCCAGGCGCGCTATTCGGATAAGATTGTAATCAGTTGGAACGCAGTGACAGGAGCCGACTATTATGAAGTGTTCCGGGCCGTGACCCCTGACCTCACTTCATCGCACAATCAGCTGGAATGGACGAGAATGCTGGAGGCTCCCGTCGGAAGCACCAGCATCACCGATATGGATATCGAAGCTGGAAAATTTTATGTATATCGTGTCAGGGCAAGAAGCTTTGCCTTGCGTACATTGATAGGCAGTTACTCTCAGCCCGCTTACGGATGGATGCTTTCGTCTCCTATCAGTTTTTCGGCCAGTCAAGGCGCTAGTTCTAAATATGTCGAGCTTACTTGGAGCCAAGTACGGAACATCGAAGGATACCGTGTGTACTACAGTACCACCGGATATGGAGGGACATGGCAGGTCGCGCTTCCTGAGGACTATGAATCGTATGACTATGTGTTCTCTCCGAACGTGCTGTCGTTCAAGTTCGTGCCGGGCAAGTCGTTGCAGGGACAATCCATCTATTTCTATATTGAAAGCGTGTCGAAATCCGGTTCGAAAAGTAATCCAAGTGCGCAACGGCTTGGATACACCTTCGTCCAAGGTGCGCCGACCGCTCCTCAGAATGTGACAGCTTCCCAGGGTGATTCCGCGACTGAAATCAAACTGACTTGGAAATCCCTGTATACCACTGACGAGACCGGTGGGCGTGTCGATTATGATTGGGAAATCTACCGCAGGGCGGAAGGCCAGTCGGAGAAAAAGATATATTCGACGAAAGATGGCGATCCAAAACCTACGGAAGAAGGCGACATCATGTCCTGCGTCGATTCCAACAACCTAGTTCCTGGAACCATGTATACCTATAGTATACGGGCGATTGGAAAGATCGACGTCGATGGTGTTCAGACGAGCGTGAACGGTTTGCCGTCCACCGCTGAGGGCTTCCTGCTTTCTCCTCCGACGACAGTCAGCGATGTCGCGATACTACCCGACAAGTCCGGTTTTACATTTACAATCGGAGATGCTTTGGGTGCGTCCGCCCATCCTGACTGGACATATTCCGTCTGGGGGAAATCTGCCGACGCTGCAGCGGAATTCACGAAGCTTGCCGGAATGGAGACGATTCCGGTTTCAGACACCGCACGGCGCACCATTACGACGGTCTATGCTCCGAATGACGGTGTTCCCGAACATGCGTATGAGTATTTTACCGTCAAAACGTCCAATGGATATGACCAGAGCGTCGGATATGATGAGGTCGTCGGTAGTCCTATCCAGGTATCACGACCTGTTGCGGCGGATGGTTTCAACGCCTCGGACAACTATGTCTATGCTGGAATGACGGCTTCTTCCGCCGGAGTATATCCTATCGCTCTCACGTTGGTGCGGGATTCATCGGTCGAAGCCTACAATATCCGGCTCTGGTATACGAAGCCGGCTTCTGCGAATGTCACGCCGGATTTGGAACTGTCAAGGCAGGCTTTCGCCATATTGAAGGATTCGAACGGTACCGATACAAATACCGGTATTTTCCTGAATGCTGGAACCGCTCCGATCGGTACGCAATGGTATTTCAGCGTACAAGGTGTCGATACGTTGGGTCGGGAAGGCGAATGGAGCGATATTGATGCCGGATATGGAGCCATTACCGGCAATCTGCTGATCAAACAGATGCAGGCGTACTGCTTGAAGCCTTGGGAGTATATAGATACGGCGTTGCTTACCACCGGGTATCAATATGGCAATGATGTCAACACAAAATGGAAAAATAGCGCCATCTATGACAAGATCAAACAAGCCGGCACGGGCAGTTTGTCGAGCGGGATAACGGAGAGCTCCTATTACAATGGCGGTACCATCAAGTATGTTGCCACTGTCCAGGGGTTGGGCGGCCGTGTTTCGTTTACGTACAACAAGTTCGGAGAAGTCCCGTACATGCAGACTACGGGAAGTTATGTGATGAGTGTCAGTATGAGCGGTTCCGGCTCCTGCGTCGGCGGTCTGACGGTCGGCGGCATGTATCCGGCGTCCATTGGGTTCGACAACATTTCGGTCAGCGACCAGAAGTTCGTTGGAACCTATACAGTAACGCAGTCGAATGGTACTGCGGCGCAGGAAATATCTCCTGACCAGATGTAATCGAGGAATGGACATGAAACGCACGATACACATGATATTGATGGTTCTGGGTTGCTTGGGTCTGTTCACTGGCTGCGATATGAAGGTTCCTAATCCTTTGATCGGATGCTATGTGCTTCCCGCGGAATCCGTTGGGGCCAATGAGTACCACCTTGCGGCCTTGAGCTTGCGCAATGACGGAACGTTTACCTATGTGGAGGTCATTGCCGGAACCTCTGAATCAAGAACAATCGAAGGGAACTATCACATGGAGCTTCAAGCCTATAATTTCCTTGCCGCCGACGGTAACTTGTACCTTACGGTGCAGGATGTTCCTTCAGATGTCGAAAATCTTCTCTTGGTCAAGGGAACCAATCCTTTTCTGTATGATTGGGTTTGCGATAAAAATGAAGGGCCGAAGAGTCTGACTCTGGTCCGTGATCCTGACAATCCCGGCGACAATCTTGAAATGATCTACAAGGGCGGTCCCGATATATTGCCAAGAAGTCTTGAAGATTTGAAAGCCGCCAGCTTGCGGTTGGGAAGCAATCTATGAATGATAAGAAGTTACTCCTGTCAATCGGAGCTTTTCTACTGATCTCCGTTGTCTCCTTGTTCGCCGTCGAGCCGATCACGACGATTGACGGCAGACCGTACTTCCTGCATTCCAGCGGAAGATATTATTATCAGGAGCCTTCCGACGGTACCTACTACTTTACCAACGACGATGCCGTGATCGCCCGTTTGGACACGCTCCTTGCGACCGGGACGTCCGTTGCCTCCAACGGTGCGACGGCCTCCGCCGCCGATGCGGACGGCGCCGAAGCCTTCTTGCCGGCTGTACCGGCCGTTGAAAGTTCTTCCGCTTCTGACGAACCTCCCTTGGAAAAACAAGCGGGCGTATCCTCCTCTGGAGAATCGTCGGGTATCGTCGTGACCGATGAAATGTTCCAGGCGGTGATGGCGAGGCTTGCGGAACAAGGGATAACTCCCGCGTCATTGACAACCGACGCGATGCCTTCCTCTACAGGAGCTTCCCAGCCTGAAAAGAAAAGCTGGTGGCAGAGTGAAGTCGAGCAGGCGTCCTTCAGTTATGACCTCTATTTCAGGACCCAGATGTTGCGCAACGCGACTTTCTCGCTCGGCGGTGGCTTGAACCTCGGTTTGCAGACCGCTTCCTTCAAGTTTGAAGTCTATGGATTGGGCGATTATTACCTGATGCCCCTTGGTGGGACGGGAGGAGCCGCTTCCCTTGAATTCTCCATAGAAACAGGCGTCATGCTTGCTTGGAAGTTCATGGAAGTCTGGCGAACGCGGACGTATGTCTGCCTGGACATGGGTTGGTACGCCCAGTTCGCTAAAATCCCTCAGCAACCTGACGATATCTTCATGGGCTTCAACGGTATCATGTTCAGGCCCAAGATCATGACTGAGATCAGAATCTCTGAACACTATGCGGTTTCCATCGGATTGTTCTATCAGTTCCCGCTATATCCCGCATATTCTGATTACAGGTGCTTGGGGGCGATGGTTTCCTTCATCTAGTTCCGGATTGTTAGGATTTCGTTAAAATGTTATTGGTCTGATTTTTTTCATCAATCCCCCCTTCCAGCAAGGGGGATTGTCTATTATCCTGTATCAAATACGTATGTTCGATCACTAAAATGGCTCCGGGGGATGTATTCCCGGGCATAGGAGTCTGTCAGACATGAACCTGCTGGCGAAATGTAAAGAAACAGTAGTATCCGTAGTACCGGTCATGGTGATTGTCCTGATACTACATCTGACCGTCTCTCCGTTACCATCGACGATGCTCATCGAGTTTTTCATTGGCGGGGTTCTGTTGATCATAGGGCTCTCCGTTTTTTTGCTCGGTGCGGATATCGGCATGATACCGGTTGGACAGCATGTAGGGGCTACGCTTACGAAAAAGAAGAATCTGGCGTTGATGCTGATTCTTGGGTTCTTGATCGGGTTCGTCATTACTATCGCGGAGCCTGACGTACAGGTCCTCGCCACCCAAGTGACAAGTGTGGACAGTACGATTCCCCGTACTCCGTTGATCATGATGATCGCTGTCGGCGTCGGTCTGTTCGTCGCCTTTGGGTTGGCAAGAATTGTTTTCCAGATTTCCTTGCGGTGGATTCTGATCGGTGCGTATCTTGTGTTGTTCGTCATAGCCGCCTGTACCAGTCCTGAGTTCGTTGGGATAGGCTTCGATGCCGGTGGTGCTACGACGGGGCCCATGACCGTGCCGTTTATCATGGCGTTGGGGCTCGGCGTCGCGTCGGTTACGAAACATGAAAACGCCGAAAAGGCG
Source organism: Spirochaetota bacterium (assembly GCA_023401595.1). Classification (GTDB taxonomy): domain Bacteria; phylum Spirochaetota; class Spirochaetia; order Sphaerochaetales; family Sphaerochaetaceae; genus Spiro-02. The sequence goes on from JAEXDQ010000004.1 coordinate 47,764, forward strand.
CAGGATGATAGTTTCGGTCTGGTCGGAATCGCTTCCGTCGGCCCGATCATGGCGGTTTTGGTCATGGGGTTGGTTTCCGGGGGTGGCAATGGGGAGACCGCCTTGGCCGCGGAGGCCGCTTCTGCCGTTGAGTATTCAATCGTCGGACATTTCCTTCATATCGTTCCAGAAATCATGGTTGAGGTCGCGAAGGCTCTCGGGCCATTGGCCGCCATGTTCCTCGTGTTCCAGCTTACGTTGTTGCATATGCCAAAGCAGCAGGTAAGGAAGACGGTTCTCGGCCTGATCTATACGTTCATCGGCCTGGTGATTTTCCTGACCGGCGTCAACGGCGGTTTCATGCCGGCGGGGCAGGTGATGGGCGCCGGTATCGGCAGCATCGCCGGCGGTTGGTGGCTTGTGCCTGTCG
>JAEXDQ010000047.1 GCA_023401595.1 Spirochaetota bacterium
GAGAGTGTTACTCTTAAGGAAGCAGTGAATTCAATACTGTTGCCCTATGGAACGCTATAGATAAAAAAGTGTTACCCTATTTGCTTCACCTGGAGCTGAAAGTATTACTTATTTTGGGAGCATATCATAAGTTGAGCCTAAGTTGAGCCTAAGTTGAGCCTAAAGTGAAAAGTCGGTTGTTGCCTATGCCCAGATATGATACGTTCGGGTGACCATGATCAACATGACGACGCCGGCGATGTAGAATACGAGCCCTGTTGCGTTCATTGCGATTTGTTGGAAATCACTAAGCATGCTGTTGCCTAGGATCAGTAGGATGAACGCTATGCATCGTCCAGTGTTATGTCTGTTTTTTTCTCGTACCGCGACAACGGTGAAGTTGATGATCGCCAGTATTTCAAGAATGTAGATGATACTTGCGAACATTCTATCCGTAAAGCGGATTTCCGCCAGAAACTGTACCGTATTGAGGGCTACCGGCGTAAGAACAGTCAGAAACACCGAGAGGATAGCTCCTAGGACAATGTAGTGTGTCAGCTTGGAGCTGCTGATGCCTTGCTGGAACAATCCTGACCCGACAAGGAGATAGGCCGTAAACAGCGTGGCGAAATGATAGATCAGAGACAAGGCGTAGGGTGACAACAGCATCGTATGGGTAATCGTCGAGTAGAGGGGCATGACCTTGATGTTGGCCAGAGTGATCACCAGGAATAACGTAGGGAGCAATTGCGCCTCCGCTCCTGTATTCGCCCTATAGAACAGACAAAGCAATACCGCGGCCACCATGGATACGATGATATGAAGCGTCGCCGGCAGGAAGTACTTCAATACGACCACGACGGGCCCTTCTCCATTCGGTAGAGTGGAAGGGCCTACAGGGCCAGCCAGAACTATGACCCCGTGAAGCATGAACCCTATGAAGATGAGTGCCAAGGTTGCTTGTGCGGCAAGCAATATATACCGAAGCGACTTGTTCATGGGTTCTACAGAATATCCTTGTATGGCGCAGGCGCGGCGGTTCCCATGATTTCGCAAGTCGCGCTGGCTCCAAGCCCGCCGACCAAGGTATCGATCAGTATGCCTGCTCCATTGAGCAACGGCAGCAGACCGAGCAAAGTCATTTCCGCACCATAGAGATTGATGTTGAGCAACCGTACCGCGACGATCGAGATGAACACCACTTCGTAGCCGAGATGTAGCGATGAACCGTAGGAAACCACAGCGCACATGGCTGCGACCGCCAGAACCAAGCTCCAGGAAGGAACGCTGCCCATGGCCGCGTACAGTAGGGCGCAGACGGAAACCGTCGCGATCAAAGCGCTGCCACCTCTCCCTATGATCGTATAGAGGGGGATCGCTGTTCCCGCGACTCGCTTCTGCGCACCGAGATTGTGGCGGGTACAAGCGATCAGGCTTGGACCTGCGAAAAAGATATTTCCGCTGAACAATCCGGCCAACGCAGGGGACAACAGCCGGTAGAGATCTCGATAGGGGTTTCTTTTGAACCTGGTGAAACAACTATACAGGAAAGGAATGACCAACAGTATTACGGTCGCTACGGAGGCGAGGAAAGTCACCATGAAAGGAATCGCCACGAATACCGTACTATCCTGCCAAAGCATGGAGAACCAGGAAGCGGAGAAGAACGCGATAAAGATATACCCGATGCAGGTGAAGATATGAGCCAGACGGAACATCACCTCGCTAAAGGAATTCATGACCACATATGCCGGGCGTATGACCTCCACGTTCGGCTTGATCGCGTAGCCGAGAATCCATGCGAGGAAGATTACCGGTAGCAGGAACCCATCGCTGATCGCAAGCGTATAAAACGGATTCTGCTGAAAAATTCCTGAGAAGATTTTTGAAATACTTCCACTGCCGACGCTGTTGACGAAGGACGTGTTCGCACCTGCGGAGCTGGTGGCAGGGAACGCAGAGGGAAGCAACCGGAATATGACGGCGCCAATGACCGCAAGGATGAACGTCGTGCAAAGACTCCACAGAATCGTGGTTCCCGCAAGAAGCCCGCCTTTTTCATCTTTGCGCAACGAAGCCGTTCCTGCCGTGAAACCGATGAAAACAAGCGGGAAAAGGATCAGGCCGCCAAACTGTACCAGCAATGACGAAATGATATACATCAGCTGTTGGAAAGCCGCGGTCTCGCCGAACAACAACGTCGCGGCCAATCCCATGGCGGCCGCGGCCAGGTAGGTTATCCAAGTCTTCATACCGTCAAGAGTATACCAATGCCACACGCAAGTCAATGAAAGGGATAAAGAGGGGATTGCAAAAACTTGCAATCCCCCTGTTTTGTCTGTCGAAGAGCGATTTTTCAAGCTTGTCCGAACAAACCGCTGATCTTATAATCCGCTCGGGAATCCCTGGCGAACATTTCCGACGAAAAACGTCCGACACTGTCGAAATCCGCTCCATCGCAAAAAAGCATAGTAGAAAGCGAGACGAGGAATATGGCGTCCTGCAATGATTCCTTCGTATACCATATGACATTCTGGTATTCGTTGCATCCGATATAGTCCCTGAACGCCCTATCCGCCAGCAAAGCCTTGAACGCCGCTTCTGTATCTCCCTCTAGGATCGTCCTTCCCGCAGTAAAAGCGGCCGACGCGAACAAACCGGCGCCATGGCAGACTTTTCTTGCGGCTTCTCCCTGGAACCCTTGGAGCGTGAGTTCCTGTCGGAAAAATCTGGATAGCAACAACCTGTCAACCGCTGTCAAAGCGTCTGAAATGGAGTCCGTTTCCTTGATGAACGGTTTGAGGAACATGGCCGCCGAGACTATGACCGGCAGCTCGTCCATGATTTTGCCTCCGTTGAGGAAGAAGGCGTCATGACCCCCTTTCACTTGAAAGAGCCTGGCGAACCGTTGGACATCCTGGAGCATCTGGCTCGGACGGATTTCCTGTGGGACGCGGGGAAGGCATTCTGCCGCTACCGGATGCATCGTCTCCACGACCGCGCCGAGATGCGTGTATGCCTCTCCTATCAGCAACAGGAGCTTCCTCTCATTCTGGCTTGTCGACTCGCCGTTGATGATCGTTCTGATCAGCTTGAACATCTGATCGCTATGGAAATTGTCCATGGCCTTGAATACCGGCTGCAGACGGAGAGCGAGAAGCTCCTGCTCCAGATCCTCTACGCCCCGGCCGCCGAGCATCCCGTAGAGTCTGCCGTAGCAACCGTCGATATCTTCCACTTCCCGAATGTTCAGAAGAACCTTGCTTTGGTATCCATCGAGATGGAACCACATGCCTTCATCGAATATCCTCATGGTCGGAACAAGATACGTCAGGCCCGTGGGGAATTCCTCGTATATAAGGAACCGTCTCCCCCCCAGTGTCAGGTTGAAGCTCTCCGCCAAAGAAGAACATTTCGTCTCCCTGCTGCCGTCCGGCTGCCGATACAGCTTGGGAACGGACGTGTTGATATTGCCTTCCACAGCTTCGTATTGGTTGTTGTAGAGTACCAGGGCGGTTTCCTGGCCATCTCCATTCGCATAGGCGAACGCCGATTCCTGGATCTGCCCGTCCCGATACATATCGAAAAGCTCAAAATGATCGACACCGGAGAACAGATACCGCTTTCTCAATAACGGGAATATCCTCCGGTAGTGTTCGCCAAGGAGCCGGTCGTTGGGTTTTTCATCCCAGTAGGCCCGTCGATATTCCATACCGTATTTCTCGCGATAGCCTTCCAGCTGTCCATGGCCGAACATCGGAAGACCCGGCATGGTGGCGAGGAGAGTACAGACTCCGAAATACTTGTCCCCGTCCCCGAACTGGGCGACCGCGGTCTCCTCGTCAGGATTGTTCATGAAGTTCACGAACCGTTTGAGAATCTCAGGATCGAACGAAATCGTATTCTTGATCGTGTCGCGGTATTTCTTGTTTTCCTGATTCTTCAACATGTTCATGAAGGCGCTGTTGTATACGCGGTGCATACCGAGCGTCCGGACGAAATACCCTTCCATCATCCAGAACGCTTCTGCGAGCAACAGGGTATCGGGAAGCTCAGCGCCGACCCGGTCTACGACCTCCCGCCAGAATTCAGAGGGAATCCGTCGATTGAATTCCTCATCGCTCATGCTGTATATGGCTCGTCCGGCGATATCGCCGCCGGAACCGGGACGGGGATACCAGAGCCGTTGGATATGCTTCTTCGCAAGGGTCATGGCCGCATCGAAACGAATGATCGGAAAGTTCCTTGCGACATGCATGATTTGCTGGATGACAGCCTCTCTCGTCATTGGATTGAGAAAATCAAGCTGCGCAGTATCGTTCCAAGGCATCGAAGTCCCGTCGTTGCCGTGGAAGATGTACGATGTCCTTCCGGATTGCCTGTCCGTCCGGCGGAAGGTCACGGCCGCATCGGTCCGATTGTAGTAATGATCTTCCAGCTTGATCTCGATATCGGGATTCGGCGAGAGATCCGGACCGTTGTAGGTATAGGAAGGGAACGGAAGATGATCCTGCTGGATGAAATATTCGGGATGGTCCATTACCCAGTCGCCGTCTATGCCGGTATGGTTCGGAACCATGTCGCTGGCAAGACGAAGCTGTCGGTCCGCGCAACGGCGGCGGAGATTCTCCAGCGCGCTCCATCCCCCGATGGAGGAGGCGATCTCATACCCCTTGAGCGAATATGCGGAAGCCTCCGCTTCTGGGTTTCCGCAGAGGTTCTTGATTGTTTTCGAGGCGGTGCTTCGTTCCCAAAGTCCGATAAGCCAGAGCGCCGTGAAGCCTCGTTCATGGAGCAGGTCAAGTTCGCGGTCGGGGATTTGATCCAGCGTATTGATCGGATAGCCGTACAGCTTGCTCAGTTGATCCAGCCAGACCAGTGTGCTTTTCGCGATCATGACCACATTGGGCATCCAGTTGCGGTCGGCGGTGAAAGCCTCGTATTCTCCGTTTCCGAACTGCGACGCATAGTCTGGGACATGCGTCGGCCCGGGGCCGCCGCCTATGAATCTGGGCTTGTCTTCTTCATTGACCACGTCGATGGCCCTGAGCAGAAGCAATTTCATGTCTTCCGGAAGAAGGTCCGCCCAAACGTCGATGATATACCTGATCTGGTCTATCAAGGAATCCGGATGTACTTTCGCCGGTCGGGTCAGGAAGGAGAAGAGGTCTTCGTCGCTTTTTCCGACCACAGGGGCGTTCTTCGTATACCCGCCCATCAATGCCGACAACGCCTGCGCCGCAGGGGGAAATGTGAGTCCTTCAGGCGCCATGAATGGCTTTGCTGCCTTGATGAGCGCCGGGTTCGCAAGCATGACCTGGTGAACGAAGAATCCTCTGATCGTCTCTTCCATGAAATAGGGGAGCGTCGGATCCTGTTCCATCAACAAGGGGGAAGGAAATTCCTTCGCATAGAACGACAGGACGTCCTGGCAGGCATGGTTCTTTGATACGAGAGGATTGAGCCTGGAGAAGAAATCATGATCGCTGTCGATGAGGTACCGTGTGATCACGGTCTGGTATAGAAGATGCAGGACTCCGGTCGCATGCAGCTTGCCGCTGGATATGAACGCTTTTCCGTTATGCTTGCGGACCGCCGAATTGTACCGTTGGGCTATTTCATTCGCTTGGTCGTGCATGGCGCGGAAATCTCCGCCCGAAGGGAATATCGGAGAAAAGTAATCCATATCTGTTCTTGTTCTGACTGAAATACGCAGGTCTCTGGCACCCATGAATTCCTCCTGGATGGGATTTGTTGGCACTGCATCCTCTCGATACGAAGTGGAGGTCGGCTCATGATGGAAGACGCAAGGATACAGCTCTGTCAAAGTATATCATGCAAGAGGGTGGATGGAACATAAAAAGAGCGAGGAAACGGAAAAACCCTCATAAATTTTGTACAATTGTCGGAAATCGTACAATGGAAGGCTTTTCCCCTCCGAATATACTTGTCAAGGCAGGCTTTCCGTATGAGGAAGCGATGCAAGCTCGTTGTCAACGCACCGTTGAAGGAGCCGTTCCGCTTTCTCCAGCACCAGCGGTAGCTGTATCTCCTCGTCAGGCGAGAATCTGGAAAGGACGAACGACGAGACATCGCCCCTGGCGGGACGTCCGATTCCTATGCGTAGCCTCAGAAACCGGTCGGAGCCGACATGCTGCCGTATGGATTTCAGTCCGTTGTGTCCTTGGAGTCCGCCGCCGCTTTGCAACCTGATGGTGCCGAACGGCAGTTCCAGATCGTCGTGGACGACCAATATCTCTTCCGCGTCGATTCCGAAGAAATGGGCCGCCTCCGCGACCGACAGACCGCTTTCGTTCATATAGGTCTGGGGTTTCAAAAGCCGTACCTGTACCGTTTTTCCTTTGGTCTGAGACCAGACGCCATGAAATTTCTGTTGCCAAGGAGCGTCGATATGCATATTATCACAAACCAACCAGCCGGCGTTGTGTCTTGTGCGTTCATATTGTCTGCCGGGGTTGCCGAGAAATACAAGAAGTTTTACCATAACGCCAATCAGTATACGGAGATCCGTACAGGGCGGCAATGGTATTTCTGATATGCGGGCTGATGCGTTCGCGGCATCTATGGTAAGATTCTTCGAAAGAGGAGGAGCGAGCCTATGTATGTACTGGTCTGTTATGTTCCTGGTTCCCATAAGGAGGCGGTGAAGCAGGCCATGTTCGCCGCCGGCGCCGGCGTTATGGATTCCTATGCCTGCTGTTGTTGGGAGACCTGCGGCCGCGGGCAGTTCCTCCCTTTGGAAGGGAGCGAACCGTATCTGGGGCGGCAGGGGAAGCTTGAATATGTCGATGAGTGGCGGTTGGAGCTTGTCGTAGACGAGGAGCATGCGACGAACGTCGTCCGCGCGATGCGAGAAGCCCATCCGTATGAGGTCCCTGCGTATCATCTGATTCCGGTAATGACGTTCGAGGATGTTCCTGACGAGATAGAGGAATACTGACGCGCAGGGACCTATGGGTTCCTCTGCTGGGGCGAATGCATGGGGCGTGCCGCCGGAGCAGGGTGGGAGCGAAGTACGGTCTGGCGGTAGTGTTTGTTGAGATATGGAAACATATGTATGAGAGGACATATTCGAAGGAGAAGAGTTTTTGAAACAAGGATGCGCGATGAGGGCGGCGCTATCGCATGACCTCTGAGCGGTGACGAGCTACAAACCTTTTGTCCGAGAAGGAGTCAACTATAAAGAATGAGTAATCTGAAAAAAAGATCAGACTTTCTCCTCACAGTACTTTTCACCTCTGGTCAAGAGGATGAAAAGAGTGCGTATGAGCTTGTTCATAGTTGCAACC
>JAEXDQ010000041.1 GCA_023401595.1 Spirochaetota bacterium
GATCAAGACCCTGAGAAGAAAAGCTTATGGTTTCAGAGATACTGAATACTTCTTCTTGAAAATCAAATTTGAGAGCTTAAAGCCGAGATTGCGTTACCTATCCCCCAAATTTCTGAGTTGAACCATAAAAAAGGCAACCCGCCCTGTAGCCATTGCTACCACAACGAGTTGCCAACAAACAATTGGATGATAAGGGAATCGCCGTCTCACTGGAATACCTTTGCATTCTCAATGATCCATTCATCATGCCAGTTTTTTAGCAGGGGTAGGACTCGGACCTACGACCTCCGGGTTATGAGCCCGACGAGCTGCCAACTGCTCTACCCTGCGTCGAATTGCTCAACTAGAGTAATGGAGATATGGAATATTGTCAACCATAAAAAATAAAAAAATGAAACAAAATGCAACATTATCAGTAATAATATACAGGATAATCAATTATCAATGTAAAAATTTTTTTGTTTATCCGAAGGGCTTCTCTCGTAGAATTAAAATAAAACAAGAGTTGCAGGATTGCTGGAAAACCCATACAATATGTTCTTGTCGTCCTTGCCTAGGACATAAACACAGCATTTGGAGAATTCACATGGCAGCCTCTCATAGTACACACCCGCGGAGCAATTTCACGGGAAGGATTGGTTTTGTTCTAGCGACGGCGGGATCCGCCGTAGGACTCGGAAACATCTGGAGATTCCCATATCTCGCCGCAAAGTACGGCGGCGGCATATTTCTGCTGGTGTATATCCTGCTGGTCGTCTCCTTCGGCTTCGCTTTGGTGCTTACAGAGACTGCCCTCGGCCGCAAGACAGGCAAAAGCGCCATCGAGGCGTTTGACGTGCTTTCCCACAAATGGAGAGGCATAGGGTGGCTCCATTCCATCGTTCCGGTACTGATTCTCCCCTACTATTCAGTCATAGGGGGATGGGTGACGAAATACCTCGTCGAATTCATTCTGGGCCACGGTGCGCAGACCGCCGCTGGGGATTACTTCGCGAACTACATTAGTCAGCCGGCGGCGCCGGTCCTCTGGTTCCTTGTATTCTTCGGCGCGACGTACATCGTCATCATGTGCGGTGTCGAGAAGGGAATTGAAAAGGTCAGCAAGGTCCTCATGCCGCTTCTTGTGATTCTTTCCATCGGTATCGCGGCGTATTCAGTCACCCGTCCAGGAGCGATGGCCGGGGTCAAATACTACCTATTGCCGGATTTCTCCAAATTCTCCCCCAACACCCTGCTCGCGGCGATGGGTCAGATGTTCTATTCGCTGTCCCTGTCCATGGGCATATTGATCACCTACGGTTCCTATATGCGCAAGGATATCCCGCTCGACTCATCCGTCAGACAGGTCGAGCTTTTCGATACGGGGATCGCTGTCGTCGCAGGGTTGATGATTATCCCCGCGGTGTTCGCCTACTCCGGAGGCGACCAGTCGGCGCTTCAGGCCGGACCTTCGCTCATGTTCATCACCTTGCCCAAGGTATTCGACAGCATGGGAATCGGGACCGCGGTCGGCATCGCGTTCTTCCTGCTCGTCCTGTTCGCCGCGCTCACCTCCTCCATTTCGTTGATGGAGGCCGTCGTGTCGATAGTGAACGACAAGACGTCCTGGGGCCGGGAGAAAAGCTGCGCCATTACCGCGGTAGTGACCATCCTGTTGGGAATTCCATCGTCACTGGGCTTCGGACTTTGGTCAGGCGTCACTCCGTTGGGAATGTCGATCCTGGATTTCTTCGATTTCATCACCAACTCCGTCCTCATGCCGATCGCCGCGCTAGGAACCTGCTTTTTTGTCGCGAAGGTCATCGGGGTGAAGACGATCATAGACGAAGTGAAGATATCTTCGCCGTTCAAGCAGGAGAAGGCGTTCACCGTCTGCATCAAGTATCTGGCGCCGGTATGCATTATCGCGATCCTAGTCAGCTCGGTGCTGCAATCCCTCGGCGTGATCACCCTCTAGGAACACATCCGAAAACAACCGGTATCGCGGAACGTCCGGCAGCAAGGACAAGGACAAGCAGACGGAAAGATACGCATGATGAGGGCCCCGCGGCTCTGGTCCAATACGAATCCGACGCCCCGGAACTCTTGCAATTAATCTCAACAATGCCATAATGGGGTATTGGTTCAGACGAATCGGTTCGTCGTAGCGACGGAACCGGTACTGAAGATGAGAAGGTCCCACGAAGGCCAGGGGTGGACATGAAAGTAGTGATTCTAGGTGCGGGGCGTCGCGGATTCCGGCTTGCGAGACATCTGATAGAGGAACAGCGCGACGTCGTCATCATTGACAGCGATCTTGAGAGGACGAACGCCGCGGTGGCGCGGCTCGACTGCATGGCGGTAACAGGAAGCGGGACGAACCTCGAAATACTCAGGGAGGCGGGCTGCGATACGGCGGACGCTTTCATAGCAGTCACGGACAGCGATGAGATCAACCTGGTCTCCTGCGGCATCGTCTCAAGCGAATTCCATGTCAAGAATACCGTGGCAGCGATCAGGAATTTGAGCTATACCGGCACTAACGGCCTGAGCAACTCGTTGCTCGGCATCAACTATATTGTAAATCCCGAAGCCGAGGCGGCGCAGTCGATCTACAACATCGTGGAGCGGGGCATCTATAGCGACGTCATCACATTCCAGAACACGGGGCTGATCCTATACAATATATTCGTCACCAAGAATTCAAAATTCGCAAACATGAACGTCATGTCGGTTAGGAACGCAATCAAGGCCAATTTCGTCATAGCCGCCATCAACAGGGCCGACGGGGCGATCGTCCCGTCGGGACATACGATGATTCAGCCGGGAGACACGCTTTCTCTGGTCGCGGATGATACGGATGTCGCGAAAGTTCTCCAAGCGATCGGGAAACGGCGGAGCAAACCCAAGAAGATCGTTCTTGTAGGGGGGAGCAAAATCACGCACTTCCTGTTGGGTTTCTTCAGCAGCGGGGCACGGGAGGATATCGTCCTGGTGGACCAAAAGCCGGAAGTCTGTACGCAGTTCGCCACCATGTATCCGGAGATACTCGTCATCAAGGCCGACATCACCGACGAAAGCATACTGGAAGAAGAGCATCTCATAGACTACGACCTGCTCATCTCCCTGACGGACAACGATGAACTGAACATCATCACGGCGAGCTACGCCAAGAGATCCGGTATCGCTCGTTCCATGGCGCTGATCAAATACAACAACAACTATATACGCTTGGCGAGCCATCTGGACATCGATTCTGTGATATCCACGACGGAGGCCACCGTCGATTCCCTGCTCCGGTACCTGAGAGGCAAGAATGTCTCCAGCATCCATTCCCTGTTCGACGGCCGGCTGGAGGTCTATGAATTCAAAATCCTCGAAACCTCCAGAATCTGCGGCAAGAAGCTGAGCGAGGTCAACATGCGCAACCGGGCGATTATCGCGGGCATCACGGATACTTCGGGGAAAAACATCATTCCCAGCGGCAACTACAGGCTGAATACGGGTGATATCGTCCTTGTCACCGTAAACAGGGAATCGATCGATTTCGTGCAGACAATGTTCAACTAGGGTACGATGATGAACTGGAAGCAAGATCTTCGACTATTGGCATATATCCAGCTGTTCGTAGCGGCGCTCATGGCTATTCCCATGGGGATAGCGGCGGTACGGCAGGAGACCGATTCCTTCGCGGCGTTCTTGTTCACCATCATGCTGGTATGGTTGCTTTCCCTGGTGACGCTCGCATATGTCCACAAGAACAAGAATACGAAGCTTGGAGCGAAGGACGGGTATCTGTTCGTCACGCTGGCATGGGTCGTCGCTACTGCGTTCGGGGCTTTGCCGTTATGGATGTCAGGAGCCTACGAGACATATTCCGGAGCGTATTTCGAGATCATGAGCGGCTTCACCACGACCGGAGCGACAGTCCTGCCTGAAATTGAAAGTCGTCCGTCCAGCATCCTGTTCTGGAGAAGCGCTACGAACTGGCTGGGGGGGATGGGCATCGTGGTCCTGTTCGTCGCGCTCCTTCCGGCGCTCGGACCGGGAGGAACCAAGCTTGTCGGCGCGGAATCCGTCGGTCCTACGAAAGACAAGCTGACGCCGAAGATCCGCAATACGGCGATGTTCCTCTGGCTCATCTATCTCGCCTTCTCGCTGCTTGAAGTGATATTCCTGCTGGGCGGCGGGCTTTCCTTGTATGATGCCGTCACGGTGACGTTCTCCACCATGTCGGCGGCGGGCTTCTGCGTCAAGAACTCCAGCATAGGGACGTTCGCGAACGCCTATGTCGATGTAGTGGTCACCGTCTTCATGTTGATTGCGGGAGCGAATTTCGCCCTGTACTACAAACTCTGTACCCGCAAGGTCAAACAGGTATGGAAGGACGGGGAGCTTCGGGCATATATCGGGGTCTGGGGAGCAGTCACCCTCGCCAGCGCCGTCTGCCTGTTTCTGAATGGTACCTACAGAGGGTTCGGGACCTCGCTCAGGTACTCGGCGTTCCAGACAGCTTCGATTCTCACGACAACGGGCTTCGCCACCGCGGACTATTTGCTGTGGCCGTCCTTCGCTCAGATGCTGTTGTTCCTGCTGTTTTTCGTCGGCGGATGCGCGGGATCCGCGGGCGGCGGCATCAAAGTTATCAGGATCACCACCATGTTCAAGCTGGCGAAGGCCCACATCAAGCAAAAAATACATCCTAACGGAGTATTCCCCATACGGGTCGGACAGGATATGGTCAGAAATGATACGGTCCTGTCCATAGCCGCGTTCGTCAGCGTTTATTTCGCAACCGGCCTCGTTACTGCGGTATTGCTGTCGCTCACCGGTACGGACTTTGCGACATCGCTGTCAACCTCATTTTTGTGCCTAGGCAATATCGGCATCGGGTTCGGTGCGGTAGGGCCAACCGGAAACTTCGGCTTTTTCCCCGCTTGGGCGAAATGGCTGCTGTCCTTCGTCATGCTTGTAGGACGACTTGAGCTGTTCACCGTCTATGCGTTGCTGACGAAATCCTTCTGGAAAAGGTAGGCGACCGTTTCCGTGGAACGCGAGGGGCTCACGGAACACATGGACGACCTGGTATCTGGCGAGCCTTTGCATTTTCCAGCGACAGCCTCGGAGGTCAACCTCCCCACCCTCTCTGAAAAAAACTTGAAGGACGGGAGAGGGTGGATTACAATAACGGACGCGAGCTGCGCGCCGAAAGGATGCGAGAACATCGGGGACTCTTCCTGCACAGGGCAGCGAAGCGCGGCCATGCAGGAAGGGCGTTGCAGGTTGGTTCTATCCTGAGTAACGTTTCCGCAGGAGAAAAACCAACAGGCAAGGCCGGCGAACTGGGACAGTACCTAGGTACGGCCCTGGGAGCCGGACAAAGTATATCCCGTTTTATCCGAGAAGTTTGGCCGAAGGAGAAAGCGGGAGAGCCGAAGGCCGGCGAGCTGGGACAGTACCCAGGTACGGCCCTGAGAGCCGGACAAAGTATATCCCGCTTTATCCGAGGAGGGAGGAAAAGAATGACAGGTATAGGACTGATCATCACCTTCGTGATCGCCATCGCGGTCATGATCATCGCAATCTCAAAATGCAAAGTGCATCCGTTCCTCGCCATCATGGGTATCTCGCTCATACTGGCTGTCATAGTCGGGATTCCATTGAAGGATATCCCGGGAACGATCGGCGCCGGTTTCAGCGGAACCTTTTCAAGCATAGGTATCGTCATCATCCTTGGGGCTTTGATCGGAACGATCCTCGAAAAAACGGGGGCCGCGCTGAAGCTCGCCGAGATGGTCGTCAGGATAGTAGGGAAGAGGCATCCTGAACTGGCGATGGAAATCATGGGCTGGGTGGTATCGATCCCTGTATTCTGCGACAGTGGATTTGTCATCCTTGACCCGATCAGAAAGGCGTTGCAACAGAAGACGCGGTATTCCAGCGTGGCAATGACGGTGGCCTTGTCGGCCGGACTTTATATCTCGCATGTATTCATCCCCCCTACGCCGGGCCCGATCGCCGCGGCGGGGACGCTCGGAGTAGCCGACCATCTGCTATTGGTCATCGGCATGGGCGCCGTAGTATCCATTCCATGTCTGGCCATCGCGTACTTCTTCGCCAACTATATCGGCAAGAGGGTGAAGTCAAGCGAGGATCTCTCGGAAATCGGAGGTGGGCCGAACTACGATGAACTGTTGAGAAGCTTCGGAAAATTGCCGAACGGTTTCATGTCGCTGGCTCCGATCATCATGCCGATCATCGCGATGGCTCTCGGTTCGATTTCATCAGTCCTGGGCTGGGGCGGGTCCTTCGGGTCGTTCCTGACTTTCATTGGAACCCCGATCATCGCGCTGACGGTCGGGTTGGTCTTCAGCATCATCCTATTGGTCATGACGCATAAGATGGACGACTTCAATTCCATGACGAACGAAACGCTCAAGGTCGTAGGACCTATCCTGTTCGTGACCGCCGCCGGCGGAGTATTGGGCAAAGTGATCGCGAACGCAGGGTTCGTCGGATACATGCAGGAGCATGCGTCGGGGTTGGCTACGGTCGGAATATTCTTCCCGTTCCTGATCGCCGCGATCCTCAAGTCGGCGCAGGGTTCTTCGACGGTCGCAATTACGACGACGGCGGGTATCATGGGAGGCATCGCGGAACAGGGTTCCATGATGATGGCGCTCGGACTGACCTCCCCTTTGGCCGGTGTGTTGACCGTCATGGCCATAGGAGCCGGGGCGATGACCGTCTCCCATGCGAACGACAGCTATTTCTGGGTCGTCACCAATTTCGGCAATCTGAAGGCTGAGGACGGCTACAAGACCCAGACGATGGTCACGTTGCTCATGGGACTTGTCGGCATCATATTCATCTGGCTGATTTCATTGTTCCTGATTTGAACGTCCCCGTTTCTTCAAAGCGGACAAGGCTCCCCTCCTCTATATAGTTCCCGGACGAGGAGGAGCGAGCTGTCCGCAATCCGGAAGTCAAGAAAAATCCAGCGGACGCTTTCGTTCCGGTTGTCTACCGTTGTATCCAAGAGAAACATCTTGGGCCAAAACGAGAGCCGCGATGATCCGGATTTGACTTTTCACCGGCAACCTCAGAAAGGGGGCAATTCTTTATCACTGGGAAACCAGTGCCGTAGGAAGACAAGTCCATTTTTATAGACAATATCCTTGCCGTGCGATAGGATAACGAAAACATCGTCCTAAACGCCCTCGCCTATAGCTTTGCGAAGGCTACGGGGGCGTTGGCCAGGAGACAAGGGGGAGACAGTACGAAAGTACGGCTCCCATGCAGGCGACGACGCCACACGCCTATAGCTTTGCGAAGGCTGCGGGGGCGTTGGCCAGGAGACGAGGGGGAGACAGTACGGAAAGTACGGCTCCCATGCAGGCGACGACGCCAGCGCCCCCGTAGACGAGCAAAAGGAGATTTACAGATGAACAAAATCATACTCATCCCCGACTCTTTCAAAGGAACCATGAGTTCACAGGAAATATGCTCCATCATGGAGAAAGGTATCCGAGGATACTATCCCGAGGCTGAGATCATATCCATTCCGGTCGCGGACGGGGGCGAAGGGAGCGTCGATTCATTTTTGCAGGCGATGGGAGGAGAGAAGCGGACGGTCGTGGTAAAAGGGCCGTATATGGAGGATATGGAGGCGTTCTACGGGGTGGTCGGGGGAAATACCGCCATCATTGAAATGGCCGCCTGCGCGGGACTTCCATTGGTCGGCGACGACAAACACCCAGACAGGACGACGACCTACGGAGTAGGACAGCTGATGCTTCACGCTGTCCGCAATGGTTGTACGAAGCTTGTCGTTGGGCTCGGCGGCAGCGCTACCAACGACGCTGGGTGCGGTGCAGCGACTGCGGCGGGCGTGCGGTTCATCGATGAAGACGGCAAAGAGTTCGTTCCGACGGGAGGCACTTTGGGCGACGTGGTGAAAATCGACCGATCGGGCCTGGCGAAGGAATTCAGCGGTGTGGAGATCGTCACGATGTGCGATATCGATAATCCGTTCAGCGGAGTCACTGGCGCCGCTTATATCTTCGGACCGCAGAAAGGGGCGGATGAAGAGATGGTCAAGAAGCTCGACGCCCAGATGAAACGTTTGGCGGACATCATCGCAAAAGATTGTGAAATGGATGTACAGGCGATCCCAGGGTCGGGCGCGGCCGGCGGAATGGGAGGCGGCATGGCGGCGTTCTTCGGTTCTCAATTGCAGATGGGTATCGAGACGGTCCTCGACACCGTACATTTTGATGATTTGGTCAAAGACGCCGACCTCGTGCTGACGGGAGAAGGTAAGATAGACGGACAAAGCCTTCGCGGCAAGGTCGTGATCGGGGTGGCTCGCAGAGCGAAAGCTCAGTCAATACCGGTGATCGCCATCGTCGGAGATATCGGCGACGACATCGAAGGGGCCTATGCGGAAGGGGTGTGCGGAATATTCAGCACCAATCGCGTCGCCGTGGAATTCAAGCAGGCTGCGAAACGTTGCAAAAGCGACATGGCGTTGACGATCGACAATTTCATCCGCTTCTGCAAGCGGATGGGGCTGTAGTGGGCGGCCGATGACAAAAGAAGAAGTCCAGCGCAGGCTGTATGCCGCGGGAGAAGAAGAATACCGGCGCTTTTCACAAGCGCTGGCCCCCTCGGCCCATCCATTGATAGGAGTAAGAACCCCAGCCATGCGCGCCCTTGGCAAGGAAATCGCGAAAGGGGACTGGAGGGAATACCTCTCTTCAGCCGAAGATGAAACCTACGAAGAGCTGTTGCTACAGGGTTTCATCATCGGTTATGCAAGCATGCCCGTGGAAGAACGACTGGATTGGATACGGAAGTTCGTCCCCAGGATCGATGGCTGGGCGGTCTGCGACTGCGTCTGCTCCACCTTTGTCTCGGCGCGCAAATATCCAGCTCTGTTCTGGGACTTCATCCTCCCCTATCTGGACGATGACAACCCGTGGGCGGTCAGATTCGGGATCGTCATGCTGATGGATTATTTCATCGACGACGAGCATATCGACCGAACGCTGGAGCTGCTCGAAAACGTAAAAAGCGATTTCTACTATGTCCAGATGGGCGCAGGCTGGGCGCTGTCGGTATGCTTCGTCAAATACCGCGACAAGACGCTCCGTCTGCTGCAAAACGGCTCGGTCCAGCCAGAGATACGCAGGAAAGCGATACAGAAATGCATAGAGTCCTTCAGAGTCGATACGGCGGATAAAGCGTTGTTGAGGGAACTCCGGGAGAACCTGAAAGTTTAAGACCGCCGAAAAGCGCCGTCCACCGCCTGGAGAACCCGCAGCGCATTGGCCTCCCACAGCTTGTCGAGTTCCGACTCAGGCATGCCCGCCCGGCCAAGCGCATGGCGGAGCAACGGAAGCTTCGCCGAAGAATCAATCTCCAAAGCGCCTCCGATGCCATCGAAATCGGTGCCTATCGCAAGGACATCGCTACCCGCGACGTTACGAATATGAAATACGTGCCGAACCATGTCGTCTATCCGGCTGACCATGGACGCAGGAGCCGGAGAGTCGGTAAACGGAGCCTGCCGCAGTCCGCTTTCAGTCGTACCGGACGGGAGCAGGAACGCAGGACAGAAATTCAGGCCGGCGACACCGCCGCAATCGGCAAGCTCGCGGAGCATGGCATCAGTAAGGTTCCGGGTTTCCGCCGTCAGGACACGGGAGTTCGAATGCGTCGCGACAAAAGGAACCCCGCTTTTCCGGCTCATCTTCGCGACATCCCAGAAGCCTCCGTCGGAGAGATGTGAGACATCGACGAGTATACCCAACCGGTTCAGTTCATCGACAGCCTCGCGGCCGAGAGGCTTCAAGCCGCTGTCCATGACGGCAGCGTCGGCGGAATTCGGAAACGCCAGTTCATTCTCATAGTTCCATGTCAAAGAAAAAATCCTGACGCCCAGGTCCCAAAGCGAGGTCAAACGGTCGAGCTTTCCCTCGATGGCCCCGCCCTCCTCTGTGGTCAGGATCGCGGAAAGAACGCCGTTGGCCTTGTTCTCGAGAATGTCGGCTACAGAAAACGCCTGCCGTAGGCTGCCGTTGGAATTCTCGACCTCCAGCAAAAAACGCTGGTACAGCTCCTGTAGAATCCGCCACGGGTTTTTCCCGGCGTGCGTCCGGGGCACATGGTCAAGCATTGGAACGAACAACGCGAAGCATTGCGCAAGGACTCCTCCCTCCCGCATCTTTCCGACATCGACATGCAACGTATTATGCACCAACGTCTCATCGCTACAGCTCTTCCACAAGGCGTAGACCGTATCGCAATGCAAATCTATCATGACGGGGCCTCCTGATCATCGTTGAAACATATTTTCGTCAAAATTCAAACGGGTTGCAAGATACCGTATGTACAATGAGCCAAGAGTTCTCCACGTCAGGAGTTTTTCGCAGGAATCAATCGGGTGTTCCCCTTGCCAAGTGGGTCTTCCATGAGTAGGTTATATGTAGGGAGAAGGCTGATAAGTGGGGATGAAATGGAGACTGAAAATATTATTGTACAAGAAACATTTGAATCAGACCGAACTCGGTATATAGATGGCAATATATATCATATAACGGCAACGCAATTAATGATGGTATTCCTCCTGGGGGGTATCACGGGCACAATATTGGAGACATTCTGGGTGTTGGCCTTGACCTCAAACCTCCAGTGGAGGTCGGGTCTGATCCTTGTCCCGATACATCCGATATACGCCGTCGGAGCGTTGCTCATGACAATCTGCTTGAGACCCTTGTATAGATTCAAATACAGGCACGCCGCAGTTTTTTTCGGCGCGGCGGTGATAGGCTCTTCCTTTGAATTCCTCGCCAGTCTGATTCAGTCCGTGCTGTTCAGGTCGAATTCCTGGGAATACAGTCAGCAGCCGCTCAATCTCGGCGGACGAACCAGTCTTTCCATGGCGATCATATGGGGCGTCCTTGGACTTTTCTGGATGATGCTGGCGTTGCCGCGTTTATTGAAGCTCATCGACCTCATGGAACCCCGGATAATGCACCGGCTCGCCGGTTTTGGACTCTGCCTCTTCCTTTCCGCGGCAATCATATCGGTCGTGGCGGTCATCCGGTGGGAGATGCGAGAGTCGGGCTATGCGGGGACTTCCGCATTCGGAACGTTCATAGACATGCTGTTTCCGGACCGGATAATGACAATCTTCTACCCGACGTTGAAATTCATCCCCCGCTAGAGCCAAGGGCCGGCGTACAGGCACATCCGTCAAAGGTCCGTGGACAGGACCGCCGGCAATTACGCATGGCGCACTGACGGCATGCGCCGGCGATTCCCTCCAGGAACGACTGCGGCCCGACCGCTTGGGTCGGGCCGCAGGACAATCAACAAAAACAACAGGCTACCGCTTACTTCTTCTCTTTCTTGAAGCACATGAACCAGTCGAGACAATAGGTGTCTTCGTCCTGGCTTTCCATCCGCTCCTTGGCGGTACCGCAGCTACCGGCGGTCGGAACAATGACGTCCTCGCCAGGTCTCCAATCAGCCGGAGTTGCTACACCGTCCTTGTCGGCTTTCTGCAATGCGAGGATGATGCGCTTGATCTCGTCGAAATTGCGTCCCGTGGACAACGGATAGTAGAGGATGGTCCGGACCTTGCCCTGAGGATCGATCACGAACACCGCGCGCACGGCCTGGGTCCCAGAAGCGTTGGGTTGGATCATTCCGAATTTTCTGGCGACCTCCATCTTGATGTCCTCGATCAGCGGGAAGGTCACGTTGACATTCTTCATCCCCTTCCATTCAAGCTCCTGGATTTTTCTCAGCCAAGCGATATGGGCGTACAAGGAATCGACGGACAGTCCGATCAGTTCCGTATTCAACGCCTTGAATTCATCGAGCATCGAAGCGAAGGTCATGAATTCAGTGGTGCAGACAGGGGTGAAATCCGCCGGATGGGAAAACAGAATGACCCATTTGCCCTTATAGTCGGCGGGAAAATTGACGACGCCTTGGGTGGTGACCGCGGTAAACGAAGGGGCGTCGTCGCCAATCAGCGGCATGCGATACTGTACATCTTCCATAATTATATCTCCTTTTGCTCACGGCTTTGCAAGAAACGACCTTCATACATATGCAGGGGCTTTCTAGCAACCCGCTTCGCAGGTTCCATCTCCGCCGGGATAGCTCCAAGCCATACGACCTGCCTGTCCCGACTGGTAGTTAGACATTACTAACTTTTTACAGAAAGAACTGTGATAAAATCACAAACGATGATGAATTTTTTATGTATATTCTGGTCATACACTGACAAACCATACTGAAACGGTGTTGTAAACGATACAGACGTATATATGGGGGAACCAATTATGATCAAACATGTAACTCAAGAGACATTCAAACAGGAAGTAATCGACAGTAAGCTGCCGGTATTGGTGGACTTCTGGGCCACATGGTGCGGACCTTGCCGGATGCAAGGGCAGCTTCTTGATAGCCTGGACAAACAACTGGACGCCTCAAAAGCGGTCCTTGCGAAAGTGAACGTCGATGAACAGCAGGAACTTGCGATGCAGTTCGGAGTCATGAGCATCCCGACGCTGATCGTATTCAAGAACGGCAAAGTCGCCGCCAAGGAAGTCGGCGTCAGGAACGAAGAACAGATCAAGCAGATGCTCGGTCTATGAGGCTGTCCGGGCGACGGCGGGAGCTTAGTATCTCGCCAGCCGTCGATCCATATCATTCGCTCAAGACTGTAAGGGCCGGATAATCCAGGATGGTGACCTCTCCGCGGGAGAGCGTCACCATTTTTTCATCCTGGAAGTACTTGAGCAAACGGGTCACGACCTCTCTCGCCGTCCCCAAGTCGTGCGCGATCGCCTCATGAGTCAACCGCAGGGTATCGCCCCCTGCGAGGGCGGCCTGTTCCAGCAGGTAGATCGCCAGACGCTTGTCCATGGACATGAAGACAAGCTGCTCCATGACCCACATGACTTCACTAAACCGAGAGGAGACCAGTTGATTTGTGAAATCCTGCACCTTCTGGTTGGATTGCTCAAGCCGCTTGTAGATATCCGTAGGGATGTTCAGCACTTTTGTGGGTTCTTCGGCTTGGATATGGACGTCGAACGTAATATTACGCAAGACACAGGATGCGGAAAGTACGCAGACATCCCGCTCCACCAATCTATACAAGGTAATCTCCTTGCCGTCGTCGCCGACTATGTAGACTCGCAATCGTCCGTAAACCACCAGAAGTACGCCGGTACAGGTCTTCCTGTCATTATGGATGACGGCTCCCTTCGCATAGGACATGTCTACGGCGTGACCTACAAGCAAGGTCTTGTCATTCTCCAAAAGCTCCTGCCAGAAAGGCAGACATTCTCCCATATAAGCGGCATCGTCACCATACAGCATGTCATGTACCTCTGGTACCAGCATATCATAAAACCGTGAAATACGACACATCCTCCATGTCACAGGAGATTTTCTACAAATATCGAAGTTCCACTTGACAAATGTTTCTGTTAATAGTAACGTTCGCATATCACGACAAGGCAGGAAAGAACGATGAACAGATTTTCATGCAGATGTATCGACGATCAATCCCTCCGTTGGCGACGCTAGCTCCTCACTTGGCCGGCAGTCCATCAGACCGTAGGTCGATGTACTTCGGAATCTCCCAATGACAAAACTACAGACATTCACAAAGGCCTGGCTATCCATACCCGCGAGTCCATGGCCATAGGAGCATATCATGAGCAACGCCATAACAAAAGAAATCAACACCACGAACCTTCCCGACACCAAGGGATATTTTGGAGAATTCGGAGGGGCTTATCTGCCCGACCAGCTCCAGAAAGTCATGGATGAGGTGACAAGATCCTACGAAGAAATCGTACAGGATCCAAGCTTCCTTCAGGAACTGAGCGACCTGCAGATTCATTATGTCGGTCGTCCGTCCCCCGTATACTATGCGAAGCGGCTGTCGGCGGCCGTCGGCGGAGCGCAAATCTACCTGAAACGGGAGGATTTGAACCATACCGGCGCTCATAAGATCAACCACTGTATCGGCGAAGCGCTACTCGCCCGCAAGATGGGCAAGAAAAAGGTCATAGCCGAAACGGGCGCCGGTCAGCATGGCGTAGCGTTGGCGACCGCCGCCGCGCTGATGGGTCTTGAATGCGATATCTACATGGGAGCTGTCGACGTCCGCAAGGAAGCCCCCAACGTAAGCAGGATGAAGGTTCTCGGCGCAAGGGTGATCGAGGTCACACGCGGCACGCAGACGCTCAAGGACGCCGTGGACGCCGCGTTCGAAGCCTATCTTGCCGATCCTGTCACCCAGATCTATTGTATCGGCTCCGTCGTCGGGCCGCATCCGTTCCCGATGATGGTTCGCGACTTCCAGAGCGTCGTCGGCATCGAGGCGAAGAAACAGTTCAACGACATGACCGGCGGCCTGCCTGACAACATCGTCGCCTGCGTCGGCGGCGGCTCGAATGCCATGGGCATTTTCAGCGCCTTCCTCGAAGACCCCGTGGCGCTCCACGGAGTGGAACCCGCTGGCAAGGGGTTGGATACCGACAAGCATGCGGCGACTTTGACAAAGGGCTCCGTGGGCATCCTGCATGGGTTCAAGAGCTATGTGCTTCAGGACAAGAGCGGAGAGCCGTTGCCGGTCTATTCAATCGCAAGCGGCCTGGACTATCCCGGCGTAGGGCCGCAGCACAGCTACCTCAAGACGATCAAACGGGTGAACTATGTCAGCGCCACCGACAGGGAGGCTGTGGAGGCGTTCTATGGCCTGAGTCGGATGGAGGGCATCATTCCAGCCCTTGAATCCTCCCATGCCGTAGCTTATGCGACTAAGCTCGCACAGACGCTTCCCAAGGACAAGACGATCTTGGTGAACCTCTCCGGCCGCGGGGACAAGGACATCGATTTCGTCATGGAGCATTACCCGTTGGTCGATTACGAGCCAAACGACGCCCGCGAAAACGGCTACGAGGAATTCCTCGCACACATCAAGGCGAAGCAAGACTGATTTCCATCGCGGTGAATCAAAAGGCTATCGCAGGAATTGACAGACGAACCGGCGAGTTCCCCTTGTTGAACGGACGTTCGACAAGCAGGGGGCTCGCCATGTTGGCAAGCCATCCTGACGATAGCCTTTATTTTTTACGCCGACAGGATATGTACGAGCGTATCATGGCCGCTATCTCACATACGTGACCGTATCAGGCCGGTTCTTCCGCTCCCCGTCAACGGCGGACGATGGATAGCCCAAAGCGAGACAACCATGAACCTGATAACCGTCGGGTACTCCGAACGACTGCAACGATGTATCGAACCGGCTGTCGCCGTTGATCCGGTTGCACCATACTGAACCGAGCCCCAGGGAGGTCGCAGCCAACATCATGTTCGTCATCGCGCAAGCGCAGTCTTCCGCCGCGTATTTGTCCCCGATGCGATAGGATACAAGTATCAATGTGGGGGCGTTGTAAAAGAAAGACTCCCCTTTTCCTGCGACAAGTTCACCGAGTTCCCGAAGCTTCAGGGGGTTCTGGAGAACCGTGAAATGCCATCTCTGGGTATTCATACCGCTCGGAGCATGCCGCCCGGCCCGTACCACCAGTTCCAGTTCCGCGTCGGGTACCTGCTTGTCGGCATAGTTCCGTACACTCCTACGATGAAGGATAGTATTCAATGTCTCATTCATGCTCATGGACGCCTCCGATACCAACGTACAGCTTCCCCGATGAATAGGCAACGGCAGGAAACAGAAGACGATGAGTTTTTTTACGCCGTCCGTCGCCGGAAAGCCATGGACAACCGACCTTTTTTCACCCCATGGAAACCTGAAAACGTCCAGAAGGCTGTACAAAGCATCGTGCCTCAAGTAGGATATTCGAAATGGATGGAGGGCGATCTGATATGAAACTTCTTGGACAGATCGGGATTGTTTTTGGAATCTGTCTTCTAGGCGAGCTGATCGCGGCGATACTGCCGTTCACCTTTCCCGCCAGCATCATCAGCATGGTATTATTGTTTGCCCTGCTTGCGTCGAAACTGTTGAAAATCGAACATATCGAACAGAAAGCCGATTTCCTGTTACAGAACATGGCGTTCTTTTTCATACCTGCGGGAGTCGGAATTCTAGAACACGTACAGCTGCTGAAGGGTTGCTGGTGGCAATTGCTTCTTATCTGCGCAATCACGCTGGTGCTGGTTTTCGCCTCTACGGTCTGGACGGTAGCCGCCGTACTCGCCCTCCAACGCCGGTTCGCCAAGCGGCGATTCGTCAGGAGCCGAACCGGCGAAGAACCGGATGGAGGCGCAAAATGAACGAAACTCTCGCCCAGATATGCAATTCGCCGTTTTTCGGAATCTCATTGAGCATCTGCTGCTATGCGTTCGGGTTCTGGGTCAACCGCAAGGTCAGGTCGCCTCTGGCGAATCCCCTGCTGATAGCAATCCTCCTTGTAGCGGGAACACTGGTCCTGTTCGACATCCCATTGGACAGCTACAACCGGGGCGGCGGCGTCATCTCGATGTTCCTCGGGCCGGCGACGGCTGTGCTTGCCTTGACGATCTACCGACAGCGCAAGCTGCTCGGCACATATCTGATCGCCGTCCTTTGCGGGACCCTTGTCGGCTCACTGGTATCCTTGGCAAGCGTCTGGGCTCTCGGCAAGGCCTTCGGGCTGGACGACCAGCTCATTTTCTCCATATTGCCGAAATCGGTGACGACGCCTATCGCGATCGAAATCAGCAAGCAGCTGGGGGGCTTCTCCTCGCTCACCGTGGCCGCCGTCGTAATCACCGGTACTCTTGGCAATATCCTCGCGCCGACATTGGTCAGACTTTTCAAGGTCAAGGATCCTGTCGCGGCGGGCGTAGGAATCGGAACATGCAGCCATGCCGTCGGCACCAGCAAAGCGATAGAGCTGGGGGAAATCCAAGGAGCCATGAGCGGAATCGCACTGAGCATGTCGGGCGTCATTACTGTCCTGCTGGCTCTATTGATTTTCTAATGATGCCTTGGTTCCGCTTGATGTCGGATACCAATCGACATAATTCATTGATACAGGCTATCAATCGTCCTCTTTGACTGGTTTAATCTTTACGTTGGCGAACCCCTGCCCTTGTACTTGATACGTCTCGTTGACGAACATGAAGGCATCGGGGTCTTCTTCGTGAACGATACGTTCCAAAGCGTTGATCTGCCGATTGTTGACGACGGCCATCAGCATGGTACGGGACTTGCCCGTATAGACGCCGACTCCGGTAAGCAGCGTCGCGCCATGCCGTAGCTCGCTGATGATCCTTCGGCCGATCGCTTCATGCTTCTTGCTGACGATATAGGCGGTCTTGGCGTACTTGGTCCCCAGGTTCATGACAACGTAGTTGATCATCTGTCCGGAAAGATACAGGGTGATGATCGCGAACAACGCCCGCTCAAACCCGAACACGACCGCACCAGCGACTATGATCAGGCCGTCCACCAGGAACAGGGCCGTCCCCAACGGCAGCGGCGTATATTTGTTGATAATTTGCGCGACGATGTCCGTCCCTCCGGTATTGGCCCCCGACCGCATCACAAGGCCGATGCCGGCTCCGATCAACACGCCGCCGAAAATCGCCGACAGCAGGACGTCCACCTTGTCCGCATAGTTCAGGAAGCCGTCGTAGCCGGTCAGCTGTCCTATCACGCTTACCCATAAGGAAAGCAACGAAGACCCGATCAACGACTTCGCCCCGTAGATGGGGCCGAAAATCTTCATTCCGATCAGAAACAAGGGAATACTGCAAGCGAGCATCACGATACCGGGATCCCAACCGAACGTATAGTAACAGATCGTACCGATACCGTTCACTCCACCGCTGGCTATTTTCGCTGGAGTAATAAAGCCGGCCACAGCCAATCCCGCGATAAACGTTCCAATGACAATATACGTATACTCGACAACCGTCTTCTTCGTTATCCGCTTCAACATCGTATTCCCTTCCATGCCATTCGATCTCTATGGACACTATACCCATTCGGCAAAAAAAGAAACAGTATTCGGCTTTACCGCAGTATTCGGCTTCATCATCGAACGATCCGCGGAACGCGCCTCATCGTATCCGCTTCCATACCGGCCGTAGATTGCGCTGCGCGCCTGCGAACAAAACGAAACTACGAACAGCTTTTTCTTGATAGAAGAAAAAGAGGATATCGCGAAGTGCAAGGACACACCTGTACGATACCCTCAGATCGTATAACGGAATAAAAAGACTCAGCCCACGTACTTGCGGAGCGTCTTACGGATAGCGCCAGGCCCTGCCGTCAGTTCGGTGAAGTACTGAATCACCAGCGGGGCGAGACCCGCCTTGTAGAGATCCACGCCAAAGATCTTCGTATCCGACAGAATCGGACGCAGGATCTCATCGAACGGCCCCGAGTCGCCAAGCTTGATACCGGCGACGAACGGACAGACATGGGAAAGCAGCGGGTCGGGACTGAGCTCGAACGCCTTGCCATCATCGTCCACACCCATCAGATAGCGGCACCAACCGGCGAACACCAGTGGAATCAGCTTCAAGTCGGAGACTTTGAGCGTCTTGCTCGCCATATAGGCCTTGATCGTCTCACCGAACCGGATGGAGAGCTTCTGGGATGTATCGCAGGCGATTCGCTGCGGAGTATCGGGCATGAACGGATTGGGGATGCGAACCTCAAGGACCTCCTTGATGAACGCCTGGGGGTCGAGGATGCCGGGATTCACGACGACGGGCAGCCCTTCGACATAACCGATGGCGTTGACCATCTTGGAAAGCTGGGGGTCCTTCATCTCATCGGCGATCAAATGATAGCCAAGCAGACAGCCGTAGATAGCGAGGCAGGTGTGCAGCGGATTCAGACAGGTACAGACCTTCATCTTTTCGACTTTGTTCACGGTATCGCGATCCGTGAAGTAGACTCCGGCCTGTTCAAGTGCGGGACGCCCATTGGGGAACAGGTCTTCGATGACCAAGTACTGCGGTTCCTCGGCATTGACGAACGGGGCGATCCAGGTCTTCTTGTCGGTCACGACGACATCGGTATCCTCGAAACCGTCGGCGTCAAGGGAGGTCTTCACCTTGGCGTCTGGCCGCGGAGTGATCTTGTCGATCATGCTCCAGGGAAAGCTGACCTTCGACGGGTCGGAAACATAATCGATGAAGCCCTTCTCCACCAGACCGCGTTCAGCCCACTGTCCGGCGATCGTCTGTACGGCGAGCTGTAGCTTCTCCCCATTGTGGGAGCAGTTGTCCATGCTGACCAATGCGAGGGGCAACTTGCCCGCAACATACCGTTCGTAGACCAAAGCAGTCAGTTTGGCGAGGAACATGGACGGTTTCGCCGGCCCCGCCGCGAAATCGGCTTCGATCGAGGGGAAGAAAACGCCCTCGGCATTGCGAAGCCCGTAGCCCTTCTCGGTAATCGTAAAACTGACCATCTGCAAGGAGGGGTTTCTGAAGGCAGCCTGGAAGGCGGCCCATTCGGCGGAGAACGACGGATCGCATTTCATGGCGTCGACAACCGAAGCGATAACCCGCTTCTCGATAGAACCGTCGCTTTTCAACACGACCAGCAGACTGAGGTCATCATGCGGGACATAGATCTTGTCGATGATTTCATAGTCGAAGCCTTCTCCGACGACAATGCCCTTGTCGCTCAACCCCTTCTCCAGCAAGGTCTGCTGTAAAGCGGCGGGGAAACCACGGAAGATATTCCCCGCTCCGAAATGAATCCAAACCGGAGCCTGTTTCGTAGCGGCGACAACCCGCTCCCTGTCAAAGGACGGTACAGCGTATCCCTTCTCGGCCCACAGCCGCTTGTCGGACAAACCTGTAGCATTCAGTTTCATAATGCATCTCCTCGTCATAACCTTGTTCATTCAATTCCAAGCTCAGACACGTAGCGTACTGAGCATCCCGTCGTCGGCTGTCTCCGGAATGAAAAATCTTGGATACTTCTCCATCATCCAAGCCGCTTCCGTCAGCAGCTTGGTCAGATGGTGATGCTCGACCTCAAGCACCCGGTCGATATCCTTCTTCCGGAAAGCGGCTATCAATTCCTCATGCTGGGCGATTACATCTTGCGAAACGCCCTCGTTCCAAAATGAAAGCAACCTGATGCGGTGGTAGTTCCCGCACTGGCTCTGAATCAATTCCCAACTCCGCACATGCCCAATACCGGTAAAGACAATCGAATGGAACTCATCGTCCCATTTGATGAACTGTTCATATGTACGACTCTCCGCCACGATCTTCTGCTGTGCGACAGCGGCCTCCATGGCGGCGATATCGGAAGGGGTCCACCGATCCACGAACCGCTGTACGGCATGCTCCTCCAGACTGGTACGGATAAAACGCTCTTCCTCGACTTGTTTCAGATCGAGAAGGGATACCCGGGTGCCTTTCTGTGGAAAAATATCCACGAGCTTGTCGTTTGAAAGCTTCATCAACGCATCACGCACAGGAGAACGGCTTACTTGAAGCCGTTCAGTCAACTCGACCACGTTCAGTTCCTGTCCGGGTTCGAATTTCAGACCAAGAATCAAGTCGCGCAGCGTCTTGTAGATTCCGTCCGCAGCAGTAGTCCGCATTGTTGATGATGGCATCCAGCACCTCCAGCCCGCATTATCCGTCGCACGATTGAAAATCCGTCGATGCCCGGGATTGTACCACGGGCATCTCAGGGATTTCAACGTTCAGGGCATCAACCCTTGCAGCATCCGCGCTTGGAGCATTTGTCGATCGCTTCCCACAGGCCGTTGATATAGACGGCGCCAAGGGCGCGGTCGTACAGGCCATAGCCGGGCATCGCGACCTCGTCCCAGATCATGCGCCCATGGTCGGGACGGATCGGACCGTCGAAACCGATGTCATAGAGAGCCTTGACAATCTCGAACATGTCGAACGAGCCGTCGCTGGACAGATGGGCGGCTTCTTCAAACACGCCGGGGGCGAAATGATGCAGGTTCCGGACATGGGCGAAATGGATACGGCCGGGCAACGCGCGAATGATATCGGGCAGGTCGTTCTTCAAGCTGGTTCCCAAGGAACCGGTGCAGAGGGTCACGCCATTGAACGGAGCATCCACGGCTTTCATCAGCTTCAGCAGGTTCTCCTTGCAGGTAATGATGCGAGGAAGACCGAACACCGGCCATGCGGGATCGTCCGGATGGATCGCCATCCTGATGCCCCATTTCTCACAGACAGGCTGGATGGCCTTGAGGAAATAGACGAGGTTCTCGAAGAGCTTGTCGCTGTCGACGTTTTCATACGCCTTGAACAGCTCCTTGACATGCGCAAGGCGCTCCGGTTCCCAACCGGGCATCACGAACCCGTTGGAATTCGCGTTCGTCTGGTCAAAGAAGGTAGCGGGATCGATCTTGTCCACCACTTCCTGGTCGTAGGCCAGCACTGTGGAGCCGTCGGGGCGCATCTTCGCAAGGTCGGTACGCGTCCAGTCGAAAACGGGCATGAAGTTGTAGCAAACGACCTTGATACCGGCCTTGCCGAGGTTCTCCAGCGTGTCGATATAGTTCTTGATATATTTGTCGCGGTCGGGCGTCCCGATCTTGATCGCGTCGTGGACGTTGACGCTTTCGATTCCGCTGATCTCTAGCCCCGCAGCCTCGACTTCCGCCTTGATCGCCTCGATTCGCTCCATCGGCCACGGTTCACCCGCGGGAATGTCGTACAATGTCGTAATGACGCCGACTACACCAGGAATCTGGCGGATCTGCTTCAATGTCACGGAATCAAAACCAGTACCGTACCAACGCAAAGTCATCTTCATAGGAATCCTCTCCTTTCGTTTGTCTGCTCTCCCCCGTCGGAACCTCCGGCGCAGGGTGATTTTTCTCGTATCAGTAGTGTAACATACTAATATATTAGTTGGCAAGAGAAATCCATCATCCCTTTCACGGATCCTGCCCTCCCCCCCACGATTGAAGCATATGCCTCTTCTGCAACAGACGGGAAACCCGATACGAAACGTCACTGTAGCGGCCAGAGAAAGCTAGCGTCGTCACATGAACGCGTCCTCGTAGCGTTCCTACGCCATGAAATCCAGTTCCCTGAAAAAACGTAGAATCACCCCAATAATCACCCCGTCAGTCATCCCAGGAATGATTACAACCGCAATCCGCTGCCGCATACTTGTATCAGGATGATGAGGATCAATTCACTTCGTTCGCCTCGCATTGGGGCGCCGCCATCCTCTAGTTCCGATCATACAGACGGCAAAGTCAACGCAAAAGGAGAATGACCGCGATGAAAAAACAACCGGCAAGAAGATGGACGATCTCCATCCTTACAGCGATCCTGTCGATCCTGATCGTATCCTGTGGAGGCAAACCAGCAGATACCGCCGACGCGGCCTCTAAAAGCGTCCCGACATCCACTGCAACGAAACAAACCTCGCCAAGCGGCATTGCGAAACAGGAAGCTTCCGCAGAAACGGCGGAAGTCAAGTTCAAAGACCGGGAGGGCTGGAATTTCTCCAGATACGGCGGATGGATCGACGGAACCTGGGACAGCGGCATCCTGCCTGCCGACATTCCAACAGCGCCGGAGGGGAGCCTGACCGACCAAACCTTCTACAAGGGCGTGGACAATGAAGCCCTGTTCGACAATCAGGTGGGACGGCTCTATTTCTCCGATTCCCGCTTTGAAGAATGGTCCATATCCTTCTTCTGCGACGATGAACAGCTCGACGCTCTGCTGTCGGAATTCAAAGCGAACGGCTTCTCCCTGGGGATGTACGATGATGCGGATACTACCTATGAATTCGTCGGCGGCGGGTATTACGGCATTGTCAACGTACGAGAGAATTATACAAGCAACAACTACAAGTACAGTTGCTATCTGGCCGTCACCCGGCCGACGTTCGGAAGACCCCGGACCTTCCGGGGAACGGAATTTCCACAAGTCGGTGTAATACTTGAAAACTTCTCCGACAAAGACAGCTACTATGCGTACGGATACGACACGGAAGGGAATGAAGTTGAGCTCGACTACGATTTTCTGGCGGACAAAGGCGACTTGCCCGTACAGTTCGCCGTCTGGAGCACCTACGCGGGAACCACGGCGCAGGATGCAAAAGACTGGGCCCATGGCTTGTACAACGACGGCTGGAAAAAGACCTACGAATATGAAGAGGAAGGAGGCTATGACGCGGGGGGAAGCAAGGACGGAATCTATTTCAGGAGCCATTACACCGGCTACGACAGCCTGATGGAAGCAGGTTTCGCCTCTATGGCGGAACACCTCGACTACTGAGCAGGAAACCGCATTCTGGAAGATGAAGTCCAAATATAATCATGACCACCGGCTGAGCCGGTGGTTTGCACTGCGGGTATAACCCTTTGTTACCGGCCAGCGCCATGGCGCACTGAAACGACCGCCAGGTGCACCGCTTCATCAGGCTGCTGCTGAAGCAG
>JAEXDQ010000001.1 GCA_023401595.1 Spirochaetota bacterium
ATCTCATCAGGACGGCTTGGTGAACAGGGTGATCCACAAGATCTCAAGTGGCGCGGTCGAGGGAATCAACACAATGATCAAGAGTCTGAGGAGGACGGCTTATGGTTTCAGGGATACGGAATACTTCTTCCTGAAGGTCATGTTTGAGAGCTACAAGCTCCGAACTGGCTACCTATCCCCCAAATTTCTGAGTTGAACCAAAAAGAGGCCGTTTCAATTATATTGAAACGGCCTCTTGATTCATCTCCAAGGGGAGTCGAACCCCTGTTGACGGGATGAAAACCCGTTGTCCTAACCACTAGACGATGGAGACATGTTCTCGCTCCGTGGAAAGCCCAAAGACTTACCGCTGGAAGCCATATGAGCCGCACAGGATTCGGACCTGTGACCCACGCCTTAAAAGGGCGTTGCTCTACCAGCTGAGCTAGCGGCCCAATCATCCTTTACGAACGCTCATGAAACATGGAACACACGTAAACGCGTATTGGATATTACCGATTGTCGCTGATTATGTCAATCCCAATTTCTCTTCTCAAAACCGATAAGCGCAGAAACCGGAAGACAACCTCATTGAGATGGAATCCCTGCAAACTTGTAACTAAAAACCAATACTTTTGCAATAGTTTTTCTTATTTTTCCACAAGTAATTTAGGATAACGGCAAAAAGCACCCATTCAACGAAGCGGAAAACGGCAACCCTGTCGAAAAAGTGCAGCTTTCTTTTAATTTTTCCTTTTCAAAACCCACTACGTATTTGCTCCCCGGCATGGTATAGTAACAATATATCGCCTATGGGGACATACAGGAAAGATATCGATATGAAACAACCTTTTCGCTTTGCAAAGCATCATCTGTCTCTTGCCGGCGCTCGCCGCTCCATCATCCCGACGGGTCGCCCACATACAGAAAAGGTCGCCACGACTCATTCGCCGAACCGGAATTACGGACATCGCACAGGAAACGCGACCTGGCAATTGACAGCGGAAAGTTATGCTCTTACGGACAATGCATATCATCGATTCTATGTGAATTGAGCTTAGGAGGAAATATGAAAAAACAGGAACGGGTATCGAATAGAAAGACTGCGCATTGGATAACGGCGGGTACGCTTTGCCTCACGGTCCTACTTCTTATGGGATGCGCAACAGGGAAAAGCGTTCGGCAAACTTCCGGGAACGAGGGGAAGACGAGCGTTACAATCGCACTTGAATCGAACCCTACCACCGGCTATCAATGGGAATGGAGCCAAAAAGGCACCGGTAGCCTGAGGTTGACCGACAACGAATACCAGGGGCCGTCGGGGGAACTGGTCGGCGCAGGGGGAAAACAGGTTTTTGTATTTTCGGCAGGGAACCCTGGCAGGGTGACACTCACGTTCATCTATCGACGTCCATGGGAAGATGCCTCGGTAGACCCTATCGATATAGAAGAGTTCCAGTTCATCGTGAACCCGGACGGCAGCATTACCGAGGTCTGATACCCATTATGTGTACGACAGCCGCGTTCGCACCGAAAAAATGCGCTACGCTCCTGCTTTGCAATTGCGCAGGGAACGACAAGAAGCAGGAGCAATCGGAATGCGCGGCCCTCTCAGCCCCACCCCAGAAGACCGCCGATCCGACCAGAGCGGTATGAAGAGCGGTATGGCGGTCGGAATGATCGACGATGAAAGCCTCCTCGTCGGAGCGTGACTTCGACGAGGAGAGCCTATACAAAAGTCCTATCATATAATATGTACGACGCCTTACAGATCGACGAGGCGTGCAATCAACCGGTTTCTCCGAGCAGTTCCAGTTGGAGCCGCTTGATGCAATGGTTCTCGACGGAACAGACTGTGAATCTGCATCCATCGACATCAACGGTTCGCGTGGATTCGTCTTCTTCGTCGGGAATATTCCCGATGGCGTCAACAACGAATCCGCCGATCGTCGCCTGATCGTTGCTCTGTAGTTCAAGGCCAAGCTCATCGTTCAACTCATCGATACGGTACTGACCATCGACCTTCCAGATATTTTCCGATACCCGTTCAAGCTGAGGTTCGTCCTCGTCGGGCTCGTCGCCGACATCCCCCATGATTTCCTTGATCAGGTCGGTCATGGTGATCAGGCCGGAAAACCCGCCGTATTCGTCCAGCACGAGGGCCATGCGCTGTCGCGCTTGCTGCATCTGCTTGAACAGGTCGTCAATCTTTTTCGTCTCGGGAACGAAATATGGGGTATGGAGCAGAGGGCGGATGTCCAGCTTGTCGAACCCTACCCTGCGCGCCTCTTGAAACAAGTCCTTCATCTTGAGGATGCCTATGATATGGTCGAGGTCATGCTCATAGACGGGAATCGAGCTGTAGCGGCTGTCCAGCAGCTCGTCCATATATTCAGACGTCGGCCGATCCAGGTTGACGGCATAGACGGAGGTCCTCGGAGTCATGACCTGAAAAGCGGCGGTATCATCGAAGTCAAAGACGCTGGCGATCATGGCCCTCCCCGTTTCATCGATCAGGCCGTTCTCATGGCCGACGGCGAGCAACGACTTGATCTCCTCTTCGGAGTATTCATCCTCCATCTGATCGTCCTTCAGGCGGGCTAGCTTCAGCAGCAAGGAGACGGAAGCGGACAGCAGCCAGACGAACGGCGCGGAGAGTTTTGACATGAACCAGATGACCCGTATCGAAAACAACGCATACTGTTCCGAATACTGCAATGCTACCCGTTTGGGGAAAAGCTCGCCGAACACCAGCGTGACATAGGACAACGCCAGCGTCACCAGCACCATACCCGCTTTTTCACCATAAGGAATGCCCAGACCGGTAAGGAACATCCCCACATCGTCGGACAAAGCGGTCGCGGCGGATGCGCTCGCAAGGAACCCCGCAAGGGTGATGGCCACCTGGATTGTCGAAAGGAATTTGTTAGGATGCTCGAACTGTCGCATCAGCAACCGGGCGCGGCGGTCGCCGTCTTGGGCAAGCTGTCTGATCCTGCCCCGGTTCACGGATACTATCGCCATTTCAGCGGCGGCGAAAAATGCGTTGATCAGAATCAACACGAAAAGAAACACAAACTGCATCGTCAAAGACGTACTAGGGCCAGGATCGTCCACAGGACAATAACCTCCAGAAAATAAATTGTTTCCATATAATATACAAGCAAACCGGGGGGCAATCAAGAATTTCCATCAGACATGACAACTATCTTGCAAATTTTTAACATTGTCCGTCCCTCGGACGGAAAGAATCCACATCTTCGCAAGCCCGTCATCTGCGTCAGTACAAGGAGCGTTCAATCAACGAGGGAGAAACGAACCTACTTGAGACAGTCTGGCGGAACCGGTATGGCGCTCATACGGCATAAATGCAGAGAAAGCCTTTACAGCGAGGAAATCTAATGACACTATTCAAGTAGACGTTCGATCGGACAGCCTGTTGTAATTGACACGTGATCGTGGAACGATAAGAATGATCGATACGTGGAGGGGGTTCTTATATGCAAGACGTATCTTCGGCGATTGAACGCCAACGGACATATTTCCTCAGTGGGGCGACATTGGACGTCTCGTGGCGAAAAAGCCAGCTCAAAGCGTTGAAGACCGCATTGCAGACCCATGAAAAGATGCTGCTGGAGGCTTTGAGACTCGACCTCGGCAAATGCTATTTCGAAGGCTATGAGACTGAAATCGGCATGGTCCATTGCGAGATCAACCATATGCTCAAGCATCTGGGAAAGTGGACGAAACCAAAGCGGGTCGCTACGCCGATCGTCCACTTCCCGTCAAAAAGCAAAATCTACGCGGAGCCGTTGGGCGTCGTGCTGATCATGTCGCCCTGGAACTATCCGCTCCAGCTCACCCTCGCCCCCCTCGCCGCCGCCATCGCCGCAGGAAACTGCGCAGTGGTCAAGCCATCCCGCTACAGCGGGGAGACGGCGAAAGCCCTCGAACAGATGATCGCCGACACCTTCCCCCCCGAATACGTCACGGTGTTCCAGGGCGGGAGTGCAATGAACACGGAGCTGCTTCAGCACAGGTTCGACCATATCTTCTTTACGGGAAGCCCCGCCGTCGGAAAGGTCGTCATGGAAGCCGCGGCCAGGAACATCACCCCGGTGACGCTGGAGTTGGGAGGCAAAAGCCCGGTCATCGTCGATGAAACGGCGGACATTAAGCTGGCCGCCACCAGGATAGCCTGGGGCAAGTTCATCAACGCCGGACAGACCTGCGTGGCTCCTGACTATGTGCTGGTGGCCCGTCCCCAGGAAAAACGTTTGCTTGAGGAACTGAAACGTGCGATTGTTCAGTTCTATGGCTCCGATGCGCTCCATAACGACGAATTTCCCAAAATCATCAATGAGAAACACTACCAACGGCTATGCGGGCTCTTGAACGATGGAGAAATCTTTTACGGCGGACAGCAGATCGAACAGTTGCAGAAGATCGCTCCGACCATCATGACGCAGGTCCGTCTCGATTCGGCTCTGATGACTGATGAAATCTTCGGGCCAATCCTGCCGGTAATCCCGTATGATTCTTTCGAACAGGCCGCGGCCATGATCAGGGGCAAAGAGAAACCACTGGCGCTTTACCTGTTCACACAGGATGAGAACCGACAGAAATGGGTGATGGAGCATCTTTCTTTCGGCGGAGGGTGCATCAATGATACGGTGGTTCACCTGTCAAACCCGAACATGCATTTCGGTGGCGTAGGACAGAGCGGCATGGGCAGCTACCATGGTATCAGGGGGTTTGAAACGTTCAGCCACCTCAAGAGCGTACTCAAGAAAGCCACATGGCTGGACCTGCCGGTACGTTACGCCCCGTACAAGAGCAAGCTCGGACTTGTCAAGAAACTGATAAAATGAATTCCAGACATCAACGCTGACGAAGTGAAACCCTGATGGCGAAGACGTACAATCGCCCCGATCCATACGCTCTGACGGAAATGGAGGATGTGGCCTTGGCCGTCGTCCTCGACCGGCTGGGAATACTCGACAACTACAAGGTCGGTTCGGTAGTCATCGACGCTATCCTCGCAGGCGATCTGTAGCTGTCCACGGTCAAGGATCGACGTTCAAAATCGTACCGAACCGTCGGAACACGGGCTGTTTCAGAAGCCGGAGTCAGGAAACAGCCCGTTCATGTCGGTCGGCGGGCGATTATTTCGCCAGCTCGGCATACCACTTGTCCGTCAGCTCCACAATCTCCGCGATAGTACGCTGTTCGGCGCGGGAATGGAACGACCGGGAATCGTATACAGCCTTGGCGTACAGCAACAGCATGACGGCCTCCTGCCTGTCAGACATCTGGGACAGCTGGACGGAAGAATAGAACGGCTGGGCCGACGGACCGCTCTTCCCTTCATAATAGATGTACTTGTCAAAATTGGTGCTGCCGCCCTTGTTCCACTTGTCCTGTTTCTTCGTGATCTCAGTGATCCGCTTGGACATGCTCCAATTGCGCTTCCAAAGCATTTCAGCGAGAGCCTGGTAGGTTCCCGGATAGACGACCTCGGAAGGGATGGTATCGACGGCGGCGCGGGCGAAGGATATGGCGTACTGGGAATCCCCGAAGGAAATGGGCTTGCCTGGCAACTGATCGTACAGACTGGCGAGGACATACCACGCCTCAGAAGAATCGAGGCAGTTGAAATCATCGACCAGGACGCGGATATCCGCAAGCATCGGTTTAGCCTTCGACAAGGAGTTCAGAGGCCCCTTCGTCTGTCCCCAACGGCCGATATTGGACGCCTTCCACAGATAACCCATGGACGAAGGCTTCTCCGCGATGGATTTTTCGGCGTATTCCTGACCGAGTTCATAGGCGGCGAAGCGTCCCGCCTTGTCGTCCTGATCCAGATCGTCGCCCAGCGTCACCTGGACGCGGGCCAAGCGCCACAGGACTTCGGCCCGCTCGGAAGCGTCTGAAGCGCCCGCAAGCTGCCGTTCAAGTTCCGCCTTGCATTCGGCGGGCTTGTCCAACAGATACAGTGAATCGGCCTGAGAAAGATCGACGGCGGCCCACAACGCCCCCGCTACGATCAGGACCACCAATACAGCGACATTTTTTTTCGTCAGTTTCATTCTTCTCCCCTATGCTGTGTTTCACATATCATCACCCCGGGGCAATGTCGTTGTCAAGTTTGAAAACCATGAAACGAATTCCGTGAAGAACGCCACCGTCCGACGCATACCTCCGCTAACAGAACGCTAATTTGTTGTTTACCTGACGCCGCTTTCCAGCTATGATGGTCGATGATGAAAATGAAGAAAGCGCACTCAAAGGCACAAACGCTATCACCTAAGCCGCTCATTTCATTCAACTGGCTTCAATGGCTGGTCAGAGGAATCCTCGTCGGCCTCGTCATTGGTCCGGTGATGTACCTGCTCGCGTCCATGATCCATTGCGTCGGCGAATTCAGGGAAAGCCATCCCGTCCTCCTGTCGCTGATTCCTATAGGGGCGGTCACGACCGCTTGGCTGTTTCAAAAGACGGGAGCGTACCTACGGCAAGGAACGAATCTCGCGATTGAAAAAATCAACGAACGGATTCTTTCATCGTTGCGTGTATCGAATATTCCGTTCAGCAATCATATACAGACGTCGAAGGGTGTGGCCCTGACCCCGAAGGTAATCCCGCTGATGTTCGTCAATACGGCGATCACCCATCTGACCGGAGCATCAGGAGGCAAGGAGGGGGCCGGCGTCCAGATCGGAACGGCCATAGCGAGCGTCCTGAACTGGCTCGAGCAGAAGCTGCGGGAGAGAATCGGCCGCCCCGCCGAAAAATCTGATCGGATGGATATCACGGGAATCTGGCTGATCACCGGCGCAGGCGCCGCGTTCGGGGCTTTGTTCAACGCACCGATGGCCGGAACATGGTTCGGACTCCGGTTCGCCAGTCCGCGGATCACCCGGACGGAAGCGTTCCTTCCCTGTATGGCCGGCAGCTTCACCGCCAGCCTCGTCTCCGAGGCGTTGGGCAACAGACCAATCTCTCTTGAAGGCCCCATGGAGTCGGTCGCCTTCGGTCTCGGCCCGTTGCTGCTCGTCTGCCTGTCAGGAGTACTTTTCGGTTTGCTAAGCCTTCTATTCTGTACCGTGGTTCAGATATTCAAGCATTTCGTCGCAAAATTGTCGAAGAACGACCTGCTCAGGGCGTTGTACAGCAGTCTGATGCTCCTTGGATGTACTGGTATCTTCTATTTGATCACCGGTTCGTTCGCCTACAACGGCTTGAGCCCGTCACTGTTCACAGCGGCGGCGCAGGGGCAGACCACGTGGATAGATCCAATCGCAAAGCTCCTCCTTACGGCGTTGAGCATCACTGCCGGTTTCAGCGGAGGAGAGATCATACCGCTGATGATGATCGGAGCTACGGCGGGGTCACTGCTCGCACCGGTATTCGGACTGCCGGTATCGATGATGGCTGTATTCGGCGCTGTCGGGACGCTCAGCGGCGGAACGAAGCTCCCGTTGGTCTGCTTCCTACTGAGCCTGGAGCTGTTCGGCTTCGAGAACCCTACGTTGCTCTTCGCCGTCTGTATCTTCGGGTGCATATGCTCCGGCCGTACTGGCATCTATGAAAGCCAGCGGGATCCTTTGGCCTATCAGGACAATCTGTCGGCCAACTACCCCGAAGAATGACGACCGGAGCCGTCCTGGACCGCTCCCTTGCGTCTTTCATGATTTCGGCCCGTCCCGAAACGACAAAACCCGGCCAGCAAGCTCCTGATATCCCATCATAAGGGCTTTCCAATGGCTTCCTGCCGATACGTCATCTACCATTGCCGCAAGCTTCCCGCATCCATCGACGGTATCTGCCCCCCCAGAACCGTTTTTGTCCAATACATCCGCCATCCCCTCCATCGCCGCGATGTCCTTTTCTTTTCTCAAAGCTATATTGACAGTTTCTTCCTAATTACATTAATATATGAACACTTATTCATATATTAAAGTGTTCAACACGTTTCAGGAGCAGCCACATATGAGAAGAACATGGAAGGTCGATGGTTTGGATTGCGCCAACTGCGCTGCGAAAATTGAACAGGCGGTGGGGCGTCTGCCGGAAGTCAAGGAGTCCCGTCTCGACTTCATGAACCAGAAGCTGAGCGTCACCGTTCAAGAGAATCATGGGGACGACATCTGGAGAGAAGTGGAAAAGACCGCGATCATGACAGAACCGGACATTACGCTGACCTGTCGTGAAACCGGTGAGGTCGTTACAGAAAAAACCTTGCGGCTTGCAGAAGCACACGTCCACAAGCATGAACACAGCGGGGGCGCGACCGGACAGGAGGCTTGCCACTGCGGACATGACCACGGGAGCGAGCATGAACATCACCACGACGATCATGGAGGATGCGGTTGTGGTCACGTTCATGACGGTTGCGCCGAAGAAGCCGCGAGCGAATGCGAACAGCGCCACGAATGCCATGATACCGACGGACATTGCGGTTGCGGTCATGACCATGAGGCAACCCCTGCTACAGGCGCTGCTTCATGCGACCGTGAAGCGGGGCCGGAGCGAATCCGGCCAGCGGGGCATCCGATCGGATGTACCTGTCCATTGTGCAGCGGCGAGAACTGCAAGGCCAAGCAGGGTTCGAAGGAAAAACATACATGGTTCAATATGGATCTGATCCGGATCATCGCGGCGCTAGTCCTGTTCGTCGTCGCAAAATGCCTGTCGGGGCTTCCATCGAACATTCTGGCGATTGCCGCCTATGCTCTGACAGGCTATGACGTGCTGTGGAGGGCGGTGAAAAACATATGTAAAGGCAAGGTGTTTGACGAAAATTTCCTCATGGCCGTGGCGACGGTCGGCGCGGCGGTCATAGGCGACTATGCGGAAGCGGCGGCGGTAATGATATTCTACCAGACAGGGGAATATTTCCAGGGTGCGGCGGTCCGTCGTTCCAGAAAATCCATCGCCGACCTGATGGATATCAGGCCTCAGACGGCGACGGTGGTACGCAACGGTATCGCGATGACCATGGATCCCTCGAAGGTCGAGGTCGGTGAAACCATCCGGCTTCTGGCCGGAGAGCGCGTACCGTTGGACTCGACGGTAATCAGCGGTTCTTCATATCTGGACACTGTCGCGTTGACCGGAGAACCCGTCCCACGTAAGGTCGATGTCGGCGATGAATTGATTAGCGGTTGCGTCAATACCTCCGGAGTTCTTGAAGCCAAGGTCGAACGCAAGTATGAAGACAGTACGGTCAGCCGTATTCTCGAACTGGTGGAGGATTCTGGCAGCAGGAAGGCTCCCAGCGAACAGTTCATCACTAAATTCGCCAGATATTATACTCCGGCAGTCGTCATAGCGGCGGTCGTTCTCGGCATACTGCCGCCCCTTCTGGGGTTCGGCGCGTTCGGGACATGGATATACAGGGCGCTCGTGTTCCTCGTGATCAGTTGTCCTTGCGCGCTGGTCATCTCCATCCCCCTCTCCTATTTCGGGGGAATCGGAGGGAGCGCCAGGAAGGGTATCCTCGTCAAAGGCGGCAATTATCTCCAGGCGTTGGCAAAGGTCGATACGTTCGTCTTCGACAAGACGGGAACTATCACGGAGGGCGTGTTCAACGTCCAGAAGGTTGACCTGTACGATGGACGGTACGATACAGCAACGTTGCTCAACTATGCCGCGGCGGCGGAAAGAATGAGCAATCATCCCGTGGCAAAGGCCATCGTCGCAGCGGCGGAGGACCGGACGCTTGCGGCTTCGACCGCGGAAGAGGTCGCCGGTATGGGAATCGCGGCGCTCGTTGACGGTCGCCGGGTACTTGCGGGTAACGCCAGACTGATCGAGAGAGAGGGTATCGAGATGCCTCTGCAAGTCAGGGAAGCAGGTACCGTAGTATTCGTAGCTATCGACGGCAGGTTGGCCGGACGTATCCTTGTGGCGGACAAAATCAAGGACAGCGCGAAATCGGCGATCTCCCGGCTGAAAAAGCTCGGCGTCAGCAAAACGGTCATGCTCACGGGCGATTCCGCCGAAAACGCCAAACTTGTAGCGCAACAGGTCGGTATCGACGAGGTACATGCGTCGTTGCTGCCCCAGATGAAGGTCGATGAACTGGAGAAAATCATCTCTTCTCGTCAGGGTACTCTCGCTTATGTCGGTGACGGTATCAATGACGCTCCGGTCCTTGCCCGCGCCGACATCGGCATAGCGATGGGCGCGATGGGCAGCGACGCGGCAATTGAGGCCGCGGATGTCGTGATCATGACCGACGACCCAGCCCGTGCCGCTGACGCGATGTTGATCGCCCGTGCGACGAACAGGATCGTCACACAGAACATCGTCTTCGCGTTGACGGTCAAAGCCGTCGTACTGCTACTGGGCGCCTTGGGCGTCGCCGGCATGTGGATGGCGGTATTCGCCGATGTCGGCGTCGCAGTAATCGCAATCCTCAATGCAATGCGTGCGTTACGGGTCAAAAAGATGTGACCTTGCGCCACAAACAAGGGGACGGGCCATCGTACCATAGCCATGACCCGTCCTTTTTCTATCTACGGGTTGCCTATCATGTGGGTGACGGTCGCTCCGAAAACCTTCTCCCGCCCGTAGCCGGCCCAATAATACAACCTCAGACGTCCCGTCACCAGCCGGACTGGGACACTGTTGTATTACGGTATCCCCCCCTCTTTCTCCGCGTCACTCGGGTTGTCAGCGGGTTGTCAGCGGGTTGTCAGCGGGTTGTTCTTTGGTCGTCCGTAGGTCGTTCTTGGGTTGTTCCCAGGTTGTTCTCGGGTTGTCCGCGGGTCGTTCCCCGGTCGTCCGTAGGTCGTTCCACAATCCATCGGCACGGCCCCGTGGGCAAGACAAAACCATGTATTCATCGTGCAAGCAACAATACGAAGGGAAATGGCCGGAGAGCGCTGTTCAGCGAAGCAGGACAGTACGAAAGTACGGCCTGCTGAGTAGAACGAAGCTATACGGACATTAACCGAGTAGGACTTAACA
The DNA here is from genome assembly GCA_023401595.1 of Spirochaetota bacterium. Lineage (GTDB taxonomy): Bacteria > Spirochaetota > Spirochaetia > Sphaerochaetales > Sphaerochaetaceae > Spiro-02. The sequence goes on from JAEXDQ010000001.1 coordinate 10,957, forward strand.
AGCGGAGCGGCTTCGTGTTACAGTACCCCCGCTACAATGAGGAACAGAACATGGATGAAAAGATGATAAGAAATATCGGTATCATGGCCCATATCGACGCCGGAAAAACGACTACGACGGAACGGATACTCTATTATACGGGGGAAAACCATCGTATCGGGGAAGTGGACAATGGCGAAGCGACCATGGACTGGATGGAGCAGGAGCAGGACAGGGGCATTACGATCTCCAGCGCCGCGACTACCTGCTTTTGGCATGACTACCAGATCAATATCATAGATACGCCGGGACATGTGGATTTCACTGCGGAAGTCGAACGCTCGCTACGGGTGCTGGACGGGGCGGTCGGCGTGTTTTGCGCGGTCGGAGGAGTCGAACCGCAGACGGAGACTGTATGGAGGCAGGCCGACACGTACAAGGTCCCGCGAATTGCCTTCGTCAACAAGATGGACCGTTTGGGAGCGAATTTCTTTGAAGCGGTAGAGGAGATGAAGACGAAGCTTGGCGCGAATCCGGTGCCGCTGTATATTCCGGTCGGTTCGGAAGCCGATTTTTCGGGAATCATAGACCTGTTGAGGATGCAATACGTCACATTCGATGCGGCGGACCAGGGAACCACGGTCGTCCGGCAGGACATTCCCGCGGACAAGGTGGAGGAAGCCGCGCTTTGGAGGGAACGCCTGATTGATTCCGTCGCATCTTTCAGCGATGAAGTCACTGAACTCTATTTCGACGGCAAAGAGATTCCTATCGACCTGATCATCGCCACGTTGCGCAAGGCGACGATCGACAGGGAAATACTTCCGGTATTCGTAGGTTCTTCGTTGAAGAACGTTGGGGTGCAGACTTTGCTGGACGGAATCGTCGAACTGCTGCCCTCCCCGGGGGACGTGCCTCCAATCAAAGGAATCATGGTGAAAACCGGCAAGGAGGTGGATGTCAAGCATGATGTGAAAGGTCCTCCCCTCGCCCTCATTTTCAAGATACAGGTGGACAGGGAAGCGGGCGCGCTGTGTTTCGTCCGCGTCTACAGCGGGGTCTTCAAGAAATCGACGGCGATTCTCAACATAAACAAGAAGAAACGGGAACGAGTGAACAGGATACTCCGTATGCATGCGAACCGCTCGCAGGAACTCAGCGAACTGCAAGCGGGGGACATCGGCGTCATCGTCGGCTTCAAGGAAGCGCAGACAGGCAATACGATCGGCAGCGAAGGTAGCCAGATACTGCTTGAGGACATGAACTTTCCATCCCCGGTGATCTCCGTCGCAATTGAATCCAAGACGATGAGCGACCAGGACAAGCTCAAAAAGGCGCTTGAGCTGCTTTCCCAGGAAGACCCGACATTTACATGGAAGGACAACGCCGAAACCGGCCAGCTCGTAATCAGCGGAATGGGAGAGCTGCACTTGGACGTCCTGGTGACGCGACTGACGAAAGAGATGAAGATCGAAGCCAGGGTCGGTAATCCGCAGGTCACCTATCGGGAATCCATCACAAATGAAGCCAGCGGTAGCGAGACGTTTTCGAAAGTGCTTGCGGGCAAGGAGAACGCGGCGGGCGTATCCATCACCGTCAGACCGCTTCCTTCCGGCTCCGGGACGGTATACAAGTCCTCCGTCAATCCGAAAGCGATGCCCGCGGAGTTTTTTGAAGCGATCAAGAACGGTATCGAGAATTCATTCCGAAGCGGAATCAAATTCGGCTACGAGGTCTGCGACATGGAAGTGACGCTGACCGATGTCAGCTACAACGAATTGACGGCGACGCAGTTCGCGTTCGAGGCCTGCTCGGCGATGTGCTTTGACTCGGTATGTCAGCAAGCGGGGCCGATACTGATGGAACCGATCATGAATGTAGTAGTCGTCGTGCCAAGCCAATATGTGGGGGACGTCATCGGAAGCCTCACATCCAGAGGCGGCATCGTCAACAGCATGGAGAGCAGGCCGGGCGCCGACCATATACACGCCCAGGCTCCATTGAGTAAATTGTTCGGGTACTCCACCGCACTGCGCTCCTCCACCCAGGGCCGAGGGACGTTCTCAATGGAGTTTTCCCACTACGCGCCGAAAGCCTGACGGAACGGGCAAAGGGAACGGCTTGGACAAGGCTGCCGCATGAATTGAACGATCCGTGCGGCGGTCTCGTTCCGTCGTTCTGTATCCGAGCGCCTCGCCATAACGCAAAAATACTCCCTAAGTGTTTTTTTTGAAAAAACTTGACTTGCATCGACTATAAATGTACTTTTAATTTGCAAGAAAAAAATACAAATCAATACAATTCCTACAACTTTCTTGCCGAAGGTCAGATTAATTCGCTGACAGTTTATTTCGCTATGACACCATATGGGACTATAATTTAATTATACTAACGAGGAGTAACACGTATGGCTCGAACCTATAATTTGCAAGACATCTTTGCTCGGAATTTGAAAGAAAGGCGTCGGAAACTAGGTCTTACCCAGGCTCAGCTCGCTGAGAAAATCGGAGTATCGACTTCTTTCGTTACGGAGATTGAGACTTCGCGGAAGGCACCGTCCTTTTCAACGATAGAAAAGATTTCGAATGCAATGGGGGCTCCCAGCTGGACCTTCTTCTGTGAAAACGGGGATAAACTCCCGGGAGATTGCAATGCTACCGATCAGCTGGCGTACAAATTCAAGCAACAGGTCGGCGATCTTATCGACAAACTTTTCCATGAAATTGACTGACAAGCAATTTCCAGCCTCCCTGGCCTGACCAGGGAGGTTTTTCTTATGCGCAGGGTCGAACGCTCCGAGAATCTCCCCGGGGCGCAGAGGACCGTCAGACGGCCGCATCGATAGAAAGGAACATGCGTTTTCCCGATGCGAAGGCAGTACTGCGTCCAAAACGCAATGGTCGTCATGCGCCGAATACGTCTTGTAGCGTACATTTTGCTATTAAGACCCTCAAACACCCCCTCAAGTGAAAAAAGTTTTTGACAACTGCGATATGTCGGCATACCATATTAGAAATGTGTCCTATGCATGGAATCGCATGATTTCAAAACATAGGACGCCGGAAAGTTTCCGAAACGAATTTGCTGAATCGTTTTCCGATGATGGAGTTCCATCGGAATTCCGGCAAGTATTATTGCGGTGAAGCTCAAAGGCACGCGCCGTTACCGACGTCGCCCCAAAAGCTTCGGGCAAGGAGGAAAGATATGAGTGTAACCAGTACCGACTTGAGGAATCTAGCCATCGTGGGCCACAACGGTACCGGGAAAACCTCATTGTTGGAACAGATGCTGTTCTACAGTGGCGTTATTTCCCGGGCAGAGTCAATCGACAGCGGAAAGACGACCAGTGACTACACAGAAGAAGAAATCGCCCGTAAGATTTCCATCCACTCCTCCTTGGCTTCCATGACCTGGGACGGCAAAATACTCAATGCGATAGATACACCGGGAACCGCGGACTTCATCGGCGAAGCCATCTGCGGATTCCGTTCCTGCGAAGCGGCCCTGATGTTGGTAGACGCTCGCGATGGCGCGCAGATTGAAACGATCAAGCTGTGGCGCCGCCTAAACAACAGAAACAAACCACGTGCGGTATTCATCAACAAGATGGACCGGGAACGTGCTGATTATAAAACGGTTCTCACAGATTTGAAGGAAGAGTTCGATTCATCGTTCGTTCCTGTCACCGTGCCCATGGGCGACGGGGAAAACTTCAAGGGCGTCATCAACCTGATCGAGAACCAGGCGTATTTCCTTGGAGCGGACGGCAAAGAAACGGCAGGTCCCATCCCAGCCGACTACAACGACTATGTTGAAGAATACCGTCTGATCCTGATTGAATCCGCCGCGGAAGGCGCAGACGACCTGATTGAAAAATATTTCGAGGAAGGGACGTTGAACGCCGATGAAATCCGCAGAGGTCTCCGCGAGGGACTGAACGACAACCGTGTGGTACCGGTATTCTGTGGTAGTTCCGCGAAAGGCTCCGGCCTGATATCGCTGCTCAATTTCATCAAGAACAACTTCCCCAACCCCGACGGCAAGAAGGAGATGATCCTTGACGCCGAAGGTCAGCAACAGGATCTGACGATTTCCCAGGACGCGCCCGCCAGCGCTTATGTATTCAAGACGACCATCGACCAGTTCTCAGGGAAACTGAGTTTCATCAAGGTCGCGGGAGGAACCATCACCGCGGACAGTGAGCTTTACAACCCGGGAATCTCCAAAAAGGAAAAAGCCGGCAAGTTGTACCGCGCCGTCGGCAAGAAGCTTGTGGAAGCCACGGCTTTGGTGGCGGGTGATATCGGCATCATAGCAAAAAGCAACATCACTTCCACGAACGCGACTCTGCTGGCCTCCGCGGACATGAAGTTCGTATTCAAGCCGCTCAACCTGCCCCAGCCCATCTACGCCTTGGCAATCAGCGCAAGCGACAAGAAGAGCGAAGACAAGATGAACGAGGCCCTTCACAAGGTGACTGAGGAGGATCTGACTTTCCGCGTCGCGTATAATGAAGAAACCAAAGAGAATACGGTTTCCGGCATGGGTGAACTGCATATCAACATGATCCTTGACCGCATCAAGGAAAAACAGAAGATACAGATCAACACCAAGCTGCCCCGGATCGCATACCGCGAGACCATCACCAAGAAATCGGGAATCGCCGAGTACACGCACAAGAAGCAATCCGGCGGACATGGACAGTACGCCCGCGTCTTGATAGAAATCGAACCGGTCGAACGGGGCCTGTATTATACCTTCACCAACGCGATCAAGGGCGGCTCTGTTTCAAAAGGGTATATTCCAGGTATTGAAAAAGGTCTGCACGAGGCGATGGAGGAAGGTTTCCTCGCAGGTTATCCGTTGGTCGATATCGGCGTGACCCTGATCGACGGTAAGGAACACCCGGTTGATTCTTCGGAAATGGCGTTCAAGCTCGCGGCGAAGGGAGCAATGAGGGCGGCGCTTGAAAAATCAGGCGCGGTACTTCTTGAACCGTATGTGAAGCTGTTCGTCTATGTCGAGAACGACTATCTGGGCGATATCCTGTCGGACCTCTCCGGCAAACGGGGTCGGGTACTCGGACAGGACGACATGGGACATATCCAGAAAGTCAAGGCGGAAGTGCCTCAAGCGGAGCTTCTCAACTATGCCATCGAGCTGAAATCGATGACCAGCGGCACCGGTTCCTATGAATTGGAATTCGACCACTATGAGACGCTCAACGGCAAGCTCGCCGACGACGTCATCAAGGCTGCGAAGGCCGCTCAGGAAGCCGACCAATAGGCAACGTAAAACGTCAGCAGACAGGATGGCCGCCGGAAAATCCGAAAGGATGGAACGGCGGTCTTTTTTGTCTATCAGCCCCAAGCGGGAGTCCCGCGCAGGCCCGAAGGCGGGACGTCACACCTTCTCCGCCCATACCTCGTTGATTTCATAGTCCTTGGCAAGGCCCTTCTGTTCGAACTTGGTAGTAGGACGCCATGGGCGAGGCGTGGCGAAGCCGCCATAGGGATTGTGAAGTCCCGGTACTTGGGCGAAGACTTCAAGCATCTGGTCCGCGTATTCCTTCCAGTCGGTCACACAGTAGACATATCCTCCGCGAGCGAGCTTAGCACACATCAGCTCGGCAAGAGGAACCTGTACAAGCCGCCTTTTCTGGTGCCGTTTCTTGGGCCACGGGTCGGGAAAGAAAATGTGGAAACCTGCTACGGAACCATCGGCGACCATGTCCTTCAGCACCTGGACCGCATCGAAGCGCATCACCCTGACGTTCGACAGGGGGCGCGTTCCGCATTCATGCAGCAGCTTGGCCACCCCCGACAGGAACACCTCGATACCCAGATAGTTATATTGCCGGCGATCCTGCGCGATGCGGGCGGTACTGTCGCCCATTCCAAATCCAATTTCGATGATGACGGGATTGTCGTTGCCGAACACGGCTTTCCAATCAAGTCTTTCATTCCGGTAAGGGATTCCGTATATCGGATAGAAATTCCTCAGCGCGTCGATCTGGAACGCATGGAGATGACTGCCGCGCAAGACATAGCTTTTGATTTCGCGCCGCTCATCCGAAGGACGGTTCTCCACTCTCCCTAATTCGGGAATATCGTCAAATACATCCGTCTGTCGTTCTCTCATCGTATACGCTCCAAATCATGCAATGTCGAATCACGGCGCGAGGTATCGAACCGATTCCCGCGCCCCCGGGCGATGGTCGGACATGTCCGGGACGCTACGCCAGGCGCTGCAGTTTTTCCAATATGAACAATGCCTTGTCCTTCAGAGAAACGGCGTCGGTACGCATCTCCATGAAATTCATCCGCTTGGCGTCTATCCTGACCTTGCCTCCCGACAGCCTGATCAATTCAATCACCCTGTCGATCGACAGGCTGGCGAGACGGGAGAACTCAATCGTCACGACGCCGTTGCGCTCCGCCAGATGATAGATCGACAGCTTGCGGCAGATAATCTTGAGCTCGGCGATATAGAGGAGGTTCGCGACCTCCTCCGGCATCTGCCCGAACCGGTCCTCGAGTTCGGCGGTGAGAGACTGCAGCTGTTCCTCATCCTGAATGGACGATATTTTTTTATAGACCTCGAACTTGACCGAAGGAGCCTTGATGTATGTGTCTGGAATGAACCCGCTGTAGTCCAGCTCAAGGAACACTTCCTTCTGGCTTTCGGCGTCCCCGCTTTTCTGCAGGTCGGCGATGGTCTCGTCCAATATCCGCAAGTACATGTCCAGTCCGACAGACGACATCTGCCCGCTCTGCTCACGCCCCAGCAGATTGCCCGTCCCCCGTATCTCCATGTCCTTCATGGCGACTTTGAATCCCGCTCCGAGTTCGGTATGCTCGCTGATCACCTTCAGCCGCTTGACGGCGAGCTCGCTCAACGCGGTGGCTTCGGGATAGAACAGATAGGCGTACGCTTCCTTGTCGCTACGCCCTACCCGTCCACGCAGCTGGTACAGCTGGCTCACTCCATATATGTCGGCCCGGTCGATGATGATCGTGTTCACGTTGGGAATGTCGATACCGTTCTCAATGATCGTCGTCGCGACAAGCACCTGAATGCCCTCGTGGACGAATCTTCGCATCGTATCTTCCAGCTCGGCGCTATCCATCTGTCCATGGGCGCTTTCTATGATCAGTTCCGGCATCCTGCGTTGCAGGCTGACGACGACTTCGTCCAACGTCTCGATCCTGTTGTGCAGATAGAACACCTGCCCTCCACGGGCGACCTCGAACCGGATGGCCCGTTCGACCATGTCCTCGTCGAAATGCTGTATGACCGTCCTGATCGGTCTTCTGGCGATCGGCGGCGTCGTGAGCAGCGACATGTCGCGGATCTTGAGCAACGACATATAGAGGGTGCGGGGTATCGGCGTCGCCGACAGGGAAAGCGAATCGACCGAGGTGCGCAGCTCCTTGATCTTCTCCTTGTCCTTGACCCCGAACCTCTGTTCCTCATCGACGATCAACAGTCCGAGATCGTTGTAGGCCACATCCTTCTGGAGAATCCTGTGCGTCCCGAACAATATATCTACGCCGCCGGACGCAAGCAGCTTCAAGGTCTTCGTCTGTTCTTTCTTAGGTACGATACGGGACAGCTGCGCGGCCTTGACGGGAAAATCCCCGAGCCGTTTGAGAAAATTGGAATAATGCTGTTCGGCGAGAATCGTCGTAGGGGCGAGGAATGCCACCTGCTTGCCGCTCATCACCGCCTTGAACGCGGCACGAAAGGCGATTTCCGTCTTTCCATAGCCGACGTCGCCGCAAACGAGCCTGTCCATGACGATCGGGCTCTCCATGTCCTGCTTGATTTCATCGATGCAGGTCAGCTGGTCCTCAGTCTCGTCGAACGGAAAGGACGCCTCGAACTGCAGCTGCCAGTCGGTGTCCTTGGCAAACGGATAGCCCATGGTGTTCTTTCGCCGGGCATAGAGCTTGATCAGCCGGCCAGCCAGCTCCTCCGCGGACTTGCGGGCTTTGGCTTTCTTGTTCTCCCACCCTTGGCCCCCAAGCTTGTCGAGTTTCGGGACGCCGCCTTCGCTACCGATGTAACGTTGGATCAGGTTAGCCTGTTCAATCGGCACGTACAGATGCTCGTCGCCGGCGTAAAGGATCTTGATGTAGTCCCGTTCCTTGTCCCCCATCTTGACCCGGTCGATCTTGACGAACCGGCCGATGCCGTAGTTCACATGGACGACATAGTCGCCTTCCTTCAGATCGACGAACGAATCAAGGGGGCTGGACTGGACATGGTGCAGCGTCTTGACGACCTGCTTCCTCCGTCCGAATATCTCATGGTCGCAGACGGCGATCACCTTGAGGGAGGATATGGCGAAACCGCCGGATATTTCACGTTCCACATATTCGATGTCGGGAAACTGCTGCAACATCTGGGCCAATCGTTTGTGCTGAAGCTCCGTACCGGTGAAGATCGTTATCTTCCAACCGTTCGCCGTCAGCTGCCCCAGTTCTTCGCGCAGCATCGTGAAGTTGCCGAAATACGACCGTGGGCCTTCAATATCGAACCGGAAGCTATCATGTCTTTGGCGGGCGATGTCGATGATGGTGACGCTCCGGTTCCACCGTTCCTTGAAGGAAAGATAATCGAACAGGATTTCCTGTGGTTTCGCGGCGTTCCTGTCAGCCTGGAACGCCGTCCGGTACAGGGCTTTCGCCTCGACTTCCAGAGAGTGGAAGGAGGTCTCCAGGCGTTCGTCCCCTATGAAAAAGAAATAGTCGTTCTTGTCGATGTACGGCTCGATCGAACCGAGTGTCACTTCGTTCTGTTCGCCGAGGATGCTGATCTTGACCCGTCCGAGGCTCTTGATCGTCTCCTGGCTGATCGGATCGTACAGGCAGATACGGTCGATCCGGTCCCAGTCGGCGTAGATCCGAACAGGAAATTCCTGTTCATGGGGAAAGACGTCGATTACTTCGCCTCTGATGGAGAATTCTCCGGGAGTACCGGTACTTGGGGAACGGAAATATCCGCCTTCTGACAGTCGTTCGGCAATCGAAGACGGGTCGAAAGAAGCGTTGACCACAAGCTCCAATGAGGAATCTGCTATCGCCTTGGGGGAAACGACAGGAGATACGAACGCCCTGAGATGGGTGACGATGACGCCCTGCCGGGCTTCATATACTGTAGCGAGCCTGTGCATCTGTTCGTATTCGCGTTGACTGCCTTCCCACGGGCTGTACAATGTCTTGCCGCTGGAAGGTATATAGTAGAAGGGCGTATCCTCGGGCAGCCCCTGGATCTGCGCGTTCCTGCTCGCTTTCTCCGTCTTGGAGGTCTTTGAACCTCCCCCGGCGACAAGTCCGCCGTCCTTCATCACCTGCAGTGCTGAGTCTTCCGTTGAACAGACCGCCCACACCCTACCCGCGGACTTTCTGGCGAACAGACGCAGGCTCTCCGCCAGAGGATAGCCATCCAAGCCTTCCACGGATAACGGAACGCGGCCGTCCTTGCAATAGCTCTTGTAAGCATCGCTGTTTTTGATATACGATTGAACTGATGTGGCGATTTGTGTCTGCATAAGCGCCATAACCCTATCACATCAACAAGAAGGTTTGCAAGCAATGGGCATCTCTTTGGACAAGGCAAAGTTGAATATATTGGCCGATGAAGTACGTGCCTGCGGCGTATATGCCCGACAGGTGCAACAGAATATCCACCGCGACTACAAATCCGACGGCACGGTCATAACGGAAACCGATCTTGAGGTGTCCAGACGGATACTCGATTTGGTGGGCAGGTTGTTCCCAGACGCGAACATCATCAGCGAAGAGACGTTGACCCCTTGGCGGGACGATGCTCCTTGTACTTTCGTGCTGGATCCGATCGACGGTACGGATGTCTACAGCCAAGGCCTGCCTTCCTGGGCGGTCGCTCTTGGTATACTCGACTCCACGCGGACTCCGGTCGGGGCGATGATCGACGCCCCCCGTTGGGGCGTCGGTTGCGATGAGTTGTTCGTCCGTCTGGATCCTGGCGCGGAACATACGCTGGTCAACGGCCGTCCGCTGGTGTTGCGGGGCGACAAAGATACGCCGACCCAGGTAACGATGGGGACCAGCGGGCAGCAACATGTCGATTTCTCCCGGTTTCACGGCAAGGTCAGAACCTTCGGCAGCAGTATCATCCACCTGCTCGCGCCAGTGATCTATCCGCATTTCGAGGCGTGCGTCAACCAACCCTGCTACGTGTGGGACGTAGCTTCGGCCCATGCGGTACTGCTCCATGAAGGTATGCTGATGGAGTACGTCGATGGAAGCCCTTTCGTCTATGATGATGATTTCGTACTCAACCGCAGACAGTTCAAGATGCCCGTCTATGCGGGAACCCGAGGGTGCATAGACTACCTGCAAAAGAACCTACCTGTTAGGGTCAACTTAGGGTCAACTTAGGCTCAACTTAGGCTCAACTTAGGCTCAACTTAGGCTCACTCTAGGGTCATGATCTGCCCCCGATTTAAGTAACACTTTTTTCTCCACTGATGCCGAGAAGGTAACAGAAGGAGAGAAGATGAAGTACAAAATCAGAAGTGAGGCAGAAAAGAATACTGCCGTTCAGTATGCTCTTAAAAGCGGAAAATCCATTAGGCAAGTTTCCCTCGAGATGGGAATTGCTTTTAGTTCTTTAAAAAACTGGATTCACAAAGAAAGAATGAAAACAGACTCGGAGTATGCTAAACTCATGAAAGAAAGGGAAAGCAAGAAGCTCAGAGCCGAGGATCCTTTTCCTGATGGAGTACTCATGGCAGCAAAGACAAACCCCGAAGAACTGGCAAGAGAGAATAAAGACCTGCGCAGGAAGATAGCTTATCAAGAAGATAAGATCGCATACCTGGAAACATTGTATAAGCTTATCGGGGCTGATCCTGATAAAATCGATAAAAAAAAAGAATCAAGGCCATCCGGATACTCGTCGAAGGAGGAAGGAAAAACGTAAAGCGTCTCTGCACCATTGCAGGTGTGGCGCCCAAGAGCTTCTACCAGAGGAAGAAAGGCCCCACAAAGAAGGAACTAACAGACCTGGAAGTCACTGCCATCATATGCTCATTGCAGGAAGCATATGGTAACTCATTAGGCTATAGGAAGATGAAGCATCGTCTTAATGATGACTACGGAATAAAGCTAGGGGAGAAGAAAATACTGAAACTCATGGGGGATGCGAAAGTGCTCTCTGCTGTCCGCGGAAAGCATTTCAGCGAGGAATACTATCTGACAAGAAGAGAGCTTAAGGACAATGCCCCTCCAGACCTGATACACAGGGATTTCTTCGCACTGGAGCCAAGGATGAGATTCGTATGCGATATAACCTATCTCATAGGCTGTGATGAGACCTGGTATCTGAATACGATAGAAGACCTGTTCAACGGGGAGCTGTTGGCCTGGATGATTGGAGAGCACTGCAATACTGCTTTATGCGTGGACACCGTTGAGCTGCTGAGAAAGGAGATCGGCATTACTGCAGGCGTGATCATACATACCGATGCAGGTTCCACTTACAACTCCTATGCCTATAGAGAGCTTTTACTGTCATTGGGTATAAGGCAGAGCATGGGAACCTCAGGAGACTGCTTTGACAACGCCAGGATCGAATCCTTTAACGCAGTATTCAAGACAGAAGCTCTTTATGCTTACTTTGGGAAGTCTAATGTTACGCAGCGGAAGATCCCTGTAAGAAGCCTAGCAGCAAGAGCCGAGTGGTTTATTCCGATTTACAATGAGAAGAGGCGTAAGGAATCTCTTGGAGATACCCCCCCCGTGGAATACAGAAAACTGAATCCTAAAGGAACTTATCCTGTCTGTGTTGAAGAAAGAAATTGACAAAAGGGAAAACAGTGATTAAATAGAGAGTGTTACTCTTAAGGAAGCAGTGAATTCAATACTGTTGCCCTATGGAACGCTATAGATAA